>LUJR01000024.1 GCA_001689515.1 Bacteroidales bacterium M7
TAACAACCACTTTTTTACATTGACCCCTTATAAATCTCATAAGACTTATAAATCTTATAAGTCTAATAATTATGCACGGCTGGGATGCGGACATGCCGTGGCATGTCCCTACAGGGATGGGATATATACTGCTTATAAGATTTATTTTCATTGTTATAAGATTTATTATCCTTGCAGTGTGATTTTAAGCGTCTGATTTTGTGAGAAATTTTGTAATTTTGCGTGGTTATATTGTGATATTTATCAACACTATATATTTCTCATTATGAAGACTATTGAAGTTAACAACAAGCATGTGACAGGTACTGTCAGCGAAGCCCAGCTTGAGGCTATGAAGCCCGAGGCTGCTGCGGCATTGAAGACTCTTCTTGACGGCAATGGTGCCGGCAATGATTTTCTCGGTTGGCTTGACCTCCCTACCCGTACTCCCGATGCCCTGCTTGACGATATCAACGCTACTGCTGCCCAGCTCCGCAAGGACTGCGATTATGTGGTGGCTATAGGTATCGGCGGCAGCTATCTCGGTGCCAAGGCTGTGATCGAGGCTCTGAGCGATGCTTTCGCTGCCTACCGCAAGTCTGACAATACTGTGGTGCTCTTTGCCGGTCAGAACATCGGAGAGGATTACCTCTATGAACTCAAGGATTTCCTCAAAGACAAGCGTTTCGGCATTGTTGTTATCTCAAAGAGCGGTACTACTACCGAACCTGCCATCGCGTTCCGCATGCTCAAGGCTCAGCTCGAGGAGCAGGCTGGCAAAGCCGAGGCTGCAAAGCGTATCGTAGCTATCACAGATGCCAAGCGCGGAGCTCTCCGTCAGCTTGCCACCGAGGAGGGTTACAAGACATACGTTATCGATGACAATGTCGGCGGCCGCTTCTCTGTGCTCAGCCCTGTGGGTCTGCTTCCCATCGCTGTTGCCGGATATGACATCAAGGCTCTCATGAACGGTGCCCGTGCCATGCAGGCTGCCACCAACGAGCCTTCGATGGAGAATCCCTCGTTTAAGTACGCTCTCACCCGCAACGCCCTCTACCGTGCCGGCAAGAAGACCGAGATCCTCGTCAACTACAACCCCAAACTCCACTACTTCGGCGAATGGTGGAAGCAGCTCTACGGCGAGAGCGAGGGCAAGGACCACAAGGGTATCTTCCCCGCAGCCGTCGATAACTCTACCGACCTCCACTCTATGGGTCAGTGGATACAGGAAGGCGAGCGCACCATATTTGAGACAGTCGTGTCTGTGCTCGAGCAGAAGCACACAGAGATCATCCCCTCTGACGAAGCTAATCTTGACGGTCTGAACTACATCGCCGGCAAGCGCGTGGACGAGGTCAACAAGATGGCAGAACTGGGCACACGTATAGCTCACGTTGACGGTGACGTGCCCAACATGATCGTGACCGTGCCTGCTCTGACTGAGCAGTACCTCGGCGAGCTTATCTACTTCTTCGAGAAGGCTTGCGGCATCTCCGGCTATCTGCTCGGTGTCAACCCCTTCAACCAGCCCGGCGTAGAGGCATACAAGCGCAATATGTTTGCCCTCCTCCGCAAGCCCGGCTACGAGGCAGAGACCGCAGCTATCCAGGCAAAGCTCTAAAAGCGAAGGACAGCCTTTTGATACAATTTGTAGGGACATGCCACGGCATGTCCCTACAACAAATTAAATTCACATTATCACCATTTCGTTAACAATGAAAATCTTAGTCTCTGCCGCGCTCGCAGCCTTGAGTGCGCTACCCATGATGGCACAGGAACATCTGAAAAGCATTGACAAGGCGAATTTTGACACTACAGTGTCACCTAAAGCCGATTTCTATGAATACGCCACACGCGGCTGGCAGAAAGCCAATCCGCTGACTGACGAGCATGCCCGCTACGGACAGTTCAACGTGCTCAACGACTCGAGCGAGATCCGTGTCAAGAACCTTGTGCTCGGACTGGCTGCCACCAATCCCCAGCCCGGCACCGTAGCCTACAAGGTGTCGACCATCTACAACCAGGCTATGGACATGGACCGCCGTAACGCCGAGGGCATCAAGCCCATCCAGGCTGACCTGAAAAAAATCGAGGATACTCCCCACGAAGGGATGACCGACCTCTTCCTGTGGATGCACGGCAACTACGCCAGCCCGCTCTTCGGTGCAGGAATGCAGGAGGATCTCAACGACTCGAAGCGTTATGGCATGTATCTCAGCGGAGGTGGCATGTCGCTCGGTGACCGTGACTACTATCTCAAAGACGACAAGCGCAACAAGGAAGTGCGCGAAGCCCTCAAGAAGCTCATCGTCGGTCAGATGGTCAATGCCGGATACAGCAAGAAGGATGCCAACCGCATCATGAAGAATGTCATGAAGATAGAGACCGCCCTCGCCGACTCGGCATGGACTCGTGAACGCTCCCGTGACCTTCCCTCGCAGAACAATCCCACTCCAACCGCCAAGGTCAAGGAGATGTACCCCAATCTGCCCTGGGACCGTTTCTTCATCGAGACAATGGGCATCCAGACCCCCGACACTCTTATCGTGACACAGTTTGAACCTATCGCCCAGGCTGACAAGCTGTTTGCATCGCTGACTGACCGCGAGCTCAAGGACTACTATCTGTGGAAGTATGTCAATCAGGCTTCCAACCGCCTGAGCCAGAAGTTTGTCGACACTAACTTTGAGTTCTCCAAGGTAGTGAGCGGTGTCAAGGAGCAGCGTCCTCTCTGGAAACGCGCTCTCGGTGCCACGGAAGGTGCCATGGGCGAGGCTGTCGGCGAGCTTTATGTAGAGAAATATTTCCCCCAGTCATCAAAGGACTACATGATAGGCCTCGTGGAGAACCTCCGCACAGCCCTCGGCAAGCACCTTATCCATCTTGACTGGATGAGCGACGAGACCAAGCTCAACGCTCTCAAAAAGCTCAACGCCTTCACCGTCAAAATCGGTTATCCCGACAAATGGAAGGACTACACGACTCTGGAAATCGACCCTGCCCTGTCATACTATGACAACATGCACAATGTCAGCATGTGGCATCAGAAGGACTACTACAGCAAGTGGGGCAAACCCGTTGACCGCACCGAGTGGGCTATGACTCCTCAGACTGTCAACGCATATTATAATCCCCTTGCCAACGAAATCGTATTCCCGGCTGCCATACTCCAGGCTCCGTTCTTTGATCCCGAAGCAAGCGATGCCGAGAACTACGGCGGCATAGGCGTGGTCATCGGTCATGAGATGACCCACGGTTTTGACGACCAGGGTCGCAACTTCGATGCCGACGGCAACATGACCATGTGGTGGACTCCCGAAGATGCCAAGAAATTCGGCGAGAAGGCACAGGTGCTCGTTGACCAGTTCAGCGCGGTAGAGGTGCTTCCCGGTCTGCATGCCAACGGTCAGTACACCCTCGGCGAGAATATCGCCGACCAGGGCGGACTCAACATCGCCATGACCGCCTTCCTTGACAGCCAGAAGAAGAAAGGCGTAGATGTCACCTCCGAAGAAGCCAATATCGACGGACTGACCCCCATCCAGGCATTCTATCTCAACTACGCCAACCTCTGGGCCCAGAACATCCGCGACGAGGAGATACGCTCCCTCACCACAGGCGACGTGCACTCGCTCGGCAAGCAGCGCGTCAACGTCAGCCTCCGCAACCTCCAGCCCTTCTTCGAAGCCTTCGGCATCGTAGAAGGTGACCCCATGTTCCGCCCCGAAGCCGAGCGCGTCATCATCTGGTAACCAACCAGACCACATATGCATCACAAGCCCATCGTTAAGCTGACGATGGGCTTGTCGTTTATGCGCAGACATGCCATGGCATGTCCCTACAGATTGTGAAAGCTTTCGTGGTGGCTTTTGTGTTTGTTTTGATGGGGGATTTCGTTATATTTGCGGATATGAAAAAGAAACTTGTGATTTCTACGGGCGCGGGTATGAGCGCCGAGAGTGGCATCGCCACGTTCCGCGATGCCGGAGGTCTGTGGGACCGGTATCCGGTGATGGATGTGGCGAGTGCCGATGGCTTCCGCCGCAATCCGGCTCTGGTGCATGAATTTTACAACAAGCGTCGCAGCGAGCTGGTCAACTGCTCGCCCAATGCCGGGCATCTCGGACTCAAGGAGCTTGAGAAGCACTTCGACACTTACATCATCACCCAGAATGTGGATGACCTGCACGAGCGTGCGGGCAGCGCGCATGTGCTCCACCTCCATGGCGAACTGATGAAGGTGCGCTCCATGACGCATCCTGAGCGCATCTACACTCTTGATAAGGACCATCTGGAGACATCGCCCGAAACACGCGATGACTATGGCGACCCTGTGCGTCCCCACATAGTATTCTTTCAGGAGCCTGTGCCGATGATTGAGAAAGCCATCGAGTGGGCGCAGCAGGCTGACATCTTCGTGGTCATAGGCACCTCGCTCAATGTCTATCCAGCAGCGGGGCTGCTGGGCTATGTGCCTCTTGATGTGCCCATCTACTATATCGACCCTAATCCCGCTGCGGTGCCCCCGGGCGTGACGGTCATAAAGATGTGTGCCTCGGAGGGCGTGGCATATCTTGCCAAATTGCTTACCGCCGAGGAGTGACCGCCATGCGTATAGCGTTTCTGAGCACAAACGACAATCTTGGAGGAGCTGCCACTGTGACCATGCGGCTCATCGAGGCTCTGCGTGAGCGGGGCGAGGATGCATATATGGTCTGCGCCCGCCATGAGCTTAAGGATACTCCGTATGTCTATGCTGTCAGCCGTCGGCGGTGGCTGAGGGCGTTTATGCGCGAACGTCTCAGCATCTTCGTGCGCAACGGGCTGCGGCGCAGCCGCCTCTTCAAGGTATCCTCCGCATCCACCGGGTGCGGTGTCTGCGATATGCCCCAGGTGCGCGATGCTGATGTCATCGTGCTCAACTGGATTAACCAGGGACTCCTGTCTATGGACGACATCGACCGACTGTGCAGTCTCGGCAAGCCCGTAGTGTGGATCATGCACGACCTCTGGTGTGCCACCGGCATATGCCACCTGCCTGGCTGGTGCAGCAGGTATATAGGCGAGTGCGGCTACTGTCCCCTGCTCGGCAACACGGACAAGGACGGGCGGTTTACCGATCTGTCTCACCGCGTGTGGGAGCAGAAGAAAGGCCTCTATAGCCGACATCCCAATCTGCACTTCGTGGCAGTCAGCCGCTGGCAGCAGGAGATATGCCTCAGGAGCAATCTTTTGGGTAAACGCACGACACATATCCTCCCCCACGCTTTCCCCGTGGAGGACTATTCGGTGAATCCGTCAGCCGAGCAATTGGCTTCTTTGCGCGAAATGGGCATCAATCCTGAGCGTAGGCTGATAGTGATGGCTGCGGCGCGTCTCGACGACGATGTCAAAGACCTCCCTATGGCGGTCAAGGCTCTCAACGCCCTCGCTGCTACCCACCCCGAGCTGGCGCGTGAATGCCAGGCAGTGTTTGTCGGCGGGTTGCGGGATGCCTCCATGCTCAGCGATCTGGTCATGGATCATGTAGCTACAGGGCAGCTGACCTCGGCGCAGCTGCGAGCCGTCTATTCAGCCGCCACAGCGGTCATCTCCACCAGCGACTTCGAGACCATGGGTGCGACCTTGATGGAGGGCATAGCTTCGGGTGCCACCGCGGTGACATTTGACAGAGGCGGCCAGCGCGACATAGTCAGCCACGCCGCCAACGGCTACATAGCCGCCTACAAAGACCCCGCCGATTTCGCCGCCTGCCTCCGTCAGGCACTCGCCGCCCCCTTTGACCGCACCGCCCAGAAATCCTCCATCGCCGCCCGCTTCACCGCCCCCGTCATCGCCACCCGCTTCCTCAACATCCTCCGCACGCTGTAGTACCCGTCATCCCGATATTTATTGCATGAATATCGTAGGGACATGCCGTGGCATGTCCGCTTGGTGCAAAGAACCTGAAGGATGACGGTGTCATATGATGATTGCGGACATGCCATGGCATGTCCCTACAATATTATGATTTTTCTTACAGATTTCAATTAATATTGACCAGTAGTGGTACGCACGATCCAATAAAGGCAGAACATTAGATCTGCAAAACCATCCTAAAATTTGGCAGATTACGCGTAAACATTTTACTTTTGTCGTTTAAACACCCACTGAGTTTCGTGAGCAGATGGTTTTGAATTCGTTTGGATTTCTTGTGATGTTGCCTGTCGTGCTGTTGGCATACATTGTTGTGATGTACCTGTGCAGAAACAACAGGTACACCAATATCATCTCGGCAGTCATGCTGACATCAATATCCTATGGATTTTGTCTCTCATATCAGCCGGCAGGTGCGCTGGTATTGCTGTCAGTTACCGCAATGACATATTTTTTTGCATTACTGGTAGAGCGTTTCCAAGATAGGCTCGGGACGAGACGGCAGATTATGGTGACGGCTTTCACCTTGATTGTGCTTGCACCATTGGCGGTCATGAAATATTCTGCCTTTATAGCAGCCCTGTGTACCGAAGCACTGAGAGGACTGCATCTGGGCGTGGAGTGTGACGCATCTGTAATGACCAAGATTTTTGTCCCGTTAGGCATTTCGTTTTTCACGTTACAGGCAGTAGGTTATATGTGGGATGTCTACCAGCAGCGTATTTCCGCAGAGCACAACTTCCTCTACTACATGCTGTTTGTCGGATTCTTACCTCAGATAGCATCGGGTCCTATAAGTAAAGCCGATGAACTGCTCCCCCAGATTAAAGGGCGCCGTCCCCTTGTATATGCCGATGTCACCGAGGGGGCACGTCTGATGCTATGGGGTTACTTTCTGAAAGCGATGGTCGCCGACAGGCTCGCGCTCTTTGTCAACCCGGTGTTTGATGGATATATTTGGTTTTCAGGAAGCACTTGTTTCGTAGCCTCTGTGCTCTATTCGTTGCAGATTTATGGCGATTTTGCTGGGTATTCATTGATTGCCATAGGGGTAGGACGTCTTTTCGGTTATGATTTAATCAACAATTTCCAACGTCCCTACCTGAGCCAGAGCATCACGGAATTTTGGAGGAGATGGCACATCTCGTTGACCCGCTGGCTCAGAGACTATGTGTATATACCTTTGGGTGGCAACCGCAAGGGGAGAGGGCGTAGGTCAGCCAATATATTCGCCACCTTTCTCGTGAGCGGGCTGTGGCATGGTGCCAATCTTACGTTTCTGATCTGGGGAGCTGTCCATGGCGGTGTCATGTGTCTGGAACGTGCATTTGGAGCCGGAGGCAGTGGCCTGTCACGGCGAGGAACGGCTCTGCTCAGGATCGCGGCGGTTTTTCTTGTCGTCAATTTTGCCTGGATACTTTTCCGTATGCCCACCCTGACGGATGCCTGGGACATGATACGGCGGGTAGCCACGTTGGCTCCAGGCGCATCGCTGACGGTGGGGAAGACGGATATCTTCCTTATGTCAGCCGGCGTGATCTTATTGCTGGTGGTTGAAATCATACAGGAACACATGCCCGGCATGAGCCTGCTGAGAAACAGAAGACGGGCGGTAAGGATTGCAAGTTTCGTCGCGCTCCTCTTTATGGTTCTGACCATGGGAGTGCTGGATTCAAGCCAGTTTATATATGTTCAGTTCTGACGGCATGATAAGGCGACGGATTGTGACGGTAGCTGTCATGGCGGTGGTGATTGCTGTGATAGACATAGCCTTCGGGAGTACCATGGACAGTCTTTTGACCAAGGTCAGTAGTGGCGAAATCTACGCCAACAGTTATATCAACAGCAGCCTTAACGATTCTATTGTGATTATGGGGTCATCGCGTGCCGGGCATCACTATGACCCGGAGATACTGGAAGATGCATTTGGGGTCACAGTCTATAATGCCGGTGTCGACAAGAACGGTATAATCCTGGCTTACTGTTATCTTAACAACATACTCAGCCGTGGGGAGAAGCCTCGGCTGATAATCTACGATTTTTATGCCTTGCACGATCTGTTTGGGAGCTACGACCGCTACGGTGCGCTGGGCAATATCAGACCCTACTATGACCGACCCGGCATCCGTGAGGTGATCGATGATATCGACGAGACGGAATACCTCAAACTCCACTCCTCGGCATACCGCTACAACACAGTATGGCTGAAGATTCTGTGGAGTCTCGGCGTGAAGGAGCCTGACGGCAGCCTCAAAGGCTTCCGCCCCAAGGAGGGGATGATGGACGGTGCGCCCAAAGCGGCGGAATATGACTATGAAGCGGCAGAACAGGGGATTGACCCTGTCAAGGTGAAATATCTGCGCCGATTCATTGATATCTGTGAGCGGGAGAAAATCGCGGTGATTTTTGTCACTTCGCCGAAATATTATAGGGTCAAATATACAGACCGTTACCGTGCACTATTGAAGAAGTATTCGGGACGTCCCGACCTGGAATTGCTGGATTTCCAGTCCCATCCGGCATTCGTCGGCAATGCTTCATTGTTCATTGACCCCCTCCACATGAACAGCCATGGAGCCGCGCTGTTCACGCGCCAGCTTGCCGATACGCTCCTGCACCTTCGCCCCTGACTGCCTCCTCATAACATCCCTACAGGGGTAGGATTCGCCACGTGGTAAAGCGTCTATGGGGCGGCGGCGACGTGGGAGAGGCGGGTGTCGGGGGCGAGGCCTCGGGAGGCGAGGTAGGCTTGGAGGGCGGCGCGGGAGTCGATGGGCTTGCGCGAGGCGCGGGCGCGGCGGTCGGCTTCGCGCTCGGCGGCTATGCGCCGTGCTGTGGGGGAGGAGGGAGGAGGCGTGTCGCCGCAGATGTCGCGGCTGCGGCGTATGCGTGCTTTGATGGCTGATGCCATGTGGGTGTTGGGCTTGGCGCGGTCCCATTCGCCGGTCATGCGCCAGCTTTCGGCTACCTGGCGGGCGTGGTGGAGCACTGCGGCGGCGTGGGTGCCGCTCTCATGGGCGAGGCGTTCGGCGTTGGCTTGAGCCCATGCCAGGCTGGCTGCTATGGGGTCGGCTGGCGAGGGTGCGGGGTCTCCCCGCCGATGGCTTTTATTGGAAATCTCCGTCGGTGTGTCGGCGGCAGGTGCGTTGCCATCATCGTCAGATGATGTTTTGTTTGATTTGTTTTTATTTCCTTTTCTTTGTGTACTTTCTTCCGACTTAATAGGGGTTTCTTCCGACTTAATGAGGTTTTCTTCTGACTTAACTGGAGTTTCTTCCGACTTAATTAGCGAAAAGTCAGAGATGATGCTTGTGCGGTGGCACTGGGTGCAGATGGTGCGGTAACGTTCCTGGATGGCGCGGGATGTGAGCACGCGGTCGGAGTTGTAGAGGGTCTTGTCGAAGAGTCCGATGTCTATGCAGCTGCTTATGACTTTGAGGATATACGCTTCGTCAAGTCCTGACTGCTCGGAGAGCATGAAGGAGAGGTCATCGTCAGCTACGATGTAGTAGCCGCTGCGGTAGACGGTGCACAGCAGCAAGGTGTAGACCGCGACAGCCTCTCCGCCGCAGCGGCGTATGAGGCGGCGGATGCGCATGTCGCAGAACATGTCGGTGTCCAAGGGGAAGTAGTCAAGTCCAGGTTTAGCCGGTCGTGCCATAGTGTGTGAGTCTTTGGGTTGTGGGTAATACAGCCAAAGATAAGTCGGCACGGACGGCTGCGGCATGCGAAAATGTCAGCCTTTGCTGCGGAAATCAGCTGTTGATGAGCTTGAACTTGTGGCGCGTAAGTTCTATCTCCCGTGTAAGTTCTTCTTTGGTTGGCATTATTAGGTCATATTTCGCTGAGAATACTCCGATGTCCTTGCGATCGCCTAATGTATATTCTATAACAGTGTCGTTCTTTTCGGAACAGAGGATTATGCCGATGGTCGGATTGTCGTCAGGTTGGCATACAACCCTGTTGTAATAATTCACGTACAGCTGCATCTGACCTATATCGCCGTAGTCCACGCGCTTCATTTTCAAGTCTATTATGACGTAGCTCCGTGTTATGACATTGTAAAATACCAGATCGGGATAGAAGTGTTGTCCGTCGATAGTGATGCGTTTCTGCCGACCCATGAAGGCGAAACCACGTCCAAGCTCAAGCAGGAACTCCTCAAGATGTGAAATCAGAGCGTTTTCAAGTTCGGACTCTTGTCATATGACATCTTCTTTGGCACCGACAAATTCGAGTATGAACGGGTCATGGACCAGAGTCAACGGGTCAAATTTTTCGGGTTTCGTTGGCAGATTGCGTTTGATGAGAGTCTCGACCTCTGCGGTGTCGCGATGAGTGGAGAGCAGACGTTCGTAATATTGTGTCGCTATCTGTCGTTCAAGCTGACGCACACTCCATTGACCTGCCGCGACTTCATTGGCATAATACTCTCTGGCTTTTGGATTTGATACTTTGGTCAACAGACGTATATGGGACCAACTTAATTTGTGGCACACTGTGTCACAAATCGGGAAACAGCGGTAGAATTGACGCATACGACGCAGGTTGTCAGCCGTAAACCCTTTGCCAAATTCTTTAGTAAGCCGGATAGAGATGGAATGCAGTAAGCCGTCTCCATAGGCAGCTCTGTCATCTCCACCTTGTGCATCCACGATGAGTTTTCCCACATGCCAATATGCCTGTACCATGGCAGTATTGACAGTTGAGAGCACTTTCTTACGGGCATGCAGTAATACGTGCCTGATTTCAGAGTATAGGCTGTCGGTGGCTTCTGTGGATAAGTCGGTGTATTTCATTTCTTGTGTTTTATTGTTGGCTGCGGGCGCAGGCGGGGCAGATGCCTTTGACGAGGTAGGTGACGGAGCGGGGGGTGTAGTCCTCGGGGAGGGGGACCGGGGGGATGTGGAGGTCCTCGAAGCAGACGGTGCGGTGGCATGACTCGCAGTAGAAGTGGACGTGCATGTCGTCGACTGAGCAGTGGTCTTCGCCGTGGCACACTTCGTATTTGACCGAGCCGCTGCCGTCATCGATGCTGTGCGCGATGTCGTGGTTGACGAAGACGGCAAGTGTTCGGAATATGCTGGAGCGGTCCATGGTGTCGATGTCGGTGTCGATGTCTGCCAGGCTCATGGGGCTCGCTGCCCGAAGCAGCGCGTCAAGCACGAGGAGGCGGTTGGGGGTGGGCTTGACGCCCTTGCGCGTGAGGATGTCGGCGGATTTCATACCGCAAATTTAATGAAAAAACCGATGTAACCTCAGTTCGTGTATCATACGTCGTTATAGCAAGCCTGCCATGTAGACAGGGAGGTATATTATATTGCCCTCTTTGCGCAGGTCTTTGGTGTAAAGCAGATAGCTTTGTTTGATTCTTGAAGAAAATTTGAGGTTAAACTCGTCAAGCGATTTGTGGGATTTGTACCCGGATGATTTGACTTCTATCGGGCATATCTTGTCTTTGCGGCTAAGGAGGAAATCTATTTCGTATGGACGTTGTGGGGCGGTCGCGTCCGTAGCCGTTCGAAATGTGTAGTAGTAGAGTGAGTGTCCGGCACTTCGCAACATCTGGGCTATGATGTTTTCGTACACATACCCCAGATCAGAGGGGAGCTTGTCAGAGAGAAGCTTGCGGTATATGTCATTGTCGGTGTAATCTCTGTCCATAAATGCCAATGTCACGAACAGTCCCGTATCGGCAAGAAACATCTTGAAATAATCAAAATCGGCATGCAGGGCAAAGCCTACTCCAGGATCGTCGGCATGGTATGCGAAGTTGACCGTCAGCGAGTCAGCCATGTCGGCAAATATTTCGCCCATGCGTGAAGGGCGTGCGTTTTCGATGACACTGCCCACCTTGTATCGCATGGTGTTGCGTGACAGCTCCGAGGGGATGGAGCGGAATATGGCAGATGCCCTGCCTGTGGGGTCTATCTTGCGGAAATCGTCCATGTATAGGTCGAGTATGTTGCGCTTGACGGCATCGATGGCGGCAAAATCATTGGAGTCCAGATACGAGACGATGGCTTGAGGCATGCCTCCGATAAGCATATATAGCCTGAAATCGCGCATCAGTGCGCGGTTGGCAGCGTCGCCCAGCGGCTTGAGGTTGTCAAACGAGTATTTGATCAGGTCAAACGTAGGGGCTTTGCCGATTGCCCAAAGAAATTCCTCGAAGTCCAGAGGGAACATCGACAGGCGAGTCTCCTCGCTTGGAATGAGTATATCTTTTACGTTTTTCTTGATTGACAGCAGGGAGCCGGTCTCGATATAGTCGTATCTGCCGTCTTTGACGAGATGCTTGATGGCTTGACGTGCCCGGGGACACAGCTGGATTTCATCTAAGATAATCACGGATTTGCGAGCCGGGAGGCTCTTGCCTGTAAATGCCTGTAGTCTGAGGAAAAACAGATCTATGTCGGATACATGCTCAAAGAGGTCAGAGAGCTGCTTGTCGGCAGTGGAAAAGTCGATAGCAATGTAATCTTCATATTCATTGCGTGCAAATTCTTCGGCTATGGTCGACTTGCCTATTCGCCTTGCTCCCTGAAGCAATAGTGCGGTGCTGCCCTTTGAATTGCTCTTCCAGTCAAGCATTTTCGCATATATTTTCCGTTTGAAGATATGTCGGCTCATAAAGCAGATTGTAATTGGTTGATTGTCAATGCAAAAATATCAAATATGTACTAAACTGCAAAATGTTTTGAGCCGAATTTGCACGAAACTGCAAAATGTTTTTGGTGAAATTTGCACGGAAATGCAAAATGTTTTGGGTTTCCGAGGGGGTGGCTGGAGATATGAGCTGTTCGCCACCTACAGCGGCGGACATCGGTGGTGTGAAATTAACATGGGTCATACAAACTTACGGTTTGTATGACCCATGCCTAATATATCTGTCTCCTACGGAGACGCTTTGAGTATGTTGACGCGGGATGCTGCGTCCGTGCACCCATGTTTGTCGCGGGGCGGACGCGGACGCGATGTATCGCGTCCCTACTTGACGTCTGCCATGTTGCCGGAGCGGTGCATGTACATCTTGACGTCGTTGAATTCGTATTCCATGATGTCGCCTTTGATTTCTACGTTCTCGAGTCCGCGGACTGCCATGAAGCGCAGGCGCATGGCGTCGGAGAAGCGGGCTTCGAGCGACTTGATGTATGCGGGCTTGAACTGCTCCCAGTTAGCCTGGGTCTGGTCGGTCAGGGCGTTGTCGCTCAGGGTGATGTTGTCGGGGTTGACATTGACGTTGAGCGAGTCGAAGTCGAAGTTGAATGCGATGTCGTCGTCATCCATCGCTTTCCATGTGCCTTCGATGGTGCCTATGGCAGATGCGGTTATGGAGAAGGGGAGCACCACTTCGGGTGTCGGAGGCGTGTAGGGCATCGTGGCTGAGATGAGGGCGGAGACGGTGACGTTGCCGCCCTCCTTGTCGCCGTCACCGAGGACGAATGTGTATATCGGGGTCATCGTGGCTACGGCTGCGTCGCTGACCGTGAACTGCTCGGGTGCGCCGCTCCATGAGCCTTCGGTGTCGGAGGCGAGCTTGGCGGCTTCGTTACATGATGTGAGTGCCACGAGAGCGGTGGCTGCTGCTGCGATGATGGCAAATTTATTCATAGCTGTGAATGTCATTATATATATTATATGGTGTTAACGCCATGAAGATACGAAAGTTTTTGCAGTTATGAAAAGATTGCCTATATTTGGCTATAACGATTTCACTTATACGCCTTGATACCATGATAACCCTGCTGAGGCTGGATGACGACAGTCCGCGCCCGCTGGCATTCTACCTTGCCGCGGAGGAGTGGGCGGCTTCCGACGAGGCTTCCGACGACGATTATTTCATGACGTGGAGGGTTCGCCCCACCGTCATCATAGGGCGCCACCAGTCGCTCGCCGACGAGGTGGACACCTCCTATTGCCGCAGCCACGGCATAGACATCGTCAGGCGCAAGAGCGGCGGCGGAGCAGTGTATGCCGACATGGACAATGTGATGTTCAGTTACATCGCCTTCCCCATGGCAGGGGAGGGCATCGAGGACACATTCCGCCGCTTCACCTCCAAGACTGCCCTCATGCTCCGCGCTCTGGGCGTGGATGCACAGGTGTCGGGGCGCAACGACCTGACCGTAGAGGGCTGCAAGATCAGCGGCTACTCATATCTCGCCGGCAAGCGGCGCCACATCATCCACGGCACACTCCTCTATGACTTCGATGCCGAGGTGATGGGCAAGGTGCTGACTCCGCAGCCGGGCAAATTGGAGTCGCACGGCGTGAAGTCCGTGCGCTCACGCGTAACTTCGCTCAGACGCTATCTCGGCGGCATGGAAGTGGGGGCGTTCCGCAGCCTCGCAGAGCAGCGTCTGAGCGATGCCGAGCGCGTAATAACCGCCGATGAGGTCGAAGCCATCCGCGCAATAGAGGAGTCATATTACCGCCCTGGTTGGCTGGAGGGGCGGCGGCACACAGCCGACAGGATGCAGTGCCATATCGACGGGGACGGCACCCTGACGGTCAGCCTGAGCCTTGACGCTGACGGTCGTATCCGCTCGGTCACCGCCACAGGCGACGTGATGACCCCCGACGATGTCAGTGAAGCGTTGACAAGGGAGCTTCGGGGAGCGAGTAGGGACGCGGCGTGCCGCGTCATCAAACGCCATTTCGCATCGGACGCCACCTCGCATCAAACGCCACCTCGCATCGGTCACGGCTGATGTGGACGCGATATATCGCGTCCCTACGGGATAATGATTTAAACCTCATTTCTGATACATAACCTTATGGAAAACCTCAAGAAAACCCCTCTCCACGACCGCCACGAGGCGATGGGCGCGCTGATGAGTCCCTTTGCCGGATGGCACATGCCCATACAGTATGCCGGCATCGAGGAGGAGCACCGGGCGGTGCGCGGCGGCTGCGGAGTGTTTGATGTCTCGCACATGGGCGAGGTCATGGTCAGCGGCGCGGATGCCGAGGCAATGGTCAATGACATCTTCACCAACGATGTCCGTCACATGCCTGATGGCAAAATCCTCTACGGCATGATGCTCCGCGAAGACGGCGGCGTAATCGACGATCTGCTCGTCTACAAGATAGCCCCCGACAAGTTCCTGCTCGTCATCAATGCCGGGAACATCGACAAGGATGTGGACTGGATACGTTCCCAGGCGCAGGGACGCGATGTGGTCATCGATGACCTCTGCGACTCCACTGCCCAGTTGGCTGTGCAGGGTCCGACCTCTTGTAGCGTCATGATGGATATACTTGGCATATTCTGTAGTGACAGCTTGGATTTCTACACATTTGAAATATATGACTACGAGGGCGAGAAGATACTCGTCAGCCGCACTGGCTACACCGGCGAGGACGGCTTCGAGGTCTACGCATCGCCCCGGCTGATTGCCGCGATGTGGGACTGCCTGATGGACTCGCAGTGCTGCGCTCCATGCGGTCTCGGATGCCGCGACACCCTGCGCTTCGAGGCTGGGCTGCCTCTCTACGGCGACGAACTGACCGAGCTGACCACTCCGCTTGAGGCTGGATTGGGCATGTTTGTCAAGATGGACAAACCATCGTTCATCGGCAAGGATGCCCTCGCACGGCAGAAAGCCGAGGGCTTGCAGCGCAAGCTCGTAGGGCTCGAACTGCTCGCTCCCGGCATAGCCCGTCACGGCTACCAGGTGCTCGACTCCGACGGCAACGAAATCGGTGTCATCACCACCGGCTACCGCTCCATCACCCTCGGCAAATCCATCGCCTTGGCGATGATTGACAGCCGTTTCGCCCCTGTGGGTACGCAGGTGCAGGTGCAGATCCGCCGCAAAGCAGTCCCAGCCACAGTCATCAAAAAGCGATTCTACCAACCAAAATACAAAAAATAAAGACCTCCCGAATGCTGTGTGTCTGGAAATTACCACCACTTGTAGGGACATGCCGTGGCATGTCCGCTCCCCGCGATGGTCATTGTGGCATCGGCGGACATGCCACGGCATGTCCCTACAGGTTGCGAAATTTCGGATGCGACATCCTCAAATCTTAACGACCCTAATACCTTATCAACCATGTCAAACACATATTATCTCCCATCACACGAGTACGCCCGCATCGACGGCAACATCGCCTACGTAGGCATAACTAAATACGCCGCCTCCCAGCTCGGCAACGTGGTCTACGTTGACATGCCCGAGGAGGGCGATGACGTGGCTTTCGGCGAAGAGTTCGGCGCGATAGAGAGCGTCAAGGCAGCCAGCGACCTGTTTTCGCCCGTCACCGGCGCAGTCATCCAGCCCAACTTCCAGCTCATCGATAACCCCCGTCTGGTCAGCGAAGACCCCGAAGCCAACTGGATTATCAAAGTGGAGCTGTCAGCCCCCCTCGACCTCGACAAGCTCCTCACCGAGGAGCAGTACCAGGCGTTGATTGCCCAGTGAGCAGTAACCTGCCATAAGTCTCTTGATTTATTAGCGTTGTAGGGACATGCCGTGGCATGTCCGCCAGCTGGCTTAGCTGATATTATTCTTCTCATGTACGCGCCCCTTGTGGGCGCATCTCTCCCGTAACCGAGGGGCTTGCCCCTCGGAGAACGCCAGCCGGAGAATAGCGCTGCGCTTTGCCGCAGCGCATCAAACACCTGATACTCAACATGGTAGCGACTGATGCGCTGCGGCAAAGCGCAGCGCGTACATCCTCCATCCTTTACCGAGGGGCAAGCCCCTCGGCTAACAGAGAGATGCGCCCACAAGGGGCGCGAATTGCTTGCAAATCCTTAAGTCTGTGACATTGTGCCATGGCATGTCCCCACAACAGCGAAATCATTCTTACCATAATTGATATGACCCACCGATATCTGCCGCATACGCCCGACGACATCGCGCGGATGCTTGATGCCATCGGCGTAGAGACTCTCGACGACCTCTACGCCGACGTGCCCGACAGCCTGAGGCTCGCACGACCCTATTGCCTCCCCGAGGAGATGAGCGAAAAGGAGGTGCGCGACTTCTTCGATGCGCTGGGGCGCAAAAACCGCACCATGACCTGTTTTGCCGGGGCAGGCTACTACCACCACTACGCCCCGGCTCTGATACAGACCATCATATCGCGATCGGAATTCCTGACCGCCTACACCCCTTACCAGCCCGAAATCTCGCAGGGCACGCTCCACTACATATTCGAGTACCAGAGCATGATGGCGGAGCTGACGGGCTTGGATGTCTCCAACGCCTCGATGTATGACGGCACCACCGCTGCCGCCGAGGCGATGCTGATGATGAATGCCTCCATGCGCCGTGGGGGACGCATCCTGACCTCTGCCACGATGAATCCGCGCACTCTCGCCGTGATGCGTACCTACGCCCATTTCCATGGCATCGACCTCGAGGTCATCTCAGCCACGGCTGACGGCGTGACCGACAGGGCGCTTCTGGAGGAGCGCATAGCTGCTGGAGGCGTGGCGGGGGTAGTTCTCCCGTCGCCCAACTATTTCGGCATCCTTGAGGATTTCAGTGGCATCGCCGACTGCTGCCACGCAGTCAAGGCGTTGCTCGCCATCGACAGCCCTGCCTCGGCTCTCGCAGTCATACGCAGCGCAGGGGAGTGGGGCGCGGACATAGCCTGCGGCGATGCACAGTCGCTCGGCATGCCTCTCAACTACGGCGGACCCTCGCTCGGCTATCTTTGCGCCACCAAAGCCCTGATGCGCAAGATGCCTGGACGCATCGTGGGTGCCACCGTCGACCGTGACGGCCAGCGCGTGTTCGTGCTGACCCTCCAGGCGCGTGAGCAGCACATCCGCCGCGAGAAAGCCACCTCCAACATATGCAGCAACCAGGGTCTGATGACCCTCTACGCCGCCATATACCTCTCGCTCATGGGGCGGCACGGCTTGGAGGAGGTCAACCGCCGCGGCATGGAGGGCGCGCACTACCTCGCCGACCGTCTCGCTGCCACAGGGGCAATGTCGCTGACCTACCCCGGCAGCCCCTTCCTCAACGAGTTTGTGATGACAGTCCCCGCGGGTGCAGACCGCTACCTCGCCGCAGCCGCAGACCGCGGCATCCTCGGCGGCGTGAAGGTCGACGACACCCACGTGCTCATCGCCGTCACCGAGATGCAGACCCGCGCCGACATGGATACCCTCGCCGAGGCTGTAGGGACATGCCATAAAAACTAATCAAAACACACTCGATTATGAATCGCAAACTATACGGACGGCTGATATTCGAGCTGTCGCACCCCGGGCGACGCGGGGTCAAAATCCCTTCCAACGGCATTGACCGCCCCGTGGAAATCCCCGAGGGTCTGCGCCGCTCCGTCCCCGTCAGCCTCCCCGAGGTGGACGAACCTACTGTGGCGCGCCACTACAACAATCTCAGCACCAATAACTTCGGCGTTGACACGGGCTTCTATCCATTAGGGTCGTGTACCATGAAGTACAATCCCAAGATCAACGAGGAGATAGCTTCGCACCGCGATTTCCGCGACCTGCATCCCCTGCAGCCCGTGGAGAGCGTGCAGGGTGCGCTTGAAGCGTATCACACCCTCCAGCAGGCACTCAGCGAGATAGGCGGCATGGCGGAGTTCACCCTCAACCCCTATGCCGGGGCGCAGGGCGAGCTCACGGGGCTGTTCGTCATCAAAGCCTACCATGAGAGCCGCGGCGAGGGCTCGATGCGTGACAAGGTGCTGATACCCGACTCGGCTCACGGCACCAACCCTGCGAGCGCGGCACTTGCCGGCTATAAAATCGTGGAGGTCAAGAGCCTCCCCGACGGCACGGTTGACACCGCCGACCTCATGGGCAAACTCGACTCCACCGTGGCGGCGATGATGATGACCAATCCCAACACAGTGGGCATCTTCGAGCGCAATATCCCGGCGATAGCCGAGGCTGTGCACGGCGCAGGGGCGTTGATGTACTACGACGGTGCCAACCTCAACCCCATGCTCGGCGTGGCGCGTCCGGGCGACATGGGTTTTGACGTGATGCACATCAACCTTCACAAGACATTTTCCACCCCTCACGGCGGCGGAGGTCCCGGCAGCGGTCCTGTGGGCGTGCGTGACGGCTTGCAGCAGTTTCTGCCTATGCCCCGCGTGGTCTGTAAAGCCGACGGCTCATATGACGTGCTGACCGATTCCGACACCTCCCTCGGCAGCGTGTCGCACTGGCTCGGCAACTTCGCCGTGGAGCTGCGCGCCCTCGCCTACATCCTGTCGCTCGGAGCTGACGGGCTGATGGCTGTCGGTAAACTTTCCACCCTCAATGCCAATTATATTAAGGAGCGTCTGCGCGATCTCTACCTGCTCCCCATCCCCGGGCTGTGCAAGCATGAGATGGTGTTTGACGGCTTGGCGGACAAATCCACCGGCGTGACCACCCTCCATGTTGCCAAGCGGCTCCTCGATCTCGGCTATCATGCCCCTACCATCTATTTCCCGCTCCTCTTCCACGAGTCGCTGATGATAGAGCCCACCGAGACCGAGAGCCTCGAGACCATCGATGCCTTCATCGACGCGATGAGGCAGATAGCCCGCGAGGCGCGCGAATGCCCCGACATGCTCAAAGCCGCCCCCCACGACACCCCCGTCAGCCACCCTGACGACACCGCCGCCGCCATCAGCCCGGTGACAACATACGCCCAGTGGCAGCAGCAATCCGCTGACGCATAATGATTTGTAGGGACATGCCGTGGCATGTCCGCCAAGAGCAAAATTGCTAATCGCATCACCTGAGAAGCGGACATGCCACGGCATGTCCCTACGCAAAAACACCCTACCACCCATGTCAATAACCCGAAGCGACCTAATAATTATCGGCGCGGGTCCCGGCGGCTACGAGACCGCCGCCCTCGCCGCCCATCAGGGACAGCGCGTGACCCTCATAGAACGCGACCAGCTCGGAGGCACCTGCCTCAACCGCGGTTGCATACCCACCAAAGCCCTCTGCGCCTCCGCGTCGCGGATTCTGGCGGTCAGGGATGCCTCGCAGTTCGGCGTGGAGATCCCCGACGGCTGGCATGCCGACTTTTCCGCCGCTGCCGCCCGCATGCACCAGGTGGTCAGCGGGCTGCGTGAAGGGGTGGCTCAGGAGCTCTCAAAGGTCGACATCGTGCGTGGCACGGCGCGCCTCGCCTCCACCGGTGCCTCGGTGTGGGTAGGGGAGGAGCAGTATATGGCTGACCGCCTGATCATCGCCACCGGCTCCGTCCCCTCGCAGCTCCCCATCTCCGGCGCGGAGCTTGCCATGACCTCCGACACCCTCCTGTCGCTCGACACCCTCCCTGCGAGCATCGCCATCATCGGCGGCGGAGTCATAGGCATGGAGTTCGCCTGCATCCTCGCCGCATTCGGCGTGGATGTGACCGTATTGGAATTCTGCAAGGAGATACTGCCCCCCTTTGACCGCGACATCGCCAAGCGTCTGCGCAGTCTCCTCTCGCGCCGAGGTATTCGCATAGTCACCGATGCCCGCGTCACCTCCATCGCCAAGGAGGCTGACGCATCGCTCACCGTCAGCTACGAGGCTAAGGGCAAAGCCCAGACTCTCTCGGTGGAATCCTCACTCATGGCAGTGGGGCGCAAAGCGTGTCTCCCCGCAGGCACCGAGGAAGCCGGCATCAAGGTTGATAGCCGCGGCTTCATCATGGTCGATGACGACTACCGCACATCGCGCGAGCACATCTATGCCATCGGTGATGTCAACGGACGCTGCATGCTTGCCCATGCCGCCACGGCGCAAGGCCGCTACGTCATGGGCGCGGATGTCAACCTCCGCGTCATCCCCTCGGCGCTCTTCACCGAGCCTGAGGCAGCCATGGTCGGTCTGACCGAGGAGCAGTGCGCCGAGCGCGGCATCCACTACCGCGTCAGCCGCGCCATGTATGCCTCGTGTGGCAAAGCCGTAGCCATGGGCGAGACGCAGGGCTTCGTCAAGCTCATCAGCGAGTACAACGGCGGAGCCATCATCGGCTGTCACATCCTCGGTGCCCACGCCGCCGACCTCGTGCAGGAAGCTGCCACCGCCATGGCATCCTCCCTCACCGTCCGCGACCTCGCCGCCGCCGTCCACACCCACCCCTCGCTCTCCGAAGTCCTCTGGCACGCCGCGCTGCCTGCTTTGTAGGGACATGCCGTGGCATGTCCGCTTCCGCAGGCGTGGGTGCCACCCCTCCCTCTCCGAGGTGCTCTGGCACGCCGCGCTAGCAGCGACTTTGTAGGGACATGCCGTGGCATGTCCGCTTCCTCAGGCGTGGGTGTCACCGCTTCCTCAGGCGCGGGATTTCGCTCTTGGCGGACATGCCACGGCATGTCCCTACAAAGCGTCGTAAATTAAAAAAACGAAGTGCGACAAAATGGCAGCAGCGCCTTTTTCCGCGATGCTTGTTTTATATCAGGAAAATCATTAACTTTGCACAGTTTTTCTCAACTCACACCTAAGAGACTTATCTCCAATCACTAAAGCCGTGGGAAAGTTCACCGAATTCAAGCTGCCCCTGAAGTCTATGCCTGTGGGAACACAGGAGTTTGACTATCATCTCGGCAAGCAGTTTTTCGTCAACATGGAAAGCTCCGACATCCACGGGGCTGACCTTGACGTGAGGCTCACCGTCACCCACAAGGGCGACGTATACGATCTGCATTTCCACGTCACGGGCACCGTCACCCTGCTGTGTGACCGCTGCCTTGATGCGATGCTCCACGACGTGGATACCACCTACGACATCAGCGTCAAGTATGGCGAGGCGTACTGCGACGATTCGGATACCCTGCTTGAGATTCCCGAGAGCGAGAACTATCTCAACGTGGCTTACATGCTCTATGACACCGTGGCTCTGACCATCCCCATCAAGCATGTGCATGCCCCGGGGAAGTGTAACAAGGATATGAACGCCATGCTCCACCGCCACAAGGTCAGCTCGGCTTCGGCTGAGGACGGCGCGCTCGAGGAGTCGCTGATAGAGGAGATGGACTCTGTGGATATCGCCGCCGACGATGATGCCGCCGCTCCCACCGATCCCCGCTGGGATGCTCTAAAGGGCTTATCGTCCGCTTCAGGTGATGACAACGAATGACAAGACTGCACACATATCGCAACAAGAATATATAACTCACACAAACAGATAAACAACAATGGCACATCCTAAACGAAAGCAATCAAAGACACGTACCGCAAAGCGTCGTACTCACGATAAGGCAGTTCTCCCCACACTGGCACTCTGCCCCAACTGCGGTTCATGGCACGTTTACCACACTGTATGCGGCGTATGCGGCTACTATCGTGGCAAGGTCGTGATTGAAAAGGCTGAGACAGTCTAAGCCACCGAGCCGGCTGCAGCTTGTAGGGACATGCCATGGCATGTCGCCAGATGCCTCTACACGCAATCTTACGCCAGTAAGCACTATGCAGATTGTGATTATCGCCCCACATGGGCGATAGTCATAACTTTGCATTTACCTACCACTTATCACAGACAATTACTCCAAGTAACACATAATCATGGTTTACGCAAAGATTTCAGGTGTGGCGTCATACGTCCCCGACGACATCCTCGACAACGAGATGCTCTCGAAGATGGTCGATACCAATGATGAATGGATCACCACCCGTGTCGGCATCAAAGAACGCCGTATCCTGAAAAAGGAGGGCACCGGCTCAAGCTATATGGGAGCCATAGCCGTCAAGCGTCTGCTTGAGTCCACCGGCACAGCACCCGAGGAGGTAGACCTGCTCATATGCGCCACCTCCAACCCCGACTACCGTTTCCCCTCTACCGGCTCCATCATCGCCCACGACTGCGGTCTTGCCAATGCCTACGCCTACGACATCCAGGCTGCATGCGCCGGATTTCTCGTGGCTCTCCAGGATGCCGCCGCTTACGTCAAGTCGGGTCTCCGCCGCAAGGTGGTGGTAGTGGCAGCCGAGAAGATGTCATCGATGACCAACTACTCCGACCGCTCCACCTGTCCGCTCTTCGGCGATGCTGCCGCCTGCATGCTTATCGAGCCTACCGACAAGCCCGTAGGCATCATGGACGGCGAGTTCCACGTCAACGGCGAGGGTCTGCCCCACCTGCTGATGAAAGCAGGCGGCTCCGTACACCCCGCCACCCACGAGACCGTGGATGCCGGCGACCACTACATCTACCAGGAGGGACGCCAGGTTTACAAGCATGCCGTGACCGACATGCTCACCTCCTCGCTCGACGTTGCGAAGCGCAACGGGCTGACTATGGAGTCAGTCGACTGGTTCGTGCCCCACCAGGCTAACCTCCGCATCATCGAGGCTGTGGCTGACCGTGCCGGCATCGACCGCTCGAAGGTCCTTGTCAACATCCAGAAGTTCGGCAACACCAGCGCAGCCTCCATCCCCCTCTGCATCGACGAGTACAAGAACACCCTCAAGCCCGGCGACAAGATGATACTCACCGCTTTCGGTGCCGGATTCACCTGGGGCGCCCTCTACATCGTCTGGGACATCTGATTGCCGTTTCGCCGACAAAACACAAACGGGTAGGGACGCGGCACGCCTTAAGGGTGCTGATGGCATTAACGCGCCCCTTGTGGGCGCATCTCTACCTTAGCCGAGGGGCTTGCCCCTCGGAAACAGAAACCATAGGGACGCGCTGCGCTTTGCCGCAGCGCATCAACCACAAAGATTCCCACACGATAACGACTGATGCGCTGCGGCAAAGCGCAGCGCATCCTCCCCATATGCCCTACCGAGGGGCAAGCCCCTCGGCTATCATAGAGATGCGCCCGCAAGGGGCGCGACGTGGGTATCTGTCACATATGCCGTGGCATTGAAAATTTCGCATAAGATAGCATCTTTTAAGGTGCTATCTTTGTTGTTAAATATAAAGGCAAAATTTAAAAACACACTTACAGATATGGCACAAGACCACAAAGCCGGCTTCGTCAACATCGTCGGCAACCCCAATGTCGGCAAGTCGACCCTCATGAACGACCTCGTAGGCGAGCGCGTCAGCATCATAACCTCCAAAGCCCAGACCACTCGCCACCGCATCATGGGCATCCTCAACACCCCCGAATACCAGATAGTGTTCTCCGACACCCCCGGAGTGCTCTCGCCCAAATACAAGCTCCAGCAGAGCATGCTCGATGCCAGCGAGGGCGCGCTGACCGATGCCGACATACTCCTCTACGTCACTGACGTGGTGGAGGACCCCACCAAAAACGCCGAGTTTCTCGCCAAGGTAGCCAAGGAGACAGTGCCGGTGCTGCTGGTCATCAACAAGGTCGACCTCGTCAAGGAGCAGGCTGACCTTGAAGCCATCGTGGCGCGCTGGCAGCAGATGCTCCCCAACGCCGAGATTTTCCCCATCTCAGCCAAGCTCCATTTCAATGTCGAGAACCTGATGAAGCGCATCGTCGAGCTGCTGCCCGACTCGCCCCCCTATTTCGGCAAGGACGCCCTGACCGACAAGCCCGCCCGCTTCTTCGTCACCGAAATCATCCGCGAGAAAATTCTCCTCAACTACGACAAGGAGGTGCCCTACAGCACCGAGGTCATCGTGGAGAAATTCGAGGAGAAAGAGAATTCCATCCACATCATGGCGGTCATCTACGTGGAGCGCGACTCCCAGAAAGCCATCATCATAGGGCACGGAGGCTCGCGCATCAAGAAGGTGGGCATCGAGGCGCGCAAGGACATCGAGACCTTCTTTGACAAGCGCGTCTATCTCGAGCTGTTCGTCAAAGTAGAGCCCAACTGGCGTAACCGCGACAACAAGCTCCGCGCTTTCGGCTACATAGAGTGATACCCGAAAAAAATCACTAACTTTGCACCTAAATGTCGACATATCCATCCAGGAGTAGGGACGCGGCGTGCCGCGTCATCAAAAGCAGACCCTACGACTGGTGAGATGATGGTGCGATGACGCGGCACGCCGCGTCCCTACTTTTTCACAACCACACTTTATCTATTTATGGGACAGATGATAGCCATAGTCGGCCGCCCCAACGTAGGCAAATCGACTCTATTTAACCGCCTCACCCAGTCACGCACAGCCATCGTGGACGAGACCGCCGGCACCACCCGCGACCGCCAGTATGGCAAGGTGGACTGGAACGGCCGCGAATTTTCGATTATCGACACCGGCGGCTGGGTGGTCAACAGCGAAGACATCTTCGAGGACGAAATCAACAAGCAGGTGGCTCTCGCAATCGAGCAGGCTGACGAAATCCTCTTCGTGGTCGATGCCATGAACGGTGTCACCGACCTTGACGACCATATCGCCGAAATCCTCCGCAAGGCGAAGAAGCCGGTGATTCTTGTGGCTAACAAGGTAGACAGCAACGACTGGCTCTACAATGTCCCCGAATTCTACAGTCTCGGTCTCGGCGACCCCTATCCCATATCTGCCATGAGCGGATTCGGCACGGGCGACCTTCTCGACGAGGTGGTCAAGGAGCTGCCCGAGCCTGACGAGGATGCCGAGGAGCAGCTCGACGACATACCCAAGTTTGCCATCGTGGGGCGTCCCAACGCCGGCAAGTCGTCGCTCATCAACGCCTTCATAGGCGAGGACCGCAACATCGTCACCAACATCGCCGGCACCACGCGTGACAGCATCTACACGCGCTACAACAAATACGGCTTCGACTTCTATCTCGTCGACACCGCCGGCATACGCAAGAAAAACAAGGTCAACGAGGACATCGAGTACTACTCGGTCATCCGCAGCATCCGCGCCATAGAGGCATCGGATGTCTGCATCCTCATGATCGATGCCACCCGCGGCATAGAGGCGCAGGACGCCAACATATTCTCGCTCATCCAGCGCAACAAGAAGGGGCTGGTGGTGTGCGTCAACAAGTGGGATCTCGTGGAAGACAAGTCGCAGGATGCCATCAAGCACTTCGAGTCAGCGATACGTGACCGCTTCGCCCCCTTTGTCGACTTCCCCATCATCTTCACATCAGCCCTGACCAAGCAGCGCATCTTCAAGGTGCTCCAGACCGCAGTGGACGTGTACAAAAACCGCCACCGCGTGGTGCCCACATCGCAGCTCAACACCGTCATGCTCGAGGTCATCGCCGCATATCCGCCCCCTGCCAACAAGGGCAAGTATGTCAAGATCAAGTACGTCACCATGCTCAAAGGCGCGCCTGTGCCTACGTTTATCTTCTTCTGCAACCTGCCGCAGTGGGTCAAGGAACCCTACCGCCGCTATCTCGAGAACAAGATACGCGAAAACTGGGACTACTCGGGCACGCCCATCAACGTGTACATGCGCGAGAAATGACACCGTAGCAACAACAATAACACAACCATATACACATACAGCAACAGCAATGAATTTCGTTGAAGAACTCCAGTGGCGCGGCATGATACACCAGATGATGCCCGGCACCGAAGAGCAGCTCAAGAAGGAGATGACCACAGCATACCTCGGCATCGACCCCACGGCTGACAGCCTCCACATAGGCCACCTCGTCGGCGTAATGATTCTCAAGCACTTCCAGCGTTCGGGACACAAGCCCATAGCCCTCGTCGGCGGTGCCACCGGCATGATCGGCGACCCCTCCATGAAGAGCCAGGAGCGCAAGCTCCTCGACGAGGAGACCCTGCGCCACAACCAGGAAGCCATCAAGAAGCAGCTCTCCAAGTTCCTTGACTTCGAGAGCGACGCTCCTAATGCCGCCATCATGGTCAACAACTATGACTGGATGAAAAATTTCACATTCCTCGACTTCATCCGTGACATCGGCAAGCACATCACCGTCAACTACATGATGGCTAAGGACTCCGTGAAGAAACGCCTCTCAGGCGAAAGCCAGCAGGGCATGTCGTTCACCGAATTTTCATACCAGCTTGTCCAGGGCTACGACTTCCTCAATCTCTATAACAATTATGGCTGCAAGCTCCAGCTCGGCGGCAGCGACCAGTGGGGCAACATTACCACTGGCACCGAACTCATTCGCCGCACCACAGGCGGCGAGGCGTTCGCTCTGACATGCCCGCTGATCACCAAGGCTGACGGCGGCAAGTTCGGCAAGACCGAGAGCGGCAACGTGTGGCTCGATCCGCGCTACACTTCGCCCTACAAGTTCTACCAGTTCTGGCTCAACGTCAGCGATGCCGATGCCGAGAAATACATCAAGATTTTCACCGAGCTGACACGCGAGGAGATTGAAGCTCTCGTGGCAGAGCAGCAGCAGGATCCAGGCAAGCGTCCCCTCCAGCACCGCCTTGCCAAGGAACTCACCACCATGGTACACTCCGAGGCTGACTGGCAGGCTGCCGTGGAGGCATCGCAGATACTCTTCAGCAACCACGCCGGTGAGACCCTCCGCAATACTCCTGAAGGCATCCTCCTCGAGGTATTCGAGGGCGTGCCCCAGTTTGAGGTGCAGCGCACCGACATCGAGCAGGGGCTCAAAATCGCCGACATGCTTGTCGACAAAGCTCCCGTGTTCCCCTCCAAGGGCGAGTTGCGCAAGCTCGCGCAGCAGGGTGGCTTCTCCATCAACAAGGAGAAGGTCACCGACATCTACGCCGACGTCACCCTCGACATGCTCCTCCAGGGCAAGTACATCCTCGTCCAGAAAGGCAAGAAAAACTACTTCTTGATCCGCGTCATTTAACGCGCTTCGGAAGCCGCATATGGCTGTAGGGACATGCCGTGGCATGTCCGCCAGAAGCAAAATTCCATATATGCCGGGGGTCGGACATGCCACGGCATGTCCCTACAAAATATCACCTGACACTTGCATATTTGCGCCATTGTGCGTAACTTTGCCACAGCTTTAGGCTGCAAAGCCTGAGCGAACAGGATTGTCTTATGGTGTAATGGTAGCACTGCAGTTTTTGGTTCTGCCTGTCTTGGTTCGAATCCAGGTAAGACAACCACCCACACGAAAAAGACCTTGAGAGTCCTCTCTCAAGGTCTTTTTATATTTATTGTCCGTCATATTTTTGCCTTCGTGGGCGCGGCTTGCCGCGCCGATGTCACCCTAACCACCAGCACACCCCCAGAGCCGCAGCCAAAGCCACGAGATACCCAGCATAAAAGCGCCTGAAAGCTGCGCGATGGCGGCAGCGCAGCCA
The DNA here is from genome assembly GCA_001689515.1 of Bacteroidales bacterium M7. GTDB lineage: Bacteria > Bacteroidota > Bacteroidia > Bacteroidales > Muribaculaceae > Amulumruptor. The sequence goes on from LUJR01000024.1 coordinate 27,965, forward strand.
CGCATACAGAGCGGCAGCCACAAACACCGGCATGAACGGCAGCACATAGCGAGAAACCGTCCCGCCGAACATCCACGCAATCCCCGCGAAGCACGCCGCAGCCCAGAGCACATATCGGCTCAGCAGGCTCCGCCGCCAGTCAGTCCACGAGATGCAGAGGAGATAATAGAGCGCGCAGCCCCCGATAAGATACCACGCCCATCCCTGGTGGGCATACGCCAGAGTGTAGCCCATCGGGATGTCGGCGAGCGCGTTCCACGGCAGCGGTATAAGGTACTGCACCGCGCAGCACACAGGCAGCCACATCAGTTTTTTCCAGAATCCGAGTGTGGCGTAGTCGCCCAGCATGTCAAGGTATGTGGCGTGGCTCTCGCGCTCCTGAAAAAAACGCTCGGTTACGATGGAGGTGTCGGCGTATTCATTGATGCTGTAGGTGGTCACCATCGACCTGACGCCGAAGTAGAGGATGAAGATTATCGCTGCAACGGCTATGGCTGACTGCCAGTAGCGTCTGCGCCAAGCCACTGCCACGGCTGGCAGCATCATCAGCAACATTTGGTATCGCACTATGGTGATTCCGGCGAGTCCGATGACCAGTAGCACCACCATCACCGCGCGGCGGCTCAGACGGGCTGGAGGATTCCATAGCGCCGTCAGCCCCAGGAGGGCTGCCACGGTGCAGCAGTTGAGGGTCGCGTCCTTGATAAGTACCGTCCCGCAGTTGAGGTAGGAGGCTATCGCCCCGGTCATGATGATGGCTGCCGAGGCTTTGAATGCAGGGCTGTATCTTCGGTCATAAGGCAGCAGCCTGACTGCCAGCCATCCGCTCATCACCACCGCCAGCAGGGTCATCAGCATGTTGCCGAGCATCGGATACATTATCGAGCGTCCGAACAGCCATATGAAGGCTGCCAGCACCCCGTCATAGGTCAGGGCGTAGTCAAGGTCGTAGATGGGTCGCTCCGGCACAAGCCCCATGCGCAGGAGAGCCTGGTTGCGGAAGTCGTTGGCGTCCCAGTTGAGCATCCACGGATGCTCCAGCGTACACCACCGCTCCACGGTCCACTGGTGCAGGTTGGCAGTCACTCCGACGGCGAGCATCGCCCATAATATGATCAGAGCCGCCCATCCGGTGTTGTTGCGCCACGGCATCGCACGGTAAGCGCAGCCTGTGAGCACACCTACTGCCACGAGAAGCAGCCAGAGCTGCACGTTGGCACCGCACGGCATCAGCCACACCGCCGAGGCGGTTATGGCGAGAGCTGCGGCAAGAATGCCGTAGAGCCACACGGGCGCGGCAGTGAGTCGCTCGGCAGGGGTCATGAGTGGTAGGTGGAGATGTGGCGCTGCTTCTTCTCCTCGAAGATGTCGCTGATGGCAAAGAATATGCCGCTCTCCTCCACGTCTCCGAATTCGTCATTGATGGCAGTGCCAAACATGCGCATCGTAGGTGACAGACCCATGTAGGCGTTGACCAGCGGTGGTATGTTGTAGCCGTGGTCGCGCACAGCCTTGTTGAGCACCTTGTAGTCCTCCTTGAATGTGTCGTTGGGGAATAGACGCTTCATAGCCTCCACGTCGGTGTGGGTCTCAAGCGGCTTGATGGTGGTCACCAAGCGGTCAGGGTCGGGGAAATGCTTGTTGAGGAAATAGAGTATCATGTTGCGGCACTCCTCGTCGTAGCTCGGATACATCGTCACCTTGCCGAATAGGTACTCTATCTCGGGATAGACCACCGTCAGCGCGCCCAGTCCGTCCCACAGGTTGTCAAGCACGTAGATGGCTTTGACACCGGCGCGGGTCGACTGGTATTCGAGCCTGACAAACGAGCGTCCCAGCTCGAGCGTCTTGGGCAGATAGTCGGTCAGGAAACGCTCCGAGAACCTGAACATGTGGCTTGTGGCTATGCGCGGAGTGCCATCGGCATTCTGGCGTATGTCGCAGCCTCGGATGAAGCGGTAGCCTCCGAGTATCTGCTCGTTCTCCGGGTCCCACACCACGAGTTGCATGCAGGGCGGTTCCATCAGGTCAAACTCGTCGATGTCGCAAGCCTTGCCTGTGCCTCCGCCGGCTGAGCGGAACGCTATCTCGCGCAGGCGGCCTATCTCGCGCATAGTGTTGGGAGCCTTGCGCCCGTCGATTATATATATGTCGTTGCCCCCTTTGTTGGCGTGGCGCAGGAAGCAGTCGGGGGTGAGTTCGGCTTTGATCAGGTCTATGTCTATGGGATCGATGATCCGTTGCATGGTAGGCATGGGTGTGATGATGGGGTTCAGTTGTCCTTTTTGAGGTTATAGACTATCTTGCGGACGGCAAGGGTCTCGTCGTCGGCGCGCCGTCCGCCTTGCAGACGGCTGACGGGTATCCGCTTGCCGATATGTATCGTATATTTCTTGCCGCGGCTGAGCATGATTTCGCGCGGCAGGCGTATCATCTCGAAGTTGAATTTCAGCCCGAGGCGTTCACGCGCACGGGCGAGTTCGTAGAATGTGCCGGAGTTTGTGCCGTCGAAATACATCGGTATGATGTCACGGCTGTATTTGACGCTCAGGTTGATGAACGATTTGCGCCACTTGAGGTCGGCTATGCGCCCCCCTTTGCCCTTGCGTGACACCAATCCGGCGGGAAACACTATCACCGGGCGGTCGCTCGCGAAGGCATCCTCGATGCCGGCAGTGCCGCGGCGGCTCTGGCGTCCGTGGGTGTTGACCGGGACGAACACCTTGCGCAGAGGTTCCACAGCCATCAGCAGGTCGTTGACCACGAAGTATGGCTCTGTGCCGTGGTGGGCTGTGACCATCTCTATCAGAGCCATGCCGTCAAGCCCTCCGAGCGGATGGTTGCTCACATAGGTGACACGGCGGTCGGCAGGGGAGGGCATATGTTCCTCGCCGCGTATGTCATAGCTGACGTGGAGGTAGTCGAGCACCGAACGGCAAAACTGCGCCCCCTCTAATCCGTCGGCACGGCTGAGCATCCCGTTCATCTCCTCCTGGCATATCTCGTGTTTGAGCCACGATATCAGCACCTTAGGTATGAAGCGGTAATAGCGCGGCAGCCGCTCGCGCAGCACTTCATCCACGTCTATCTTAAGCCATTGCCTCTTGCTCATCCTGGTGTTATGAAAAATTTTTGCGAAATTAATGAGAAAAACCGACAGCTACAAAGTTATGCACACCAATCTGCCGCATGTGCAGTCACCTCGGCATATTTCTATGGGGGGCATGCCTTTAAATCTGAGGGTGTTGCAGAACCTGTCAATTGTGGTGATTCTACCTGTATGATGTAGGGACATGCCATGGCATGTCAGCTGATACTCAAGCATTTGCAGATTAGACATGCCGTGGCATGTCCCTACAACATTGTACGATTCGGAGTTCTGCAACACCCTCAGGGGAGCAATAGCCACATGCAAGCAAGCCTTTAGGCTTGTGCAGCTTGAGGGAAACGGATTGCAGGGAAAACCGGCGGCGTAGCTGCCGGGGCAACCGCACACATCAGCCCCGGCAGCTACGCCGCCGGAATATTATGGATGGAATCCGACCACAAGCTGCGCAGACCTGACGGTCTGCTTGCATGTGGCTACTGCTCCCTTCGCGGCTCTGCCGCGAAATCCTTCCAGCCTTAGACCAACACCCTCCCTACTTGTACAGCAGGTATTTCGCCCTCTGCTGGCGGAAACGCTCCACCTCTCCCTGCCATGAGGCTTTGATTTCGGCGGCGGATTTGCCGCTCTCGATCTGGCGGCGGATGGTGCGGTCACCGATTAGCAGGTCGAAAAACGAGGTGAAGAATTTCTGCCCACGAGGCATGTTGCGGTATGCGTCTATGACATATTCGAGGGTCAGCCCCTCGGCTATGATGCCGTCGTCAGGCAGAGGGCGGAGGTCGCGTCCGCGGCACCGCTTTCCCAGCAGTGGCGGATTCTTGGCTCCGGGCATCGACTGCGGTGTGAAGCGGTAGGAGCCGGTGCGCATCGCTGGATGTCCGTATATCTCAAACGGATGCTCCGTGCCGCGTCCGAGGCTCATGACGGTGCCTTCGAAGAGGCATGTCGACGGGTAGAGATACACGGCGTGCATGCTCTTGAGGTTGGGCGAGGGGCGGTTGAGCAGCCTGAATCGCGTGGCGTGGGTGTAGCCTTCCATCGGTATGACGGTGAGAGCCAACGGTTTGGCTGAGGGCTTCATCCACCCTTCGCCCACAATCATCCGAGCGAGTTCGCCCATGGTCATCCCGTGTACCACAGGGATGGGGAGTGCGCCAACTCCGCTTTTGAGCGACATGTCAAGCACTGGACCGTCCACGGTCATGCCTAACGGATTGGGACGGTCAAGCACCACGAACTCTTTGCCCTCGCGCGCCGCCTCCTCCATCAGCCGCAGCATCGTTATATAATAGGTGTAGAAGCGCAGTCCCACGTCTTGCAGGTCCACCACAAACACGTCCACGCTGTCAGCGACACTCGCCGCAAGCGGCAGCGATTTCGCTCCGTAGAGCGATACCACCGGCAGCCCCGTGCGGCTGTCGGTGGCACTTGCCACCTTCTGCCCGGCATCGGCATCGCCTCGGAAGCCGTGTTCGGGCGAAAACAGAGTGGTGACGTTGACACCTGCCGCCAACAGTTTGTCGAGGGTGTGGACGCTGTCGCGGTCTATGCCTGTATGGTTGCTCAGCAGTCCCACTTTCTTCCCCTGAAGCAGGGGCAGATACAGCTCCGGTCGCTCGTTGCCGAGCCGCAGCGAGTCAGCGGCATGCGTAGGGGTGCAGCATGCCACGATGAGCAGGAGAGGGAGGATCATGTGTCGTATCATAGTGGCTGGGGGCGCGTGGTGCGCATGAAGTAGTAGAAAAACAGCACCGCTGCCACAAACAGGCTCACCGAAAAACTGAGCATGATGCCGTAAAGCCCCATGCCGGCAGGGAAGCCGAGGATATATGTGGCAGGTATGCCGATGATGACGTAGCTAAGAAACGAGATGCCCACCATAGGCATCACATGCGAGGTGCCTCGCAGGGAGTTGGCAAAGCATATCTGCGTGGCGTCGCACAGCTGGTAGAGCACCAGCGGGAGTATCAGCGACAGGGCGCATGCTTCCACCAAGGGGTCTTCGGTGAAGAAGCGGATGAGCTGATGGCTGCCGAAGATGAAAAACAGGCTTGCCGCTGCCGCCAGCGCAAGCAGTATGTGATAGCCCGCGAAAGCCGTCTCGCGCATGCCGCGGCGGTTGCCGAGTCCAGCCTCGTTGCTGACTATGACGGCTACGGCTGCCGCCATGGAGTAGTACACGCAGAAGCCGAGCGTCCCCGTGATGACTATCACCTGGAATGATGCCAGCTCCACGGCTCCTATCCACCCCACCATCACCGCGGCTGCCGTGAACGAGCCGCTCTCGAATGTCATCTGCAAAGCCACTGGCCACGAGGTGTTGGTGACGCGCCTGATTATAGAGCCTCTGAAAGCCGAATGGATGAAGCCCCGGGCGTACTCCTTGTATTCTTTCCTGATGAAAAACACCGAGATGATCACAGCAGCCGACGCCGTACGCGCCACCAGAGTGGCTATGCCGGCACCTGTAAGCCCCAGTTCGGGGAAGCCCCAGTTGCCGTAGATGAGCAGGTAGTTGCCTAAGATGTTGAGCGCGTTGCAGGCGAGGATGATCCACATCGGCATGCGTGTGCGGTTGATGGCGTAGCTCCACTGCGCCCATATGTTGAAGCCTATGACAGGGAGCATCCCCACCAAGTAGATGATGAAGTAGGGACGGATGATCGGCAGCAACTCCTCGGGCTGCCCCAGGCGGTGGAGGTTGAGGTATACCACGGTCATTATCCCCATCAGCAGCAACGAGAAGATGAGGTTGACCGGCACAGCATTACGTATCAGCTCGCCCACGCGGCTGTACTGTCGCTGCGCGAACAGCGCGCCGGCGAGCGGAGTGATGCCCATCGTCATGCCGAGACAGGCGAGTATCGCCACGTTGAAGAGATTGTTGACAAACGATGCTGCCGCCAGGGCGTTGGTGCTGTAGTGCCCCACCATCGTAGTGTCGGCAAACCCCACGATGATCATGCCCACCTGCCCCACGAGTATGGGCAGCCCCAGCGACAGTATCGCCTTGTATCTTGAAAGGGAGAATGTCATAGATGCTGTCCTTCCATCATTTAGTAGGGACGCGGCGTGCCGCGTCATCGTATCAGGCGAGGTGTATCGCATTTGATGACGCGGCACGCCGCGTCCCTACGTTCATGTTAAAATATCATTTAGCAGATCCCGTGTCAGTATTGTTCGGAGGCGTTGGGGAAATCGCTGCTCTTGACATCGCTGACATAATGGCTGACGGCATCGCCGATGATGTCGCCCACCTCGGCGTAGCGGCGCAGGAAGCGCGGCGAGAAGCCCTTGTTGATGCCGAGCATGTCGTGCATGACGAGCACCTGGCCGTCGGTGCCGCCACCGGCTCCGATGCCTATGGTGGGGATGGAGAGTTCGTTGCTGACGCGTGTGGCAAGCTCGGCAGGTATCTTCTCGAGCACGAGGGCGAAGCAGCCCAGGTCTTCGAGCAGATGGGCGTCGGCGATCAGCTTCTCAGCCTCAGCTTCGGCGCGGGCGCGGACATTGTACGTGCCAAACTTGTTGATGCTCTGCGGAGTGAGTCCGAGATGCCCCATCACAGGGATGCCCGCGCTGAGTATACGCTCTATCGACTCGCGTATCTCCTCGCCTCCCTCGAGCTTGACAGCCTCCGCTCCGCTCTCCTTCATGATGCGCACCGCCGATGCCAGAGCCTCCAGCGGGTTGCCCTGATAGGAACCGAACGGCATGTCGCACACCACCAAAGCGCGGTTGACACCCTTGCTGACGCTCTGGGCGTGGTAGATCATCTGGTCGAGGGTGATGGGCAGAGTCGTGACATTGCCTGCCATCACATTTGACGCGCTGTCGCCCACGAGTATCGCGTCCACCCCTGCTTCGTCGATGAGTTTCGCCATGGAGTAGTCATAGGCAGTCAGCATGGCTATTTTCTCGCCGCGTGCCTTCATCTCGGCAAACCGCGCCGTGGTCACTTTCCGTTTGTTGTCAGTAGTATTGGTCGACATATTCAGTGTTTTTGATATTTTGGTCGTGAATAAAAATGTGTGTGTTTCCGTGGGCAAAGTTACCACTTTTCCATGACATCGGCTCTGTCGGCATGAAATAACTGATTCTGTTGCCAAACGCATCTAAAAAGTTGCAAAAGTTGCCGTTTTTGCCAAATTTTATTACATTTGCGCGAATACCAATCACTAATAATCCATTTTTGTTCAATGAAGAAACTTTACATCATCGCATTGTGCTGCGCCGTAGGAGCTACCGCAGCTGACGCCCACCAGCGTTTTGTGTCAAAGAGGCATACTGACAAGGCTGTGACCGTGACTGTCCGTCCTGACGGAAGTCGCCGTCTCGCTGTGGCTGCTGCAAAAGCCGAAGTGTGGCGTCCGGCAAGCCAGACCGAATACATATATAACGGCGAGGACTGGGACGAGATGGGCACCGTGAACTTCAAATATGACAACCGCGGCAATAATATAGAGGAGTCGTTTGATGAGGACGGCGTGATCTCCACCACCGTCAGGACATATGACCAGAACGACATGGTTACATCTATCCTGACCACATATACCGAGGAGGGCGTGACCGAGAATTCCGAGAAGCGCACATATGTCTACGACCCCATCGTGACCGACTTCTATACCCAGCGCCTCGGCTACAGCTGGATGGAGGGAGAGTGGGTCAAGAACTACTATTGCGAGGACAACGACATCACACGCAATGCCTCCAACCATATCACTATGATAGTGAAGTCGCTCCCCCTCGGCGATGACATGCTCCCTGCATATAAGTCGGTATGGAGCTATGACGCAGCCACCGGCAAGGCTGACCGGTTTGACTACTACACCAACTACAGCGGTGCCGACGAGGCTTGGGAACTTGACGAGAATCTTTCATACCGTGACATCGTGTGGGACGCTACCGACGGTCAGATGACCACCCATATCAACGAGCTGCTCAGCGGAGCTAACCGTGTCAAGCAGTATAGCGTCTACTACGAGGACGAACTTGACGGCCACGTGTTTGTGGAGTATTCAGCTGCCAACCCTGATGACTACCTGCTCAAAAGCACCTATGCCGATCCTTCTGAGGTAGGTCTCGTGAGCCAGGTGGAGACTATCGACGCCAATGGCAGCAAGCGCATCACCGATACAGAGTATTTCGACTACGAGGGCAATGTCACCGCCTCTCCCACATACCAGTCGGTGGAGACCATCATGTGTGACTCGTACGGCAATGTGGTTTCGGATGAACTCAAAGAGGCTTATGACGGCGGTGATTTTGAACTCGTCATGGGCGAGAAATACGATATCACCTACGATGCAAAGGGTAACCCCACGGAGATCATCCTGTCGGTCTACAGCTTTGACGACGACGAATATTTCCCCGACACGCGCATAGTATATGGCGATTACACCGACGTATCGCTCGGCATCGACGATGTCACCGCAGCCGATGACGCAGACGCTCCCGTGGAATACTTTAACCTCCAGGGAGTCAGAGTAGACAACCCCCAGAGCGGTCTCTACATCCGTCGCCAGGGAAACTCCGTCACCAAGGTGTACCTCTGAGCCGAATGGCTATAATGATGTTGCATATTCGGAATTAATGTGTTAACTTTGCGGCGGATTTGACCACTGTGGCAGCAATGGCTCTTTTGGCAGCGCTGCGGGAGCAAGGTCAACATTATTTTACTAACATCTTAATTTCCAAAAGAAATGCACTTAAGCTCTGACGACAAAGTCAAGATTTTTGAGGAATTCGGCAGCGGCAAGACCGATACAGGCAGCCCCGAAGCTCAGATCGCCCTCTTCTCAGTACGCATCGCTCACCTGACCGAGCACCTCAAGAAGAACCACAAGGATTTCACTACACAGCGCGCGCTCAAGGCTCTCGTAGGTAAGCGCCGCCGTCTGCTTGATTACCTTATCCGCAAGGATATCAACCGCTACCGTGCCATCATCGCACGCAAGGAACTCGGTATCCGCAAGTAATCGGCATACAACTGAAAGCTCACCATGACCAGCCCGCGATTCCCGTCCATGACGAATCGCGGGCTGTCACATAAATACCTCTCTGAGATTGTGGCGCCCCTCGTGGGCGCATCTCTACCGTAGCCGAGGGGCTTGCCCCTCGGTCAGGATGCAAGCAGACACGCGCTGCGCTTTGCCGCAGCGCATCAGTCGCTATATTATTGATGCTCATGGGGTTTGATGCGCTGCGGCAAAGCGCAGCGCGTTCCTTTGGCTGACATTTCCGAGGGGCAAGCCCCTCGGCTAACAGAGAGATGCGCCCACAAGGGGCGCGTTGAAAACAATTTGCTTAAATAAGCAGTATTAGGTCGCGGCCCTTGCGTTGGCGTGGTCTGACTGCTCTGACATACGCCCTTCCTGCCATCGAATAAATTAACCATCACCATCGGAAATTCACACTCTGCAATGGACTCTGACACCCTCCAAGCCACCTTCCTCTTCGTCATCGAGGTCATAGGCACGATAGCCTTCGCCATTAGCGGCATACGCCTTGCCGCCACAAAGAATTTCGACTGGTTCGGCGCGTACACCGTCGGACTCGTCACAGCCATCGGCGGGGGCACCCTGCGCGACCTGCTGCTTGACTGCACCGTCTTCTGGATGGAGACATGGTGGTATCTCGCCGTGACCGCCTTGTCGTTGGCGGCGGTGATTGTCTTCCGCACGTTCCTCGTCCGCAGGGAGCGGATACTGCTGATGTTTGACAGCGTGGGTCTTGCCCTGTTCTGCGTCATAGGCATCGAGAAGACCCTCCATTTCGGCTATCCGATGTGGGTCGCTGGCATCATGGGCGTCATCACCGGAGCGTTCGGCGGAGTCATCCGCGACATCCTCATCAACGAAGAGCCCATCATATTCCGCAAAGACCTCTACGCCACCGCCTGCATAGCCGGGGCAGTAGTCTACTGGCTCACCTCCTTAGCCGCCCCCGCCATCATCCCCCCTCTGGCATGCGCAGCCGTGGTCATCCTCCTGCGCGTTCTCGCCCTCCGCTACTCCCTCCACCTCCCCGTGCTGATGCACCGCGACTGACCGTCCCGCCCCGCCTGCCCGATATGCCGCCTGTCTGGGATGCGGACATGCCACGGCATGTCCCTACAGGTACGCACCATCTTTTGGGGATGGCACGTCGGAGACGTGGCTTTAGGGTGGGTGGACGTGCGGTTTTTTGGGGAAAAGGGATATTTTCGCAGGGAACTTTTTAAATTTTGTGGATATGAGCAACAAGAGATTTTATGAGGTGGCTGCGCTGTGGAAAGAGAGCAAGCGCGATGTGGTCAAGTATTCGACTTACTGTGCCTATACGCTGATACTCAAGACGCACCTGCTGCCTGCGTTCGGCGATGCCGAGATGATTACGGAGGATGACGCACAGCAGTTTGTGCTTGACAGGCTCAGGGATGGACTCAGCCGCAAGACGGTGCAGGACATGATGGCGGTGCTGAAATCGGTGGCGAAGTTCGGTGCCAAGCACGGCATATTCAGATTTGAGCCGTGGGATGTGGTGTATCCCACCGAGACGGCGAGCCGGCAGCTGCCGGTGCTGTCGCGGACACACCACCGCAAGTTGCTGAGGGAACTGTCGGAGCATCCTACGACGCAGAATATAGGTGTCATGCTGGCTCTGTGCACGGGGCTGCGCATCGGCGAGGTGTGTGCCCTGCGCTGGGAACAGGTGGACATGACGCACCGTGTCATATCGGTCAGGGGCACTGTGGGGCGCATATATAATTGCGAGACCAGCGTCACCGAGCGTTATGTGTCCACGCCCAAGACGCGCACATCCAACCGTGACATACCTGTCTCGCCGATTCTGCTCAATGCGTTGCGGAGCGTCAGGACGCAGCAGCAGTGCGGCAGCTGCTATGTGGTCGGTGACGGCATCCATCCCAAGGAACCGCGGTCATACCGTGACGTGTTCGTCAGGCTGCTCAAGCGGCTCGGCATTCCCCAGATTGTGTTCCACGGGCTGCGCCACACGTTTGCCACGCGGTGCATAGAGGAGCAGTGTGACTACAAGACCGTAAGCGTCATCCTCGGACACTCCAGCGTGTCGACGACGATGAACCTCTACGTGCACCCCAACCTCGACCAGAAACGCCGCTGCATGGCGCGCCTCGACCGCTTCATGCACCTGTGAAGAAGGCGCAAGGACGGAATCCACTGTCTGTAGGGACATGCCGTTGAATTAAGGTTGGAACTATATGGACGTAGGGACGCGGCGTGCCGCGTCATCGTATCAGGCGATGCGTGTTGCGTTTGATGACGCGGCACGCCGCGTCCCTACAAATTGGCGAAATGTGACCGTCTGGGATGCGGAGGGTGTTGCAGAACTCCGAATCGTACAATGTTGTAGGGACATGCCACGGCATGTCTAATCTGCAAATGCTTGAGTATCAGCTGACATGCCATGGCATGTCCCTACATCATACAGGTAGAATCACCACAATTGACAGGTTCTGCAACACCCTCCCTACAGATACACTCTATCTCTGAGAAAGGCACGTCGGAGACGTGGCAGTCGTTGTTAACCCCATGCACGGAGCGTCAGCGAACGTACATGGGGTGGGACGGATGCACACCCATATCAACCTCGGAGAGGTTGTGGCACATCAGCAAATAATCGCTATATTTGCCGATATGAGCAAAGTCTGTAACCACATACACGCAGTCATCAACACCTATTGCCGCAAGATGACCATAAACCCCTCGCATGCAGAGGATTTGTATCGGTTCATATGGTCGCTTCTGCGCGAACGAGACTGCCACCTGCGCCGCATCGGAGGCATAGAAAACCACATACATATACTCTTTGACCTTGACCCGCGCCATGCACTGATGGATGTGATGCGCGACATAAAGCGCGAAAGTAGCAAGTGGATGAAGTCGTCAGGTCTTTTCCCGGCGTTTGAGGGCTGGGGCAAGGAGTACTTCGCGTGTGCTCGAAGCCATGAAAGTCTGGAGTCAGTGGTGGAGTATATCAGGAAACAGCGAGAGCATCACGGACATGACGGGATGACTTTCGAAGCGGAGTTCCGCAGGCTGATAGAGGGAGAGGACATGCTGTGGGATGAGCGGCTGCTTACATGATGGCGCGCCACAACCTCTCCGAGGTTGATTCCTTGCGGTGTCCTGGTACCCCATGTACGTTCGCTTCGCTCCGTGCATGGGGTTAACGACGACTGCCACGTCTCCGACGTGGCTTCCCTGCCAAATGATTCTAAGCGGACATGCCATGGCATGTCCCTACAGATGGTGCTGACGTTTTCGCGTGGGGGAGAGGGGAGGGCGGGGGTAATTTTGCGGTAGAAGTTACACTAATAGTGATTGCCGATATGGAGGAGATGAATGAAGGGGCGGAGGTGCTGACGCCGCAGCGCATCTGCGAGATGATAGCCGAGGATCGCACCAGGCGCATAGAGCGAGAGAACGAGGTGCTCCGTGCCCGCACCGAAGATATGCCCGACGAGGTGTATGCTGACCCTGAGTGGCGCAGCAGCACCTCGACGGATGTGAGCAATATGGCGCGTATGCGCCATGATTTCGCGTTCTGGTGCCGCACGTGCGTCCAGATACGTGATAAGCAGACCGGGACGTATGTGCCGTTTGTGCTCAACCGTCCGCAGCGCAAGGCTCTTGCCGCGATGGAGGAGCAGCGTCGCAAGGGTGAGCCTATACGCATCATCATGCTCAAGGCGCGCCAGTGGGGCGGCTCCACGCTGATACAGATGTATATGGCGTGGATACAGATCATGCACCGCGAGAACTGGCATTCGTTTATCTGCGCCCATGTCAAGGATACCTCCGCTGCCATCCGCGGCATGTACTCGCGCATGCTCCGCAACTATCCCACTAACTACTGGGCGTATGACGAGCCTCCGCAATTCAACAGTTATGAGCGTAGTCTCAACACGCGTGTCATCTCCGGGCGCGAGTGCCGTGTGACCCTCGGGTCGTGCGAGAGCCAGGAGGCGGCGCGCGGCAACGACATCGCCATGGCTCACCTGAGCGAGGTGGCGTTCTGGCGCGACACCAACCAGCGTTCGCCCGAGGACTTCATCCGCTCCGTGTGCTCAGGAATACCCCTCCAGCCGCTGACCGTCATAGCCTTGGAGAGCACCGCCAACGGCGTGGGCAACTATTTCCACACCGAGTGGCTTCGCGCCAAGGCTGGCGAGAGTGCCTACAAGCCGGTGTTCGTGCCGTGGTATGAAATAGAGATCTATGAGCTGCCGCTTGCCGATGACGAAGCCCGCGAGCGCGTCATCCGCCAGATGGACGGTTACGAGATGCACCTGTGGGACGATATGGGGCTGACGCTCGGACAGATCGCATGGTACCACGCCAAGCGCAGGGAGATGTCGTCACACCGCGCCATGATGGCAGAGTATCCCTCGGACGACATCGAGGCGTTTGTCAACACCGGCAATGACGTTTTCTGCCGCGAGGCTGTGGAGCGTCTGCGCGAGGGCTGCCGCAATCCCCTGCTTGTCGGTGAGATAGCCGCGCCTTTAGCGGCAGCTCCGCACCATGGAGATGTCCGCATCATCGCCGATCCGCGCGGCGCTCTCAAGATATGGGAGCATCCGCAGCCCGATGACCCCGACGTGTCATATGTGGCAGTGGTGGATGTCGGCGGCCGCTCCGACACGTCAGACTACTCCGTCATAGCCGTGCTCAAGACCGACAGCCGCACCCACGTGCCGGAGGTCGTGGCGCAGTGGCGCGGCCATATCGACCATGACCTGCTGGCTGAGAAGGCGTTGCAGCTGGCGCGCTACTACTGCGAAGCCCTCCTTGTGGTGGAGAGCAACAGCTACGAGCAGGATGTGTCGTCGGGCGGACAGGCGCTTTACCTGCTCGAGCGCGTCAACATGGAGTATCCGCGCATCTACCGCCGCCGTGTGCGCGAGGCAGCCCGTCAGAACATGGAGAGCCGCATCGGTTTCCACACCAACATGGCTACCAAGCAGCTCGTCATCACCACTCTCATAGCCGAGGTGCGTGACGGCACCTACATCGAGCGCGACGGCGAGGCATGCAACGAACTGCTCACCTACGAGCGGCGCGCCACCGGCAGCTACGGCGCGCGCCGCGGCTACCACGACGACATCCTGATGACCCGCGCCATCGGGCTCTACGTCATCCGTTCCGACCCCTGGGCATTCGAGGGCGACCGCTCCCTCGCCCAGCTCGCCTCGCGGGTGTATTGACCATTAGAATGGGGATCCGAGGAGGCGAGTGTGGGAGTATTTCAAATTCAGCAGCGTGTAGGGACATGCCACGGCATGTCCGCGTCCCAGGAGATGGCATTTTTGTGTACGTGGCGGACATGCCATGGCATGTCCCTACAATATTGCTGGCTTGCAACCCCTCTGGATATATTTGCAAATGTAAATACCGAGGGGAGGGGCGGGTTGGTGTTGATTGACAGGCGGTTGAGGGCTCGGCGGGGCTGGGGTTGATAATTTGGATAAAAATGTTGAAAAATAATTGAGTTTAGTTTCGTAAATTCTTTGAAAAACTTCGTAACTTTACAAACTCCAAGGTACTACATCCGATAACCACGATTTAAACTCTCTGAAACGCATCATGACCGACGTTCCCTACCACATACCGGCACTGCTGCCGCAAGCACTTGAAGGGCTGAATATCAGACCTGACGGGACGTATGTCGATGTGACTTTCGGCGGCGGAGGGCACTCCCGCGCCATTCTTGGGCTGCTGTCGCCGTCGGGTCGGCTCTGCGCCTTCGACCAGGATGCCGAGGCGATAGCCAACGCCCCTGCCGACGACAGGCTGACGATGATCCACGGCAACTTCCGCTATCTGACCAACTACCTCCGCTATGAGGGCGTGGAGTGGGTGGACGGTCTGCTCGGAGACTTGGGCGTGTCGTTTCACCACTTCGATGCCGCCGAGAGAGGTTTCTCTTTCCGTGCCGACGGTCCGCTCGACATGCGCATGAACCAGGCGGCAGCCCTGTCGGCAGCCGAGCTGCTCAATACCGCCACCACCGAGCGTCTGACCGACATCTTGCGGCTCTACGGAGAGCTTAAGGACGCTCCGCGCATAGCACGTGCCGTAGACCGCGCCCGCCAGGCGGCTCCGTTTGTCACCGTGCAGGACCTGCTTGATGTCGTGTCGCCGATGATGAACCCCAAGAGGGAGAAGAAAGACTTGGCATGCGTGTTCCAGGCACTCCGCATCGAAGTCAACGATGAGATGGGTGCTCTGCGCAGCCTGCTTGACTCCACCCTCAAGGTGACGCGCCCCGGCAGCCGCCTCGCCATCATCACTTACCACAGCCTCGAAGACCGCATGGTCAAGAACTTCATGCGCACCGGCAACGTTGAGGGTAAGGACGACGTGGACTTCTACGGGCGCCGCCGCACACCGTGGAAGCTCATCACATCCAAGCCCGTCACCGCCTCGGAGGAGGAAGTGGCTGCCAACCCGCGCAGCCGTTCAGCCAAGCTCCGCGTAGCCGAGCGCATCGGCATGGATTAACCATACTATTACCCTGCAGCCAGCATCACGATAAACAGTTCATCCATCAGCAGCAATGTCGCAGAAAGACGGTCAGCCATCATATACCACCCCTATGGGCTACGTGCGCCGTGTGACCCACGGCCAGGTCATCAGTGCGGAGTTTTTCCGCCGCCACTGGGGCATCACCGCGCTGGTGGTGGTGTTTCTGCTGCTCTATATCACCAACAAATACTACTGCCAGACCTCCATGGAGGAGATCCGCGCCCTCAACAAGGAACTGGAGCTGGTCAAGACCGAGCGCATACGCGCCAAGAGCGTCTACATGAGCCGCACACGCGAAAGCTCCATGCAGGCACTCATCGACAGCCTCCACCTGGGGCTTAGTGTACAGACACGTCCACCGTTCAAGATAACCGAAGACCGATGAAGAAGTCAGGCAAACGCACCATCCTCCTCCGCTATGCCGTGGTCATAGCGCTGATACTGCTTTTCTCCGCCACCATCATGTCGAAGGTGATGGACACGTCGGTTTTCACCGCCGAGAAGTGGAACGAGAAAGCCAAAGAAATACTTGACAAGCGCACAGTCATCCATCCCGAGCGCGGCAACATACTCGCCGCCGACGGCAGTGTGCTTGCCACCAACCTCAACTTCTACACCCTGCGCATCGACTACCGCACAGAGCAGTTTGCCGAGGACAGCCTGCGCAAGCATGTAGGGGAGCTTGCCACAGCCCTCGCCAAGGAGTTTCCGCCCAAGACAGCCACACAGTGGCGAGACATGCTTCTCAAACCGCTGTCGAAACCCAAGGACAAGCGTCCGCGCAGCTTCCGTCTGCTCGCCAACCTGTCACATGCCGATGTGCAGAAGGTCAAGCAGATGCCATTTTTCGGCGACCTGAGCCGTAACCGCAGCGGACTCTACAGCGAGACCACCCGCCGCCGCACCAACCCCTACGGCGACATGGCGCGCCGAAGCGTAGGCAAGGTCGGGCAGACAGCCGAGTGCAGCGAAGTCCACGGCATCAGCGGACTCGAACGCGCCCTCGACTCCCTGCTCTACGGAGTGCCCGGCGTAGCCGAGAAGAAGGCACTGACCCACGGCATAGTCAACTGGGCGAAGACCGAAGCCGTGCCCGGCTACGATGTGGTCACCACCATCGACATCAACATGCAGGACATCGTAGAGAACGAATTGAACTCCATCCTCTCATACGTACAAGCCGACTGGGGCGTGGCGGTGTTGATGGATGTGGAGACCGGCGACATCAAGGCGATATCCAACTTGGAGAAGAATCCCCTCGGGGGCAACTACATAGAGGCTATGAACCGCGCCGTGCTCGGCTACGAGCCAGGCTCGGTGGTCAAGACCCTGTCGATGCTGATAGCACTTGAAGAGGGAGTAGTGACAGACCTTGACGAGGTGATACCCACCGGCAAGTGCATGTATATGGGACGCCCCATCACCGACAGCCATGCCACCACATCGCTCAAAGTGCGCGAAGTGCTCGAGCAGTCGTCGAACATAGCCATGACACGCATCATCACGCGCCACTTCGAAGCCAACCCCGGCGAATTCTACTCGCGCATCAAAGAGCTCGGTTTCCTCAAGCCGATGCACACCGGCATCTCCGGCGAGACCGTGCCTCGCATCGACTCCGTGCCCTCCAACCGCGGAGGCAGATTAGTGCTGTCGCGTCAGTGCTTCGGCTACGCCACCGAGATACCGCCGCTCTACACCCTCGCGCTCTACAACGCCATAGCCAACGACGGCGCATTTGTGCGTCCGCGCCTGTTCAAGCGGCTCATCAACTCAGAGCTGGGCATAGACTCCGTGCTGCCTGTGTCGTATATCAAAGACCGCATCTGCTCGCGTGAAAACGCAGCCATACTCCGCGACATGCTCAAGCGCGTAGTGTGGGGCAAGCACGGCACGGGACGCTCGCTGCAAAACGATTATGTAGCCCTTGCCGGCAAGACCGGGACATCGTACATGATCGAGAACGGGCAGTATGTCACCTCGAAGAAGCGACTCACCTTCTGCGGTTACTTCCCTGCCGACAAGCCCAAATACAGCTGCATCGTGCTGACCTGCGCGCCCAAAGTCAACTGGCTCGGAGCCGCATCGACCTCCGGGCAGATCATGCGCAACATAGCCATGAAGATGTATTCGCGCGGCATGCTCGGCGACAACTCCGACTATCATGCCGAAGAGCCCCACGGCGATGTGCCGAGGCTCGCAGCCGGGGTGGGCAACGACCGCCGTCAGCAGCTGCGTGACGCATTCGGCATCAGCGGACAGTTGCGAGTGCTGCGCACACCGTCGGGCGAGACACGCGCCGGGCATGTGCCGAGTGTCATCGGCATGGATCTGCGCTCCGCTATCGCCTCGCTTGAGTCAGCCGGGTACAATGTCAGCCACAGCGGCACCGGGTGCGTGATAGCTTCCGTGCCTGCCGCGGGGACACCTGCCAAGGCAGGTACGCGGGTGGCGTTGACGCTGAAATAAGTCGTGTATAAGTCGAATAAATCGTATAAGATATATAAATCAAGAGATAATGAAACGGTTATCGGAACTGATATCATCACTTATCATAGAGGAGCTTTCGGGCGATACCACCCGGGAGATTTCCAAGATCACGTTTGACTCACGGGAGGCAGGTCCCGGGGCACTGTTTGTGGCAGTCAGAGGCACCAATGCCGACGGCCACAGCTTCATACCGCAGGTAGTAGCGGCTGGCGCATCAGCAGTGGTGTGCGAGGATGTGCCATCAACGCGTGAGTCGAGCGTCACATACATCAAAGTGCCCAACAGCCATGTGGCACTCGGCTACATCGCATCCGCCTGGTATGACAATCCCTCCGCCGCGCTGCGCTTAGTGGGCGTGACAGGCACCAACGGCAAGACCACCACCGCCACGCTCATCTACGAGATGGCGCGCCTGATGGGACACAAAGCCGGACTGCTGAGTACAGTGGTCAACCTCATTGATGAGGAAAAGGTCGAGGCGCATCAGACCACACCCGATGCCATCACCATCAACGCCCTGCTGCGGCGCATGGTCGATGCCGGATGCACCTACTGCGCCATGGAGGTCAGCAGCCACGCCGCCGAGCAGCACCGCATAGCCGGGCTGGAATTTGCCGGGGGCATCTTCACCAACCTCACCCGTGACCATCTCGACTACCACAAGACCGTAGAGGCATATCTGGCAGCCAAAAAGTCATTTTTCGACGGACTGCCGCGCCACTCGTTCGCGCTTACCAACATCGACGACAAGACCGGCATGGTCATGCTGCAGAACACCATGGCTACGCGCCACACGTACTCGCTCCGCAGCGTCGCCGACTTCACCACCAAGATAGTGGAGAGCCGTCTTGACGGCATGCTCCTGAGCATCAACGGCAGGGAAGTTGAGACCATGTTTACCGGACGCTTCAACGCGTATAATCTTACCGCAGTCTACGGCGCATGCGTGCTCTTGGGCTGGGATCCCGAGAAAGTGCTTGTCAACATGAGCCGACTGGTGCCGGTGGCAGGGCGTTTCCAGTCTGTGCACTCTCCCTTGGGCTACACCGCCATCGTCGACTATGCCCATACACCCGATGCTGTCATCAACGTGCTCAACGCCATCCGCGAGGTAGTAGGCACCTCAGGGCGCATCATCACCGTAGTGGGAGCCGGAGGCAACCGCGACAAGGGCAAGCGTCCCATCATGGCAAAGGAGGCAGCCCTGCGCAGCGACTTCGTGGTGCTGACCAGCGACAACCCCCGCTTCGAAGACCCCGAGGAGATACTCCGCGACATGGAAGCCGGGCTTGATGCCGAAGCCAGGACCCACACCGTCAGCATCACCGACCGCCGCGAAGCCATCACCGAGGCTTGCCGCATGGCTACGAAGGGCGATGTGGTGCTCATAGCCGGCAAGGGACACGAAGACTATCAGGAAGTCAAGGGCGTAAAGCACCACTTTGACGACCGCGAGGTAGTGCTTGACATATTCGCATCGCAAAAACCGCAAGACTGACCACGACATGCTGTACTATCTATCTGAGCAATACGACCTGTTTGGCACCACCGTAGCCCGACTGATGGACTATCTGACCGTCCGCTCCGGGCTGGCATTGCTTCTGTCACTGTTCATAGCCATGGCTTTCGGACAGAAAATCATAGAGCGTCTCCAGAAGATGCAGGTGGGCGAAATCGTGCGCAACCTCGGCATCGAGGGGCAGATGAGCAAGACCGGCACACCTACAATGGGCGGCATTATCATCATCGTAGCCATACTCGTGTCGACTCTCCTTGTGGGCAATCTGAGCAACATCTACATGCTGCTGATGATTATAGCCACCGTGTGGATGGGGTTGATAGGCGGTCTGGACGACTACCTGAAGATACGCCGCCACAACAAGGAGGGCATGAAAGGCAAGTACAAAATCATCGGTCAGGTGGGTCTGGGACTGATTGTGGGCTTCACCATGCTCGGCAGCCCCGACATAGTGATACGCGAGAACGTAGCCACCGAGACCCAGACTGACGGCACCGAGCTGATCACATACAAACCCGAAAACGTCAAGGAGACAGTCACGACCCTGCCGTTTGTCAAGGACCACAACTTCAACTATGACTGGCTGACCCAATGGATGGGTCCGTATGCCGCAACGGGCGGTTGGATAGTGTTTATCCTCGTGACCATCATAGCCGTAGCCGCCACAAGCAACGGTGCCAACCTTACTGACGGACTTGACGGGCTCTGCACGGGCACGTCAGCCATCATCGGAGTCGCCCTTGCCATCATGGCGTATCTCGGCGGCAATATCGTGTATGCGTCGTATCTCAACATCATGTATGTGCCCGATTCGGGCGAATTGGTTGTGTACATGGCGGCATTCATCGGTGCGCTGATAGGCTTCCTGTGGTACAATGCCTACCCGGCTCAGGTGTTCATGGGCGATACGGGGTCGCTGACCATCGGCGGCATCATCGCCGTGTTTGCCATCTTGATCCACAAGGAGCTGCTGATACCCATCCTCTGCGCGATATTCTTCGTCGAGGACCTGTCGGTGATGCTCCAGGTGGCATATTTCAAGATTACCAAGCGTCGCAGCGGCACCGGCAAGCGCATATTCAAGATGACCCCCCTGCACCATCATTTCCAGAAGCAGGGCAATGCCGGGATAGACGCGCTGCTCCAGGCGCCGCTCAAGGCAATTCCCGAATCTAAGATAGTGATACGTTTCTGGATTGTGGGGATATTTCTGGCAGCGATTACATTTGTGACATTGAAGATACGATAACAGATGATTATGAAAGATATGGAAAAAAATATACCTGAAGCCGGACGCTTGGTGGTGCTCGGCGGAGGGGAGAGCGGCGTAGGAGCCGCCATACTCGGCAAGGACAAGGGTTGGGAGGTGTTTCTCAGCGACTACGGCAAGGTGTCGGGTCACTACGCCTCCATGCTTGACCGCGAACAGATAGAGTGGGAGCAGGGTGGACACACGATGGAACGCATACTCAATGCCGACCTCGTGGTCAAGAGTCCCGGCATCGCTTTCGAGACCCCTGTGATGCGCGCCATCGCTGATAAAGGCATCAAGGTGGTCAGCGAGATAGAATTTGCCGGCTATTACACCGACTCGCGCATGGTGTGCATCACTGGCAGCAACGGCAAGACCACTACCACCATGCTCACCTACCACATACTGACCAAGGCGGGGCTTGACGTAGGTCTCGCCGGCAACGTGGGCAACTCGCTTGCCCTGCAGGTGGCGCGTGAGCCTCACGACATCTATGTCATAGAGCTGTCGAGCTTCCAGCTTGACAACATGTATGACTTCAAGGCAAACATAGCAGTGCTGATGAACATCACCCCCGACCATCTCGACCGCTATGACCATGAGATGCAGAACTACGTCAACGCGAAATTCCGCATCCTCAACAATCTCACCCCAGAGGACGCATTCATATTCTGGAACGACGACCCCGTCATCACCGAGCAGCTCCGCCACGTCACCACCGAGGCAGCCCGCTATCCGTTTGCCGAGACCGAAGAGCCCGATGTGGCAGCGTATGTCGACGGTCAGGGCGATGTGGAGTTCCATACCCCCGGCACATCGATGACCATGCCCCGCGCCGACCTCGCCCTCAACGGTCTGCACAACCTCTACAACTCCATGGCAGCCGGACTGTCCGCCTGTCTGCTCAACATCAAGAAAGATGTCATCAGCAAGGCTCTCGGCGACTTCGAGGGCGTGGAGCACCGACTGGAGCCTGTGGCAGTCATTGACGGTGTGCGCTACATCAACGACTCCAAGGCGACCAACGTCAACAGCACATGGTATGCACTCGAGAGCATGCCCAAGTCACGCACCACCGTGCTTATCCTCGGCGGCAAGGACAAGGGCAACGACTACAGCGAAATCCTCCCCTTGGTGCGCGAGAAAGTCAAAGGCATAGTGGCGATGGGGCTCCACAACGAGAAAATCATGGATTTCTTCGGAGCGGAAGTGCCTCAGATAGTCAGCACCGACTCGCTTGCCGATGCGATGGCAGAGTGCCGCAAGATGGCAGAGGAGGGTGACACAGTGCTGCTGTCGCCCTGCTGCGCGAGCTTCGACCTCTTCACGAGCTATGAGGACCGCGGCGAGAAGTTCAAGGTGGCAGTGAGAGAGATGATTTAAGATAAAAATATAAATAATACAAGCCTGTAGGGACATGCCGTGGCATGTCCGCGAGTGGCAACAGAAGTCAGATACCAGTGACTATTGCGGACATGCCACGGCATGTCCCTACAGGAAATATAAAATCATATAAACGATGGCTACGGTAGCATATAACCCTGAGGAGGCAGAGGCGCGGACAGCGCAGGCTGCGCCACGGACGGCGGCTGTGGATGAGTTGAAGCCCGTGGCTAAGGGAGACCCCTATATCTGGGGCGTGTACATATTTCTGGTGCTGGTATCGATAATCGAGCTTTACAGCGCATCGTCGCGCGAAGTGGTCACTTCGGGCACTTTGGGCGTGTTTGCCCCCATCGTGCGCCATATAGGCACGCTGCTGCTGGGCTTCGTGTGCATATTGCTGCTCCAGCGTGTGCATTACAGCAAGATTGCCAAATGGATACCGCCGTTTGCCCTTGCATCCGCCGCCCTGATGGGCTACGTGATGGTGGCAGGCGATGTGGTCAATGGCGCGCGTCGCTCCATCAACCTGTTTATCACCATACAGCCGAGCGAGATGATCAAACTCGCAGCCCCGCTGTGCATAGCCTTGGTGCTGGCGCGTACCCAAAACCGCCGCAACCGCGAGCTTCAGACCCCCGGAGTGTGGGTGTCCGTAACCATAGTTGTGGGCTACTGTGCGCTGCTCATCACCCAGGGCATGACCAACACGCTGCTGCTGATAGGCATCAGTCTGTCGATGCTCGTCATCGGCGGGTCGCGCTGGCGGACACTCGGCAAGGTGTTCCTCTTCTACTTCGGAGTGCTGATAGTGCTCGGTGCCGCCTACATACTCATCTCGCCGACCGACTCGTCAGACAGCCGCCAGGACGAGAAGTCGCGCAAGGAAATCAGCGAACTCGTGGAGGCAGGGCAGCTGACCTCCACCCAGCAGTTTCTGCTTGACCGCTTCGGCGACAAGGGGCGTGTCGGCACATGGGTGATGCGTCTCATACGCCACTCGTCAGACGGCGATGTGCCCAAATACGAGCAGGACATCACCGACAAGAACGCCCAGGAGATGTATGCCTATATGGCACAGGCGCGCGGAGGAGTGATAGGCGTCGGTCCCGGCAATTCGCGTGAGACCTCCCGCTTGCCCCTCGCATTTTCCGACTACATATACTCCATCATCATAGAGGAGACCGGGCTTGCCGGGGCAGCATTCGTGCTGTTTCTCTACCTGCTACTGCTCGGGCGCGCCAGTTCGATAGCTTCGCGGTGCTCCAGGGCGTTTCCAGCCCTGCTCGTCATCGGTATGGCGGTCACGGTGGTGATGCAAGCTCTGTTCCATATGGCTATCGTCACAGGCGTATTCCCTGTGTCGGGTCAGCCGTTGCCCCTCATATCCAAGGGGGGGTGCTCGATACTTATGGTGTCGATAGCATTCGGCATCATGCTCAGCGTCAGCCGCTACGCCGTCAGAGGCAGTGACAAGAAGACCAACATACGCCGCGAAATCAATGCACTTCCCGAAGAAATCAGCGGCGACAACCTTACAATGATAGACTAAAAATCAGATATGAAGAACGACTATCATATACTCATAAGCGGCGGAGGCACCGGTGGACATATATTCCCTGCCCTCGCCATAGCCAACGCCCTCAAACAGAGGCTTCCCCAGGCGAAGATACAGTTTGTCGGGGCTGACAACCGCATGGAGATGGAGCGTGTCCCCGAGGCAGGATATCCAATCATAGGACTCCCTGTGGCAGGTTTCGACCGCAAGAGGTTGTGGCGTAACGTGGGCGTATTGCTTAAGCTGTGGCGCAGCAGCCGCATGGCTAAGAAAATCGTCCGCGACTTCAAGCCCGACGTGGCTATCGGTGTCGGCGGCTATGCCAGCGGTCCGACCCTCGCAGCCGCCCAACAGGCGCACGTGCCAACCCTTATCCAGGAGCAGAACTCCTATGCCGGGGTGACCAACAAGCTCCTTGCCAAGGATGCCGACCGCATATGCGTGGCGTATGACAATATGGAGCGTTTTTTCCCAGCCGACCGCATCGTGATGACTGGCAACCCCGTGCGCAAATCCCTCTTTGACTGCAAGCTGACCCCTGCCGAGGCTCGCGAAGCCTTAGGTTTCCCTGCCGACGAACTGCTCGTGGTGGTGGTAGGCGGCAGCCTCGGAGCGCGCTCAGTCAACGATGCCACCTTTGCCGCCATGGATGCCATCACCGCCACAGGTGCCAACCTGCTGTGGCAGACCGGCAAGATATACTATGATGAGTTTGCCGAGAAGACCCAGGGCAAGCAGAAGGTCAAGACCATGGCGTTTCTGCCCGACATGGCAACCGTGTACCGCGCTGCCACATTCGTAATTTCTCGCGCCGGAGCAAGCACCATCAGCGAGCTTCAGCTTCTCGGCGTACCAGCCATACTCATTCCCTCAGCCAATGTAGCCGAGGACCATCAGCGCAAAAACGCCATGGCGCTCGTGGACCGCGACGCTGCGATGATGATACTCGATGCCGAAGCTTCGCAGCGGCTCAAAGAGGAAGCCCCGGCACTGCTCCGCGACACCGACCGCCGCGAGCGGTATGCCGCCAATGTGCGCAAGATGGCACTTCCTGGCTCTGATGAACGTATAGCCGATGAGGTAATAAAACTGTTGACCAAAGAGAAATGATGGAACAAGACAACATATCTGCCGCGCACTCATGCAGCGATGCCATCAAGCCCAACGTGTATTTCGTAGGCGCCGGCGGCATAGGCATGTCGGCACTCGTGCGCTACTGCCTGTCGAAGGGACACCGCACCGGCGGCTATGACCGCACCGACTCCCACCTGCTCGAGCAGCTCCGCCAGGAGGGCGCGGAGATAACCCTTGACGAGAGCGCAGATGCCATCCCCGAGGCATTCCGCAACCCTGAGGACACATTGGTGGTGTACACCCCTGCCGTGCCCGCGACCCACGAGGGGCTACGATGGTTCAGAGACCACGGCTTCGAGGTGGTCAAACGTTCGGAGCTTCTCGGCAAAATCACACGCAGCAGCCTCGGTATCTGCTTTGCCGGGACGCACGGCAAGACCACCACGTCGTCCATGGCGGCGCACATACTGCATCAGAGCAGTGTGGGGTGCAACGCCTTCCTCGGTGGCATCCTGCGCAACTATGACAGCAACCTGCTGCTGAGCCAGACCTCGCCCTACAGCGTCATCGAGGCAGACGAGTTTGACCGCTCCTTCCACCGCCTGACACCCTACATCGCCGTAATCACAGCCACCGACCCAGACCATCTCGACATATACGGCACCGAGGAAGCCTACTTGGAGAGCTTCGCCCACTTCACCGAGCTCATCCAGCCCGGAGGCACACTGATAGTGCACACGGGGCTTAAGCTCAAGCCGCGCCCCAGCAAGGATGTCAGAGTGTGGACCTACGGCAAGACCGACGGAGACTTCCATGCCGAGAACATACGCCGCGGCGACGGCAGCATCACCTTTGACCTCGCCACACCTGACGGAGTCATCCGCGACATCACCCCCGGTGTGCCGGTGGAAATCAACATAGAGAACACCATCGCCGCCATAGCCGGAGTGTATGCCACCGGGCATCTCGAAGTGGACAGCATGCGCCGCGCCGTGGCATCGTTCATGGGACCCAAGAGGCGGTTTGAATTCCTGATGCGTGAACCTGCGCCCTCGTCGCGTGTTGTCATAGATGACTATGCCCATCACCCCGACGAGCTCCGCGCCTCGATAACCTCCGTCAAGAGCCTGTATCCCGACAGGCGGCTGACCGTGATGTTCCAGCCGCATCTCTACAGCCGCACCCGCGACTTCGCTCCGGAGTTTGCCGCCGCGCTTGACCTCGCCGATGAAGTAGTGCTTGTAGAGCTGTATCCTGCGCGCGAGCAGCCCATCGAGGGCATCTCCGAGCAGACCATAGCCGGTCTGATGAAGAATCCGCGCCATATCGTGCTGAGCAAGAGCATGCTCGCCGAGTGGATGCGTCAGGGCGACTTCGACGTGCTTCTCAATGTGGGAGCTGGCGATGTCAGCGACATGCTCCCTCCTCTGGTTGACGAACTGAAGAAACATCCGCGCCGATGAAACGCTACGTAGCCATAATAGTGACCGCGGTAGCCGTCGCATATCTTGCGGCGGCACTGACGCTTACGTCGTATATGGCTGCTGCCGACACGTGCACCGAGGTGAGCATACAGGTCAATGACACCTCGGCGCATCCGTTTGTCACCGTGCGCGAGCTTAACCGCGACCTCGGCGACATCGTCAACACCGCGCCCGGGCGTCCGCTGAGCGAAATCAACACCTCCGACATAGAGCGGAGGCTTGCCGGCATAGACAAGATAGAGGATGCCAAGGCTCTGATACTCACCACCGGCAAAGTGCTCATCGAAGTAACCCCCATGCGCCCGGTGGCACGCATATTTGACGGCAACAAGTCATATTACATCAACAAGGACGGCAAGCGCATCTCCGCCAACGCCCGCTACCATGTGGATGTACCTGTCATCGAGGGGCGGCTTGACCGCATGAACCTCCGCGCAGAGTCATATCTGCCGCTTGTGCGCCATATCAGTGGAGACCCCGGCTGGGATGCGTTAGTGTCAGCCATCAAGATCGACTCGCCGCGTGATATCATGCTCGTGCCCGTCATCCACGGCCATGTCATCAACCTCGGCGACACCTCGGGTTATGTGGAGAAACTTGACAGGCTCAAGAGATTCTACCGCGAAGTCATGCCAGAGAAGGGGTGGAACTACTACGACACCGTGTCAGTCAAATGGCGTGGGCAGGTAGTGGCGACACGTGCCAAGAAAGGTCACAACGTCATCCCCGACATAGAGGAAGACATCGACGAGGCTGACGATGCCACCACGATGATGCCCACCGACGACGCTTTGGAGGGGAAAGGCTTCCCCAAGACCAAAAAGGGTGTCAAGCAGCCGCAGAAACCAGACTCCGTGACGCAAAAGAAATCAGAAAAACCAGTCTGAAACAAATACCATAGAAAAACAACGAACAGATATACCCGATACCATTATGGAACCGAAACACGTAATAGCCCTTGAGATAGGAAGTTCCAAGATACGCGGAGCAGCAGGCACCGTGGACGAGAACGGCATACTGACAGTCATCGCCCTTGAGGAGGAGCGGCTGATAGACTGCGTCAGATATGGCTGGATACGCAATGTGGAGGAGGTAGACAGCCGCATCCACCGTATCATCAAGAAGCTGGAGAACCGTCTGCATCCGCGCAAGATCAAGAGCGTCTATCTCGGCATAGGCGGACTTTCATTCATGTCATCGCCACGCGAGGTGTGCCGCCGTCTGCCTGCTCCAGAGGAGTTTACAGAGGACATCCTCGCCGACCTGCGTCAGGAGGCTTTCAACCTGCCTGTAGGTGACCGCGAGGTGGTCGACGTGATCGGGCGCCAGTTCTACATAGACCGCACTCCCGAAAACCAGCCCATAGGCGTGTATGGTCAGGACATCAAGGCAGAGTTCAACATAGTCACCTGCCGTCCTCTGCCCAAGCAGGTGGTCAACCGCGTGGTGTCGGAGCGTCTGCGCCTCGGCATCAACGATTTTATAGTGCGCCAGATAGCCGAGGGCGATCTTGTTATAACCAACGAGGAGAAGATGCTCGGCTGCGTGCTCGTGGACTTCGGTGCGGAGACCACAGGCGTGTCAGTCTACAAGTCGGGTCATCTGCAATATTTTGCCACTCTGCCTTTGGGGTCGCGCAACATCACCCTTGACATCACAGCCCTCAACTGCCTCGAGGAGAAAGCCGAGGAGTACAAGAAAATCGGCGGTAACGCCATGGGCGAGCGCCAGACATCGTCGCTCATCCCCGACAGTGCCAACTACGATGAAATCAACAGCTACGTAGGGGCGCGCGCAGGCGAAATCATCGCCAATATCAATGAGCAGATAAAATATGCCGGCTACAGCCCCTCGCAGCTGCCTGCCGGTATCATCATAGTGGGTGCCGGAGCCAAGCTGTCACGCTTTAACGAACGTCTGGAGACAGAGACCAAGCTGCCCGTGCGCCTGGGTACTCCGCTTGACAGCATCCGCTTCCTTGACGGACGCATCCAGGGTCCCGATGCCGTGGATGTCATCAGTGTGCTCTATGCTGCGGCGCGCCGCGGTGCGCGTGAGTGCATGGAGATGCCTCAGCCCGCTGTCACCCAACAACAACAGCAGCAGCCGGTACAGTCACAGCCGCAACCGGCACAGCAACAGCAGGCGCCTGCTCCCGAACCAGAACCTGAGCCTGTCATAGAGGAAGAGGAGCGTCCACGCCGCCCCAAGCCTGGCAGACGCTTCTTCTCCAAAATCAAGGATTTCACGAGCAATTTCCTCAATGACGATCCTTATGATGACGACTTTGACGACCAGAAATAACAGTTATCTATAAAAGCATCATAACCACACATTTTTTAGAACCCAACGACAGTCATGAATCGCGAAGACTTAGAGAATATTGCAAACGATGTCAATCTTATCGACACAGCGACATCAAAGGCTCTGCCTCCTATCATCAAGGTGATAGGTGTGGGCGGTGGCGGTAACAATGCCATCAATCACATGTACAACGAAGGTATCAGCGATGTAACCTTTGTGGTGTGCAACACTGATGCCCAGGCTCTGAAAAACTCCCCTGTGCCTACCAAGGTGCAGATAGGCGACGGTCTCGGAGCCGGCAACGACCCTGAGAAAGGTCGCCAGTATGCCGAAGACGATGCCGACAAGATAGCCGAGATATTCAACGATGACACCAAGATGGTATTCATTACCGCCGGCATGGGCGGCGGCACCGGCACGGGCGCAGGTCCCGTGGTGGCGCGCATCGCCAAGGAAAAGGGACTGCTTACGGTGGGCATCGTGACCATCCCCTTCCTTTTTGAGGGCAAGAAGAAAATCCTCAAGGCTCTTGACGGTGCCGACGAGATGGCGAAATATGTGGATGCGCTGCTGATCATCAACAACGAGCGCATCACCGAAATCTATGCCGACCTCGACTTCATCAACGCATTCAATAAGGCTGATGACACCCTATCTACCGCCGCACGCTCTATCTCCGAAATCATCACCTGCGACGGCTACATCAATCTCGACTTCAACGATGTCAACACCACCCTTCGCGACGGCGGCACAGCCATCATCTCAGCCGGCTACGGCGAGGGTGAGGGACGCGTAACCAAGGCAATAGAGGATGCGCTCAACTCGCCACTGCTGCGTAACCGCAACATCTTCGGGTCGAAGCATCTGCTCTTCAACCTC
Organism: Bacteroidales bacterium M7; assembly: GCA_001689515.1. Lineage (GTDB taxonomy): Bacteria > Bacteroidota > Bacteroidia > Bacteroidales > Muribaculaceae > Amulumruptor. The sequence continues at coordinate 57,565 of LUJR01000024.1, forward strand.
TACTTCTCACGCCAGGCGCAGACACCGTTCCAGATGGCGGAGGCTGCCGAAATCACCAATTTCGTCAATACCCTCGACCCCGACGTGGATGTCATCTGGGGCATAGCCTTTGACGACAGCCTCGGCGACAAGGTGAAGATGACCATACTGGCAGCCGGATTCGAGAACAATTTCCGCCAGGACCAGACCGCGCCCGCACAGGCACCTGCACCCCAGCCGGCAGTGCGCCGTCCCGCAGCCCCTGCGGCTGACCTGCGTCAGAACCCGTCAGTGCGTCAGGGAGGCGCACAGTCAGCGCGCTACGCCAACACTATCCCTTTTGACGAGGAGCCGGTGATGACAGTGCAGCAGCCCCCGATGCAGCAGCCGCGCCAGCCCGAGGCTGTGCGTTCGCGCGAGGCATCGGAGAAGCGCATAGAGAACGAATACGGCAGCGAACGTCTCGAGGGCATCAAGAGCAATGTGGACCGCACACGCTATGTGGTGCTCAAACCCTCGCAGCTCGAGGATGTCGCCCTCATTGACAAGCTCGAACGCGCCCCGGCATATAACCGCGACAAGCGCACCAGCGACGAGATCAAGAACATGGGCATCGTCAGCGAAAACGTCATCATCGACGACGACCCGCGCCACAACGACGGCGGCAACCTCATATCATTTTAATTTATGTAACATAAACGAGGGTGTTGCAAAACTGTAAATTACACATTTTGTAGGGACATGCCATGGCATGTCAGCCTTATACGGGAATAGCAAATCTCGCAGGGAAAACACAATCTGACATGCCATGGCATGTCCCTACATCGTTGACGTGAGCCTCCCCAAGTTGAAAACCGACAGATACCAATGGTTATGCGCAGATACAGCCGCATCATAGCTTTCGTGGCATCCATCGTAGTGATGGGCATCATAGCTTTCGCTTATTTCTATCCCGACGCGTCGCAGGGCAACGTGCTGCGGCAGTATGACACGCAGCAGGGCATCGCGATAGGTCAGGAGGCGAAAGCCTACGCCGAGCAGACAGGCGAGACGGTCCGATGGACCAACTCGCTCTTTTCGGGCATGCCCAACTTCCAGATATCCCCCTCGTATCCGTCGGACGGCATGTTCCGCTGGATCAACACCGTGATGGGGCTGGGGCTTCCGTCGCCAGCCAATCTGGTGTTTATGATGATGGCTGGTTTCTTCATATTGCTGATGGCAATGAGGATGAGGTGGTATGTGGCTCTTGCCGGAGCTATAGCCTACGGATTCTCGAGCTATTTCATCATCATCATAGGCGCGGGGCACATATGGAAGTTTATCACTCTCGCCTACATACCGCCTACGATAGCCGGCATGGTGCTGTGCTATCAGGGACGTTATCTGATAGGGGCGGCAATCGCTGCGCTGTTTGCCATGATGCAGATAGCCGGCAACCATGTGCAGATGTCATATTACTTCCTGTTTGTGGTGCTCGGATTCATGGTGGTGTATCTCGTTCTTGCTCTCAAAGACCGCCAGTCCATGAAGCGTTGGGGCATAGCCACAGGGTCGCTCATAGTGGCAGGTGTGCTGGCGGTGCTTGCCAACTCGCCGAGTCTCTACAACACCTACGAGTACTCCAAGGAGACCATGCGCGGACAGCACTCCGAACTGACCCAGCCGCAGAGCAGCGCGTCGCAAGCCACTTCGGGGCTTGACCGCGACTATATCACCCAGTACAGCTACGGACAGGCTGAGACCTTCTCGCTGCTCATTCCCGACATCAAGGGTGGCGCATCGGTCAAGCCTGAGAAGGGAAACAACACGATGCTGACTCTCGGCAGCATGCCCCAGGCTAAGGAGATGGCTGACTCAGGCAAACTGCATCCGCTCGAGGCGCAGTATCTCGAGTATCTGACACAGTATTTCGGCGAGCCTGAGGGCACCAACGGACCGGTGTATGTCGGTGCGATAATATGCGCCCTGTTTATCCTCGGTCTGTTTGTCATCAAGGGTCCGTGGAAGTGGATGCTGCTTGCTCTGACGCTGTTCTCGATATTCTTGGCATGGGGGCGTAACTTCATGTGGTTTACCGACCTGATGATCGACTATGTGCCGATGTACAGCAAGTTCCGCACCGTTGAGAGCATCCTCGTGATAGCCGAATTCACCATGCCGCTTCTCGGGGCTATGGCACTCCAGAAAGTGCTCACTGACCCTGAGGGCGTGAAGAAATACCAGCGTCCGCTGCTGTGGTCGGTGGGCATACCGGCGTTTTTCTGTCTGGTGGCTCTCGTGCTGCCGGGGATATACGGCGATGCCATCACATCAGGTGACCTGCAGAATGACCAGTACATCAGCCAGTCGCTCGCGGCACAGGGCTATGACAAGGAGCAGATTGCAGCCTTCAGCCTGCAAAATCCGCATATCTATGATGCTGTGGAGAGTCTGCGCTACGGCATGGTACGCAGCGATGCGCTCCGCAGCCTTGTGTTCCTGCTGCTGGCAGGTGTGGTGCTATACGTATATCTCCAGCGCAAGCTGTCGGCGATGGTGGCTGGCATCGGCATAGCCGCGCTGGTGCTTGTGGACCTCTACAGCGTCAACAAGCGTTATCTCAACCATGACAGTTTCGTGCCCAAGTCGCTGACTATGGGTGTGCCCATAGAGAAGACTCCAGCCGACGAGGCTATACTCGCCGACACCGCGATGAACTACCGCGTGATGGACATACCGCGCTTCTGGTCGCCCGCTCCTTCATACTACCACAAGATGGTCGGCGGCTACCATGCTGCCAAGCTGACGCGCTACCAGGATCTTATAGACCGACATCTCAATGGTTTCCTCACCGGCGAGCCGGCTGCTGCCGACTGGCAGGTGCTCGACATGCTCAACGCCAAGTATGTGGTGGGTCCCGACGGGACTCCGCTGCTCAATGACCGTGCCATGGGCAATGCGTGGTATGTAGATACGCTCCGCTGGGCTGCCAATGCCGACGAGGAGATGGCGGCACTGAGTGCCATCAACCTGCACACATCGGCTGTGGCTGACAGGAAATTTGAGAAAGTGCTCGGACCGGCTAAGCCTATTGCACCCGGCGACACCATCTATGAAACTACGTATGCCCCTGGACGTCTGACCTACAAGGCTCGCAGTGCCAACGGCGGCGTGGCTGTATTCTCGGAGGTGTATTTTCCTTGGGGATGGCATGCCACCATCGACGGCAAGCCCGCAGAGCTGGGGCGCGTCAACTATGTGCTCCGTGCGCTCAATATCCCTGCCGGGGAGCATGAGGTGGCTATGGTGTTTGATCCGCAGTCGCTCCATACCACCGACACACTTGCGCGCATAGCCATCATACTCATCTACATCGCGCTGGCTGGAGGCATAGCCCTTTCGGTCATGCGCATGGTCAAGAAGCAGCCTGTCAAGGCGTGAGGTGACAATATGAAACCTGCGCGACTGTATGCCAACGCTCTGAGACGCTACAACCGCAGCCACGGCTTCGGGATACACTCGCCGTTTGCCTACGCGTTTGTCCGTGACACCCTCGGCTGCCGCAACCAGTATTATGCCTATGAGCGGATAGCGTGGCTGCGGCAGGTGGCTCTTGCTGTAGCCCATCACAAGTCGCGCCATCCGCGCATCATGTCGCTCAAAAATGCCAAGATGCTGCATCGCGTAGCGGTCAGATTCGGCGGCACAGATGAATACCTCCAGCTCGGCAGCCATTTCGGGCTGTCGACGGCAGCTTTGCTGCTGGCTGATTCACGTGCGAAGCTGTCGCTCTACAATCCTGCCAATGACCATGAGGATGTGTATGCCGAGGTGACCAAGGAGTTTGCCGGGCGCATTGTTAGACTGCCGTCGGGCGATGCCGCCGGTCAGATTCTGGCATATGCCTCACGTGTGTCGGGAATGCCGTTCATTCTCGTCAATGACGTGGATGGCGATGCGGCTGCTGTAGGCGCTGCCTTGGCAGAGGCGGTGACATCGAGAGAGTGTGTCGTGGCACTGCGCAACCTGACACGTGAGAGGTCGCAGACCGCAGCCGTGTGGACTGCTGTCAAGGATCGTCTTGCTTACGGCATGAGTTTCACCAACGGAAATATCGGTTTCATAGTGGCTCTGAGGCATCTGCCGGTGCAACATTTCACTTTGTGGTTTTAATGGACTTCAAGGCGGCTCGTGACATGTTTGAGGCGCATCTGCTCGTGGAGCGGGGGATGAGCGTCAATACAGGCATGGCTTATGTGGAGGATGTGGACAAGCTCGGCAGTTACCTTGCCGACAACGGCATCGGGCTTGCCGATGTGACTGTGGATGACCTGCGGCAGCTGCTTGGCGACATGCACGACCTCGGCATAGCCGAGAGGTCACAGGCGCGCATCGTGTCGGGGATAAGGTCGTTTTTCAAGTTCCTGACCATGGAGGGCATCATAGCCGACAATCCCACGCTGACGCTCGAATCGCCTAAAGTAGGGCTGTATCTGCCCGAAGTGCTGAGCGTGGAGGAGATAGATGCCATGATAGCCGCCATAGACCCGCAGCTGGCGGAGGCGCAGCGTAACCGCGCCATCATGGAGACGCTCTACGGGTGCGGACTGCGTGTCAGCGAGCTGATAAATCTGCAGATGGGCGACATATATGCCGATGAGCATTACTTGGTGGTGCAGGGCAAAGGTGACAAGCAGCGCATAGTGCCGATGTCTGACCGCAGCATAGAGGAGATAAGGGCGTATCTGCCCGAGAGGGAGATGCTGCGCATCTCTCCAGCCGACCGCCACATCCTCTTTCTCAACCGTCGCGGACGGCAGCTGACGCGCTTCATGATATATCATATAGTCAGAGACCTGGCGGTGGCTGCCGGCATCCGCCGCGACATCTCGCCTCACACGCTGCGTCACTCCTTTGCGACCCATCTGCTCGAGGGGGGTGCCAACCTGCGCGCCATCCAGCAGATGCTCGGCCATGAGAGCATAGCCACGACCGAGATATACCTGCATGTCGACCGCTCGATGCTGCGCAGCGAGATATTGTCGCATCATCCTCGAAATATAGTGTGATGCTCGGTGTGCATCATCACAGACACCCATTTATAAAAAATGTTATTTTATTGTAGGAAATTAAGTTAAATTTGGCAGGTTTTGGATTATTATTTAACTTTGTGAACAGAACAATTCCCTCTATTAAAATCACATCCCTGTAAACATTTGATACAACATGTTTAGAATTTGAGCCTTGTCGTGAGACACGGCTCAAATTTATTTTTGTGCCCACATGAATGTGTGGCAGAGAGTCCCTCCGACCACTAGTGCCCTCCGGGACTTTCAGTTATCGTGACGTGTTGAGGATGTTGCAGAACTCCGAATCGCACAATGATGTAGGATTACCACAATTGACAGGTCCTGCAACACCCTCTAAGCACCAGCTTGTCCCTTCGGGACTGGTTTGTGGGCGGATGTCTTGTACTCGGGGGAAGTGTGCCATAAAAAGCCGCGGCGTAATCACTACGGCGCGGCTTTCGCAAAATTATAATGTAAGCGGATTTCAATCCGCCATTGCACATGTAAACGTATCAGAAGGGGAGATCCTCGGTGGCGTCGCCTACTGATGGGGCGAGGTCAGCGGGGGCGGCAGGCGCGGGATATCCGCCGGGGAATGTGGTGGCGGGACCTGCGGGGGGCACGGGTGCTCCGGCAGCAGGGGCTGCACCTACCTTTTCGGCTTTCCAGCCGCGGATGCTCGTGAACCAGCGGCCGTTGTATTCGCGGCTCTCGATGTCAAACGAGAGGGTCACTTCGTCACCGGGGTTGAGTATGAACTGGTCGGCACGGTCGCCGAAGAAGTCGAAGTGGACTTTCTTGGGGAAGCTGTCGTGTGTTTCCAGCACGTATTCGCGTTTTTTCCAGGGGTTGCCGGCTTTGGATGTGCCGGTCATTTCGGGAAGGGCAAGTATGATTTTACCTTGGATTTCCATATAGTCAGTGTTGTTTCAGCTTTTGAAGTTAATAATAGGCAAAGATAGCAAAAAATCCGCGTGTTCACGGCATAAGTCGGCTGAATTTGCTGCGAAAAATTCATGGGATGTCTATGAGAAAACACGTCGGAGACGTGTTGGCTGTGGGAAACCCCATGTACGTTCGCTGACGCTCCGTGCATGGGGTTACGCACAGCTGATACGTCTCCGACGTATCTCGGATGCTTTGACGTATCTCGATGCTTTGTGGCGTCTCTCTACAAAAATGGACGACGGTAGGATGGATATGTGTGGATTTATGATTATTTTTGCGGTTAAACCAATCGTTATTTCAAATTATAGAGATGTCACGGAAATCGAGGATGCCGGAGAGGATTCTGGTGATCAGGTTCAGGCAGATAGGGGACGCGGTGCTGGCTACGTCGGTGTGTTCGACGCTGCGGCGCACGTTTCCCGGGGCGCGGATAGATATGGTGCTCAACAGCGGGATCGCTCCGCTGTTTGAGGGGCATCCTGACATAGACCGTGTGATACGCTTCGCGCCTGAGGACAACAAGCCGCTGGGCGCTTATCTGCGCAAGGTGCGGCAGGTCATGCGCGAGGGCAGGTATGACATGATCGTGGACATGCGGTCGACAATCAGGACGCTGCTGTTTTCGCTCATGTCGCTGCGCACGCCGTGGCGACTTGGACGCAAGAAGGGATACACGCGTCCGCTTCTCAACGCTGTGACTGAGAATGCCGCGCCTGAGTTGGATATGACCATGGTGGAGCGCGACTTGTTGCTGCTGCGTCCCTTGGAGCGGTATTTCACGATGGATTATTGCAGGGACTTCACACTGAATATCACTGAGGAAGAGCGCAGACGGTTCAGGCAGAAGATGATTGACGGCGGCATCGATGCTGACCGCAAGGTGATGCTCGTGGGCGTGTCTGCCAAGCTGCCGTGGAAGCGTTGGCGCAAGGACTACATGGTCGAGACGCTGCGGAGGGTGTTGGAACACCGCCCCGACGTCCAGATGATATTCAACTATGCTCCCGGAGAGGAGGAAGCGGAGGCGCGTGACGTGTACCGTCAGCTCGGCGAGCCTGCGAATGTGAAGATTGACATCGAGGCGAGGAGCATACGCGAGATGGCAGCCATGGCAGCGTGTTGCGACTTCTATTTCGGCAACGAAGGGGGCGGACGGCATATAGTCCAGGCTGTGGGAGTGCCATCGTTTGCGATTTTCTCACCTTCGGGTGAGATGCAGACGTGGCTGCCGAAGACATCCACGCCTGCATCGGGAATATCCTATATGCAGACTCTTCCCCCCGATGAAATCGAAGGGAAGAGCTATGGGGAGCTGGTGGACTCGGTCACGCCCGATGATGTGTGGCATCAGCTGAGGGATATGATAGACAAGTTTATCTGAACGGCTCCATGACGCGCTGCATCTTGGCTGCGATGCGGTCGTTGCAGAGATTGCCGATGCTGCCCTCGTGGGTGTGGTGCACGGAGCGTGTGGGCTTGTATTCGCCGCGCTGCACCTGCATGCCCACGGTCTTGTAGGCATCGCGGAACGGCATGCCTGAGAGCGCGAGGCGGTTGACATCCTCGACAGTGAAGAGGTAGTCGTATTTGGCATCAGAGAGTATGTCCTCGTTGACCTTGATGTGCTGGAGCATGAATTCTGCCATGTCGAGGCAGTTGACCAGCTCGTCGGTGGCAGGGAAGATGATGTCTTTGAGAAGCTGGAGGTCGCGGTTATAGCCGAGGGGGAGGTTGGTGGTCAGCAGAGCCACTTCGTTGGGGAGTCCTTGGAGACGGTTGCACTTGCCGCGCATGATCTCGAACACGTCGGGATTCTTCTTGTGGGGCATGATGGAGGAGCCAGTGGTCAGTTCGTCGGGGAACTTGACGAATCCGAAGTTCTGGCACATCCACATGCACACATCCATGGCGAGATGGGCGAGTGTGGATGCTATGGCAGCTACTGCCATCGACACGGCGCGCTCCGTCTTGCCGCGGCTCATCTGGGCAGCCACGACATTGTAGTTCATGTCGGCAAAGCCGAGGAGCTGGGTGGTCATGGTGCGGTCGAGGGGGAATGAAGAGCCGTAGCCCGCAGCCGACCCGAGAGGATTCTGGTTGGCTACATTGTAGGCTGCCACGAGCATGTGCATGTCGTCGGTGAGCGACTCGGCGTATGCGCCGAACCAGAGCCCGAACGACGAGGGCATAGCCACCTGCAGATGGGTGTAGCCCGGCATCAGCACATCCTTGTAGCGGTCGCTGAGCTGCTGGAGGCGGTTGAAGAGGCGTTCGACAGCCATGGCTATGGTGCGTAGCTCGTCACGCATGAACAGCTTGAGGTCCACAAGCACCTGGTCGTTGCGCGAGCGGCCTGCGTGTATCTTCTTGCCGAGGTCGCCGAGACGCTGGGTGAGCAGAAACTCCACCTGCGAGTGTACATCCTCCACATCGTCCTCGATGCGGAAGTCTCCGGCTTCGATGGTCTTGAGGATATCCTCGAGTCCGGCGAGGAGAGTGTCAAGTTCGTCTTTCTCAAGCAGACCTATCGACTGGAGCATCTTGATGTGAGCCATGGAGCCTTGCACGTCATAACGGGCGAGACGCAGGTCAAGGTCGCGGTCGTTGCCTACGGTGAATTTCTCTATCAGAGCATCAGGCTCGAAGCCTTTGTCCCAAAGTTTTGCCATATTTTTATTGGGTTTATGTCGTTTTCTGCAAATTTAGTAAAAATAGCTGATGGGTCACAACCTCTCCGAGGTTGATTTGATGGTGGTGTCCTGGACCCCATGAACGTTCGCTGACGCTCCGTGCATGGGGTTTCGCACGGCTGGCACGTCTCCGACGTGCCCCCTCACCAATGGATTTTGTCCTCGCCGGGCGTGTATTCTCATCTGGCGATCCTCAGTCTGCCTTTATGGGTACGCGGACATGCCATGGCATGGCCCTACAATTCTTTGGCATATTCTGACATATATGCCGTGGTGAGTATCAGAGGGTGAGGTTGGAGAGGAGGGTGGTGTAGAGGTCGATGGCTTCGGCGATTTCGCTGATGAGGATGTACTCGTCGGCGCGGTGGCTTCGCGAGGAGTCGCCGGGTCCCATCTTGAGCGAGGGGATGCCGTGCATCAGGCTCATGTCGGAGGTGGTGGGGGAGACGAAGGGGGTGCGCCCTAATGCGACAGCCCCTTTGACCAAGGGATGCGAGTCGGCGATTACCGATGCCTGGACGCGCGTGGAGCGGTGGGCTGCCTCGGTGTGGGGGCTGAGGGCTTCGCAGAGCAGTCGGGATGTCTCCTCGTTGGAGTAGGCATCGGTGGTGCGCACGTCCACCACCCAGCGGCATGTGTCGGGGACGGTGTTGTGCTGCTTGCCAGCCTCAATCTGGGTGATACTGACCTTGACTGGTCCGAGTATCTCGGAGGTGCGGTCGAAGCGGAAGTCACGCAGACGGTTGATGTCGTCCATGGCACGGTAGATGGCGTTGATGCCTTCGTTGCGGGCGGCATGTCCGGCTACGCCGTGAGTTACGCAGTCAAGCACTATCAGTCCGCGCTCGGCGATGGCGGGTTGCATGCCGGTCGGTTCGCCCACGAGTGCCGCGTCAATCCTGATGCCCTCCTGAGCCAGAGCCGGGAGCAGCATGCGCATGCCACCTTCGCCGCCTACCTCCTCCTCGGCTGAGAGAGCCAGCAGCAGATTGTAGGGTAGATGCCGGGTGCGCAGACTGCGGAATGCGCTCGTCAACGCCACCACCGAAGCTCCGTCATCGTTGCTGCCGAGCCCGTAGAGGCGACCGTCACGGAGGAGAGGGGTGTAGGGGTCGATGGTGTAGGATGCGGCTGGACGCACGGTGTCGATGTGCGCGTTGAGCATCAGAGTCGGGCGGTCAGCCTCCCAAGTGGAAGTCTTAGCCACGATATTGTTGCCGTAACGGACTGGTTGCAGTCCCCACGCCACGAAGCGGTCATATATGAGAGTTGCCACAGCCGCCTCGTCACGACTGACGGAGGGTGTGGCAATCATCTGCTGCAGGAGGTCTATAGCGTCGTCAAGCATCGGTGATGGTAGTGCCTATGTCGGAGAGAATGTTATCGCTGTGCTTGATGGTCACGCTTCCCACGCCGCGGTTGATGGCGTTGAAAGCGTTGTCGATTTTGGGTATCATGCCGTCAGCCACGATGTTGTCGCGGCGCAGGTCCTCGTAGATTGACGGTGTGATGATGGAGATGACGCTGTCGGGGTCATCGACATCGCGGAGCACGCCGTTGCGCTCGAAGCAGTAGATAAGTTCTACCGGTGCTATGCGAGAGGTGGCGATAGCCACCGACGAAGCCACCGAGTCGGCGTTGCAGTTGAGCAGGTTGCCTTTGCCGTCGTGGGTGATGGCGCAGAACACCGGCACGATGTCCTGACGGAGCACATATTCTATATAGAGGTCGTTGATGTCGGCGGGGTTGATGTCGCCTACAAATCCGTAGTCCACGGGGTTGGCAGGACGCTTGGTGGCGCGGATGCAGTCGGCGTCGGCGCCGGTGAGTCCGAGGGCGTTGCAGCCGACAGCCTGGAGGGTAGCCACGATGCGCTTGTTGATAAGCCCGGCGTAGACCATCGTCACCACATCGAGCGTGTCACGGTCGGTAACGCGGCGTCCGTCAATCATCTGGGTAGGGATGTCGAGCCGTTTGCTCAGACGTGTAGCCTCCTTGCCTCCGCCGTGGATGAGAATCTTGGGCGACTTGATGGAGGCGAACTCGCGGATGAAGCGGTCGAGAGCGTCGGGATTGTCAACGACGTTGCCGCCGATTTTGAAAACTTTGACGGGAGCCATATCTTGGGATAAATCTTATAAAATTTATAGGTCTTATAAGATTTATAAGACCTATAAGAATTATATTTTGATCAGAGGGATTCGAGCATGCGCTTGATGACTGTCTGGGCTGAGATCTCGCGGTTGGCAGCCTCGGGGATCACGATGCTGCGGGGCGACTCGATGACATCGTCGGTGACGATCATGTTGCGGCGCACCGGCAGGCAGTGCATGAAATATGCGTTGTCGGTCAGAGCCATCTTGGCTGAGTCGACAGTCCATGAGCGGTCAGTGGAGAGGATTTTGCCGTAGTTGGGGTCGGCATATGCGCTCCAGTTCTTGGCATATACGAAGTCGGCACCGGCGAGAGCCTTGTCCTGGTCATACTCCACGCGGGCGTTGCCTACAAATCGAGGGTTAAGCTCGTAACCGTGGGGATGGGTGATGACGAAATCGTAGTCGGCGGCGTTCATCCACTCTGCAAACGAGTTGGGGACAGCCTGCGGCAATGCGCGGGGATGCGGCGCCCATGTCATGACCACCTTGGGACGCTCCTTGGTCTTGTGCTCCTCGATGGTGATGAGGTCGGCAAACGCCTGAAGCGGATGGCATGTCGCAGCCTCCATACTGAATACGGGGCGTCCGGAGTATTTGATGAACTGCTCGATGACACGTTCCTCATAGTCGGCAGCTTTGTCGGTAAGGCTCGCGAACGAACGCACACCGATCAGGTCGCAGTAGCAGCCCATGACGGGGATTGCCTCGAGCAGGTGCTCAGCCTTGTCGCCGTCCATGATGACTCCGCGCTCAGTCTCGAGTTTCCACGCGCCCTGGTTCACATCGAGCACTATGACGTTCATGCCGAGGTTCATGGCAGCCTTCTGTGTGGAGAGGCGTGTGCGCAGACTGGAGTTGAAAAATATCATCATCAGTGTGCGGTTACGCCCGAGGTGCTGATGGGCGAAGCGGTCACGCTTGATTTCAAGGGCTTCGGCGACAGCCTTGTCAAGAGGTCCTATGTCGTTGACAGAGAGGAAACGTTTCATATGGGGTTATTTGGTGTTTATGATTATCGTTAAGTCGTAGGGACGCGGCGTGCCGCGTCATCATATCAGGCGGTGTATTGCGATTGATGACGCGGCACGCCGCGTCCCTACAATCAGAGGATAAACATGTCTTGTTTTTTGTTCAGGATGCGGAGAGGCATTTCTGGAACTCGGCGATGAACTGGCGCGCCTCGTCCATGGTGATGGTCAGCGGAGGGAGCAGACGCACGGTGTGCTCGCCTGCGCCGCCGGTGAAGATGTGGTGGTCAAAGAGGAGGCGTTTGCGCACCTCTGCGGCGGGTCCTTCCACCTCTACGCCTATCATCAGTCCGCGGCCGCGTACATCCTTGAGCTGTGGCATCTTGCGAAGCTCGCCGAGGAGGTATTCGCCCACCTTGGCGGCATTGTCAATGAGGTTTTCACTCTCCATCACCTCAAGAACGGCGATGGCTGCGGCGCATCCGAGGTGGTTGCCGCCGAATGTTGTGCCGAGCATACCCTTAACCGGCTTGATGTCGGGAGCTATCAGCACAGCTGACATGGGGAAGCCGTTGGCTATGCCCTTGGCTACGGTGATGATGTCAGGGCGGATGCCTGTGTGCTGGTGGGCAAAGAACTTGCCCGTGCGGCCATAACCGCTCTGGATTTCGTCAAGGATGAGCAGAGTGCCTGTCTCCTTGGTGATGTCGCGGAGCTGGCGCATGAAATCGTCAGATACCATGCGGATGCCTGCCACGCCCTGGATGCCCTCGATGATTACAGCGGCAAACTCACCTGTGGCGAGCTTGGCGCGGACAGCCTCGATGTCGTTGAGCGGAGCGAACTCCACATTGTCGGTGCGGTTAAACGGGGCCTGTATCTTGGGGTTGTCGGTGGCAGCAACGGCCGCCGATGTGCGTCCGTGGAAAGCCTTGTCAAAAGCAAGCACCTTCTTGCGCCCTGTGACGAACGATGCCAGCTTGATGGCGTTTTCGTTGGCTTCCGCGCCCGAGTTGACGAGGAAGAGCTGGTAGTCGTCATAGCCCGATACCTTGCCGAGCAGGTCGGCGAGACGCTGCTGAAGCGAATTTTGCACCGAGTTGCTGTAGAACGGCATCATTGCCACCTGACGGCTCACAGCTTCTACGTAGTGGGGATGGGCGTGGCCTATGGAGATGACCGCATGGCCTCCGTAGAGGTCGAGATACTCGGTGCCGTCGGCGGTGTAGACGTGGTTGCCTTTGCCGCGGACAGGTTCTATGTCGTAGAGAGAATATACGTCAAAAAGTTTCATAGCTGATCTGTCAGAATGCCGAAGGCTTGAGCTGCAGACCCATCGTCTCGGGCAGACCGAACATGAGGTTCATGTTCTGGACTGCCTGGCCGCTCGCTCCCTTGAGGAGGTTGTCGATGGCTGAGAGGATGAGGAGCTTGCCTTCGTGTTCGATGATATGTATGAGAGCCTTGTTAGTGTTGACCACCTGCTTGAGGTCTATGTTGGCAGGGCTGTAGTGGGTGAACGCCGCCGGGGCGTAGAAATCGGAGTAGAGCTTGGCTATCTCCTCGGCTGGGCGGTCGGTGTCGACAGTCACCATCGCGAAGATGCCGCGGGCGAAGTCGCCGCGCACAGGCACGAAGTAGATGGGAGAGTCGAAGCCCGGCTGCTGCTGGGAGAGCGTCATGCGTATCTCCTTGAGATGCTGGTGGGTGAAAGCCTTGTAGACCGACACATTGTCGGTGCGCCAGCTGAAGTGGGTGGTTGCGCCCGGCTTGACACCTGCGCCGGTAGAGCCGGTGATGCCGGTGACGTTGATGTCGCCGTGGAGCATCCCTGCCGCAGCGAGGGGCAACATAGCAAGCTGGAGGGCAGTGGCGAAGCATCCGGGGTTTGCCACCTTGTCGGCACCCTTGATGCGGTCACGGTTGACCTCTGGCAGACCGTAGACGTAGCCCTCTGACTCGTCACGGAAGTCCTGTGCCAGATCCACCACCTTGACACCTGCTGGTAGGGTGTTTTCGCTCCAGAACTTGGAGCTGGCACCGTGACCAGAGCACATGAACACCACATCAACGCGGTCAAGCGGATGCTCGTCGGCAAACACCAGATCGGTGTCGCCTATGAGACCCATGTGCACATCGGTGACGGGATTGCCGGCGTTGCTGGTGGAGTGTACCCACTCTATCTGCACTTCAGGATGGTTGATGAGGATGCGGAGGAGTTCGCCGGCGGTGTAACCGGCGCCTCCGATGATGCCTGCGCGTATCACTTGTTGTTGCGGTTCTGTACGTTGTAGAATATCTTCATCTGATTGCCGAGTATCTTGGTGAAGCCCTTCACGTCGTCGGCACTCCAAGCCTTGTTGACCTCGCCGTATTCGCCGAAGTCGGTCTTCATCAGGTCATAGGGCGAATCCACGCCCACGAGGGTGTAGCTGAGCGGACGGAGGGTAAGCTCGACGGTGCCGGTGACATTCTGCTGGCTGCTCTCAAGGAACTTCTCCATGTCGCGCATCACGGGCTCGAGATACTGAGCCTCGTGGAGGAACATGCCGTACCATGTGCCGATCTGGTCTTTCCAGTACTGCTGCCACTTGGTCAGCGTGTGCTTTTCGAGCATCTTGTGGGCGGCGATGATGAGGATAGGACCTGCTGCCTCGAAGCCCACACGTCCCTTGATGCCGATGATGGTGTCGCCGATGTGCATGTCTCTGCCGATGCCGTACTTGCTGCCGATGGCTTCAATCTCGCGGATGGCATCGATCATGTTGTCGAACTTCTTGCCGTTTACGGCAGATATTTCACCCTTGTCAAAGGAGATTTTCAGGGTCTCCTCGCCTGATGCGGTCACCTGGCTGGGATATGCGTGTTCGGGGAGGGTCTGCTCGCTGTGGAGAGTCTCCTTGCCGCCGATCGATGTGCCCCACAGACCCTTGTTGATGGAGTATTCCATCTTCTTGAAATCGTCCTGTATGCCGTGCTTGCGGAGGTAGTCGATTTCATACTCGCGGGTGAGAGTCATGTCACGTGTCGGGGTGATGATCTCGATCTCTGGAGCGAGAATCTGGAAAGTCAGGTCAAAGCGTACCTGGTCGTTGCCTGCGCCTGTAGAACCGTGAGCCACTGCGTCGGCACCGATTTTCTTGGCGTATTCGATGATGGCTATGGCTTGGAAGATGCGCTCTGATGACACCGAGATAGGATATGTGCCGTTGCGGAGCACATTACCGGCTATCATGTAGCGGATGCTCTTGTCATAGTAGTCCTTGGTGATGTCGAGCGAAGCGTGTGAAGCCGCGCCGAGAGCCATCGCCTTTTTCTCTATGCGGGCGAGCTCCTCGTCAGAGAAGCCTCCGGTGTTGGCGAGGGCGGTGTGCACCTCGTAGCCGAGGTCTTCCGAGAGATATTTTGCGCAAAATGATGTGTCAAGACCTCCACTGAAGGCGAGAACTACTTTTTTCTTCTTGTCCATAGCGCTGGGGATTTTTTATGGTTGGGTGTGATAAATCGGATAAATTCTTATAAGACTTATAAATCTTATAAAGGTGTTATTTGTTGAGGTGGAAGAGTTTGCGGAAGAGGGTCGCTACCCATGTGCGGTAGGGGGTAGACCATGACTGCTTCTTGAGCTCTGCCTTGGGGTCGTAGAGCATGCCGTAGCAGAGGCACATGCGGCGGTTGTTGCGCTGCAGGATGTCATAGTTGACACAACCCTGGCAGCCGTTCCAGAACTCGTCTTCCTGGGGCAGCTCCGAGAACGTCACCGGCTTGTAGCCGAGGCGTGAGTTGAGCTTCATCACCGGGAGCGATGTGGTGATGGAGAATATCTTTGCGTAGGGGAATCGTCGTCGGGCAAGCTCAAATGTCTTGTTTTTGATACGCGCCGCAAGTCCGAGCTTGCGGTATTCGGGGTCAACGATTAGACCCGAGGTGGCTACGTAATCGCCGTGACCCCAGCTTTCGATGTAGCTGAAGCCGATCAGACGGTCGCCATACATCGCCACGACTGCCTTTCCTCCCTTGATCTTGTCCTCGATATACTTGGGGGAACGGCGGGCGATGCCGGTGCCGCGCTGCAGAGCGGATTCGTAAATTAGATTGACAATGTGTTCGGCGTATTTGACATGTTCGTCAGTGGCAAACATCACCGAAACCTGATCGTTGTTCATCGAATAATAAAGATTACCTTAGAAGATATGAGTTGCCTATTATAAACGGACTGCAAAGTTAATGAAAAAATCCTAAACAGCGCGATTTTTGTTACAATCTGCGTTGGGAGGGGGATAATTCTTATAAATCTTATAAATTTTATAAGACTTATAAATTTTATGGACCGTTACGGGCGCGTCTGGCCGTTGCCGTCGATGAGCCAGCGGTAGGTGGTGATTTCGGCGAGTCCCATTGGTCCGCGTGGACCGAGTTTCTGGGTGCTGATGCCGATTTCCGCGCCGAGACCGAACTGTGCGCCGTCGGTGAAGCTCGTGGGGGCGTTGACGTAGACGCATGCGGCATCTACCTCCTGGCGGAAACGCTCCGCATGGTCGGCGTTGGTTGTGATGATGCACTCGCTGTGTCCAGAGCCGTAGCGGGCTATGTGGTCTATCGCCTCCGCTATGCCATCGACGGTGCGGATGCCCATCTTGTAGTCCATCCACTCGGTGGCAAATGTGTCATCGTCGGCATGGCGGAGCAGCGATGCGGGATATTTGCCGTCAAGGGCGGCATATGCGCGGTCATCGGCATATATCTCTACCGATTTGTCAGCCATCGGCATCACCAGCTCTGACAGGTCGGCAAGGCGGCTGCTGTCGATTATGAGGGTGTCAAGGGCGTTGCAGACGCTCACTCGGCGTGTCTTGGCGTTGAAGATGATGTCGCGTCCCATGGAGAGGTTGCCGTCGAGGTCAAAAAATGCGCTGACCACCCCGGCTCCGGTCTCTATGACTGGCACACGTGCATTGTCGCGCACGAAGTTGATCAGGCGTTTGCCGCCTCGGGGTATGCAGACATCCACGTAGCCCACGGCATTGAGCATCGCTGCCGTCGCCTCGTGGGTGGCAGGGAGCAGAGCCACTACATTCTCGTCGATGCCCTCCTCGCGGAGCACACGGCGTATGAGGCTGACGATAGCCTTGTTGGAATCCTCGGCATCGCTGCCACCTTTGAGTATGCAGGCGTTGGCGGTCTTGAAGCAGAGCGCGAACACGTCAAATGTGACGTTGGGGCGCGCCTCGTAGATTATGCCGATGACACCGAAGGGCACACGCACACGGCGCAGACGCAGACCGTTGGGGCGCTCCGTCTCATCGATGGTCTCGCCCACGGGACATGGGAGCGATGCCACGTGGCGCATGTCTGACGCTATGCCGGCGAGACGCTCTGTGGTGAGCTGGAGGCGGTCATAGAGGGGATTGCTGCGGTCCATGCGCGCCAGGTCGCGGGCATTAGCCTCGAGCAGAGCCGGAGCATCGGCTTCCAGAGCGTCAGCGAGGCGCAGCAACACGGCATTGCGCTTGTCTACCGTCAGTGACCCTATGCGGCGCGATGCTTTTTTTACGGATGAGAATATGTCGGTGAGATTAGATTCCATATATAGTGTGATGTATGGGTTATTCGATAAACAGATAGTCGTAGTGGACGATGGGCTTGCTGCCGTGGCGCCCCAGCACAGCCTCTGTCTCCTCGTGGGAGAGGCTGGCGCGGCCTATGCCTATTTTGGAACTGTCAGGTCCGTAGATGTCCACTATGTCCCCCTCTTCCCATTCGCCCTCTATCGAGGTCACCCCGATGGGGAGGAGGCTGATAGCCTTGTCGCTGCGGAGGGCTTCGGCGGCGCGGTCGTTGACGTTGATGCGCCCCTTGGTGAAGCTGGTGCTGTGGGCGAGCCAACGCTTGATGTTGCTCACAGGCTCTTCGCGCGGCACAAACTCGGTGTGGGGGGTATTCTTGGGGTCGGAAACCACCCCTGTGAGTATGCCAGGACGTGTGCCGTTGGCGATGATGACGCGTACTCCCTCCTCCGAGAGACGGCGCGCTATGCCGTATTTCGTGCCCATGCCGCCGCGACCGAAACCGCTCTTGGTGGTCTGGATATACTGGCTGAGGTCATCGCCGATTTCCACGCGCTCTATCAGCCGCGAGTCGGGAAGGTCGGGCGCACCTGTAAATATGCCGTCGATGTTGGAGAGGATCACGAGCGTGTCGGCATCCATCATCGCCGCGATGATGCCCGAGAGCTCGTCGTTGTCGGTAAACATCAGTTCTGTCAGCGAAGCCGTGTCGTTTTCATTAGCCACGGGCAGCACTCCGTTTTCGAGCATCACCTGCATCGCCGCCCTCTGGTTGAGGTAGGAGCGGCGTGATCCGAAATTCTCCTTCTGCGTCAGCACCTGCCCTATGGTTATGCCGTATTCGGCAAAGAGAGAGGTGTATATGTTGAGCAGTTTGATCTGTCCCACTGCCGAGAATATCTGCCGCTGCCCCACGGAGTCGAGTTTCTTTGACGGCTTGACCATGCTGCGTCCGCAAGCCACGGCGCCGCTTGACACCAATATTATCTGATGTCCGAGGCGGCGCAGAGCGGCGATCTGGTCCACGATCTGTGCCATGTTGACCACGTTGGGCTTTCCGTCAGGGCGAGTGAGCACGTTGCTGCCCACTTTGACCACTATGCGGCGTGACTTCTTCATGCTTTCAGTCCGGCTTTGAGACCGCGGATAACGGCAGATGTGAAACCTGCATGCTCCATCTCGTTGAGCCCGCGGATGGTCACGCCGCCGGGAGTGGTCACCTTGTCGATTTCGCTTTCGGGGTGCGCTCCGGGGAGGCTGAGCAGACCAGCCGCACCCTTGACTGTCTGCACCACAATCTTCTGTGCGTCGGCAGCCTTGAAGCCGAGTTCCACGCCGCCCTCCACGGCTGCGCGGATGTAGCGCATCGCGTAGGCTATGCCGCATGATGCCAGCGTAGTACCTGCTGCCAGCAGACGCTCCTCGGTGACGAGGGTAGACCCCATCAGGTCAAATATCCTGACTATCTCAGCCACCGTCTGCTCGTCGGCGGTCACTGGAGCCACAAAGGTCATCGATTCGCCTATAGCCACGGCTATGTTGGGGATGACGAGAGCCGCCTGAGGCAACTTGCCGTCAGGTTTGCGGAGCCATCCGCACAGCTGTTCTGACGATATGCCCGCAGCGATGAGCACCAGCGACTGTGTGTCATAGCGCAGTTCGTCGCGGATGCCTGCCAGTACCTTCTCAACAAGCCACGGTTTGACCACCACCATCACCATGTCGGCATCGGCGATGGCAGCGACATTGTCGGTGGTAGCAGCCGCGCCGAGGGCGGCAAAGTGTTCGACGACCTTGTCAGAGGGGTCGGCTACGGTCAGGGTGGAGGCATCATAGCCGTTGTTGAGGAGACCTGTGGCGATGGCGCCTCCCATGGCACCTGCGCCGATTATAGCTATCTTAGTCATATGTCAGAGATTGTAAGTTAAAGTGCAAAGTTAGCATTTTACTGTTACTTTCGCATTGATTTAGACGTATAAATCAGTATCTTTGCGACAAACAGGCATCGATTACGCATGATTAAGGCAACTTCACAACAGCTCACGCTCGAGGTCTCCATCTGCACCATGGGTGCGGAGGGCATCGCCAGAGCGGCTCTTATGATTGCTGCTCCTCAGGTAGGGGTGAGCTACCTTATATCCTGGCAGAAAGGTGAGGGGTGTCCTGTGCCGACAGAGCTTGTCAGCCGCGATGATGTCAGGATAGTGGCGTGTCAGCGTCAGGGGCTTTCAGCCAACCGCAACAATGCCCTTGACCATGCTCGTGGCGACATCGTGCTTATCGCGGATGATGACCTTGAGTATCATGAAGGGGCTTTTGATGCCATACGTCGCGTCTTTGAAGCTGACCCTTCGCTCGAGTATGCCACGTTCAGGCACGATGGACCTGGCGCGAGGGTCTATCCTGAGCATGAGATGCGGTTAGGGATACCATTGCCACGTGGCTTTTCGCAGACCTCGTTTGAGGTGGCGTTGAGGCGCGACAGCCGGGCAGGGAGGCTGCGGTATTGTGAGAGATTCGGACTCGGATCGGGCAGATATATATGCGGCGAAGAGGAGCTGTTGCTCCGCAAAGCCATCCGTCAGGGAGTAGTATGCCGCTTTTTCCCCGTGACCATCGTTACACATCCCAGCGTTTCGACCGGATTCCGTGTATCGGAGCAAGACGGCGTCAACCGTGTGCGCGGAGTGATAGCACGATTAGACCGCCCATTGACGTGGCATGTTCGCACGGTGGCGAGATGCTGGCGTGCTGGAGGAGTCCGAGGCGTGTTCTGGGGCTTGAGAGGGGCATTGGAAGCCTGTTTTGCGCCGTGGCTGAGACGGTACTTCCGATCATAGACGCGCACGTGAGAAAAAGTTGGCAAAAAGCCGAAATTTCCGTATCTTTGCAATCGTGCTTTATAATAAATAAGGCATCGGAGACCGTCAACTTGCTTCCCTGCAAGTCGGACGCCATGAACCTCTGAAAATGAAATCTCAATTATATATTGTACAATAGAAATTGACGCTTATGAGTAAAGAAAAAAAATTTCTGACTTGTGATGGCAACCAAGCCGCGGCGCATGTATCATACATGTTCACCGAAGTGGCTGCAATTTACCCCATCACACCTTCTTCGACCATGGCAGAGTACGTTGACGAATGGGCAGCGGCTGGTCGCAAGAACATCTTTGGCGAGCCTGTCACCGTACAGGAGATGCAGAGCGAGGGCGGTGCCGCAGGTGCCGTACACGGTTCGCTCCAAGCTGGTGCTCTGACCACCACCTACACCGCATCGCAGGGCTTGCTGCTGATGATCCCCAACATGTATAAAATCGCAGGTGAGCTGCTGCCCACCGTGTTCCATGTATCGGCTCGTACCATCGCCAGCCACGCCCTGAGCATCTTCGGTGACCACCAGGACGTGATGTCGGTGCGCCAGACCGGTTTCGCCATGCTCGCCGAGGGTTCGGTGCAGGAAGTGATGGATCTCGCAGGCGTGGCACACCTCGCCACCATCAAGAGCCGTGTGCCTTTCGTCAACTTCTTTGACGGATTCCGCACCAGCCACGAAATCCAGAAGATCGAGGAAATCGACCAGGACGCTCTCGCAGCTCTCGTTGACCGTGATGCCATAGCTCGTTTCCGTGCCGAGGCTCTCAATCCCGAGAAGCCCGTTGCTCGAGGTATGGCTGAGAACGGCGACGTGTTCTTCCAGCACCGCGAATCATGCAATCCCTACTACGATGCAGTACCTGCCATCGTGGAGGATTACATGAACAAGGTATCTGAAATTACCGGACGCAAGTACGGCCTGTTTAACTACTATGGCGCACCTGACGCTGACCGCGTGATCATCGCCATGGGTTCTGTGACCGAGGCAGCTCAGGAGGCTATCGACCACATGATGAAGCAGGGCGAGAAGGTAGGTCTGGTGTCAGTGCACCTCTACCGTCCCTTCTCAGTGAAGCACCTGCTCGCCGCAGTGCCCGAGACTGTGAAGCGTATCGCAGTGCTTGACCGCACCAAGGAGCCCGGAGCCAACGGCGAACCCCTCTACCTCGACGTGGTTGAGGCATACCAGGGCGTAGAGAACGCTCCCGTAATCGTCGGTGGCCGCTACGGTCTCGCTTCAAAGGACACCACACCAGCCCAGATCATCGGCGTTTACGAGAACCTCGCGCTCCCGATGCCCAAGAACCACTTCACCGTGGGTATCATTGACGATGTGACCTTCACATCTCTGCCCCCGGTTGAGGAGATGGCTCTCGGCGGTGCTTCGATCTACGAAGCCAAGTTCTTCGGTCTCGGTGCCGACGGTACTGTGGGTGCCAACAAGAACTCTGTAAAGATTATCGGTGACAACACCAATAAATATTGCCAGGCATACTTCGCCTACGACTCCAAGAAGTCAGGCGGTTTCACCTGCTCTCACCTCCGTTTCGGTGACGAGCCTATCCGCTCGACCTATCTGGTGAACACACCTAACTTCGTGGCATGCCATGTACAGGCTTACCTGCACATGTATGACGTGACACGCGGTCTGCGTGACAACGGTACATTCCTTCTCAACACCATCTGGGAGGGCGAGGAACTTGCCAAGAACCTGCCTAACCGCGTCAAGAAGTATCTTGCCAAGCACAATGTATCGCTTTACTACATCAATGCTACCAAGATAGCTCAGGAAATCGGTCTGGGCAACCGCACCAACACCATCCTCCAGAGCGCATTCTTCCGCATCACCGAGGTTATCCCCGTGGATCTCGCTGTAGAGCAGATGAAGAAGTTCATCGTCAAGAGCTACGGCAAGAAAGGCGAGGATGTCGTTCAGAAGAACTATGCAGCCGTTGACCGCGGTGGCGAATACAAGCAGCTTGCTGTGGATCCCGCATGGGCACAGCTGCCTGACGACGCTCCCGTGGCAAACGACGACCCCGCTTTCATCAACAATATCGTGCGTCCCATCAATGCACAGGACGGCGACCTGCTGAAGGTTTCCGACTTCAAGGGCATCGAGGACGGCACATGGCAGCAGGGCACAGCCGCTTACGAGAAGCGCGGTGTGGCTGCGTTCGTGCCCGAGTGGCTTGAAGAGAACTGTATCCAGTGTAACAAGTGTGCATACGTCTGCCCTCACGCTGCCATCCGTCCCTTCCTGCTCAACGAGGCAGAGATGCAGGCAGCTCCTTTCGGCGAAGATGCCACTATCCCCGCCATGGGTCCCCAGCTCAAGGGTCTCCGCTTCATCCAGTCAGTGGATGTGCTTGACTGCCTCGGCTGTAGCAACTGCGTGGATGTATGTCCCGGCAAGAAGGGCGTGAAGGCTCTCGCAATGAAGCCTCTCGAAACCCAGCTCGACGTGCAGAAGGAATGGGACTACTGCGTCAAGGAAGTTGCTTCGAAGCAGGATCTCGTTGATGTTAAGCTCAATGTCAAGAACAGCCAGTTTGCCACTCCGCTGTTTGAGTTCTCGGGCGCATGCTCGGGCTGCGGCGAGACACCCTACGTCAAGCTCATCAGCCAGCTCTACGGTGACCACGAGATGGTAGCCAATGCTACAGGTTGCTCGTCAATCTACTCTGGCTCTGTGCCTTCTACACCTTATACTACTAATGCAAAGGGTCAGGGTCCTGCTTGGGCTAACTCGCTCTTTGAGGACTTCGCTGAATTCGGTCTCGGCATGAGCATTGCCACCGAGAAGATGACTGACCGCGTGGCTGACATCATGGGCAAGATCAAGGAATGCCCGATGTGCTCTGACGAGATGAAGTCTCTGGCTCAGCAGTGGCTTGACAACCGCAACGATGCCAAAGTGACCCGCGAGGTTGCTGACAAGCTCGTTCCCCTCGCTGAGGCATGCGGCTGTGACAACAGCAAGGCTCTCCTTGAGGTCAAGGGCTACATCGCCAAGCGTTCGCAGTGGATCATCGCCGGTGACGGTGCCGCATATGACATAGGTTTTGGCGGTCTTGACCACGTGCTCGCATCAGGCAAGAATGTCAACGTGCTCGTGCTTGACACCGAGGTTTACTCTAACACCGGCGGTCAGTCGTCAAAGGCTACTCCTATCGGTGCCATCGCCAAGTTTGCTGCTGCCGGCAAGCGTGTGCGCAAGAAAGACCTTGGTCTGATTGCCACAACCTACGGCTACGTTTACGCCGCTCAGGTGGCTATGGGTGCCGACAACGCTCAGACCCTCAAGGCTATCCGCGAGGCTGAGGCTTATGACGGACCTTCAATCATCATAGCTTACTCACCTTGTATCAGCCACGGTATCCGCAAGGGCATGGGCAAGTCACAGGAGGAGGAACGCGAAGCTGTAGAATGCGGCTACTGGCATCTGTGGCGTTACAACCCCGCTCTGGAGATGGAGGGCAAGAACCCGTTCTCGCTCGACTCCAAGGAGCCCAACTGGGACCTCTTCGAGGACTTCCTCAAGGGCGAGGTGCGTTACGCATCAGTACAGAAGCAGTATCCCGCCGAGGCTGCCGAACTCTTCGCTGCCGCCAAGGCTAACGCCCAGTGGCGCTACAACAACTATAAGCGCCTCTCCATGGCAAACTGGGGCACAGAACCCGAAGCCATCGTGAAGTAACCGATCGCTCAACAGCATCCCCCGATACGAAGCCCTGCACGGACATCCCGTGCAGGGCTTTTTTCGCAGCAAACCGTCTATTAATGCCGTGGCGCGGTGTAGGGACATGCCGTGGCATATGTTCTGACGCACGTATCAATTCGTGTTAATGGGATTGAGGCGCGGCATAGCCGCGGCGGGAGCAGTAGCCACATGCAAGCCAGCCGATAGGCTGGTGCAGCTTGTGGTCAAAAGTCACCCCTCATATTCCGGCGGCGTTAGCTGCCGGGGCTGAAGCATCCGATTGCCCCGGCAGTTACACCGCCGGTTTTCCCCTGCCAACCGTTTCCCACAAGCTGCACCAGCCTATCGGCTGGCTTGCATGTGGCTACTGCTCCCCTCGCGGCTAACACCGCGAGCGTTCAGGAAACAGCATTGCGGAGATGATACGATATGAAGGCGTTGCAGAACCTGTCAATTGTGGTGATTCAACCTGTATGATGTAGGGACATGCCGTGGCATGTCCGCCCATCAGGCGTCGCATTTGTGTGGTTATATGGGGGAATTTGGTTAATTTTGTAGGGTGAAAGATGTGTCAACCAAAATGGGCGTTGATGCGTTATAGCTATGCGATATGCGGGCTGGATGCGATGCCCGCGCTTATTCATCATATTGACTGACAGATATGCTGCCACTGCAACTTATTCCCGGCGTGCCCGCTGATTCGGTCACGCATGTCCCTGACCCCAAGGAGGAGCTGGAGATGCTCAAGACGCTGCCGCTTGACGAGGTGGTCAACAAGCTTGTCAACGCTGCCGCCGAGTTTGCGATGCATCTCGCTGTGGCGATCATCGTGTTCTATATCGGACGCTTCATCATACGCAAGATATATAAGGTGGTGGGCACGATACTCGTGCACCGCAAGGTGGACCGCAGCCTGACCACTTTCGCGCTATCACTGATTAATATAGTCCTGTATTTCATACTGCTGATTACCGTTATAGGCATTCTGGGGCTGGAGACCAGTTCGTTCCTGGCGATATTCGCATCTGTGGGCGTGGCGATAGGTATGGCTCTGAGCGGCACACTTCAGAATTTTGCAGGCGGTGTGCTCATATTGCTGCTCAAACCCTACAAGATAGGTGATTACATAGAGGCGCAGGGCTATGCCGGAACTGTCAAGGAGATACAGATATTCCACACTATCATCACCACCTACGACAATAAGTCGATTATCATTCCCAACGGCGGCTTGTCGACCGGAAGCATCAACAACTGGAACCGTGAAGCCTACCGCCGCGTGGACTGGACGATTTCCATCAGCTATGGCGATGATGTGGAGACGGCGCGTAAGGTCATAAAGGATATACTGCTTGCTGACCAGCGCATCGTAAAGGAGTACGTGGAGGACCATGCAGCCAAGATGGCTGAGGAGGCTGCCGAGGAAGCTAAGGCTCAGGAGGAAAAGCAGGAGGAGCAGGCTGAATCAGAGGAGAAACATCACAACTGGGTATGGCGACTGTTTCACCGCCGCCGCAAAGCCCTCGCCGCCAAGATAGAGAGTCTGAGCGAGGAACATCGCAGCCGCATAGAGAATTATAATCCTCGCGTCAAGCGTCATCCGGTAGTAGTGCTTGACCAGATGGCGGATTCGAGCATCAACCTCAAAGTCAGAGCATGGACGCGTACCACTGACTACTGGACAGTCTACTATGAGATGAACGAGACCTTCTACAACGAGCTGCCCAAGGCAGGTCTGTCGTTCCCGTTCCCGCAGATGGACGTGCATGTCAACCAGGTATCCTCAGAATCCTGATACATATAATATTACCAACGTTTCAACCCTATATCCATCATCACATGAAAACTTTCCGTCACTTACTCGCCGTCATGGCTCTGTGCACCGCGGCACTGGCTATTCCCCAGAAGGCTTCTGCCGCCGACCATCTGACTACCGTGGGCATAGAGAGCGGCTATGTCAGCCGCAACACATCGGCATATGCCGGAGTGTATATGAGGTATCAGTTCTCCAATTTTTTCGCTCTGAAGCCTCATGTAGACTTCGTATTCCGCCACAAGGAGCAGGATGCCTTTATCGTGAATTTTGACGGACAGTTTTCACTCCCTATCCATGCCGAGAAAATCAATGTCTACGGCATCGCCGGCATAGGCTTTTCGTCATGGAACATCAAGGAGCTTAACGACGAGGGCGACCTGGATATGCGCCGTCACGGCGGCATCAGCTTCGACCTCGGCGCGGGGGTGGGATATAATGTCAACAGCAGTCTGCGTCTGGCTCTTGAAGCGAAAGCCAACCTTGTCAAGCACTATACCACCGCCCTCGTTGGAGTGTCGATCGGATACAATTTCTGATTTTAGAGGTTGTTGCAAAACTCCACATCACACGATGTTGTAGGGACATGCCATGGCATG
Source organism: Bacteroidales bacterium M7 (assembly GCA_001689515.1). Classification (GTDB taxonomy): domain Bacteria; phylum Bacteroidota; class Bacteroidia; order Bacteroidales; family Muribaculaceae; genus Amulumruptor. The sequence goes on from LUJR01000024.1 coordinate 83,912, forward strand.
TCAGCTGAGACTCAAGCTCTTGCATATTAGACATGCCATGGCATGTCCCTACATCAAACAGATAGAATTGCCACAATTGACAGGTTCTGCGACAACCTCTTACTTGGTCAGATCGGCTGGCAGCGTGGGCATGGCTCCTGCCTGGGTGCATACGTAAGCCGAGACTTCCACGGCGCGGCGGTGAGCCTCAGACACCGGCAGCCCGCGGAGTGTGCATGCTATGAATGTGGCAGTGAACGAGTCGCCGGCTCCCACGGTGTCGGCTACCTCCACCTTGGGCGTGGGCTGGAACGACACATTGCCCGGGGTGAACACATAGCTGCCGTTGATGCCGCAGGTCAGTATGAGCATGCGGAGATTGTATTTGCCGAGGAGTATCCAGCATTTGTCCTGAAGGTCTATGCCTGGGTAGCCGAACATGCGGCTGACAGCCACGAGTTCTTCATCGTTGATTTTCAGTATGTTGCACTTCTGCATCGAGTTGCAGAGGATTTCCTTGTTGTAAAATCCCTGACGCAGGTTGACATCAAATACTTTCAGGGTGTCTTGTTCGGGCATAGCGTCAAGGAAGCGGTTGATGGTGTTGCGTGACACCACGTTGCGCTGCGCGAGCGAGCCGAAGCACACGGCGCGTGTACGCGAAGCCAGCGAGTCGAGACGGGCAGTGTAGGGTATGTTGTCCCACGCCACGTTCTCCTTGATTTCATATTGCGGTATGCCAGCCTGATCTATCTCCACCTGCACTGTGCCTGTGGGGTAAGGCACTTTCTCTATGAGGTGCTTGACACCCTTGCGGTCGAAGTTCTCAAGCAGTTCGTCACCGAGAGCGTCATCGCCGATGGCGCTGACAGCGCAGCTGTCAAGTCCGAACTGTGACACATGGTATGCGAAATTGGCTGGTGCGCCGCCGATTTTCTTGCCGTCGGGAAGCACATCCCACAGGGCTTCGCCCATGCCTACGATTACGTCGTTGCTGTTGTTGTCCATAGTATGATATTAGAGTTTATGGTTGGAATATAGCGGGGGTAGGGACATGCCGTGGCATGTCCGCTTCCTCAGGATGGAAGTATTATCTGATTTTGAGGGTGTAGTAGAGGAGGTAGGCTACGCCGACGGTCATCACTGCGATGGCTCCGATCTGCCCTACGGCATCGGCTGCATAACCCATGGCGAGGGGGAACACCGTGCCGCCGAAGAGACCCATGATCATCAGTCCTGACACCTCGTTTTTCTCCGAGGGCGATGAGGTCAGAGCCTGGGCGAAGATGACAGAGAACACGTTGGAGTTGCCGAAACCTATCATGGCTATGCCGGCATAGAGGAGCATCAGCGAGCCGGCTGACATCAGTATGATCATGGCTATGAGCATCAGGGCTACGCTTATGCCGAAGAAGATGCGGGGTGATATGACGCGCAGGGCAAACGCTCCGAGGAAGCAGCCGGCGGTGCGGAATATGAAGTAGATGCCGGTGGCAAATCCAGCCTCTTCGAGCGGCAGACCGATGCGCTCCATGAGTATCTTGGGCGCGGTGGTGTTGGTGCCGACATCGATGCCCACGTGGCAGACGATGCCAAGGAAGCAGAGCAGTATGAACGGACGTCCGAGCAGCTTGATGCACTCTTTGATGCCCGAAGCGCGGTCAGGACGTTCCTCGGCGATGGGGGTAGCTCCGAGCACTGCCACAGAGAGGATGCTGACTGCGGCATAGATGACAAACAGCACACGCCATCCGAGTCCGAACACCGGCAGGTAGGTCGTTGCGCCCCACGCGCAGATGATCGGGGCGAGGAAAGAGGCTATAGCCTTGACAAACTGCCCGAATGTCAGCGTCGATGCCAGACGGTCACCGCCGATGAGGTTGGTCACGAGCGGATTGAGCGAAGTCTGCATGATGGCGTTGCCTATGCCGAGGAGCGAGAATGCCAGCAGCATGGTCACGTAGCCGTCGCCTGTCAGCGGTATGATTAGCGACACGGCTGTGACGGCAAGGCTGAGGAGCACTGTGCGCTTGCGTCCGATGCGGTTCATCAGCATGCCTGTCGGCACGGAGAATATCAGAAACCAGAAGAATACGAGTGACGGAAACAGGTTGGCTTGTGAGTCGGTCAAGCCGAGGTCTTTCTGCACATAGTTGGAGGCTGTGCCCACGAGGTCCACAAACCCCATGGCAAAGAAGCATAGCATCACGGGAACTAACTGCAACAGGGAGCTGCGGCGACCCACGGCGATAGATTGAGCGTTATCCATAGTATCTTGAAGTGTTTTTGGGGGATTACAAAGTCTTGAGAGAATAAATCTTCAGGTCTGATATGCCTGTCTTGCCACCATCGGAACGCATAAACAGGGTGGTGTAGGGTGAAGTGGGGAAGACGGTGTTGGTCATCACGCTGCGTCCGCCGTCGGCAAAGAGTTCGATGCTGGAGCGGTCAACGTAGATGCGGAGCGTCACGGAGCCGTCAGAGCCGAAGAGGGGAGCGGTGGTGACAGCAGGGAAATCATGGCTGAAATCGGTGATACCGCTGTTGCGCCGGTCCATCGAGATGGTCTTAGCCTTGGGGTCATAGGAGATGTCTACCTTGTCGTTGAGGTGATTGGCGAGAGTCAGGGTCACACTGTCGGCATTCGTAGGGTCGATGCGCAGGGTTATCTCGCAGATGCCGTCACTGTCGGTGGGCAGAGGGAAAGTACGCTGCTTGGAGCCGATGTTGATATGGCGCGCTGATGCTACGGTCTTGCCGCGCATGTCAAGTAGTTCGGGTGACGGAGCGGACGACAGATATATCTGTCCGTCTGCGGCGCGGAACAGTCCCATCTCACGCGGCAGTGTGTTCGCACTGCGGTATTGGAGTGTGGGGGCTTCAGCGGCGTACTGCCAGTTGCTCATCCAGCCGATGACGGTGCGGCGGCTGTCGGGAGCATCGCTCCAGCTGACGGTGGCATAGTTGTCCTTGCCGTAGTCCATCCATTTTGTGGGCACTTTGCCGTCGGCATCGGTGTCGGGGGTGAAAGTCTTGCCGTCGAAGTCGCCTGTGAAATACTGCGTGGCACTTCCGCCGAATGGTCCGCCGGGGTTGATGTTGCAGAGCAACACCCATTTCTTCTCGTCAGAGCCTTCGACTGGCAGCTCGAACAGGTCGGGACATTCCCATACGCCGTCCTGGCAGCCGAGACCCTTGCCAAAGGAGCTTTGGAGTGTCCAGTCCTTGAGGTCGGGCGATGTGAATATGAGCATCTCGTGGTCGAGGGCGTGAGCCAGAAGCATCACCCACTGCTGTGTGGGGGCATGCCAGAACATGTTGGGGTCGCGTGCTTCGCTTTCGAGGGTGAGTATGGGGTTGCCGGGATAGATGTTGAATGTCTTGCCGTCGTCGGTGCTCCACGCGAGACTCTGGGTCTGGCTGACATCGGCTGATGTGTACAGGGCGATGACAGCGTTTTTGCCAAACCCGGCAGTCCCGGCGGAGTCGACAACGCAGCTTCCGCTGAACACTAATCCTAATCCATTGGGTTCGATGGCTTCCGGTTGGGGTTGCCAGTTGATGAGGTCGGTCGAGGTGGAGTGTCCCCATGAGAGGTTCTGCCACTTCGAGCCGTAGGGGTTATGCTGGTAGTAGAGGTGCCACACTCCGTCCTTGTAGAACATGCCGTTGGGGTCGTTCATCCATCCGTAGGGAGGGGTGTGGTGGAAGAGCGGACGGTATTTCTCACGGTTGGAGGTGTCAAAGGTGTCGGAGAGGCTGATGTTGCTCCAGCAGGCATCCTCCTTGGCTTCGCGTATGCTTGAGCGACCCTGCGGGGTGATGACATTGAGCGCCACGGTGTGTCCCTTGTAGGGGGTGAGGTCCACGGGCACGTGGTAGTCTACCTTGTTTTTGGCGAGCCGGACCACGAGCGAGCGTTCCTGCTTGCCGTCAAGCAGCAGGTTGAGCCGTGCCTCCTCGCCGGCATCCTCTACCGGCAGGAGCAAGTAACGCTGGTCTCCGGTGATACGTATGAGTGAATTGTTGACACCGAGGTGGTCGATAGCCACTCCGTTGTCGGTAGCAGCCGCCGTCAGCACCGACAGTGCCAGAAGCGGGGCGGATAGTATGTGCAGGTTTTTCATGAGTGTGTGTTGCGTTTTGTGATTTTGATGCAAATCTACATTATTTGCAGGTGGCAGCCCTATAATAAAAAGAGCATTAGCTGTCAGATATGGTGCATCGGGTGATTTTTAGGCATAAATGCTACCAGATTACTGAATAAAAGCCTACATTTGCACATACAAGTCAATCAATCTACAGGAACAACTATCAGTAGGACACCATGAAAAAATTATATTGCATTGCGGGCATGTTGCTTATCTGTGTGCTTCTTACGGGATGCCGGGAGGAGCGGAAATGGCGCATAGGTGTGTCGCAATGCAGCAGCGACGACTGGCGCGACAAGATGAACGGCGAGATAGGCAGGGAGATGCTTTTCCACGAAGATGCCGAGGTGGAGATACGCTCTGCCCATGACAACTGTCGCCGACAGATCGAGGACCTGCGCTATTTTGTCGACAACGGATTTGACATAATCATCGTCTCGCCCAACGAGGCTGATTCGCTCACGCCCGTCATCAAGGAGATATATGAGAGCGGGATTCCCGTGATTATATTTGACCGCAACATCAACGGCGACAGCTACACTGCGCGTATCGGTGCCGACGACGTGGGGCTGGGACGTGCTGCGGCGCGATATGCACTTTCGTCAGCCGATGCGGATCCTACGGCTATAGAGATTTATGGGCTTAAGGGGTCGACTCCGGCTGAAGACCGCCACTCAGGCTTTGCCGAGGAGTGGGAAAGTGGCGGCGGACGTCTCGTGGGCATAGGATACGGCAAGTGGAACATGGACGATGCCGTCAAGGCTGTGGATTCGCTGCTTGACAAGGATTCCGACATAGATGTCATCTACTGCCACAATGACCGCATGGCTATAGGTGCTGCGGAGGTGGCGCGCCGCCACGGTCTGGAGCATGTCAAGGTGATGGGCATAGACGCAGCCCCCGAGATTGGCATCAAGGCGGTGGCTGACGGAGTGATAGATGCCACATTCCTCTATCCTACCGAGGGGCACAAACTTATACGGACGGCTCTTGCCATACTGCGAGGCGAGCCGTATGAGCGTGACGAGATGCTGCCGGCTGCATCGGCAGTCGACAGCTCGAATGCCGATATACTTCTGCTCCAGAACGCGTCGCTGACCGAGGAGACCGCCAAGATGGAGCTGCTGAAATCGCAGGTTGACGACTACTGGACGAAGCACTCGGCTCAGACCACGCTGTTCTACGCATTGATAGCCATATTGGTATTGGTGTCAGGTGTGCTTTTTTTGCTTCTGAGGACTTTCTGGCAGCACCGCCGCCATCAGGCTACTCTCATGGAGCAGAACCGTCTGCTGGAGCTGGAACGTGACAAGCAGAAGGAACTTAACCAGCAGCTCAACGAGGCTACGCAGTCAAAACTGGCTTTCTTCACCAATGTGTCACATGACCTGCGCACTCCACTGACACTCATTGCCGAGCCTGTGGAACAGGTGGCTCACGCGTCTAATCTCACCGCACAGCAGCATACATTGATGCAGATAGCCGACAAGAACGTACGCATACTCCGCCGTCTGATCAACCAGATACTTGATTTCCGAAAGTATGAGAACGGTAAACTTACTCTGAATCTTGAGGAGGCTGATATAAAGTCGTTGATAGAGGATTGGGTAGAGGCGTTCAGACCCTTGGCGCGCAAGCGCGACATCAAGCTGACGGTCAAGGCAGTCGGCGAAGTGCCTGCTTCCATGGCGATAGATGTGGAGAAGATGGAGCGGGTGGTGTTTAATCTTGTCTCCAATGCTTTTAAATACACTCCCGACAACGGACATGTCACCGTCAGCTACGGAGCGGAAGGGGACGCTCTGGTCATAAATGTTGCTGATACAGGCAAAGGCATCCCAGCAGAGGATGTCGACAAGATTTTTGAACGCTTCTATCAGGTTGACAAGGTGCGTCCGCAAGGTTCGGGCATCGGGTTGTCACTTGCCAAGGCGTTCGTGGAGCTTCACGGCGGCAAGATATCGGTGGATAGCGAGCCGGGTGAGGGATCGGAGTTCAGAGTGGAGATACCTGTGACGCATGTGGCTGCGAAGCCTCTGACAGCTGTGAGTGCCGAGGCAACGCCTTCAGGCGACATCGCTGCAGAACTGGCTGACATAGAGCCGACGGATGCCGATGCCACCGATGACCGACCGCTTCTGTTGGTGATAGATGACAACGCCGACATGCGTATGCTCATATCGTCACTGATGGGCGATACATATCGTATAGCCACTGCTCCTGACGGACGGCAGGGGCTGAAAGCCGCCGCACGCTATGTGCCTGACCTTATTATCTGCGATGTGATGATGCCGGTGATGGATGGGCTGGAGTGCTGCCGTCAGCTCAAAGCCGAGGTGTCGACCTCGCATATCCCTGTGCTGCTGCTGACAGCCTGCGCCATGGATGAGCAGCGTGTGGAGGGCTACGACAGCGGTGCCGACGGCTATCTGTCAAAGCCGTTCAATGAGGCTGTGCTCCGTGCGCGGTGTGCGAGTCTCGTTGCCAACCGCAAGCGCATCCGCGACCTGTGGCGTGGTGCGGATGCCGCTGCCCAGCCGTCGGAGGCTGCCGCAGAGCCGCGCAGGGTGCCTGTCGGAGAGGGTGACATCGACAATGACTTCTACCAGCGTTTCCTCGCCGTGTTTACTGCCCGCATGGGCGAACCGGAGCTTAGCGTGGACGCAGTAGCCGCAGAGATGGGACTCGGACGCTCGCAGCTCTACCGTAAGATCAAGGCATTGACCAACTACTCCCCCGTGGAGTTGATGCGCACTCTGCGTCTGCGCCACGCGCGCACCCTGCTGACCTCTACCGACAAGACCATCAGCGAGATAGCCTACGAAGTAGGCTTCTCCTCCCCAGCCTACTTCACCAAGTGCTACAAAGACGCCTACGGCGAAACCCCCACCGACCTCCGCGACCGCCTCGCCTGACCCGGAATGTGGAAATTATAAGGTTGTAGGGACATGCCGTGGCATGTCCGTCCATTAGGCGTTGCATTTGCGTATGTCGTGGGATTCGGACATGCCACGGCATGTCCCTACAACTTGATATACAAAATATGGTCAGATGCATTTGTGCATCTGACCATAAATCTTATGGGGATGGATTGTGGTGGTTATCTGACCATGAATTTCTTGCCGTCAGCGATGTAGATACCGGGCTGGAGGGTTGTCATGGCTTCGTCGGCGGTGATGCCTGAAGCAACGAGTGTGCCCTGAAGATTGTATATATTTGAGAGGACTGAAGTATCAGATACTGTTATATCATCGATACTTGACCCGTTCTTGTCTCTCAAAGCTATGGCTGTGATGTTGAACGGATTGCCACCTTCGGGATTTGCCTGGATCATGAGCGTGTTGACATCGGCAAGCGATTGTGCCACGTCGATGTTTGCAAGATCCACCGTTGCCATTTTGGGAGTATGGGTAATCTGGTCATTGCTTGCCCAGAGGGTTTCGGGATTCCATTTGGTCAGGACTTTCATGAAATATCCGTCATAACCGTCAGTGTCGTCTGAGAGGTATATGTCCATGTACTGCTCGCCGTCGTAATTGTCAAAGGCGGTTTTGAAGAGTTCAAGCGTGTTCCAGTTCTCAACCCAGAAATAACCGCCCCATATGGCACCTTCGGGCATCTGGAAGCCGTCATTGCATATGCTGACATTGGTGACGGTGAATTTAGCTCCGCAGATTTCCATTCCGAACTGCTTCAGATTGGCAAGCATATCCTTGGTGATATATGCTTTGAAATCGGTCGCATTGTCACCGAGCACTGTGTATCGCGTCCCGGGAAGCCATGTGCCATCAGCTTTCAGTTCGATCACATCTGTGGTCGAGGAGAAGGTGATGTAGATGTAATCGCCCACATTGACACCTTCGGTGAAATCTGTGGCAGGGATTGTAAGGGTGTTTGCCCATGTCACTTCTACAGGGTCACCTGTGTAGAGTTCCTTGACTGTCTCCTGCGCGGCGGCAGGGAGGATTGCGACCATCGCGGCAGCGGTGGCAAGAAAGAAATGTTTCATAAATACGGTGATTGTATTAGAGTTTGGAAATATTGAGGTTCGTTACTGTAATCTCGCCGCCGTAGCTGTTGACTGACCAGCAGTTGCGCGGCATGCCGTAGATGCGCGTGGTGTATGCCACCGTTTCGTTGATGTAGAGGGTCATCACGGAGTTGTCGGTCACGATAGTGACATTGTACACTCCGTCTATGGGAGTGTTGAAGTTGTAGCCGTCGGTATTGGGGACGAAGCCCATGCCGCCTTCCTCCTCATAGTTGATTTTGCGGATGCTTTCACTCTCGGGATTGACGATGATGGAGTAGAACTTGTCGGAGTCGATACCGCGGGCAAAGGAGAATCCGAATTTATCCCATGGCGAAGATGTGGTGAGGATGAATGAGATGCGGTTTTCGGTGCCGAGGCGGGGCATTAGCTTATGTTCGTCACCGGAGAGGGTGAAGTCGGCTTCTTTGCGCGCCTGTGACAGCAGCGAGGCTATCGCGGGGACTTCGCCGAGGCTGAGAGTGCCGTCGGGATGCTGTATCAGTTTGTGTGCCACGAGATTTCCTGCCCAGTCGGCATTGCCGATATTGCTGCTTCCTGCGCGGGTGGCACACCACCCCCATATGTAGCGGTCAGTACCATTGGATGCGGTCTTGCCGGCGTAGAATCCGCGGGAGTCCAGGAAGCCTTCCTTGTTGTCGGGCCATATGCCGGCATCGTTGGCTGTACAGGCTTTCAGTTCGTCGAGGGTACGACCTTTGAAATACTGTACGCGGCGCACTGCATCATGCTGCTCGGAGTAGACAAGATACCACCAGTCGCCCATCTTGAAGAGGTCGGGACACTCGTAGAAGCGGTCCCACATCATGGTCATGAATACTCCTGCCGATGTCCAGTTGAGCAGGTCAGGAGAGGTGTATTCGGCAAGGACACCTTTGCCGTTGAGGCGTGTGGAGACGAGCATGTGGAAGCTGCCGTCATCAGCCTTGAATACGAATGGGTCGCGGAAATCGACGTTGCTGTAGGTGTCACCACCTGTTATCAGTAGTTCGCGGTTCTTTTCCCAGTGCTTGAAGTCACGTGATGTCGCGAGCATGACCGCCTCCGTGATACCGCTTGTCGATGCCGCGTTGGGGGAGTGGGCGGTATAGAATGTGTAGTAAGTGCCATCATTGTAGATGGTCGAGCCGGTGCCGAGGGCAGCGTCAAGCTCGGTTTCACTGCCACAGGGGATAAGTTCGCCGAGTGACAGGTACGAGGCTGCATCGGAGGTCTGCACACACCATATGGGGTGGTAGGTCAGCGGCTGGTTGGGACGGTAGTCCTGTAGGTACATGATTTTGAAATCTCCTGTTACCGGGTCAAAGAAGGGCATCGGGTCACCCACATAGCCCACGTAGGGTTTGTAGTATATCTTCTGGCTCATGCCCTCGTCAGTGTCGAGATACATGTAGCTGGTGTCGAGATGCTTGTCGGTCAGTACGGGCGCATCATCGCTGCAGCCTGCCATAGCTGCTGTGGCAACCGCCAGCAGTGCAAATGGGATTATCATATTGTGTTTCATGATTTTATGCATGGTTTTGCGTTATTGACAGAGGTAGTTGATCATATTTTTGGTCAGCTGGATGGTGTTTGCCCTGTAGGGATTGTCGGCGTTGTTTTTGTCATACCATTCGTAAGCCGGTGTACCCACGGTGATGACACGTCCGGAGGTGAATCCCTTGAGAGCTTCGTAAGGCTCAAACTCGGCGATGGTCACGCGGTTGAAGTCGTAGTCGTGTCCTGAGGCGAGTGCTTTTGCGCCGGTACGTTCTTCCCAGCCTGCCATGGATCCGTATGGATCCCAGTCAACTCCCCACTGGAGTGTACGGTTGGTGTTGGAGCAGCCTTCGGCGAGGAGGATGATGCGGTTGTCGGCATTGGTGGGAAGCCCCTCGTAGATGGGATGCGACTCATGTCCGGTGATTGTAAAGCCGAGGTCGCTTGTCAGAGTCTCGTAGCTGTCACCGCCAAACATGTTGTTGGGGCTCTGCTGGTCGCGGGCTATGCGCCACACATCGTTGATATAGCGGGCTCCGTCACGCGAGGCGAGTATCGCACCGCCTCTGAGCCAGTAGCCGTTGAATATGTCTCTCGAGTCCCAGAGCTGTCCGGGCCAGTCAGTCCAGTCAAAGTGGCACCATATCATCTTGAAGTCGCTCAACTTGACTCTGCCGTCTATGAGATCCTGGATTGATACGTAGCGGGTGTTGGGTACATTTTCAAGCATCCATCGGCATGCAGCCTTGGCTTCTTCGCCGAGACCTTCGAGGGTCGATGCGTTGCCTATGAAGGCTTTGGGCTCTTGTGACATATCATCTTGCACTACTGTGACGGTGTACTCTATCACGGCGGTGCGCTGAGTGGCTGTGAATATCATCGGCTGGGTGAAATCAAGCAGAGATCCTGACTCAGGGGTGACAGTGGTGCCTTCGTTGACAGTGAACGAAACCTGCATTGCGGTCACATCTGTATTTCTCGGGACGAAGCACTGGATGGTGCGCGCGAAATTGTCGATGGTGGCATTATATTTGCCATCGATGACGAAAGTAAGGAACTCTACATTGTCATGCTTGACCGTCAGTGTATAGGACGACTGGACGCTGCCGTTAGTGACTTTGATGGCTCGGGGCACAGTGCCGTCAAATTCAGTGCCTACGGGGTAATCGCATGTCGCACCCGGACTAAGTGTTATGGCATCTATGTGGAGCGTCGTCAGATCAATGTCGGTCGAAACGTTGACGCTGACCACCTTGGCGGTGTTGTCGATGACCCCCTGGAAGCCGTTGACGGTGATGGCAGTAATGGCGGTGTCGCCGCTGAGCAGCAGTCCAGGGTCTTTGTCGTCATCGCATGATGCCAATGCGGTAGATATTGCCGCTATCAGCATGACGTATATGGATTTGATGAAAGTTTTCATAGTGGGTATGAGTGAGAGTGGGGTTATTACCAGTTGCCGATGTTCTGCTTGTAATGTCCGTTTGACGCGCTCAGCTGGGAGAACGGTATCGGGAGGTATTCGTTTTTGTTAGGAGTGAAGTTGGCTATGGAGTAGATGGAGCAGTTGTCAGCCTCGTCGGCATAATATTGGTTGAGCACCTGGTCGGCTTCGCCCCAACGCACGAGGTCAAAGAAGCGCTCGCTTTCCATGGCAAGCTCCAGGCGGCGTTCGAATTTGACGATTTTCAAAGCTTCTTCCTGAGAATAGCTGCCGGTGTAGGGGCGGATGTTGATGCGGACACCGTAGAGCTGTTCGTAGTCGGAAATCATGCCTGTGCTCTGACGGGCGCGGTTACGTAGCGAGTTGACGATGTTGATGGCTTCGGTGATGCCCTGGTTGAGCTGCACGAGGGCTTCGGCACGTACCAGAAGGATGTCGGCGTAGCGGAGCACGATACGGTTCATCGGAGAGCCCCACCAGCCGCCTTTTACTAAGTACTCGCTTTCGGGGTCAACGTTCTGTTTCAGAGTGACGTAGTAGCCGTAAAGTCCGTTGCTGCGGCTCCATGTGGCTGTCTTGTCCATGATGAAGTCCTTGTTGAACATGTAGGGTGTGCCGGGCATGCCTATGGTAAGGAAAAGGCGCGGGTCGGCGTAATCGCTTGTCATGTCGTAGTCACGTGAGTTGAAATTGTCAAACATGGGCAGTCCGTTGGCATCGGTCTTGAACGCATTGACAAGGTTCTGGCTCGGCTTGTAGAAGTCGCAACCTCCGTCGGTCACGCCAGGGATGTTGGGGACGATGAGTCCGTATGACCAGTTGCAGTTACCGTGGTTTGTGCCGTCGTTAAATGAATACTGCATCGCCCATATTGACTCAGGACCGTTTTCGTATATGGGCTCGGGACGGAAATTGTTATGGAAGTCGGGAGCGAGGTCGCATGCCGAGGCTGCCATGATGGAGCGGTCGGTATACTTGATGACGTTGAGCAGGTCGTCGCGGTCGATGGATGTGACCTGATTAGACATGGGGTCATCCTGACGGTATGCCTTGTAGAGATATGTCTTTGCCATGAAGGCGGCAGCGGCGGCGCGGTTGGGTCTGCCTACTTCGTCCTGTATGTCAGGGAGATTGTCAAAGGCGTATTTGAAGTCGTCTATGATGATCTGCCATCCTTGGTCGTTGGTGTACTGCGTGTTCTCAAGATTGTTGTAATCTTCGGGAGACATGGTAGCATCGATGGCGAAAGGGATATTCTTATAAAGGCGCTTAAGCAGGAAGTGTCCGTAGGCGCGCAGGAATCTCATCTCGCCTATGCGCTGGTCACGCAGGGGGTAATCTTCCATCTGCTCAAGAACAGCGAGAGCTGTGTTGGCGCGAGATATGACCTGATAGAGGCGGTTCCACATGTCGGAGATGTTCCAGGCTGTGGTCATGATGCCCTGGGATATTTCCAGAGCGTGAAACACATCGCCGTCCTCGGTACCGTTGCCGCCTTTGTAGGCATCGTCGGAGCGGACATCGTAGTTCCACATCGAGAACGATGAGTTGATGTCCTCGATGGATATCCATCCGGCATATGCGGAAATTACGAGGTTTTCGACGTATTCGGGGTTGCTGACCTGCTCCTCGTCCAGGACGCCCTGCGGCTTGAGGTCGTCAAGGAAGTCGTTGCAGCCGGTGGAGAGGAGGGAGAGAGCGATGGCTGCGGCATATATTGATTTTTTCATTGCTTTATGTGTTAGAATGTTGCATTAAGTCCGACAGTCACGTTGGTGGGGATGGGGTAACCGTAATTGGGGTTTTCGGGGTCCACACCTGTGAAGTTCTTGCTCTTGATAGTCAGCAGATTCTGTGCGCTGACGTAGAAGCGGAGCTTCTGGAGTTTCAGTTTGGATGACAGTTTGGATGGAACTATGTAGCCAAATTGTATGTTGCGCAGTTTGAGATACGAACCGTTTTCTACATAGAATGTCGATACTCTCTTCTCGTTGTTGATGTCGGAGCGACTGAGCGCGGGGATCGATGAATCGGGATTCTGTGGTGTCCAGGCATCGAGCAGACGCTCTCCCTTGTTAAGGAATCCGATGTTGAGTCCGCTCCAGAGGTCGGTCTCTTTCTTGAGGTCGGATATTACATCCTGACCCTGAGAGCCTTGCCAGAACATCGAGAAGTCGAAGTCCCTGTACTGCAGGTACACGTTGATGCCGTAGGTGAAATCGGGGGTAGGATCGAAAATCCACTGCTGGTCTTTCTCGTCGATTACTCCGTTGCCGTCAAGGTCACGCCAGCGTATGCGTCCTGGGGCTGCGCCTTCCTGGATGGCGTGGTTGTCGACTTCTGCCTGATCGCGGAATATGCCGTCAGCCACATAGCCTGCCTGTGCGCCGTTGGGGTGTCCGATGACGCTGAACACTCCGTTGCCTCCGAAGGTGCCGTTGGCTGCCACCGTGGCAGGCAGGGCGGTAATTTTGTTGCGGTAGGCTGAGATGTTGCCGGTGACTTCGTAGTGGAGTCCGTAGGAGGTGTCGTTGCGGAAACCTATGTTGAGCTCCACGCCCTTGTTTTCCACCTCTCCGGCGTTGATCCACTGCGATGAACCTTCACCCATGGCTGCGATTCCAGCCATCTGCACGAGAATGTCAGAGGTCTTCTTGTAGTAGACATCAAGTGAGCCGAACAGGCGAGAGTTGAGCATGCTCCAGTCCAGACCTGCGTTATACTGGGTAGTGGTCTCCCACTTTATGTCGGGGTTGCCTATCTGGTTACGTTTGAAGCCTGACTGGAGTATCGAGCCTCCGTTGGTGCCGGCTATGTCATATGATGTGCCGTAGCTCTGGCCGCCAGATTCGTTGACACCGTAGTTAGGCACGTATATGTAGTAACGGGCGAGGTTGCTGATTTCCTGGTTGCCGGTCTGTCCCCATGACAGACGGAGCTTGAGGTCGTTGAGCCATGTCTGGTCGCGGAGGAACGACTCGTTGTTGATGCGCCATCCGGCAGACACCGAGGGGAATGTAGCCCAGCGGTTGTTTGCACCGAAACGTGATGAGCCGTCATAGCGCAGGGTCAGACCGAGAAGATAACGGTTGTCAAAGGCGTAGTTGATTTTTCCGAAGAATGATACGAGAGAGAAGCCGTCGGCAGAGCCGTAAGCCTGTGCCTGACCTACACCGGCATCGGGCCACATGTAGTCGGGATTGAGCACGGCGAAATCCATCTTGTAACCTGAGAACCAGTTGGCTGACTCGCGGTTAAGCTCCATGCCGGCGAGGGCATCGGCGTGATGCTTGCCGAAGTCGCGGCTGTAGTTTGCCACGAGATTCCACATCCAGCGCGTCCAGTGCTCCTGTTTGGCTTCGACTGCATTGGTGGAAGTTGCCATGTTGCCCTCGGTGATGGGGTAGGTGAAGAAACGCTGTTGTTTCTGCGAGTAGTCAAGGCCGAAGGTGGTGCGTATATTCAGCCCTTCGAGCGGGTTGAGGTTGACGTATGCATCGCCGAACATTCGCCAGTAGGTATAGCGGTTGTCTTTGTTGCGCACGAGGCGGGCAAGTGGATTTTCGCGGTCGGGGTAGCCGCCTACGGGTCCGGCAAACTCTCCGTCGGTGGTGTAGACCGGCAGCGAGGGGTTGGCTTGGAGCACATTCTGGAGGAAAGCGCCGGGAGCCTGCACTTCGTCGGTGCGGTTAAGTGTGAAGTGTTCTCCTATTGTGAGGATTTTGTTGAAGGGCTTGAACTCGGTATTGATGCGGGCAGAGAAACGCTCGAAGTCGGTGTATTTGATCACGCCGAGATTCTTGTAATAGCCTAAAGAGAAGAATGCACTCAGCTTGTCAGTGCTTCCGCTGATGGAGAGGTTGTAGTTCTGGATGAAACCTGTGCGTGTCGTTTCATCATACCAGTCTGTGTCGGCAGCCGGTGTCTTGCATGAGGAGTCAAGGTACTTGTTCATGGAGATGGAGTTGAGCACCGGGTATCCGTTGGCATCATATCCCCAGTCGTAACGGTATCCGAGACCGTTGGTGTTGGGGTCTTCGCCTCCGTTGACATATGCCTGCCACATGGCGCGTCCGTAGCCCTCGGTGTTGAGTACCTTCATCTTATGGGTGTAGAACTGGGCGGCGACCGATGCATCGAGTGTCACTTTCAGTTCCTTGCCTTTCTTGGTCGTGATGATGATGACACCGTTGGCGGCACGTGAACCGTAGATGGAAGCCGATGCGGCATCCTTGAGCACTTGTATCGATTCGATATCGTTGGGGTTGAGCTCGTGCATGCCTCCTTTGGTCGGTACGCCGTCAATGATATAGAGGGGGTCGTTGTTGTTGAGTGTTCCGACACCACGGATGCGCACCGTGGCAGCGCCGCTGGGGTCGCCCGTGGCTGTGATGTTCATGCCTGGCACACGGCCTTGGAGGGCCTTCATGGGGTTGTTCTCGTTTTGTTTTGCCATTTCATCCACATTAACCGATGTGATGGCTCCTGTCACATCAACCTTGCGCTGGGTGCTGTAACCGACCACAACGACTTCGTCAAGAACTGCGGTGTCGTCTTCGAGATCGATGGTCATTTTAGGTTGAGCCATGACGGTTTTGGTCTTGTATCCTATATAGGAAACGATGAGGTTGGCACCTTCGGGCACGGTTATTTCAAAGTTGCCGTCGATGTCTGTGGCGACACCGCCAGGTCCTTCGACACCGCAGACCACGCTTGCCCCTATGAGAGGCTCCTGGTCGGAGGCTGAAACAACAGTCCCATGCACAGTGATGTTCTGTGCGTGTGCCATGATTGCCATGAGCGATAGCAATAGTCCACTGAGAAATGTTCTTTTCATGTTATTGAGATTTTTTGTGAGAATATCTGCGGCAAAATTAACACTCTGTATATGTGGCACCATATAATTGATGGTGTGATGAGTATAAAAATTGGCGCGATGCACGTTTTTTGATACTCAATAACCGTTTTTTGATAAGAAAAAGCGAGCTGCCCCGATACGCGACTGTATCGGGGCAGCTCCTGGTTGCTATGAAAAAGTTAATCTGTGGAGGCGGGTCAGCGGATGGCTATCTTCTCGCTCTTGCCGTCGTGGCGGCGGATATATATGCCGGGTGTGAGTGCGTCGGCATCGACGCGCATGCCCTGCAGGTTGTAGTATTCCACTGGACGCGAAGCATCGTAGTTGTCAACGGGGATGTCGTCAGTGGCACCGATGCCATATTTGCCCCAGTTGAATGCTCTCCAGTAGTCAGCCCGGGAGAACATAGGCGCGAGTTCGGGGCGGACGTTGACATCGGCATTCTTGAATGTCTCCTCAGTGAAGGTGAGGAGATTGTTGATTTCGGGGGGGACAGCTGTGTAGCAGTCGATGCGGCGGAGGTTGGGGCTGTTTTCAAAAGCGCTGACTCCGATTTTCATCACCGTGGTAGGGATGATGACGGAGGTGAACTTGGGGCAGTCGGAGAAGATTCCCTGGCTGATGAATATCATTCCCTCTTTGAGGATTTCGGGACCTGCCGAGGTGATGCCGGTGCGGTTGAACGCATAGGACTCGATGGTGCGCAGGACGTTGCTGTTGATCTTGAATGTCTGGAGGTTGTCCATGCCGTTGGAGAATGCGTTGTGTCCGATGGTGGTTATGGGGGCGTTGCAGGTAAACCGCAGGATGCTTTCACATCCCGTAAAACAGTGTTCGGGGATTTCGGTGAAAGTGCCGTTGAGTGTCACATCGGTCAGGGCTGTGCAGTCGTAAAATGCATTGAAATAGATGGCATTAAGGCGCTTTGGCGTTGTAAGGGTGGTGATTTTTGTCTTGTTGAAAGCCCAGGTGCCGATTCCCAAACTGTTGGTACCTTCGGCAAATGAGATGCTTTTGAGATCAGACTTGTCGAAGGCACTTGCACCGATGACGGTGCATGATGCCGGTATGACAGCCGACTCTAACCCTGACTTCATGAAGGCAAAGGGGTGTATGATCTGGACGCTCGTGGGTATGTTGCAGTTTTTGAGGGTCGACATGCACAGGAAAGCACGTTCGCCGATTTCGGTGATGGTGTTTGGCAGCTCGATGCGCTGGAACTTGCAGGCGTTTTTGTCGTTGGGCAGCGGGTCGAAGCCGTCAGGGATGTGGGAGAAGGCTCCGGTGCCGATGTACTTGACGGTGTATTTGACCTTGTCGACCGTGATGGTCTGAGGAATGACGCATGATTTGCGCTTTTTGTCAGATGTGGAGGTATCGTCGACGCGGCGCACACGGGCTACCTTATCGGTCTTGTTGAGGGCGTATGTTACCTGGATGGCTTTGCTCTCGCCCACGGTGGTGAAGCCGTTGAGGGTGACTTCGGCAGCTTGTGAGGTCAAGCCGACCATGATGGCGGCGCATGCGAGCGATGCGCGACGGAGTAGTGTAGAGAGATTCATAGTGTGATTGAATTGTTTGTAGGGACATGTGTTGATTCAGCGGATGGCTATCTTCTCGCTCTTACCGCCGTGGCGGCGGATATAGATGCCGGGAGTGAGGGCGTCGGCGTCGACACGCATGCCTTGTAGGTTGTAGTATTCCACGGGTTGTGAGGCATCGAGGTTGTCGATGGGGATGTCATCAACGGCGAGGTCGCCATATTTGCTCCAGTTAAACTGGTACCAGCCACCGCTTTTAGCAAATATATGGGCGAGTTCAGGTTTGACGTTGACATCGCAGGTGTTGTAGACCACCTGGTCAAAGGCCTGCCGGTCTAAGTCCGGCACTCCCCACGGGATGTAGCAGTCAATGCGCCGTATGTTGGGGCATTCGGTGAATGCATGCCACTCTATCTTCTTGATTGTGGTGGGGAAGATGACGGTGGTGAGCTTCGAGCTGCCCTCGAAACATCCGCCGCCGATAGATATGAGGCCCTCCGGGAGTACGTCAGGTCCGATAGAGGTGAGACCTGAGCGTGTGAATGCAAAACCCTGTATCTCCTTCAGGTTTTTGGTGTTGATTTTAAAACTCTGCAATTTGGGAAGGTTTTGGAAAGCGGCCCCCTCTATGGTGACTATCGGGGCGTTGATGGTCACGCGCTGGAGGTTGTCGCAACTTAAAAAGCATCCATCGGGTATGACTGTCAGAGAGCCGTTGAGGACGAGGTCGGTCATGCCGCAGAAGTGGAATGCCTCTTGCCACAGCCCTTTCAGTCGCTGTGGTGTTACCAATGTGGTTATAGGATTGCTTTGGAAAGCCCATGCCCCTATTTCCAGCGGACTGGTCCCTTCGGCAAATGTGAGATCCTTGATTTCTGCCCCGTAGAAAGCTCCGGCTCCGATGGCGGTGCATGATGCCGGGATGTGGGCTTTTTCTATTTTTGTGAAGCGGAATGCGTAGGGATAGATTTTCTGAATGCTGGCGGGGATGTTGCAGTATTGGAGTTTGCCCATCCTGTCAAATGCATATTCACCTATCTCGGTGATGGTGTTGGGCAGCTCGACGCGCTGGAAGAAGCATTGGTTCGGGTCGTCGCCCGATGGATATTCGCCGTCGACGATGTGTGAGAAAGCTCCTTTGCCGATGTATTTGACGGTGTACTTGACCTTGTCGACAGTTATGGTCTGGGGTATGACGCATGATTTGCGCTTCTTGTCGAGATCGGAAGTGTCATTGACGCGTCGCACACGAGCCACTTTTTCGGTCTTGTTGAGGGCATAAGTTACTTTGAGGGCTTTGCTCTCGCCTACGGTGGTGAAGCCGTTGAGGGTGACTTCGGCAGCTTGTGAGGTCAAGCCTACCATGATGGCGGCGCATGCGAGCGATGCGCGGCACAGGAGTGTAGAGAGATTCATATTATGTAGATGAGTTTTGTAGGGACATGCCGTGGCATGTCCGCGTTGCAAAGGTGGATTTCGCTTATGGATGCGGACAGCTGTGTGCCACGGCATGTCCCTACAGGATGATGTTTACAGCTCGGAAGCATCGAATTTGACTTCGGCTACCTTGCCTGAGGGTACGCCGATGTAGCGGTAGAGGATGCCGTAGTTAGCATCTTTGCATGCCTGGACGATGGCTTTAATGTCCTTGGCGTTGCTGTGGATCGACTCTTCGGTCGACTGGCGCAGCTCAGCCATGTTCTCGTTGAGGTTGTCGATGATTTCGGGGTTGCGCTTCTCGTTCATCTCGAATGTGTAGACCACATAGCCATTCTGGGCATCGATGCTTGACATGGTGGTCTCGCTGTCGATGCGCTGGGGAGTCTGGAGCTTGGCTATGGTGATCTGTGACTTCAGTTTTGCCTCGGGGTTGTCGTTGATTTTGCCGTCGATGATGTCTTTTAGGTCATCGGGGGTGAATGTGACGGTCACTTCGGCAGCCTTGGGACCTTTGGTATAATAGCGCACGGCGAGCGAAGCCTTGTCCTCAATAAGCTTGTCGGTAAACACCTTGTTCTTGCCCTGATTGAGGAGGTTTGGGAGCATGGGCGCTATGGCAGCTTTCATTTCGTCCTCGTGGCCTTCGAGAGCTTTGAGATTGAAGCTGCGGTTGAGCACGAGGCACTGGTAGGTGAGCGTGTTGTCGGCGAAGTCGATTGACTTGATCTGTCCTACGCCTGGCACCGTTACGGGCATGTGCTTGTTGGTTTCGGCTACGAACTGCTCGAGTGAGGGACCGCTGCTGCATGATACAGCCATGACAGCCACGATGGCTGCAAAGAGTTTGCAAACGATAGATTTCATCTTGTTTAGTGTGTGGTAATTAAGTTTGATGATGAATATGATGTGTGTATAAAAATTTTGTCCTGACGTGCGTATCAATATCAATGCAAATTTACGCACTTTGTCCCCCTTAATGCCGCCTTCAGAGGGGTAATTAAGGGGGACAAAGCGTATTTGGAGCCAGTCATTTGTAGGGACATGCCACGGCATGTCCGCATCTCGCCGCATAGAGACTCACACCGTGGCAAGCTCCACGAGGCGGTTGAGACCCGAGGCTGCCATGGCTATGCCTGTGACGAGGACTATGGTGGCGTTGATGGTGCCGAGGGATGATGTCAGCAGCACTATCGCCACGACTATCATGCCGACCGGGACGATGTAGAACCAGAACGGCGGACGTGCCGGACGGCTGGCGCGTATCATCAGCACCACATCCACTATGGCAAGGAACACGAGCAATGCTGCGAAAAGATACACTATGAACGCGGCGAAGAAGTCGGGCATGCACACTATCCATATGCCGAGGAGTCCGCTGATGATGCTGACGGCGATGGACGAACTGTCGTTAGCCTCGCGGATGTCAGAGCCTGTGCGACGGCGGCGCATCAATATCCATATGAGGTTAAAGACTGCCGGAATCAGCAGGGCGCAGCCGATGAGGATTACTATCCATCGGATGACATCGATTTGCGAGTGCATCACTATCAGGGCTATGCCCACGATGAGGATGATTATGGGAGTCAGCAGGTAAGATTTCTTATCCATGATTAAGTTTGAAAAAGTAGGGTTATGTGTGAAACGTAATATCTTATTGTGTATAGATATTACGTCCAGACAGCCTCACTTGTTCACTCCGAGTCATTGGATGGGGCAAGCGCAGGGGTGCTGTTCCCAATGACCTTAAGGACACTAAGGACACTAAGGACGTTAAAGACTTAGGCTGGGGTCAGATGCGGGCTTTGGGCTGGGTGCCTTGGAAGGCTTTGAGGTAGTTGGGGGTGGAGTAGGCGAGGTCGAGGAAATCCTGGGCGTGCCATGCTTTCTCGGCGAGTGCCACCATGTCGGTGGCGAGGGGCACCACTCCTGATATATATAATGCGTTGGGATGGCGTATGACAGGGACCGCCTTGTCGCTGCCTGTGCCGAAGATGGCTACGTGGTTGCGGTCAAGGATGTCGGCGAGTGAAGTCTCGTCGAGTATCATAGATCCAGGCGCGGTGACTTCATTAAGGGCTATGTCATATACGCCCGTGAACGCTTCCATGCGCCTTGCATCTACCATCGGGCAGTAGAGGGTATCGTCGGGCAGCTCCGCTCCGGCAAACATCACATGTGTGACCAGCAATTTGAGCGTGTCGACACCTATGAGCGGGATGCCGAGAGAGTATGCCAGCCCCTTTGCCTCGCTGAGGCCTATGCGCAAGCCGGTGTAGCTGCCCGGTCCCATGGAGACGGCTACCGCATCGAGGCTCATGTCGTGGCGGCGCAGATGATCCATGCACTCGCTCAGGAAGCCGCTCAGGCGCGCGGCATGATTGTGGCTCTCCCACTCCTCGAAGTGCAGAAGGATGAAACCGTCAGACGAAAGTGCCACCGAACATACATCGGCTGATGTCTCTATGCTTATGATTGTCGCCATTTGCTGAAAAACATGCTAAAAAATGTAATGCAAATTTAGGTTTTTTCTCTCTTATTTCGCTAATTTTGTGGATAGAAACACTTATGAAGCTATGCTCTTATCAATGACCGGTTTCGGAGATGCCACGGTGCAGGCTCCGGAGAGAAAAATCACAGTGGAGATAAAGTCGCTCAACTCCAAGCAGTTTGACATGTCGACGCGTGTCCCCTCCATCTATCGCGACAAGGATCTGGAGATGCGTAACCACTTGGCTTCGCGCCTGATGCGTGGCAAGGTGGATATGGTCATCACTGCCGAGAGCAGCAAGGGGTCGGAAGCCCCGCGCCTCAACCTTGACGTGATGCGTGACTATAAGGAGCAGATCACTAATGCAAGCCGCGAGCTCGGGCTGCCTCTGCCTGCTGACTGGTACAGCATCCTCGTCAGGATGCCTGACATATACGAGAGCAGCGATGCCGCATCGTCAAAGGTGTCGGAAGTGGAGGCTCAGGCTCTGCTTGACGCAGTGGATGAGGCTGCCGACGCTCTGATAGAGTTCAGAATGCAGGAAGGCGCAAAACTTGAGGAATTCTTCACCAAGCGCATCGATGCCATAGCTACTCTGCTTGAGATGGTGCCGCAATATGAGTCGGAGAGAGTGGCGAAAATCCGTGCCCGCATCGAGGACGGACTCGGTCAGCTCCATAAGGTGGACTATGACCGCTCTCGTCTGGAGCAGGAGATGATATTCTATATAGAAAAGCTTGATGTCAACGAGGAAAAGCAGCGTCTGGCACAACATCTGAGCTACTTCAAGACCACGATGAACGCAGAGCCGGGACAGGGCAAAAAACTCGGTTTCATAGCCCAGGAGATGGGACGCGAGATCAATACTCTCGGTTCGAAGAGCAACCACGCCGAGATGCAGAAGCTCGTGGTCAAGATGAAAGACGAACTCGAGCAGATCAAGGAACAGGTGCTCAACTTGCTGTAATGCAGTAGCTTATATGCGAAACATGTAGGGACATGCCGTGGCATGTCCGCATACAGCCACATGGTTAAAGGTAACAATATGGGAAATAAAGGCAAAATCATCATAATATCCGCCCCGTCGGGTACCGGCAAGTCTACCATCATCAACAGGATCATGGGCGACCCGTCGCTTGACCTGCAATTTTCGATAAGTGCCACCAGCCGCGAGCCACGCAAAGGGGAGGCGCACGGTGTCAATTACTATTTCTTCACCGCCGACGATTTCCGCAAGGCGGTTGCCGCCGACCTGTTCGTGGAGTGGGAGGAGGTATATCCAGGACGCTTCTACGGTACGCTCCGTAGCGAGATTGACCGCATAACCGGCGAGGGACACAACGTCATCATGGATGTGGATGTCAAGGGAGGCGTAAACATCAAGCATATGATGGGCACGGATGCCCTGTCGGTGTTCGTAAAGCCGCCTACGATAGATACCTTACGCGAGCGTCTTGAAGCCCGGGCTACCGACACCCCCGAGCAGATAGCCCAAAGGGTGGCGAAGGCAGAGTATGAGATGGAATTTGCCCCGCAATTTGACCGCATAGTGGTCAATGACGACCTCCACACCGCCGTGGAGGAGGTGCGCGGGCTCGTCAAGGATTTTATCAACCGCTGACATATCATGGACTCACAGGGTCGCCAAGTTATAGGCATACTCGGCGGGTCGTTCAATCCCGTACACATAGGGCATCTGATGCTGGCATCGTATCTGAGCCAGTTCGGACGGCTTGATGCGGTGTGGCTGACTCTCTCTCCTCTCAATCCGCTCAAAGCTGCGTCCAATGAACTGCTGCCTGACATGCAGAGGCTCAAGATGCTCCAGATTGCCACTGCCGAGGCTCATGGAGTGGGTGTATGTGACATAGAGCTGTCTATGCCTCGCCCCTCTTTTACAATCGATACCCTCCGTCTGCTTGCCAGACGGTATCCGCGACGCAGGTTCAAGCTCATCATCGGGTCTGACAACTGGCGCATATTTGACAAGTGGCGTGATTATGAGGCTATACTTGACGAGTTCGGCGTGATAGTGTATCCGCGCCCGGGCTACGAGATAGAGACACCTATATATGAGAGCCGTGCGGAGTTTGTCAATGCTCCGATGACCAATCTGTCAAGCACATTCGTGCGCCATGCCCTCGCCAAAGGGGGTGACATGAACTTTTTCCTCCCGCCGGGTGTCTACAGATATATTCTTGACAACGGGCTTTACGGAGTCCGCAAACCACAATAATTTCCACACATTCCAGATGTTAGCACCTAATTCCTTGGCATTCATTGCCCTTTGTAACGAGTATTGTCAGGCTCTCGAGCAGGCACGTGAATCCACCCGCGACGAGTTCATAGCCACCATGCTCCGCCAGCTGCCGCGCATCTACATATCCGCCACCGACCTCAAACCCGATGAAGATATGCTTGCCGAGGATGCCTATATAGAAAATGTGCTTGACGAGCAGTATTACGACTCGTTGCGCCGGCATATCGAGAATCTGCTGGGCGAGGATGACACATATCTCGAAGTGTTTGAGGAGGATATGAAGTATTCCGACACCCCCATCGCCGCAAGCATCTCCGAGGGACTGTGTGACATCTTCCAGGTGATGTACAATCTGCTCGACGTGGTGCGCGATGCTCCCGACGAGCTGGTCCAGTCATCGCTCGCCGCTGTCAAGGAGGACTTCGAGTCCTACTGGAGCCGCCCCCTCTGCAACGTGCTCCGCGCCCTCAACCACCTCCGCTACTTCGCCTGATTTGCGGTGACTTATACATATATGATGGAGATTATTGATACTTCAAAATCTGAATATTCGGATATCCTTTCGGCTGTGAGGGCTATAAAGGGTGCCATTATAGAAAGTAGATATGTCACAGCAAAGTT
The DNA here is from genome assembly GCA_001689515.1 of Bacteroidales bacterium M7. Classification (GTDB taxonomy): domain Bacteria; phylum Bacteroidota; class Bacteroidia; order Bacteroidales; family Muribaculaceae; genus Amulumruptor. Next base: position 108,221 of record LUJR01000024.1, read on the forward strand.
GATTAATAAGGAGATAGTCACCCTTTACTACAACATCGGTCGATTTATCTCCATCCGCTCCCGTCTCGGACATTGGGGTACCAGTGCGATTTCTCGTCTTTCGTTGCTTCTTAATCAAGAACTTCCAGGATTAAGGGGTTTCTCGGAAACCCATATAAAGAATATGCGCATATTCTTTGAAGAGTGGCGAGGTGTTTTTGAAAATCGGCAGTTGGCGACTGCCGATTTAGCACCTATAACTGATGATGATTTTGAGAGGGTCGTAAATCGGCAGTTGATGACTGCTGAAAGCTCTCGCTGATGGGCTGGTAAATACTCGCAATATAGCGCAACTAATTTCCATGGTTGTATTGATGACGAGTTGTTGCGACGAAGAGCGTTGCAATCGTTTAGGGATAACTATGTTTTTGATTTTGTGGAGTTGGAGGATGACGAGGATTTGTTTGACGAAAAAATCCTTGAAGGTGAAATAGTCAAGAATGTCAAGGATTTCATCATGGCTTTCGGCCAAGATTTTGCCTATATGGGTAATCAGTACAGGCTTAATGTTGAAGGTCTGGATTATTTCATTGATTTGCTATTCTATCATAGAGGTTTGCGATGTCTGGTTGCGATAGAATTGAAGCGTGGCTCTTTCAAGCCTCCGTATGCAGGTCAGCTCAATTTTTATTTGGGAGCACTTGACGCATATGTGAAACGCCCTGATGAAAATCCATCAATAGGTATCATATTATGCCGGGAGAAATCAGACAAAATAGTAGAATTTGCATTCAGAAACATGACTTCTCCCATGGGCGTCGCGACATACACCTTACGAAAGGAACTTCTCGAAGAATATAAGGATGCGCTCCCGGATCCAGATGATTTGAAACAGCTCATGTAGTTTTTAAGGTGAGGTGTAATTCGGACCAGAAGGATTTTGGGCGGTGTTTGCGCGAAAATTCGTAACTTTGTAGTTCGCAAAGCTGCGGCTTGGCGGTGATGCTACTGACCGTTATGAGAATCCCTGGAATAAAGCGCATGTATATGTTCATGTTGGAGAGCTTTCTGCCGCTCTTCGTCATGACTTTCTTCATCACGCTGTTTATAGTGCTGATGCAGTTCCTATGGCGCTATATCGACGACCTTGTGGGCAAGGGACTCGGAGTGGATGTCATCGCCGAACTGTTTTTCTATGCCGCGCTGACCATGATACCCATGGCTCTGCCGCTTGCCATACTGCTGGCTTCGCTGATGACGTTCGGCAACCTCGGCGAACAGTTTGAGCTTACTGCCATGAAGGCGTCGGGTGTGTCGCTGCTGCGGTCCATGAAACCACTCATCGCGCTTATCATTCTCATAGCCATAGGGGCATTCTTCTTCCAGAACAATGTCCTCCCCATCGCACAGACCAAGATGTGGACGCTCCTATACTCCATGAGGCAGAAATCGCCCGAAGTGGAGATACCCGAAGGGGTGTTCTATGACCAGATTCCCGGTTACAACCTCTTTGTGGAGACTAAAAACTCGGATACGGGCACGCTCTACAACATGATGATATATGATGTGTCGAAGGGTTTTGAAAACTCGTCAATCATCCTTGCCGACTCAGGGCGTCTGGCGTTCTCGGAAGATCAGACACACCTGTTTCTGAAACTGTGGAACGGAGAATCGTTTGAGAATCTTAAGGAGGCGGCATCAAACATGCGTAATGTGCCATACAGGCGCGAATCCTTTAAAGACAAGGAGATACTTGTCACCTTCGATGCCAATTTCAACCGCCTTGACGAGCAGGGCATGCGTAACCAGTATGTGGGCAAGAATCTCAGCGAGCTGCAAGCTACAATTGACAGCGTGGGGTTGCGGGTCGACAGCGTCGGTGCCATATATGCAGGTGACCTGCGCCGACAGCCTATAGTTGGCACAAGTGCCTACAAGACGGCATATGACGGCAAGAAATATACCTACACCAAGGATGACGGCTCCGAGAAAGCAGGGCGGTTGGTCGACATAGACTCGCTCTTCAGAGCCGGGGGCGCACAGCAGCGGTCGTATATCCAGTCAGCCCTCAACATAGCCCGGCGCAACAAACAGAACTATGAATTCAAGGCTCTTGCCATGAGCGAGGACCGCGAGACGATACGTCGCCATGCCATAGAGTTGCAGAAGAAGTTCACCCTGTCGTTTGCCTGCATAATCTTCTTCTTTATCGGTGCGCCTCTCGGAGCCATTATACGCAAGGGAGGCTTGGGCATGCCGCTGGTGATTTCGGTGTTTCTGTTTATATTCTACTACATAATCGACAACACCGGCTACAAGCTCGCACGTGACGGCCGCTGGGAGGTATGGGAAGGCATGTGGCTCAGCGCAGCCGTGCTGCTTCCGCTCGGCATCTTCTTCACCTACAAGGCGGTCAATGACTCTGCTGTATTCAATGCTGATGCCTACCGCAACTTCATACGCCGTCTGCTCGGCAAGGCTCCTTATCGCGTTGTGACGCTCAAAGAGCTGGTAATGGACGATGTAGACCCGCAGAAAGCCATAGAGATGGTTGCCGCTCTAAGGGAGCGCGCTGAGCGGGTGATTGCCGCACATCCGTTGCGCCGGTGGGTTCCCCAGCGTTACGATCAGGAGCAGTTTGACCGACTGAGCGCGGAGATGGAGGCTGTAGTCACATATCTCGGCAATTCGCGTGACGTGCTCGTCATCAACAAGCTGATGGACTTCCCAGTGTTCCATACCACGCTGGTAGGGAAGATGCACATGGGTCGCGGTGCGCAGGTGCATGACGCACGGACGGTGGTCAAGGTGTGCAACGAGCTTATAGACATGCTCACGCCTAAAGCGACTGATAAAACATAATTACGCCAATATATATCCAACCCTGCATAATACTTATCCACGATGAATGAAGAAATAAAACTCGACAGCATTGAGGAGGCTATAGCCGACTTCCGTGAAGGCAAATTCGTGATAGTGGTCGATGACGAAGACCGCGAAAACGAGGGCGATCTCATCATCGCAGCCGAGAAGGTCACGCCTGATGCCGTAAACTTCATGGTTACCAATGCCCGTGGAGAGCTTTGCGCTCCTCTGACCATATCACGCTGTCACCAGCTCCATCTTGAGCATCAGGTGGCAGACAACACTTCGATGCTTGGCACACCCTTTACGGTGACTGTCGACAAGCTCCCTGGATGCACCACCGGCGTGTCGGCGCATGACCGCGCTGCCACCATCAATGCCCTTGCCGACCCGGCTTCCACAGCCGAGATTTTTGGCAGACCTGGGCATGTGCACCCTCTCTATGCTCAGGACCAGGGTGTGCTGAAGCGTGCCGGACATACCGAAGCTGCCATTGACCTTGCACGTCTTGCAGGGTTGACGCCGGCTGCCGCGCTGATAGAGATACTCAACCCCGATGGCACGATGGCGCGTCTGCCGCAGTTGCGCAAGCGCGCTGACGAGTGGGGCTTGAAACTCGTGTCGATACGCGACCTCATAGCCTACCGCATCAAGCACGAGTCGCTCGTGGAGCGCGGCGTGGAGGTTGACCTCCCTACCGAATACGGACATTTCCGTCTGATACCTTTCCGCCAGCTCGACAACGGTCTGGAACATGTGGCACTTATCAAGGGCGATATCACCACCCCTGAGCCTGTATTGCTCCGAGTGCACTCGTCATGTGCTACAGGTGACATCTTCGCATCCAAGAGATGTGACTGCGGCGAGCAGCTACACCGCGCCATGCAGATGGTCGACAAGGAGGGACGCGGCATGATACTCTATCTCAGCCAGGAGGGTAGAGGCATAGGTCTGATGGAGAAAATCAGAGCTTACAAACTCCAGGAGGAGGGCATGGACACCGTGGAGGCAAACCTGCACCTCGGACACAAGGCTGATGAGCGCGACTACGGCGTGGGTGCCCAGATTCTCTACCAGCTCGGCGTGCGTGACATGCGCCTGATCACCAACAATCCCGTCAAGCGAACCGGACTCGAGGGCTTCGGACTCCGTGTGGTCGAGAACGTACCCATCGAGATAGCCCCCAACGAATATAACCGAGTTTATCTCCATACCAAACGTGCCCGCATGGGGCATGATCTGCACCAGTCCTGATTACTCCTGATGACTGAATACTACGACTATCCCAACGATTTTCCACTTGAACTTGGCGGGTCGCTCCCCAAGCTCAGGATAGCATATAATACCTACGGCACTCTCAACGAGCGACGTGACAATGTGGTGTGGGTGTGTCATGGACTGACCGCCAATAGCGATGTGCAGGACTGGTGGCCCCACACAGTGGAAGAGGGACGCTTTCTTGACCCGCGAGACCACTTCATAGTTTGCGCCAATTTCCTCGGCTCGCCCTACGGCTCGTCGGGACCCATGCAGGTCAATCCTGCCACAGGCAAGCTTTACCTTGACCAGTTCCCGCGGTTCACCATCCGCGATATGGTGCGTGCGCACATGTTGCTTGCTGACCATCTCGGCATCAGCCGTATCAACACCATGATAGGGGTGTCGGTGGGCGGTTTCCAGGCTCTTGAGTGGGCTGTGATGAAGCCTGAGAGCATCGACAAGATGATACTTATGGCTACCGATGCTATCGCTTCGCCATGGACCATAGCCCTTGACGAGACCATGCGCATGGCGATCGAGGGGGACCCCACATTCGGCGATCCGACCCCCGATGCAGGCAAGGCTGGATTGGCTACGGCTCGTGCCATAGCCCTGCTCAGCTACCGCGGTCCCAGCGGTTACAATTTCACTCAGCGTGACGTGGAGGAACTGCCTGAGGTGCACCGCGCATCGAGCTATCAGCGTTATCAGGGCGAGAAACTCTGTCGCCGCTATGATGTATACAGCTACTATGCCATCCTCAACAGTTTTGACACCCACGACCTCGGACGCGGACGTGGCGGGGTTGATGCCGCACTGGCATCAATCACAGCCAAGACGCTTGTGGTCGGCATCACTACCGACATAGTCTTTCCGCCCTACGAGGTCAAAGATCTGGCATCCAAGATACCGGGGGCTTCGTATGCCGAGATAGAGAGCCGTTTCGGACATGACGGCTTCCTTGTGGAGCATCAGCAGCTCCACGATGTGTTTAACCCATTTATCAACGGTTAGTCAAATGAAAAATATCCGTAACTTCTGCATAATAGCGCATATTGACCACGGCAAGAGCACGCTTGCCGACCGTCTGCTCGAATACACCAAGACCGTTACTGGCAAGGACTTGCAGGCGCAGGTGCTTGACGATATGGATCTGGAGCGCGAGCGTGGTATCACAATCAAGAGCCATGCCATCCAGATGGACTATGAGCTTGACGGTGAGCGTTATGTGCTCAACCTTATCGACACTCCGGGACACGTGGACTTCTCCTACGAGGTGTCGCGAAGCATAGCCGCCTGTGAGGGAGCATTGCTCATCGTGGATGCTTCACAGGGCATTCAGGCTCAGACCATCTCCAATCTCTACATGGCGATTGACAATGACCTGGAAATCATCCCGGTCATCAACAAGATAGACCTTGACAGCGCCAAACCCGAGGAGGTTGAGGACCAGATCGTGGATCTGCTCGGATGTGACCGTGACGAGATACTCCGTGCCAGCGGCAAGACCGGGCAGGGCGTGGAGGATATTCTCAAGGCTATCGTGGAGCGCGTGCCTGCACCAAAGGGTGATCCCGAAGCTCCGCTTCAGGCATTGATTTTTGACTCGGTGTTCAATCCTTTCCGTGGCATCATCGCCTACTTCAAGATACTCAACGGTACCATCCGCAAGGATGATTTCGTGAAGTTCGTGGCAACGGGCAAGGAGTACCACGCTGATGAAATAGGTGTGCTCAAACTTGAAATGCAACCTCGCAAGGAACTGAGTGCAGGCAATGTGGGTTACATCATCTCGGGCATCAAGACTTCACGAGAGGTCAAAGTGGGTGACACTATTACTCATGTAGAGCGCCCTTGCGACAAGGCGATCGAGGGTTTTCAGGAAGTCAAGCCGATGGTGTTTGCCGGTGTGTATCCTATTGAGACGGAGGATTTTGAGAATCTGCGTTCATCGCTTGAAAAGTTGCAGCTCAATGATGCCTCGCTGACATTCCAGCCTGAGTCATCGGCAGCTCTCGGCTTCGGTTTCCGCTGCGGCTTCCTCGGTCTGCTCCATATGGAAATCATACAGGAGCGTCTCGGCAGAGAGTTTGACATGGATGTCATCACCACCGTGCCCAACGTGTCATATCGCGTCTATGACAAGCAGGGTAACATGAAGGAGGTGCATAACCCATCCGGGCTGCCCGACCTTACGCTCATTGACCATATCGAGGAACCGTATATACGCGCCACTGTCATCACGGCAGCCGAGTTCATCGGTCCGATTATGACACTCTGCCTCGGAAAGCGCGGCGAACTCGTCAAGCAGGAATATATCTCCGGCAACCGCATGGAGATAGTGTTTGACATGCCTCTCGGCGAAATCGTGATAGACTTTTACGACAAGCTAAAGAGCATATCCAAGGGCTATGCCTCGTTTGACTATCATCTGCACGATTTCCGCGAGTCCAAACTCGTCAAGCTTGACATACTGCTCAATGGCGAGAGTGTGGATGCACTGTCGACCCTCACCCATGCCGACAATGCCGTGACGTTCGGTCGACGCATGTGTGAGAAGCTCAAGGAACTTATCCCGCGCCAGCAGTTTGACATCGCCATCCAGGCAGCCATCGGCGCGAAAATCATAGCCCGCGAGACTATCAAAGCCGTGCGCAAGGACGTTACTGCCAAGTGTTACGGCGGCGATATCTCCCGTAAGCGCAAGCTCCTCGAGAAGCAGAAGAAAGGCAAGAAGCGCATGAAGCAGATCGGCTCCGTCGAAGTCCCCCAGAAAGCCTTCCTCGCCGTCCTCAAACTCGACTAATCCCCAATAACATATAGCAAGTATGAATCAAATAAGCTCCGTGAGAAAAAACTCACGGAGCTTATTTGATTAGTATATAATGCAAATCTTAATCTGTAGGGACATGCCATGGCATGTCCGCGTGTTGAAAAATGTGAATCTTGTACGCATGCATCCACAATCCAATAAAAAACATCGCCTGATGAGACGGACATGCCGCGGCATGTCCCTACAGGGGATGCGCGAAATAATGCTAATGTCAGGGGATGGCGAGGCGGAGGGCTTCGGTGGCTATTTCTGTCTGGGCGCCGGTGAGGCGTGGGAGCGGGGTGAGACTGCGCTGGGTCGCTATCATGGAGGTGCAGGGGGTGGCGAGAGCTTGCATGGCGGCGCGGGAACCCTGCATGGGGGTGGACATGAGGGGACGGGCTATGTGGTCAGCGATGGTGTCGACCCAGCTGTAGCCGAGGCGCGTCATCGGGGTGTTGACTATGCCGGGGTCGGCGCAGTTGACGCGGATGTCGCGGTAGCTGATGCGTTCTGCCAAGAGGGTTGCAGCCCATGTGAGTATCTGCTTGCTGCGGCCGTAGTTGTTGAACCGTTGGGCGAAATTGGTGGCATAAATTGCCTTGCTGGCGAAGTCGAGGCGTGGCAGGGGGAATCGTCGCATCAGCGAAGATGTAATCACCACGCCTGCTCCTTGGCGCAGCTTGGGGAGCAGAGTGAGGGTAAATGCCAGAGTGGAGATGCAGTTGACTTGCAGCGACATTTCAAATCCGTCAGGACTCATCTCAGTGTGGTCGATATGCATCACCCCGGCATTGTTGATTATGCCTGTGATGTCGTGACCCATCGCTCCGATTTCGGCTGCGGCTTTGCGTGCCTGCCATGCCGTGGAGAGGTCGAGCCGCGCCGGGATGATGATGCTTGGCGAATTGGGATACATTACATCAAGATTGTGTATGTAGGGACGCATCCGTTCGGGTTGACGGCATGCGGCTATGATGACCGGTTGTCCGGCGCGGTAGAGGCGTTCGGTTATCGCGAGACCCATGTCGCCGGTGGCTCCTGTGACCACCACGGCTCCGTGTGTGGGTGTGTAATTGTCTATGTCAATCATTGTTTGTTTTTTCGGTCAAGCAGTTTTGTCTTAATCATATGCCGTGCGTTGCGTGGAAGCATCGCCACGGCAGGAATGGCGAGGCGGTTGAGCAATCCGTTGATATATTGTGGTTTGCGGCGCATGCAGCGGTGCAGGGCATTGCGGACGAACTTCTCGGGAGTGGTCAGCGCACCTACTCTGACTCCGAGACGCTGCAGGTTGCGAGGAAGTCCGAAAAGGTCGGTGGCTATCCCCCCTGGACATGCCACGGTGACGCTCACGCCCCTGTCGCGCATCTCCACGTCAAGGGCGCGTGAAAACACCCTTATATATGCTTTGGTGGCAGCATACATGGCAATCCCTGGCATCGGCATCCAGCACGACATCGATGACATGTTGAGGATGCTTCCTCCGCCGTTGACAGCCATGCGCATCGCCATCAGGCGCGATAGATGCGTCACGGCGCGCATATGCAGGTCTATGTAGGTGTCAATGCGCCTCGGAGTAAGGTCATTGACCGTCTTAAAGTCAAAGATGCCGGCGTTGTTGATGAGGAGATCTGGCTGAAGCCCCTCTGCATCAAGATATGCCATCACTTTGTCGGCAGCATCAGCCTCAGTCAGGTCAAGCTGCAAGGTATGAATTAAAGGCTCAGTTGAACCGTAGGGACATGCCATGGCATGTCCGCTTAGGCTACCTATGGGGAGTTGGACTTTGGAAGATGGAGCTGACATGCCATGGCATGTCCCTACAAGTCGTGGGGTGTCCAGATTTGCAACGCCCTCGTTACATACTGGTAACTTGATTTCATTGCGGTCAATGAGCACCAGTCCGCAGCCATCGGCAGCCAGTGCTTCAGCGAAGCATCTGCCGATGCCCGACGCGGCTCCCGTGATGACGGCAAGCTGCCAGGGATAGCGGCGTTTATGGGAAGAAAGGTTCACGGGAGGGATAACGGCGTTTGAGGTTGTCAAGTTCGCGGAGCAGAGATGGCGGTATGTCGCCCGCGCAGTGGTGGCATGCCATTTCGCGCGAATACATCCGCGCTATGCAATAGTTGACATGGTCGCAGCCAGCAGCTTCCTCTCCGGCAGCCATGCGGTTGACGAAATCGGGACAGCGCAGCAGGGCTCGTCCCATCTGCACGAACTCGAATCCCTCGCCGAGCACCTTCTCTATGCTGGCGCGTTTGCTGCATCCGCCCACGTAGACGAGCGGCAGTTTCAGCTCCTTGCGGAATATGCGGGCATCGTCAAGGAAATATGTCTCGGTGTAGGGGACGGTCGGCACCATCATCTTGCCGAACAAACGCACACCCCATCGCAGCCACCAAGGATGCATGTAATGGCTCATGGAGCGGATGGGCATCGGTCCGCGCATGACATACATCGGTGCTTTGCTGACGAATCCGCCCGACAGCACCAATGCGTCAGCTCCTAACTGCTCCAACTCGCGGGCTATGATGAGGGAGTGGTCTATGCCTAAGCCCCCTTTGAAGCCGTCGCGCATGTTGGTCTTGACCAGCACGCCTATCTGACCGTCGGCAGCCCACATCACCTCCTCCATGCACATGCGCATGAAGCGCATGCGGTCGTCGAGTGTCCCACCGAAGCCGTCGCGGCGACGGTTGGTATAGGGTGAGAGAAACTGGCTGATGAGGTAGCCGTGTCCGGCATGAATTTCCACGCAGTCCATGCCCGCGTCTATCGCCATGCGCACCGCGTCGCCGAATGAACGAGCCAACCCGGGCAGTTCGTCGGCGCGGAGAGCGCGGACAGGGCTGTAGCTGTAGAGGTTGAAGCCCCCCGAAGCCGAGACGGGGGTCTCGCCGGCAGTGCTTTTGTGCGACATGTTGCCGCAGTGCCCTATCTGGATTGATGCCTTGGCTCCGTGGCTGTGGATTGCATCGGTGATGCGCCGCAGGTCGGGTATGATTTCGGGGCGCAGGAGCAGCTGGGTGTCAAACGACACGCCGTTGCGCGTGGCAGAGGCGTATGCCAGAGTGGTCATGCCCACCCCGCCGCGGGCTACGCTCTCGTGATAGTCAAGCAGCATCTGCGAGGGGGAGTTGCCGGGGCACATCCCCTCGAACGCCGCCGAGCGGATGGTGCGGTTGCGCAGTGTCACAGGTCCTATCTTGGCAGGGGTGAACAGCAGCGAGTCGGGATATTGTTGATTATTCTTCATTGATCTGACGGACTGAATTTAACTGTAGGTGGTGAAACTGTGCGTCAAGCAGATAGTAGGAAGATACGTCGGAGACGTATCCGCTGTGCGCAACCCCATGCACGGAGCGTCAGCGAACGTACATGGGGTATATCGGTACACCCTTAGTGTCAACCTCGGAGAGGTTGTGGCATATATACGTATTTTCGATGATGATTTCATATCTTGCGTCGTGTCAGCGGTTTGTTGTAAAGAGGCTGTGTGTCACAACCTCTCCGAGGTTGATTTTGATAGTATCTGCTTGTCCCCATGAACGTTCGCTGACGCTCCGTGCATGGGGTTTCTCACGGCTGCCACGTCTCCGACGTGCCTTTGTCATTGGATTTGTTGCATTGTTTATATTCATAGATGCAGCAGTATGTCGCTGTGTATCTGATTAATAGATAAATGGTATGATGTGGCGGCGGTGGAGACGGGTGTAGTCGCTGCCGAATTCCTCGGCGTAGCGGTGGCTCAGGGCGCGGGCGCGTGGGGCGAGGTTGGCAAACGTCCAGAGAGCGAATACCGCGCCAGCCCATGACCATGTGAGTACCGCGAAGCCCGTCCACTCTACAAATTCGCCGAAATAGTTGGCAGAGGTCACGTAGCGGAACATCCCGCCGCGAGGTATATAGTGTGCTGTGTCGCCGGGGCGGCGCAGATGGCGTATGATGTAGTCGCTGTGGAGGTTGATGCCCATCCCGGTAAAAAACAGTATGGTGCCCACAATCATCTGCCATGACCACAGCCACGACAGCGGATAGCGGTCAGCAGGGCTGACGTGGAATATCCATCCGCCCTGCATCAGTGCATTGAGCGTGTTGAATACCATTCCCATCACGATGATAGCGAGTGGCATAGGGCTGCTGCGGCGTATCAGCAGCGGGAAGATGAACGACCGTTGCAGATAGTGGAGCTGGAAGAGGCAAAACATCACCAGCGGAGCCGTCTCCATGCGCCGCGCCGAACACCACCACAGCACACACATCACCACAAACACCGGAGCCTCCATCACCACCCATCCGATGCGGTTAGGTATGCAGAGCCCCCAACGCCGTGAGCGCATCATCCCGTACCCGGCAGTCACAAAATGCAGCGCGACAAACACCGCCACAGCCGTCACCGCCATGACAATCAAAAAAGCATCGAAATTCCGGACTTCAAACAGCCCCAGCCCATGTGACATATCCAAACAAGTCTATAACGTAGATATGCAAATGTAATAAAAAACCGCAAACAAATACACACTATAATAGCAGTATGTAATCACATGTCATCAAGCGACAGTGCGGCATACTCTATCCTCCACCCTTTACGTTTGGATGTGATATTTGCAGACTTATCTTCAAGATCGTGGAGATTGATGCGTGATGGATTACGTTTTACTTCACCGATGACAATCTCACGTTCAGCTTCATTGACCGCAATAAGATCGATTTCATTTTTGCCATTCTTTTCCCAATAGTTGGTAACTATGTTGTAAAGTCCTGTCTCACGATAACGCTGGCGGAAGTATCGTTCAAGAACCCAGCCGGAAAAAGTCGTATAATCTGCCAAAAGTTTTTCTCTCACATATTCAAGGTTGCCTATCTCAACAGCACTTCGGTATTTATATACGAACCTGAACCACAGATTCAGGAAATTGTCTTTGATGCCGTATTTGACATTGCGACTGTTTTCACTTGCCAGATAAGGCCTATAGCGATAGATGAGATCGTAATTGTTTTCCAGCCTGTCAAGATACCCTCCGGGCTCTATGCCGGTATATGATTTGATTTCACCGCGTTCGTTAAACCCATTGGCTATCGATGACAGTATTGAGAAATAACTGCCGTAGTCTTTCCCGAATTCATCCGAAAGAAGTTCCCGCCCTTCATCGATGAAGTAGGAGCCAAAGGAAAGCACACTGTGTATTATTTCTTCTTTAGTGAAGGATTTCTGCATGACCAGTTGCTCTACGTATTTTGCTACACCCCCGGTGACCATGTACATGGCGAGTAAATCATCGGGAGTGTAATCGGGATGGTTGTCGGACATTATTTCCTTCAATGTAGCCAATGGAAATTCTTGTAGCCGGATGCGTGAAGTGGCTCGCCCGTAAAGAGGTTCCTTACGGTCATCAAATATCTTGGTCATCATAGAGTATATCGATCCGCAGATGATCAGATTTATTCTAGCTTCGGATTTATACGAATCCCATATGTTTTGCATGTCACTGAAAAACGCTTCGTTGACAAACTTAAAATTCTGAAATTCGTCAAAAATCAGTGTGAAATGCCGACGTTGTGCTATATGCATCAATACAGAAAATAACCTTGAGATACTCGTGAAACTGCCAATGTCTTCGCCGAGTACGTCATGTGCTGTATCTGCAAGTTCCTGACAAAGCAACGTTTCACTCTTGCGGGCGACAAAGAAATATATAATTTCCTTGCCGGCATAAGCGTGTTTTATAAGCGTTGTCTTGCCGATTCGCCTTCTGCCTGTTATTACTGTCATCTGAGCGAAATCATGTGATGTCGTCTCGATGCGTTGCAATGTCTCTGTCTCTATTTCCCTATCGTAAAAGATCATATTACTGTAACGGCTGTTACTGTAACCGCTGTTGCAAAAATACTAAATATATTTCGTACAGCAAAATAGATGTGTCACAGATACTCAGATGAATGCCCATGTCTCCGACGGAGACATACAGGTTAGGCAGGGGTCATACAAGCCTTGGGCTTGGCTGACCCCTGTTCTGTCACCGTCCCCTCCGAATCCGCCTCCGTCGGAGGCGTACAGTCCCATCCGCCAAGGTGCGCCACCTACAGTGGCGATTTTTTTTGTGTGTTATTGGCTGTACAGTGGTCGGGCTGGCTGTAGGTCAGCCCGACCACTGCCTAACATGAGTGCCTCCGACGGAGGTAATTGGTGTTGCTACGCGTTCATGCGCTGGCTGGGGGGTTGCATGGGTGGGGGGAAATGAGTAATTTTGCTGTGTAGAATTTGTATAAATCTGATTTACACTTATTGGATATGAACTTTATTGAGACCGAGATCAAGGGTGTGTGGGTTGTCGAGCCTAAGCGGTTTGGCGATGCACGCGGTTATTTCATGGAGTCGTTCAAGCTTGAGGAGTTCCGCAAGCATGTGGGCGACATACAGTTTGTGCAAGACAATGAGTCGATGTCGACCCGCGGCGTACTCCGCGGTCTGCACTTCCAGAAAGGGGAGTTCAGCCAGGCTAAGCTCGTGCGCGTCAGCCGCGGTGCGGTGCTTGATGTGGCTGTGGACCTGCGTGGCGGCAGCCCCACTTACGGCAAATATGTAGCCGTGGAGCTGAGTCAGGACAATGCGCGCCAGCTCTTTATCCCCCGTGGCATGGCTCACGGATTTCTGGTGCTGAGCGATGAGGCGCAGTTCCAGTACAAGGTCGACAATGTATATGCTCCCCAGTCGGAAGCCACCCTGCGCTTTGACGATGAGACCGTCGGTGTCAACTGGCCCATCCCGCGCGAGGAGATGCTCCTCAGTCCCAAAGACCTCAAGGGCATGTCGCTCGGCGAGGTAACTCCGTTCTGACAGCTTGCCCAATAGAAATGACATAGCACTGCGGACAGAGCTGGGACAACGATTGTCCCAGCGTCTGTCGCCTGTGCAGTTGCGCTTGGGTCGTCTGCTTGAGATGACCACCAACGAGGTGGAGGACGAAGTCCGCGCAGCCGTCGACGAAAACCCTGCCATAGAGGTAGTCGAGGATGCCGAGCCTATCCCGGTGAATGAGCCTGAGCGGCTCATACCCTACGCTTCAGGCGGCTATGACAGCGACTATACTCCGTGGGAGTCATTTCAGGAATCTCCCGTTGCCACCCTGCAAGAGCTCCTTGAACAGCAGCTCGGTGAACTTGACCTCTCGCCTGCTGACAGTGGGATAGCGCGGTATATCATAGGTAATATTGATGACAATGGCTATCTGACACGTTCGGTCGGGGCAATGGCGTCGGATATAATGGTGCACACCGGCGATGATGTCGACGATGCTGCTGTCAGCCGTATGCTTGGCGTGATCCAGCACCTTGACCCTCCGGGCGTGGGTGCACGTGACCTGCGCGAGTGCCTGATGCTTCAGTTGCAACGCCGTATGGCTGAAACCGGAGCACCCTCGGAGGCGTTGAAAAACGCCCTCACGATAGTGTCGGACCACTACGACGAGTTTGCCCTGATGCACCTTGACCGCATAGCCTCACGCATGAAGCTCAGCGACGATGCCATGCGTGCCGCGTTGGAGCAGATACGCTCACTCAACCCCAAGCCCGGGGCAGCGGTGGCAGCTCCCGGATATACCGAGAGGGTCAATGTTGTGTCCCCTGACTTCGTTGTGGAAAATGATGGCAACCGCCTGACAGTCACAGTGCCTAACCGCTTGCCCGAGCTGGCTGTGTCAGAGTCCTTTGCCATGGACGACACATCTGCTCTGACGCCGCACCAACGCAAAGAAGCTGAGGCTATGGCACCTTACCGCGATGAGGCAGCCACGCTTATCAAAGCGTTGAAACTCCGTCAGGAAACGCTTTTGGCTGTTATGAAAGCCATCACGGGCATACAGAAAGCATTCTTCCTGTCGGGTGACACGTTAGATCTCCGTCCGATGCTCCTCAAAGATATTGCAGCCCTGACAGGCTATGACATCAGCACGGTGTCACGAGCCACTAACGGCAAGTATGTAGCCGCTCCGTCAGGGATTTATCCGCTGAAGATGCTGTTTAACGAGCGTGCCACAGATGACTCCGATGCTACAGTTCATGAAATCATGGCTGCCTTGAAGGAGCTGATAGAGGGCGAGGACTCGCGCCGTCCGCTCAGTGACGATGCCATAGCCGATGCTCTTTCAGCTAAGGGGTTCAATATCGCCCGCCGCACCGTCACCAAGTACCGCGAACGCATGGGTATACCCACTTCACGTCTGCGCAGAGGGCTTTCGTGATGCACAACATTTCATATCCACGACTCGTTAATTTAATAGATGAATCACATTGAGCGGAAACATAAACGTGTAGGGACATGCCGTGGCATGTCCGTTTGCAGCAATGTGACGATACCAACGTGTATGATGCGGACATGCCACGGCATGTCCCTACAGCCTTTTTAATCGCGATATGAATAAGTTTTTTCTGGCAGTGTCTACGGTGTTCAGTCCTTTGCTGGTTCCGACCTACGGGATTATATTGGCGATGTCACTGACTTTCCTGGCTCTGTTGCCCCCAGCCACGCGTTGGCTTACAGTCGGGATGCTCTTTTTTATGACCGCCGTAATCCCAGCCGGGTCGATTATGGTGATGAAGCGTCTCGGCATGGTCAGCGACCATTCGCTCAGTGACCGCAGCGAGCGCACACCTCCCTATCTGATAAGTGCCGTGTGCTATCTCGCAGCCACTATATACCTTCTGAAAGTGCACTCGCCCGATTGGCTCTGGCTGTTTATCGCTGCTGCCATGGTGGCGATGATAGTCAATGTGGTCATCACCAAATGGTGGAAGATAAGCGCCCACATGACCGCCATGGGTGGTTTTGTGGCTCTTCTGTGCCGCTTTCAGGTCTCTCACATCGCCATATATGACATGCAGTGGTGGATTATCGGGGCGGTGGTGCTCACAGGCATTGTGGGTTCTGCCCGCATCTATCGCGAGAGGCATGACCTGTGGCAGGTGCTTGCCGGCACGGCATGCGGATTCATCTGCGTGTTTTTCATCACTATGATAAATTGAAATTACAATCTACATAAACCATTATGAAGCCAATAGTTAGCATTATTATGGGGAGCACATCCGATCTCCCTATCATGGAGAAAGCTGCCAAGTTTCTCAACGACATGCAGATACCGTTTGAGATGAACGCCCTCTCGGCTCATCGCACTCCGGCTGCCGTGGAGAAGTTCGCCTACGAAGCCAAGGACCGCGGCATCAAGGTCATCATCGCCGCCGCAGGCATGGCAGCCGCCCTCCCCGGCGTTATCGCCGCCATGACTCCGCTGCCTGTAATCGGTGTGCCCATCAACTCCACTCTCGATGGCCGCGATGCCCTCTACAGCATCGTCCAGATGCCTCCGGGCGTGTCTGTAGCTACCATGGGTATCAACGGTGCCATGAACGCAGCCATCATGGCTACGCAGATCATAGCCCTCAGCGATGCCGATGTGGCAGCGCGTTTTGATGTGTACCGCAGCGGACTTGCTTCCAAAATAGAGAAAGCCAACGCAAGTCTTGCCGAAGTGCACTACGACTTCAAGACCAACTGATTCCGATAACCACAAATCAACATTATCTCTCATATGCAACGGCGCGAAACCATCTCCGTCAGAGTCGGCGGTGTCAACATAGGCAGCAGTCATCCGATAGCACTCCAGTCGATGACCTCCACATCCACCATGGATACCGAGGGCAGTGTCAACCAGATACTCCGCATAGCGGCAGCCGGGGCTGACATCATCAGGCTCACAGCACAGGGTGAACGCGAGGCTGTCAATCTTGAGGAGATACGCCGATATGTGAGGGAGAAAGGGGTGGATGTCCCCTTGGTGGCTGACATCCACTTCAATCCGAGGGCTGCCTTTGCCGCGGCTCCGCGGGTGGAGAAGGTGCGCATCAATCCTGGCAACTTCGTCGACCCGGGACGCACGTTCAAGAAGTTGGAGTACACCGACGAGGAATATGCCGGCGAACTTGCCCGTATCGATGAAGCCCTCACTCCGTTTATAGAACTGTGCCGCGAACACGGCACTGCCATCCGCATAGGTGTCAACCACGGATCGCTCTCTGACCGCATCATGAGCCGTTACGGCGACACACCCGAGGGAATGGTGGAGAGTGCCATGGAGTTTCTCCGCGTGATGGTCAAGAGGAATTTCCATGATGTGGTCATCTCCATCAAGGCGAGCAATGTGATAGTGATGACACGTACTGTCCGTCTGCTCGTGGAGGCTATGGATAAGGAGGATATGCACTTCCCTCTGCATCTCGGTGTGACCGAAGCCGGTGACGGTGAGGATGGGCGCGTCAAGAGTGCTGTGGGCATCGGCTCGCTGCTCCTTGACGGCATCGGTGACACCATAAGGGTGTCGCTCAGCGAAGAGCCTGAGGCTGAGATACCTGTAGCCAAGATGCTTGTGGATTATATCGCCACAGACCCGGTGAGACTTTCGGCTCCGAAGCGTGAGCGGCAGGTGCCGGCTGTTGTCGGTCTTGATATGACACAAGAGGAAGCAGCCACGATGGCTGACCGCGTGCTGTCGGTTGACTACTGCGGCTTTACGCCCGAAGAGGTCACTGTCCGCGCTGCCGTAGACCTCGGCACTCCGTTGCTGCGAGGAGAGGGTGATGCCGTAAGCATCACAGCCGACTGCATGACCGCCGACCAGTGCCACAATTTGGCACTGTCAATCCTCCAAGCCACACGCTTACGTTTTTCAAAGACCGAGTACATCGCCTGTCCGAGCTGTGGCCGCACCCTGTTTGACCTTCAGTCCACGCTCCGTGACATCAAGGCTGCCACCTCGCATCTCAAGCATCTGAAGATAGGTGTAATGGGCTGCATCGTCAACGGTCCGGGCGAGATGGCTGATGCCGATTACGGCTACGTGGGAGCATCGGCAGGGCACATAACCTTGTATAAAGGCAAACAGCCCATAGAAAAGAATATCCCACAGGAAGAAGCCATACCGCGCCTCATTGATTTGCTCAAACGGGAGGGGCAGTGGGTTGACCCACAATGATTTGCCATGCCTGACGTTACAGCTCTTGACGAGAAGTTGATGCGGCGCGCCATACAGCTCGCCCGCAACGGACGCATGGATACGTCGCCAAACCCTATGGTGGGCTGCGTCATAGCCGTAGGTGACCGGATAATAGGGGAGGGCTATCACCGCCGTTGCGGTGAGGGGCATGCCGAGGTCAATGCTGTGGCTTCGGTGACTGACCCCTCGATGCTGAAAGAAGCCACAGCCTACGTGACATTGGAGCCATGCAGCCACTATGGCAAGACACCACCTTGTGCTAGACTGCTTATTGATAAGGGCTTGAAACGCGTGGTGATAGGCTCTGGGGATCCCAATGCCAAGGTCAATGGTCGTGGCGTGGCGATGCTCCGTGAGGCTGGGATAGAGGTGGTCACAGGAGTGCTTGAAGATGAGTGCCGTGCCATCAATCCGCATTTCATGACGGCATTTTCCGCTGACCGCCCATATGTAATGCTCAAATGGGCACAAAGCGCAGACGGATACATGGACGTTAAACGTGACCTCGGTGAGCCGTCTTTCCTGTTTTCCACGCCGCTCAACCGTGCTATAGTGCACCGCCTGCGCGCCACGCATGATGCCATAATGGTGGGACGGGGCACCGCAGAGATGGATCGTCCTTCTCTCACGGTCAGATACTGGGCTGGCAAGAATCCGCGCCGCATCATCGCTGACAGCCATGAAAGCGTCCCAGAGATGCTACACCGCCTCCGGGATGAAGGTGTCACCTCGCTGCTTGTGGAGGGCGGAGCCGCGCTGTTGCAGAGCTTCATAGACAGCGGTCTTTGGGATGAAGCCCGCATAGAGCTAGCCCCGATAACATTAGGAGACCGAGGCGCAGCCCAAGCCCCCGTAATCCCGATGCTGCCAGCCGCCATGACGTGCATCGACGGCAATAAAGTATTGAAATATAGGCATGTCCCTGCATAATCGGGTATTAGGGCGTGTGTTAAAAATCATGTAAAAACATCCAATCTTTATCAGGGGGTCGGCATGGTTACGAAATTGTTGTTAACTTTGCACGTTGAAAAAGTACGTATTTTTTGATTCATCCATGAACAAATATCTGTTGGCACTTCCTTTGATAGCCTTAATGGCTTTACTGTCAGTTTCTTGCAATAGCAAGAGCGATGACGAACAGGAAGGTCAAAACATCAGCTATACAAGCACCGTGATAAGCTCGTTTTCACTCGTTGAAGATGAGGAGGTGTTGCGTGACCTTAACACGGTGTTCTTTACCATCGACCTTGACAATGCGTTGATATTCAATGCGCAACCGCTGCCCAAGGGCACTAAGGTCTCATCTCTCGGTGTCACCATAGGCACCGGTGTGCTCTCTGCCATAACTATCTCCTATGTAGATGACAACGGAGCTACACAGACCGTGGATTACATGGCTGACTCAAGTGCCAAAATCAATTTCGCTCACGGACCAGCTACAGTAACCGTCACCAGTGGAGACGGCAACCATACGCGCTCATACAAAATCACTGTAAACGTCTACGACGTGGATGCCGACCTGCTCGCATGGGATGACGCGGCACGCTCCGAATTACCTACTTCGCTCGGCATTGAGAATGTAATAGCCGCCAAGGCGGTCGACTATAACGGTCAGCCTCTTGTACTGACCAAGATTGAGGGAGGAGCCATGTGCATAGCCACCTGTGCAGACATTGAAAATCCTCAATGGTCATTTAAAATCCCGACGATGCCCTATAATACTCCGGACGGCCGTGTAGATGTGAGCACTCTGACTGTATGTGGAGATAAGCTGTACATGACCGCTGGGCAAAACCTGCTGTTGAGTTCACCAGACGGAGGTCTCACATGGGGTGTTGAGTCGGTCGATATGACATATATATACGGAGCCTACGGTGACCGTCTTCTTGGCAACCTGAAAGACGCGTCAGGCAATTATACCTTAGTGGAGTATCCATCAGGAGCGACTTCGGCAATGCCTGAAGGTTTCCCCGTCAGTGGCACTTCACAGATGCTCTCCTATGAGAAGCTTTGGATGGAATCACCGATAAGCATGATGGTCGGCGGCACACTTGCCGACGGCTCTCTGACAGATGCCTGCTGGGCTTATGACGGGACTACCTGGTGCAACATAGCCGTGACACCGTCGCCTCAGCGTACAGGAGTAACCCTCGTGCCGTATTTCGTGTACCGCACGGCTTCCTCAAGCTGGGTCACCACAAAGCTGACAGCGTTCCTCGCCATGGGCGGTACAAATCCTGACGGCACTCTGAGCAAGGAAGTCTATGTATCTACCGATTTCGGTGCACATTGGCTCAAAGCTGACGAGCCATTGCAGTTGCCCGATGCAATGCCTGCTTTTACAGGTGCATCCGGTCTTGTGTATTCGCAGACGATGTCGGTTGACCAGCCTGCAGCTTCTTCCTGGGAAGCCGTGGCATCTAATGAGATGCCGCTATGGATGGCGCGCAATTATGTCAAGGATCAGACAGGTGTGACACCGATTACCCAGTGGGAATGCCCTTACATATATCTGTTTGGCGGTCAGGACGATGCTGGCGCAATAGACCACAATATATGGCGAGGCGTAATTAACCGCTTGAAATTCAAGCCTCTGCAATAAATGAAACTCTCTCTTCGACATATAATCCGTCGGACCTCTTCAAGGGTGGCGGTGTCTGCGCTTGTTGCAGTCATCGCCCTGTTTGCCATGCCACAGCGTACCTATGCCCAGTCATGGCAGTCGTTTGAAGAGCCGTATAAGTTTGACTTCGGACTTGCCATGGGCATGGCTGGTTACTGGGGTGACCTGAGCAGCAACATGTTTGCCGACCCCGGGCTGGCGGCTTCGGCTTTGTTCCATTACAGGTTTGATGCGCGATGGCTCATCAGAGGCAGCTTTACAGGCGCACAGCTCAACGGCTCCAATAAAAATGCCGAAAATATCGTGCCAGCAGGTGAACTTGAGTTCTCGGCTGGCTTCTATGCTTTGGATGCGCGAGCCGAATTCAATTTTCTTAATTTCGGCATCGGTGAAACCTATAAGCAGTTGAGCCGTGTCACTCCTTATCTCGGACTGGGGCTTGGAGCTGCCATGTCGTGTGTCAATAAGGAGAATAACGTGGCATTGACCCTGCCGATGTCGTTTGGTGTCAAATACAAGATTTCCGAACGCGTCAACTTAGGTGCCGAGTGGACTTTCATGAAGGTATTCGGCGACAAAGTGGACGGCTACGAGAATCTCACAGGCATCAAGACCGATTTCCTTCGCCACACCGACTGGGTATCTACCATACAGCTCTATTTCACATACGAGTTCGGCCGCCGATGTGTGGCATGTAACCGTCATGAATAATATATTTATCGGTAATATGACTGAAAAAGCATCCGCACATACATCCGAAATGCCCCGACAGGCAGGCAAAGTGCCCGTGCATGTAGCCATAATTATGGATGGAAACGGCAGGTGGGCTAAAGCACGTGGACTTGACCGCTCAGCCGGTCATGTCGAAGGGGTCAATACTGTCCGTCGGATTACCGAGGCGGCGTCCGGTGCTGGTATCAGTTATCTGACGCTCTACGCTTTCTCTACCGAAAACTGGAATCGTCCGCAGACTGAGGTGGATGCTCTGATGCATCTCATCGGCATAGCCATAGAGCGCGAGACCCCCGAACTGATCCGCAATAATGTACGCCTGACAATGATAGGCGATATGGACAGGATGCCCGCTGAGGCTCTCGCACGTCTTGACAGGTGTGTCGATGCCACAGCGCATTGCACCGGGCTGACCTTGTGTCTCGCTCTTAGCTATTCTGCCCGCTGGGAACTGACAGAAGCCGCCCGATGCATATCCCGCGAGGTGGCAGAAGGACGGCTGAACGCTGAAGAAATAGATGAGAACACCATCTCAGACTTTCTTACGACCGCAGCGATGCCCGATCCTGACCTCCTCATCCGCACAGGAGGAGACCAGCGCGTCAGCAACTTCCTGCTTTGGCAGATCGCATATTCCGAGATTTATTTCACCCCGACATATTGGCCTGATTTCTCTAAAGAACAGTTCCAGCAGGCACTTGACTCGTATGCCGGTCGCGAGCGACGCTTCGGACTGACCTCTGAGCAGGTGTCGGCAGACACTAATGGCACGCCATCGTCATAGGCGCGCTCAGTTACGATTGCCAATTTAAATATTATCCGCACATACCCCTTTCATTATATACATTAGATGCTCCGATACATCACTTTAGCATATTCATCGTTGACTGATATAATAAAATGCCTGCTGTCACGCACATCCCTTGCTGTGGCAGTGGTTGCTGCTCTTGTGTTGGCTGGTTCTGACAGTCTTAAGGCGCAAGATGCCGCTGTATCTCCATCTGATACGGCTTTGTTGGAAAGCGTGACCGTGCCCATGGATACTGTGTTCAATCCCAATATCGTCTATACGACCACTCCGCGCATATACGAGATAGCAGGTATCACCGTTGACGGTGCTCCCAACTATCAGCGTGAGGTTGTGGTGGGTTACAGCGGTCTGCGTGTAGGCAGCCGCATCGAGATTCCCGGCAAAGATATCAGCGATGCCGCCAAGCGTCTGTGGGATCAGGGACTGTTTGCCAACGTGCAGATTCTTGTCGACAAGTTTGTCGGTGACAAGGTATGGCTTCGCCTGAACCTCCGTCAGCAGCCACGTATCGGCACTATCAATTTCCACGGTGTCAAGAAAGGGGAGCAGAAAGACCTTGAGGATCGCCTTAAGCTGATGAAGGGCAACCAGATTACTCCTAACATAGTCAACCGTGCCAAGCAGATCATCAAGAAGTACTTTGACGAAAAGGGCTTCCCCAACGCCAATGTCACGGTGTCGACCGCCGAGGATATTTCCGAACCTAACTATATGACTGTCGATATCGTGGTCAACCGTCATGACAAGATCAAGGTCCATAAGATATATATCAGTGGCAATGAAGCTCTCTCTGACGGCAAGATCAAGGGTGCGATGAAGAAGACCAATGAGAACGGCAACATCCTCAATCTCTTCAAGCAGAAGAAGTTTGTGGAAAGCGACTATCAGGATGACCTCAACCGCATCATACAGGCATATAACGAACGTGGCTACCGCGATGCTAAAATCCTTAGTGACAGCGTGGTCCCCTATGGTGAAAACCGAGTGGACGTGTATATCGATGTAGAGGAGGGCGATGTGTATCATATCCGCAATATCGAGTGGGTGGGCAATACCGTCTATCCTACAGAGGCTCTTCAGGATCTCCTTGCCATGAATCCCGGCGATGTATATAACCAGAAACGTCTCGAAAAACGCATACGCGAGGATGACGATGCCGTCAGCAACCTCTATATGAACAACGGCTACCTCTTCTTCAATCTTGTGCCCATAGAGCGCAACGTGCGTAACGACTCTATTGACCTTGAGATGCGCATTATGGAGGGTCCTCAGGCGCGCATCAACCAGGTCATCATCAATGGTAACGACCGTCTGTATGAACGCGTCATCCGCCGAGAGCTGCGTGTCAAGCCTGGCGAACTGTTCAGCAAGGAAGACCTGATGCGCTCGGCGCGTGAAATCGCCGCTACGGGACATTTCAACCCTGAGAACATGGATATCCGCCCTCAGCCCAACGAGGATGACGGCACTGTAGACATCCTCTTCAATCTCGAGTCGAAAAACAATGACAAGATAGAGTTTTCACTCGGGTGGGGACAGACGGGTGTAATCGGTAAGGTCGCGCTGTCGTTTACCAACTTCTCCATACAGAACCTGCTTCATCCCAGCAGCTATAAGGGCATCATACCTCAGGGCGACGGACAGCAGTTTACTATCTCGGCGCAGACCAATGCCCGTTACTATCAGAGTTATAGCGTCTCGTTCCTTGACTCGTGGTTTGGCGGCAAGCGCCCCAATTCGCTCAGCGTCTCGGCATTCTTCAGCCGTCAGACAGGTGTCAACTCTTCATATTACAACAGCAACTACTGGAACAATATGTATGGTTACGGTCTCGGAGGTTCGTGGAACAATAACAATGCCAACTATAACTACAACTATACCTACGAGAATGCCTATGACCCCAACCAGGTACTCCAGATGGCAGGTATAACCGTAGGCTTCGGCAAGCGACTGAGCTGGCCCGATGACTACTTCACATTCCAGGCTGACTTGAGCTACAACTGGTACTATCTTAAAAACTGGCGTTATCTCTTCCAGATGAGCAACGGTACGTCTAACTCCATCGTGCTCGGTCTGACTCTCGGTCGCAACAGTATCGACAATCCTACATATACACGTCGCGGTTCGACATTCTCTCTCAACCTCCAGCTGACTCCGCCGTGGAGCTTGTTCCGCAACAAAAACTGGCAGCAGCTCTACGAGGAGAACACCGAGGAGTCGAAGAAGCAGCTATATCAGTGGATTGAATACTGGAAGCTCCGCTTCAAGTCGCGTACATACACTCCGCTCACTGACCCCACCGGTCAGTACACTCTCGTGCTTATGACGCGAGCCGATATCGGTCTGCTTGGTTACTACAACCGCTGGGTCAAGACTCCGTTTGAGACATTCTATGTCGGTGGTGACGGCATGTCAGGCTCATATACCTATGCCACTGAGACCATCGCCCTCCGCGGTTATGATAACGGTGCGCTCACCCCTGGTAACCGTCTCGGCTACGCATACGCCCGCTTCGGAGCAGAGCTTCATTTCCCGTTCCTGTTGCAGCCGTCGACCACCATCTATGGTCTTGTATTCGTCGAGGGTGGTAATGCCTGGACTGATGTGGCGAGCTTCTCGCCGTTTGACCTCAAGCGCAGTGCCGGTGCCGGTGTGCGCGTGTTCCTGCCCATGGTCGGCATGATGGGTATCGACTGGGGCTACGGCTTTGACAAGGCGTATGGCGTCAAGGGCGGCAGCCACTTCCACTTTATCCTCGGCCAGGAATTTTAGAGATGTTTAATTAACATATATTATTATCTTTGCGTTAAACCAAATATTTGTCCTAAGTGTCAAATTGTTAACTGTCTAATTCTAAACCAACGAATCATACTGACGACTATGAAGAAGATAATAATGCTGGCAGTGATATGCGTGATGACCGCACTTGCCAGCCATGCACAGAAATTTGCGATGGTGGATATGGAATATATCCTCAAGAATGTCCCCGCATATGAGATGGCTAACGAGCAGCTCAACCAGCTCTCTTTGCGCTGGCAGAAGGAGCTTGAAAAAGCTGCCAACGATGCTCAGACCGCCTATAAGAACTATCAGAACGAGAAGGTGTTTCTGACCGACGAGATGCAGAAAAAGCGCGAGGAGGACATCGTGGCGAAGGAGAAGGCTGCTGCCGAACTCCGCAACAAGTACTTCGGTCCTGAAGGTGAGCTTTATAAGCGTCGCCAGAACCTGATGAAGCCCATACAGGACGATGTCTACAACGCCATCAAGAAGGTCGCAGAGGAGCGTGGCTATCAGGCGATATTCGACCGCGCTTCATCGGCAGATGTCGTGTTTGCCTCGCCCCGTATAGATGTCAGTCGAGAGGTCCTCTCAAAGCTCGGCTATGCCAACTGATACGTTTCCCCATAGATAATCCCAACAATTAACCATAACAACCATCTAATCTTATGATCAAGAAAATTCTTGCAGTGCTTGCTGTCGTAGCTATGGCACTCCCCGTGTGCTCCATGGCACAATCTAAATTCGGCATCGTCAATCCCGACGCTATAATGAGAGACCTCCCCGAACTTGCCAAGGCTCAGAAGGAACTCGAAGCAGTGTCTGCAAAGTATCAGAAGGAAGACAGCGTGCTCCAGACTGAAATCCAGCTCAAGTATGACGACCTCCAGAAGACCATGCGTAATGATCCCAACACTCCTCAGGCTATCCAGGAACGCCGCATGCAGGAGATACAGGATATGACAAATAAGTATCAGCAGTTCCGTCAGAACGCACAGCAGGATATCCAGCGTCAGCAGGAGACCCTCCTTGCACCCGTGCAGCAGAAGGTGGTCAGTGCCATCAAGGCTGTAGGCGAACTCGGCAGCTATACATTCATCTTCACAAGCGAAGTGCCTGCCTACGTTGGCAAGGATGTCGTGGACGTTACTCCTGAAGTGCGCAAGCAGCTCGGACTGAAATAAGTAAGATAAGCTCATCAGATAATGGCAGCGCCGCCCGACCATCACGGCGGCGCTGCTTGTTTTATCGCATCATTAACTCATGCGGCTTCTGGATAAATATTCAAGGATAATACCGTGGATTGTAGCAACCCTGTGTCTGCTTGAATGTCTCGGGTTTATGCTCTATCATCATGCCACTACCGGCTGGTGGGGGTTCTATATGCCCGATACGCAGTCATATATTATGGATGGCTTCTCGCTTCGTCCGCCGTTTTATCCTTTGTTTCTGAAAGCCTGCGGCATGCGGGTCAATACCGATGTGCCTTCCATGATAATGGTGACTCTTGTCCCGGCTATGGCATATGCACTCTCGGCAGCGGCTTTTACCCGCATAGCTATGGCTGCTGGAGGTTGGCTGGGCTTGTGCATCGGATGTCTATATGCCTTCTATCCATCATTTGACATCTTGCCGCTTGAATTAGGCACTGAAAGTTTCTCGATGTCATTTGTAGTGTTCGCCATATACTTTTTTTGGCGGATGTCATATAATCCTTCATGGCGGTTATGGGGATTGTTTTCAGTGATGGTGATAATGCTGCTTGCCATAAAGCCTGCATTTCTGTTCGTGCCGGTCAGCGTGCTTTTGGTCGGGGTGGTTATCAGATTGATGCGCGCCAATGCGTCCATGTATAGATTCGCACGTAGGCTGATAATATCCGGGCTTGCCGGGATAACATGCGTACTGGTTTACAGCACCATGGTTTATCACAAATGGGGTGTCTTTACCCCGTCTACGGTCAGTCTGCGTAATGACTACTATGAGGTCCGGCTTTCAGGCGTGCTTGAGGCAGAATGCTGTCCTGACCCAGCTCTTAGGGCAGCGATACAGCAGAAACTTGATGCACGTCCTGTAATCGAGGATATTGACGGAAAGGCGTGGGTAGAAGCTATCGACCTCACAAATGAGTATGATCTTCCATCTCTGCAAATTGCTGTTGACGCAAGCAAGAAAAAGCATCCCGATCAGTGGTACGACTACTTTACCTGCAAACTTTGCAATGGTCTCTCTGAACCACTCCTATATCCTGGCACTGACCGTGGAGAGTTTGCCGTATATGCTTTTCGTGCTGTCACAGGCAGTTTCCTGAGGAGCATATGGTTGACATGGTGGCTACCGCTTGCCGTATCAATTGCAGTCATGATGCTGCTTGTTTATAAGTTCGTAGTATTCAGACGTTACCGTTCGTCCACCGTTCGCCCGAATATGGATATGCGTCCCTGGTCTTTCGCCTTATTCCTAACCCTCATCCTCTTGGGCAATATCTTCGTAGTATCTTTCGGCGCCCCCTACGACTTCTCCCGCCTCCTTTTCCCAATCCTCCCCGCCTTCATGCTTTTATGTGTGCTGCTTCCATTATTGGTTAGCAGAAGATAATATGGCACACAATGAATAGGCGGCAGGAGTTTTAAAACTCCTGCCGCCTATTCATTGTGTGTCGGAGTGGCGAGATTCGAACTCGCGACCCCCTGCTCCCAAAGCAGGTACGCTAACCGGACTGCGCTACACTCCGAGTGCCTCTGACCTTGCTGGCAGATGCCTCCGGCGGCATCTCTCGGTCATGACGGTGCAAAGGTAGTCAGTTTTTTTGGTATAACCAAAAAATGCTGGCTATGTGATGCGTTTTTCATACGATTATTGTCAGTCCCTGCCGAAGAAGTAGGCTACGGAGAGCTTCCATACGCGGTTTTGCGCGCTGTAGTCGGTCAGTATGTCGGCTTTGGTGACGTAGGTCATGCCGAGATTGAGCGAGGCGGTGACCTGCCATTTCTTGTATATCTCAGCTCCGATGCCCATGTCTATGCCGATGGAGCCGAACGGGAACGAGAATGCGTCGCACTTGGAGTGTGCGAGCAGGA
Source organism: Bacteroidales bacterium M7 (assembly GCA_001689515.1). Classification (GTDB taxonomy): domain Bacteria; phylum Bacteroidota; class Bacteroidia; order Bacteroidales; family Muribaculaceae; genus Amulumruptor. The sequence continues at coordinate 136,215 of LUJR01000024.1, forward strand.
AATCAAATGACGGACCTACATATACCAGCGGCACGAGGTATTCCTCAAAGCCGTTGAGACGGGTGTACTTGAAGCGGAGGTGTACAGGGATGCTCAGGGTGTGCAGGTAGAAGCGCTGGTTGCCGTAGCCTTGCGAGCTCCACATCAGTTTTTCGCCAAGATTGACTTTCGCGCCGAGCATCTGGTACTGAGCCCCCACGTCTATGCCGAAGCCTACACCAGGGAATATCATTTCGCCGATTATGCCGGCTGCGAATCCCGGAGTCTTCTTGACAGTGACGAGCGGCTGCTTGAAGTGCATGTCGGTCAAGGATATGCCAGCCGTGGCACCCCAGCGCATCTGGCTGTGTGCCTCCCCGGCGCATACGAGCATCAGTGTTGCGAGGACTAATGCTTTGACGGTTTGAGTGAGTATTTTCATTTATATATTCTGTGGTCGATGATGGTGTGTTATCGGGGCAGGGTAGAGTAGTCGCGTGAGTAACGGAGCATCTGCGGTATGTAGCCCTCGGTGTAGTCTATTGTAACGTCAGTGATGTTGCCGTTGGCATCCTTGACAAGGCTGTATACGGGGTTGACGAAACCCTTGTAGGGCGCGATGTCAAGGTGGGCATAGCGGTCAAGAACCTCTTTATGAAGCTCAGGATTTACTTTTACTCCATAGGTCTCGACCAATGCGCGTCCGGCAGCGAAATCGCCCTCGCTCTTGATACGCTGGATTTCGGCAAGCAGCTGTGCGAAGAGTCCACGCAGTGCATGGTAGTCGTTGATCTGCACGTAAGTCTTGCCGTCGCGCTTGATCATCTCCACCACGCCGTCAGCTTTTCCCTTTTCAAGCACCCAGTAGGCTATGAGGGCGCGGTTGCGCATATGTGCTTCCTCGATGTCCTTGCCAGGCTCGATGCGCATCAGCTGCGTCATCAGGCCGTTGAGCATGTATTTGTAGTATTCAGCCTTGTAAGCCTCGGGATTGTCGAGAAGCCCGAGTTCAAGCAGTTTGGGATCGGCAAGATAATATAGTGCGAACAGGTCGGCACGGGTTTCCTCCAGAGTGGAACCGTAGGCACCGAGGGCGTTCTCGTCTACACCGGGGAGGAGCCTGCCGGAGGCATGTCCGAGACATTCGTGAAGGTCGGTGTGGAGATTATCCGTGATGAAGAGATACTTGTCCATCAGACGGGCTGTGGGAGCATCAATTACGAATTCCTCGTTGAACCCGTCGCCATGTGATGCCTCGTCATATGCCTGGGTGATGTTTTCCAGAGTGACCGATTTTGAGCCGTGGGCTGCGCGGATCCAGTTGGCATTAGGCAGGTTGATGCCGATGGGGGTGGCAGGATAGGCATCGCCGGCAAGGATGGCTGCGGTGATGACCTTGGCTGTAACGCCTTTGACGTGGGGCTTGCGGAAACGCGGGTCAACAGGGGAGTGGTCCTCAAACCACTGTGCGCTGTCGCTGATAGCCTCGGTGCGGTGAGATGCCTCAAGGTTTTTGAAATTGACTATCGACTCCCATGTGCCGGTCATGCCGAGCGGATCGCCGTAGCTTTCGATGAAGCCGTTGATAAAGTCGACCCGTGATGCTGTGTCGCCCACCCATAGGATGGAGTATTCGTCAAATTTCTTGAGGTCGCCTGTGCGGTAGAAGTCTATCAGTGACTGTATCACCTGACGCTGGCGGTCGTTTTCGGCATATTGCTGTGCCTTTGTGAGATTGTCTATGATACGGCTTATGGCGGCATCGTAAAGTCCTCCCTGCTTGTAGACATCTTCGGTGACCTTTCCGTCGCGTTTGATGATCTTGCTGTTGAGACCGAGGCTTATAGGTGTGAGGTCTGTGGTGTCGCGCAGAGAGGCATAATAAGCCTCGACTTCGGGTTGGGTCACCCCTTCGTAGATGTTGGCGGCAGATGTGACCACGAGGTCATGGCCGTCAGCCTGGTTGACCCTCTTTGCCATGAATGTAGGATTGAATATGACCTCCTCGAGCATTGCGAGTCCTTCGGGTTGCTTGTCGGCAGGCAGGGCTTTGACCATGGCATCAAAATATTCGCGCGAAAACTCGGGCGTGAACTTATCCATCGAATAGTGATGGTGGATACCGTTGCCAAATTCTATCTGCTTGAGGTATTTTTCAAGAGCCTTGAAGTCTGCGCTTTTGCCGTCTTTTTCGCGTGCGGTCAGATACACGTTCTCAATCAGATCACGTATGGCGAGGTTATATTTTCCATACTGATCCCATACGATGTCACGACCAGCCAATGCGGCTTCGGTCAGGTAATATATGAGGAGTTTCTGATCAAGCGATAGCTGCTCGAATCCGGGCACTTTGTATCGGAGTACCTGGATGTCGGCAAAGCGGTCGACTTTGTAGTCGAAATTGCCTGATTTGTCGGTCTTTTCAATGTCTGCCATGATTGTGGGTGATAACATTAATGACATGCCGGCACCTATGCCGACGAGAGTGTTGCGCAATGTTGACTTTTTCATGGGTATGTGGCGAAATGTGTTGTATGATGTCGTATCTTTTTGGGGCTTATTCCACGTAGAGCACTAATCCTTTGAGGTATTCCCCTTCTGGATGGTAGATGCTTACTGGATGGTCGGCCGGCTGCGTGAGTTGATGGAGGATGCGCACACGTCGCCCGGTCTGGGCTGCGGCTGAGAACACAGCTAAGCGGAACTGCTCACGCGTGATGGCTTGCGAACAGGAGAATGTGAAAAGTATTCCTCCTGGTGCTATCTTGCGCAGAGCCTTCTCATTGAGACGCTGGTAGCCGCGCAGGGCGTTGCGGATGGCGCTGCGGTGCTTGGCAAAGGCTGGTGGGTCGAGGATTATAAGGTCGAATTCGTCCTTCTCCATGCGTGAAAGGTAGTCAAAGGCATCTACAGCTTCGGACGAGTGGCGTTTTTCTGCTTCCATGCCGGCAAAGTTGATGCGGACGTTGGCATCAGTGAGGGCTATCGCCTTGGCTGAACTGTCGACCGACACCACACGCTCGGCACCTCCAGCCAGAGCATAGACCGAAAAACCGCCTGTGTAGCAGAACATGTTGAGCACACGCCGTCCGGCAGACATGCGACCCAGCAGAGCTCGGTTGTCGCGCTGGTCTATGAAGAAACCTGTCTTCTGTCCTTTGAGCCAGTCGACATGGAATTTCAGTCCGTTTTCGGTGGTGATGTTGCCTGTGTCGTGCCCGAGGATATAATCATTCTGGGGATCGAGGCTCGCCTTGTAGGGCAGCGTGGTCTCAGATTTGTAATACACGTTTTTGATACGAGCCTCAGGCAGTTCGGTGAGAGCCTGGGCTATGATGTTACGCGCATAGTGCATGGCTGGAGAGTGTGCCTGCATGACCGCCGTGTCACCGTAGATGTCTACGATCAGTCCTGGCAGGAAATCGCCTTCACCATGTACCAGGCGGAATGCGTCATTGTCATCACGAAGCAGTCCGAGGGTGCGTCTCAGCTGCCATGCGCTTGTAAGACGGGCAAGGTAGAAGTCGCCGTCGATGGCGGTGTCGGCATCGCTCGTGAGCATCCTGACGGCTATGCTGCCTATCTGGTAATGTCCTATGCCGAGCAGCCGACCGTCAGCCGATGCTACCTTGACGATGTCGCCTTCTTCTATTCCGTCAGGCATGGAAGCTATGGCTCCCGAAAATACCCACGGGTGGAAACGCATTAGTGATTCGTCCTTGCCCGGGCGCAGTGTGATCGTAGGATATGCTGTCTGTGTCATTGTTGTAGTAGGTGATGGCGGTTATTTGAACAAGGCTCTGAACAGGTCCATGCCGTTGGCATACAGCAGCAGGCAGAGCAGGAAGCACATGCCAATGTATTGAGCTATCTCCATGACCTTCTCGGGGGCTTTGCGGCGTGCGATGACCTCGTAAAGCAAGAATAGCACATGTCCGCCGTCAAGTGCAGGGATAGGCAGCAGGTTCATGATGGCGAGTGCCACTGAGAAGAAGGCGGTAATCTGCCAGAACGCATACCAGTTCCATGTGTCGGGGAACATCGACCCCATGGCTCCGAATCCGCCGATGCTCTGTGCTCCTTCTGACGAAAACAGATGTTTCAGCGAACCCACATAGGCTCCGAGTGTTTCGGTGCCTATTTCCCATCCGCGGGGGAATCCGCTCAGGAGGTTGTATTTTACCGTCACGGTCTCATAGATATCGACAGGAGAGCGGAGCTGGAAGCCGAGTTTGCCATATTCGTCAGGAGTAGCTTTCAGTGTGAGGGTGTCGTTGCTTCTTATGACGCGTATGTCGGTGTCGCGCCCGGCACGTGAGCGCAACGCTGGTGTCAGTTCGGTGAAGCTCGGAGTGGCTTTGTCACCTACACCGATGATATGGTCCCCTTCACGGATTCCTGCCACTGCCGCCGGTCCTCCGGCTACGAGCCTGTCGACATACACCGGCACTCGCGGAGCGAGCAATCCGCGGTCGTTGTTGAGTTTCAGCACGAAATCGTCAGGAAGCTTGATGGTAACGGTGTCAGCATGGTTGCGGAGCACCTTGACCTCGTGGGCTTCGGCGAGTTTGAGGACAAACTGCTGGTCTGCGGCATCGAGCGGTTTGCCGTCGGCGCTCAGAGGGATGTCACCGTTGCGGAATCCGTATTGTTGCGCCGTGGGCACATAGTCAAAGCCCTCGGTCACTTTGTCTAAAGGTACATATTTGTCACCCCAGTAGATAGCTATGCCGGCATATATAAGGATGGCGAGGATGAAATTGAAGAGCACTCCGCCGAGCATGACCAGCAGACGCTGATAGGCTGGTTTCGAGCGGAACTCCCATGGCTGTGGCGGCTTTGCCATCTGCTCTTTGTCCATGCTTTCGTCAATCATTCCGGCTATCTTGACATAGCCACCCAGAGGCAGCCATCCGATGCCGTACTCGGTGTCACGCCATGTGGCGCGTCCGTCGGACTTCTTGGCTTTTTCTTTAGGCTTCCATTTGACCAGCGAGAAACCCGGATTGAAAAAAAGGTAGAATTTCTCGACCTTTATGCCGAATATGCGGGCGAAGATATAGTGGCCAAGTTCGTGCATGACCACCAGAAAAGCGAGTGCGGCGATCAGCTGCGCCGCCTTTATGAGGAATGATTCCATCTGTGATATTCAAGTGAGATAAGACCGACAAATATAGCCATTTTTCGCCGATATGGCAATATGGTGGGTGTATCCCGCTTGATTTCATTATGACTGAGGAGGATTAGGTCCGTCAGATGTGTTGTTGGCAGTAGGCTCTGGTTGTTTTGACGTGGACGCATCGGAGGCATGTGTCTGCGCCGCGATTTTGTCGGCACGTTGCTGCCGCAGGCGTATCACAGTGGAGGTAATGAACACTGTGAAAAGAGGGAACATGATCATTCCCATGCCCGAAAGCACTATTTGCAATATCTTGCCCGATATGGTCAGAGGGGCTATGTTACATCCGATAGTGGTCACGACCATGCACGAAAACCACAGTGCTGATGAATAGTCGGGTATCTGCGGATTGACCGGCTGTTCGCGCTCAAATATGATGAGGCTGCAAAAGTACACCACCAGCACCAGTATGGATGTGTAGCTCGCAAATACTGAAGCCATCCGGTTATGGGCAAAGAATCCCACGATGATGGCTATCGCCAGACCTCCGCGAGCCAATGGGATGAAGCGGAGAAAATACACCGTCTCGGGGCTAAGATTGAGGTTGAACTGGTTGATGATGTTGAGCACAGGGATGGACAAGAGAAAGAAAAGCCAACGGCGGCGGATATACCGCCATTTGCTGCGGGCAAATGACATCTCTATGAAAAACGTCGCCATGAATATGATGCAGACCCAGAATTGGAATGTCATATATACATGGTTGTCAAGGAACGGGATGCCCTGTAAAGTGTCGACCGATATGAACACGATTAGCAATACCGACAATATGAGTACTGTGGCATTGAGGATTACAGTGATGCGTTGCTGCATCGGAGTAAGGGTCGATGGCCTGTGTTGTGATGGTGATGACATGGCGACAAACGGTATACAATTGCTTATTTTTCTAACAATGTTACGCCATCTATGGTTTTGTCAAAATTAACTTGTATATTTGTGGCAATAAAAACACACGTCTTTTCTGAACTCCTACGCACATCACCCCTGCGTCAGAAAAAGTGACACTATATAAATGGAATTAGTTACTCTCGAAGAGCAACATTTTAAGACCGCTTGCAAGAAGCTGGCTGAGAAGGTGCATCACATGCAGTTTCAGCCAGATGTTATCATAGGCATACGCTCCGCCGGTGTCTACGTTGCCGACGAAGTTGCCAAATGCTACCCTCAGGCTAAAGTATATTACATCAAGCCTCTTGACAATAAACCCGCATCGCGCAAGGTGTTCAATGTGCTTTTCCGTATCACACCCGAATGGCTCCTCAAGAAGTTGCGTGAAATCAAAGAAACAGGCCGTTCGACCAAAAAACACTCTCTGTCACGCAAATTCGAGATGCCTCAGGAGGTCAAAGAGCTTGGCTCCCGGCATGTGCTCTTAGTGGATGACTCGGTCGACGGAGGCTCAACGTTGGGTAGTGCCGCCAAGAGGCTCATGGCGCTCAATCCGGATATTACTCTGTTTACAGCCACCATAGCGGTGACCCGCCGTTGCGCCATCTGCAAGCCTGATGTGTCGCTGTATAAGCCTGGTACATTGGTGCGTTATCCCTGGTCGGTCGACTTCAAGCCCGGTCATAAATATCCTACACCAAAATTCTGACGGGTATTATCATAGGCAGTATAACCTTCTTTTCCACCATTTTGACCGTCTGCCATGACAGAAATGAGCAAAATAGCGGTGATTGATGTAGATGACACTCTTCTGTGTGGCAACTCGCTCAAAATGCTTCTCTACGGCACTCTCATGAACCAGATGAAGCGACGCAGATGGCGGCAGATGTCACTGCTGTGTTGGGCTATGATGAAGCGCATCCTGCATATGTCATCACATGTCGAACTCAAGCAGCAGATATGCAGATCGGCGATTGATGTCATGACGGATGCTGATTTTGACGCTCTCACAGCCGCTATGCTTGCCAAGGTGCGCCCGTCTGTGCGTAGGATCATCAACCGCTGGATTGCCGACGGAGGCGATGTCGTGATAGCTTCGGCTGGAATGCGATTCTGCCTGCAAGACATGGTCAGGCAGATGGGGCTACGTTACCTTGTGGCTACGGATTATGACGCAGCCACAGGGGGCATGGGACATGAGACCCGTTCGGAATCGAAATTGCAGGCTGTCCGAACTTTGGCAGTCGCAGAGCGGTTAGGAGATATAGGCATGGTGGTGACTGATCATATCGACGACCTTCCGCTGTTGTCATTGCCAGACGTAAGGAGAGTGCTGGTTGCCCCTCGCCGTAGCCTCTGCCAGACTCTTGATGCCTCCTCTCTATCATACGAAATAATCAACTGACCGCAATTCCTGCCGGTTATATATCGAACACTATGGATACCCAGCACAACGACAGCATTGTCATCATACCCACATATAACGAATGCGAGAACATCGCCGCTATAATAGACGCTGTATTCGCATTGCCGCATCCTATGGATGTCCTCATAATTGACGACAATTCGCCTGACGGAACTGCCCAGATAGTCCGCGACAAGATGGCGGAGCACCCTGGACGTGTGCATCTACTGGAGCGTCCCGGCAAACTCGGACTGGGTACGGCATACATCATGGGTTTCAAATGGGCGCTTGAACGCGAATGGTATCACTACATCTTTGAGATGGATGCTGATTTCTCCCATAATCCAGCCGATCTGATAGCCTTGCGTGATGCATGCGCCGTTGAGGGTCATGATATGTCCATCGGTTCCCGTTATGTCACTGGGGTCAATGTGGTAAATTGGCCTATGGGGCGCGTAATGATGAGCTATTTTGCCAGCAAATATGTCAAGATAGTTACCGGAATGCCTATCAATGACACCACGGCTGGTTTTGTATGCTACACGCGGCGTGTGCTTGAGGCTTTGCCGCTTGACGATATCCGTTTCAAGGGCTATGCGTTCCAGATAGAGATGAAGTTTACCGTCTACAACTACAAGTTCTCTATCAAGGAGGTGCCTATCATTTTCGTCAATCGGGTGCTTGGCACCAGCAAGATGAATTCGGGAATATTCGGTGAGGCGATGTTCGGTGTGCTGCGTTTGAAATGGGACAGCCTGTTCAAGCACTATCCCGATTACTCGCGTCCTCGCCGCGAACTGCCCGAGGGAAAATAAGATATCTTCAATGCACATCTATGGAGACCTCGATGCTTATATATAATGTGACGATTGTCAACCGCGGTCGTAAGCGTCGCGGTATAGTAGCAGTCCGTAACCATCGTATCAAAGCTGTATCATACGATACTGACGGCTGGTTGCCTGAAGGACTCATAGAGAAATACCCGGATGCGATCATAATTGATGGGGATGGTGCATATCTCCTTCCTGGTGTTATAGACACCCATGTGCATTTCCGTGACCCAGGACTGACCGAGAAGGCTGACATTGTGTCAGAGAGTGCCGCTGCCGTCGCTGGTGGAGTCACTTCCTATATTGACATGCCCAATACGGTGCCACAGACTACTACTGTTGACCGTTGGGAGGCAAAAACGGCTCTGGCAGTCGGACGTTCTGATGCCAATTATGCTTTTTTTATAGGGGTATCTGCTGATAACAGGGATGAACTGCTTAAGGCGGATTATACCCAGGTTCCTGGCATCAAACTGTTTCTTGGTTCTACCACGGGGGATATGATGGTGTCAGACGGCAAGCTCATAGAACGTCTGCTTGCCGATGCTCCATGTCCCATAGTGGTGCATGCTGAGAGCGAAAAGGTTATACAGACTAATCTGACGCGGCTTAATCCTGATGGATTGGCGGACTTACCTGTCGACTACCATTCACGCATCCGTTCAGCCGAGGCTTGCTATGAGTCGTCGAAAGCCATAGTGGAGCTGGCTCGTAAACATGATGCGCTGCTACACGTGGCACATGTAAGCACGGCAGCTGAGCTGGAGCTGTTCACTCGTGGACCCGTGCTTGGAAAACGTATCACGGCAGAGACATGTCCGCAATATTTGCTTTTTAGCGATGAGGATTGGGCTGAAAAAGGCGCACGTATGAAATGTAACCCGGCAGTCAAATCTGTAGCTGACAGGGATGCCCTGCGTGATGCTGTGCGCACAGGGCTTATCGACACCATTGCCACTGACCATGCTCCGCATCTGCTTGCCGACAAGGAGGGTGGGGCGTTGAAAGCTAAGTCAGGCATGCCGATGGTACAGTTTTCGCTTGTCAAGATGTTTGACCTGTTTGGTCCGGAACTGGTCGTAGAGAAGATGTGTCATAATCCGGCGCGTGTGTTCGGCATAGAAGAGCGAGGTTTTGTGGATACAGGCATGTATGCTGACTTCGTGCTCGTGTCGCGTCGTGACACACCCCACGTCATCACCGACTCGGAGGTGGTCAGCAAGTGTGGATGGACTCCCTTGGCAGGCATGACCACCGACTATAAAGTAAATGCCACCATCCTCAATGGTCACGTCGCCTATTGGAATATGGCAGGCATCAATCCCCCATGCCGAGCCTACGGCAAGCCCCTGACATTCAACCCCATCCGCCGCTGACAGAGGGGAATAGCATGTCACAATGTCACTAACCTAACGATTTGTATGCAATTTGCGCCCCTTGTGGGCGCTTCTCTTTGATAGCCGAGGGGCTTGCCCCTCGGTGAAGGGCGTGGAAAGAAACGCGCTGCGCTTTGCCGCAGCGCATCAGTCGCTATCAAATTGAATATCATGGAGTTTGATGCGCTGCAGCAAAGCGCAGCGCGTGTCATAGGCTGACGTTTACCGAGGGGCAAGCCCCTCGGCTACGAGAAAGATGCGTCCATTCGGACGCGAACATGGCAATAACAAGATTACGCAAAGTTAGGGACATTGTGCCAGGACATCTTCGTCAGCTATGATAAAACCATATTGGCGTTTGATGATATGCTATGCCTTTATACCAGTTCGCCCATCAGGGTGGCGGAGGTGGAGGATATGATGCGGACGCGGACGGTGTCACCGATTTTGTAGTCACCGCGTGGCACTATGACAGCCTTGTTCTGGCTGTTGCGGCCTATGCGCTGGTCGGTGCTGCGTTTGGAGACACCCTCTATCAATACATCAAACTCCTTGCCTACGTCACGGCGGTTGCTCTCTGCCGACAGCTCGTTTTGCAGTGCTATCATGCGGTTTAGACGCTCTATCTTCACATCCTCGGGGATATTGTCGGGCATCGTCCGCGCTGCCAATGTGCCAGGACGTTCGGAGTATTTAAACATGAACGCTGAGTCAAATCTCACCTCCTTCATAAGAGAGAGAGTCTGGTTGAAATCATCCTCGCTCTCGTCGTGGAAACCGGTAAACATGTCGGTGGATATGCCGCAGTCGGGGATGGCTTTGCGTATGGCTTCTATGCGTCCGAGATACCATTCGCGCGTGTATTTGCGGTTCATCGCTTTGAGCACTTTGTTGCTGCCGCTCTGCACCGGAAGGTGTATGTGGCGTGCGATGTTGGGATGTGAGGCTATTACAGCTATGGTCTCGTCGCTCATGTCCTTAGGGTGAGATGTGGTGAAGCGGATGCGCATTTCTGGCGCATGTTCTGCCACCATGGCGAGTAGATGGTCAAAGCGGGTAGTCGCTCCGCTCGCCGGGTCGGTAAAGGAATATGAATTGACATTCTGACCAAGCAGAGTCACTTCGCGGAAACCTTTGGCTCGGAGGTCATCAAGTTCGGCGAGGATGCTGCGGGGCTCGCGCGAACGTTCGCGCCCGCGAGTGTAGGGGACGATGCAGTAGGAGCAGAAGTTGTTGCATCCGCGCATTATGCTTATAAAACCGCTGACACGGTTGGCGCCTATGCGCACCGGTATGATGTCGCGGTAAGTTTCGGTGGTCGAAAGGTCTACATTGATAGCCTTTTGTCCGCTTTCGGCGGCAGCAAACAGAGCAGGGAGGTCCAGATAGCTGTCAGGTCCTGCCACTATATCCACGTTATAGTCGTTGATCAGGGTGTCGCGTACACGCTCTGCCATGCAGCCTATGACCCCAGTCAGAAGCCGATGGGAGCGTGAGCGTTTGCGACGCATGGCATTGAGTGCTTCCAGCCGGCTCACTATCTTCTGCTCTGCATTGTCGCGGATGCTGCAGGTGTTGAGTAGCACAGCGTCTGCATCTTCGATGGAGTCTGTCAGGCTGTAGCCTGCCATCTGCATGACAGATGCGACCACCTCGCTGTCGGCGGCATTCATCTGGCAGCCGTAGGTCTCTATATATAATTTCTTATCGGTTACAGGGTTTGGTTCGATTGCACTCATCGGCTAAAAGTGTGCAACTCTTTGTTGCACTTCATAAAAGTATTTTGTAATTTTGCGAAAAAGAAAGGACTATCTTTGCAAATCGGAAAAATAATGCCTTATGACCCAATCGGTTGTGTCTAAAGGGCGGTATTGCAATATGACAGGATTTCGGCTGCAAATTTACTAAAATACTCACATTAACATCATATCATAAACAGAGAAAATCATGGCATTTCCCGTAATTTCAGCCACTGAAGCCGCTCAATACATCAAGAACGGCGACAACATCGGTCTCTCAGGATTCACTGCCTGCGGTACACCTAAAGCTGTCACCGAGGCTCTGGCAGAGATCGCTACAAAGGAACACGCCGAGGGACGTGACTTCAAGGTGAGCCTCTTCACCGGAGCTTCTACCAACGACCATGTAGACGGCGCGCTCGGTCGTGCCAACGCCATCGACAAGCGTGCTCCCTATCAGAGCACTGCCGACTCGCGCAAAGGCATCAATGCCCGCAATATCAACTACTTTGACCTGCATCTGTCAGAGATGGCTCAGAAATTGCGCTATGGTTTCTATGGACCGATGAACATCGGTATCATAGAGGTGGCTGATATCGATGATAACGGCGATGCCGTGCTCGGTACAGGCGTGGGTATGAGCCCGACTGTTGCCATGATGGCTGACAAAATCATCATAGAGCGTAACCACGAGGTGTCGCCACGCATGCGCGGTGTGCATGACCTCGTTTTGCCTCTGGATCCCCCTTATCGCCGCGAAATAGGCATCTACAAGGCATCTGACCGCATCGGCAGCCCTGTGCTCCATATCGACCCTGCCAAGATCGTAGGCATCGTGGAAACCAATGCCAAGGACGGAGCCAAGACATTCACCGCTCCTGATGAGGTGAGCCAGCGTATAGCTGCCAATGTCTGTGACCTGCTTGCGAGCGACCTCCGTGCCGGACGCATCCCCAAGGAGTTCCTTCCCCTCCAGAGCGGCGTGGGCAATGTGGCAAATGCTGTGCTCTTCGGTCTGGCTGAGCGTGACGATATACCTGCATTTGAGATGTACACAGAGGTTGTGCAAGATGCTGTGGTAGGACTCATGGAGAGCGGCAAGTGTAAGTTTGCCAGTGCATGCTCCATGTCGTTCAGCGACGAGATGATGGACCATGTATTTGCCAATATGGACTTCTTCCATGACCGCATAGTGCTCCGCCCTGGTGAAATATCCAACTCACCTGAAGTGGTGCGCCGACTCGGCATCATCGCCATGAATACCGCTCTTGAAGCTGATATATTCGGCAATGTGAACTCTACACATGTGACCGGCACCAAGATGATGAACGGTATCGGCGGCAGTGGCGACTTCACCCGCAACTCCTACCTCTCGATATTCTCATGCCCCTCTATTACCAAGGGCGGTGCCATCAGCAACATTGTCCCCATGGTGTCACACGTGGACCACTCGGAGCACTCGGTGGACATCATCATCACCGACCAGGGCATAGCCGACCTGCGTGGCAAGTCGCCCATACAGCGCGCCCATGAGATCATAGAGCACTGCGCCCACCCCGACTACCGTCCGCTGCTGCGTGACTACCTCGCCCGTGGAGCCAACGCCCACACTCCCCATTCGCTCTGCAACGCATTCGCCTTCCACGAAGCATTCATCGAAACCGGCGACATGCGCAACGCCAAATTCAACTGATATATTCATTTCCATACATCAAAGCAGCCTCATCGATGTCATATGTCGATGGGGCTGCTTTATTTGCTTATTGATGTGGTGGAGTATATAACTCAAAAATCGCCCAAAATTGTAGGGATGCACTCCGATGCTGATAATAAGCCATAGTTACGTCATCGGCTGCACCAGGGTGTAGCCCTACGACTTGTCAATCTAATCTCATGTAAGAAAATCGGAATAGTGTAGGGACATGCCGTGGCATGTCCGTCCCTCAGGCTTTACATTTGCGAGTGCTGCTGAAAGCGGACATGCCACGGCATGTCCCTACAAGAATTATACAGCATTTTAGCATAGCAATCGAGGCAATCTCATTTTGTCAGCTATATACAGCAAAAGGTTGGCTGGTAGTAGGGATGCGGCATGCCGCGTTGGTTCGGTTTTATAATGATATTGGTGATATTTGCATCTATATTTATGAATTTTATTGCATGAAGTAATATTTTGATTATTAGATAAATAATAAAATTTAATCTTGATTTTGATTTATATTTAAGTTATATTTTGTTGCGAGGGGTTGACGGCTGTCGTAATTTTGCAATGTCGGAAGCGGAGACGTGGCTTTTAGAGCTTCAACGGGCTTCGGAAATTCTGACCTGCATACATTTTCAATCTGATGTTTTTAGGTTAATGCAAGAAATAATAGAATTGGTAAGAAAGATGTGTTTTTAGATTAAAGCATACATGACTGCGGCGACATTGTGAAATGTCGCCGCAGTCGCATTTCATCACTATGAGATTTGTTATTGTTATGATATTTATCCCTGCAAATGTGCCTCCAAATCGGATAATTTCGCTATATTTGCAGAAATTCTGAAAGGAATGTCCCAATCGCTTAGGCTACACACTGAAAGCATCCGCGCCAAGTGTCTGATATTGACAGAGCGCTATGAGAAGCTGCTCGCTGACAAGCGCGAAGCCGATGCCGAGATTAGGAGCCAGCGGGCTGAGATAGAGAGGTGTCAAGCTGAGATAGAACGTCTCAGCGGTGAACTCAGAGCCTTGAAACTTGCCGCCGCCATAGCTCCGACCGACGATGACCGCCGAAGCGTGAAGGAAATACTGACAGGATTGGTGCGGGAAATCGACCAATGCATCAATGATTTGACCCACTGATGCGATGAAAGACGAACTGAACATAACACTACGTATAGCTGACCAAGGTCCGTTTCCGATGACTGTGTCGCCACAGGATGAAGAAATCATGAGGAAAGCGGTGTCGCATGTCAACCATCTGTGGAAGCTCATGCACGAACGCTACCCCGACCGCTCGTCGGCAGAGCTGCTCGCCCTCGTGGCATGGCAGTTTGCCCGGCTCAATATAACACAAGAGTCCGATATCAGGGCTGCAGAGGCAGCTTCGGAAGCGACTGATGCCGCTTTGACCAGACTTCTTGACTTGCAGCCTTAAGCCCGCAGAGGGTTCCGCTCGTCATCACATTTACGCGATACACCTTAAAATCACACTACTGTTATCCCTGCACCTACATCTTGAGTCATCTGTGCAGCCTTCTATCCGCTGACAGCCATCATGACATATCCCGCACCCATGATGCCTGGCGGACTCCGAAGGAACGCAGATGCTCCGACGACGTAGAGTGCATTTGTTTTTTTACACACATATATCCACACACGAATATGGACGTATTCATTCCCATTCTCGTAGGCCTGGTAGCCATAGCCATTGGTGCCGGTGTCACAATCCTCCTACAGCGCAGGCTGGCGAAGACCCGCGCAAAGTCTATCATCGAAGAGGCTCATCTTGAAGCCAATGTCATAAAGCAGAACAAACTCCTTGAAGCACGCGAAGAGGAACTCAAGATAAAAGGCGAGGCTGAGCGTCAGGCTAACCAGCGCATGCAGAAGATCCAGAGCCTCGAAAGCAAGATGAAGCAGCGCGAGATGCAGCTCAACCAGCAGCAGAGCGAGAACCAGCGCGCCCGCAATGAGATAGAGAACACCAAGGTCAATCTCGAAGCCCAGCAGGCTCAGCTCGACATGCGCAAGGGAGAAGTCGAGAAAATGCGACTCAAAGCCCAGGAAGAGCTCGAGCACATATCCGGTCTCTCAAGCGAGGAAGCCAAGGAGCGTCTGGTGGAGTCGCTTAAGGATGAAGCCAAGACTGCCGCCGCAAGCTATATCAATGATATCATGGACGAGGCGAAGCTGACAGCCAACAAGGAGGCAAAGCGTATCGTCGTGCAGACCATCCAGCGAGTTGCCACTGAGACCGCAATTGAAAACTCGGTCACAGTGTTCCATATTGACAGTGACGAAATCAAAGGCCGCATCATAGGCCGTGAAGGTCGCAACATCCGTGCGCTTGAGGCTGCTACCGGCATCGAAATCATCGTTGATGACACTCCCGAGGCGATAGTGCTATCAGGATTTGATCCTGTGCGCCGCGAGATAGCCCGTCTTGCCCTGCACCAGCTCGTGGCTGACGGCCGCATACACCCCGCCCGCATTGAGGAAGTGGTGAGCAAGGTGCGCAAGCAGATCGAGGAGGAAATCATCGAGACCGGCAAGCGCACTGCCATAGACCTCGGCATCCACGGTCTGCATCCTGACCTGATCCGTATGGTAGGTAAGATGAAATACCGCTCGAGCTACGGTCAGAACCTGCTACAGCATGCCCGCGAGACTGCCAACCTTTGTGCCATCATGGCTACCGAGCTGGGTCTCAATGCCAAGAAAGCACGTCGTGCCGGACTCCTCCATGATATAGGCAAGGTGCCTGATGAAGAGCCCGAACTGCCGCATGCACTACTCGGCATGAAACTCGCTGAAAAATATAAGGAGAAGCCCGAGATATGCAACGCTATCGGTGCACACCATGATGAAATAGAGCAGACATCGCTCCTGGCTCCCATCGTACAGGTATGTGATGCCATATCCGGTGCACGTCCCGGTGCACGCCGTGAGATTGTTGAGGCTTATATCAAGCGTCTCAACGACCTCGAGCAGCTCGCTCTCTCATATCCCGGGGTGGTCAAGACCTATGCCATTCAGGCTGGTCGCGAATTGCGCGTGATTGTCGGTGCCGACAAGATTGACGATGTAGAGACTGAAAAGCTTTCAGAAGAGATAGCCAAGCGCATACAGGATGAGATGACCTATCCCGGTCAGGTGAAAATCACCGTGATCCGTGAGACACGTTCGGTAAGTTTCGCCAAGTAAAGCGTCTCTACGATGGATAAATCTAAAAATCGTAATGCTTCAGATCTGCCGTCGCAGCCTGACTCAACGGATGAGAAGGTGTTGACTGACGGCGGAAGGCAGAGTGCATGCGCGGCTTCATGTGGCGGCGGTTGCTGCCGCCGCAAGGGGGAGCCGCGTGGCAAGCTCTACTGTTATGACTGGCTCGGCGATGTCCCCGGCGGCTTCACTGCCTCGGATGTAGTGGAAGTGCAGTTTAAAAACACACGCAAAGGCTATTTCCGTAACACTGCTAATCTGCAACTCAACATCGGCGATATCGTGGCTGTGGAGGCTAACCCCGGGCACGACATCGGAGAGGTGACCATGACAGGGCAGCTTGTGGAGAAGCAGATGCGCAAAGCCAATGTGAAGCCCGATGCCGAGTTGAAGCGCATATTCCGCCATGCGCGTCCTGCCGACCTTGAGAAGTGGGAGGAGGCGAAAGCCAAGGAAAACGACACGATGATACGTGCCCGCAAGATAGCCGAAGACCTGCATCTCAATATGAAAATCGGTGATGTAGAGTATCAGGGTGACGGCAACAAAGCCATCTTCTACTACATCGCTGATGAGCGCGTGGATTTCCGTCAGCTCATCAAAGTGCTTGCCGATGCTTTCAAGGTGCGCATCGAGATGAAGCAGATCGGTGCACGTCAGGAGGCTGGACGCATAGGCGGCATCGGTCCGTGTGGCCGTCCGCTGTGTTGCTCTACGTGGATGACTTCGTTTGTGTCTGTCGGTACGGCAGCCGCGCGATTCCAGGACCTCTCGCTCAATCCGCAGAAACTGGCAGGGCAGTGTGCCAAGCTCAAGTGCTGCCTTAACTTCGAGGTGGACGCTTACGTGGAGAGCGTCAAGAAGCTCCCACGCAAGGATGTCACTTTGGAAACTGCCGACGGCACATACTACCATTTCAAGACTGACATATTCAAGAAGGAAATCACATATTCCACTGACAAGAATGTGCCTGCCAATCTCGTGACCATAAGTGCCAAGAGGGCGTTTGAAATCATCTCTCTCAACAAGAAAGGCGAGAAACCGATGACACTGCTCCCTGACGGTGCCAAGAAGCCCGACGAGAAAAGGGTGGTGGACCTTGTGGAGCAGGAAAGTCTCACACGCTTTGACAAGGCAAAGAAGAAAAAGAAGCGCAAACCGTCAGCCGATAAGGCTCGCAAGGCAGCCGATGGGGAGACTTCCGCGAAGCAATCTGCGGATGGCGCCACATCTAAGCCCTCAGAAGGCGGCAAGCTGGCACCTAAAGGCGCAGATGCCACTCCTCGTCGCAATCGAAACCGAAACCGCAACAAGAACCAGGGTAACGGCTCGCAGCCGCCGTCACAAGATTAACAGGACTGACAGTGACATCTCTGATGACTAAACGATATGGCATTGCAGCTATGCTGTCGGTGATTACGTTGGCGCTACTGTCGGCATGTGCCCCCAATCCTGACGATGCCAGCGGCTACGAGGATGTGCCTGCAGCAGGGTGGTGCTACGGTGACACGCTAAAATTCCGCCCCCGCATGGACGACTCCATAGCAACCGGAAGTCTTATGGTGGCAGTCCGACACGACAGCAGTTACCCGTACTCCGATCTCTATCTTGAGGTGTCATACCCGGTCAACCCCTCGGACTCTGCTGACAACCGTCTGCGTCGCGATACCGTCAGGATGGCAGTGGCTGACCCTTACGGCAGATGGACGGGGCAGGGATTCGGTGCATCGTATCAGAATTCCGCCACTCTTCCCCATCGTGTCACGTTGCGTGACAGCAGCGAGGTGTTTCTACGGCAGATCATGCGGACGGACACACTCCACGGCATAGTCCAGGCGGGTATCATATTTACCGCTGATGCATTGCCACAGTGAGATTGTCTCTGGTAGCCGGGTGCATGAACGTTAGGCAGATGACAAATGTTGATATATCACTATGAATGATAATATTATACTTTTAAGCCATGATGAGCAGCAGCTTCGCCTGAACCGTGTGCGTCAGTTGATGAAGCAAGCAGCCATTGATGCGTTGCTTATTGCCGATTTTGCCAATCTTTACTATCTGACGGGGCGCGTATATTCCGGATATGCCTATATAGGCAGCCGAGATGGTGACCAGATGTACTTTGTCAAACGCATGGAGAACCTCCATGGCGATGGCGTGGTCAATATACGCAAGCCAGAGCAGATGTCTGAGAGCATATTGCTTGACAGTCCAGCCGCCGTCGGCATGGAGCTGGATTTGATGAGTTATAATATGGTAGAGCGTATGCGGGCAATCTTCCCTGGTGCGCAGATAAAGGATTGCTCGGCTCTGATGCGAGAGGTGCGGGCGGTCAAGACCGATGCCGAATTGCAGAAGCTCCGCCGTAGCGGCATCCTCCACGAAGGTGTCTACAGGCGCATCCCGCATCTCTACCGTGAGGGCATGACCGACATAGAGTTTGAGATAGAGATAGAGAAAGCTCTGCGCCTTGACGGCAACCTCGGGCAGTTCCGCATCAGCGGCGACACCATGGAGACCCATATGGGTAGCCTGATTACGGGCGATAATGCCGACGTGCCTTCGCCTTATGATTTTGCCATGGGTGGTGCCGGGCTTGACCCGTCCATCCCCACTGGTGCCTGCGGCGAACTTATCAAGCCTCACTGCTCGGTTATGGTGGACCTGTGTGGCAATTTTACCGGATATATGACCGATATGAGCCGCACTTTCGCTCTGGAATCTCTCGAGCAGTTGGCATTGGATGCCCATCAGTGCTCCATAGATATAATAGATGCTCTTATGAAGCTCGGCAAGCCTGTAGTGGCGGCGGCTGATCTCTATAATACCGCCATGGACATGGCGAAGGAGCGAGGTCTCCATACCTATTTTATGGGACATCGCCAGCATGCAGGTTTCATAGGTCATGGAGTAGGCATTGAGGTCAACGAACTTCCTGTCATAGCCCCTCGTAGCCGTGACATATTGCAGCGTCACAATGTCATTGCACTCGAACCGAAATTCGTCATCCCTCATGTGGGGGCAGTAGGCATCGAAAGCACTTTCATCGTTCAGGATGACGGTCTGGAGTGCATCACAAATGCTCCTACCGAGATTATCTCCCTCACCTGAGCAGTTCCCAATCATTTCCCTGACACAACCATTATCCACATTTCCATATCCATAGAGTCGCTGACAATGGTATTACCTGATTTAGATGCGTTGCGACGCAAGATTGACATCCCCGTTATACGTGCCGTGGGCGACACTGCTGCGCGGATAGGCATGCCATGCTATGTGGTGGGCGGTTATGTCCGCGACCTGTTTCTCGGGCGTCACAGCAAGGACATTGATTTCGTGACGGTAGGCTCAGGGGTGGATCTGGCTGAGGCTGTGGCTGCCAAGCTCGGCAAGGGTGCGCATGTCAACCTGTTTCGCACTTATGGCACAGCCCAGATCAAGCACCGTGGAGTGGAACTGGAATTTGTCGGTGCCCGCAAGGAGTCATATCGCCATGACTCGCGTAACCCTCAGGTAAGCGCGGGAACTCTTGACGATGATATTTCGCGTCGTGATTTCACCATCAACGCCATGGCTATGAGCGTTACGCCTGACGATTTCGGTAGGCTGGTCGATAATTTCGGCGGTGTCGATGACCTCGAGAGGCGCATCATCCGCACTCCTCTTGACCCGGACATCACTTTCAGCGATGATCCTCTGCGCATGATGAGGGCTGTCCGCTTTGCTACCCAGCTGCAGTTTGACATCGCCCCTGAGACATTTGAAGCGATAAAGCGCAATGCCCAGCGTATTAAAATCATAACTCGCGAACGCATCGCTGACGAATTGCAGAAAATCATGATGTCCCCCATGCCTTCAATCGGTTGGAGGCTGCTGTTGGAGTCAGGACTTCTGGCGCTTATATTTCCCGAACTGGCTGCCATGCGCGGTGTGGAGACAGTGCGCGGACGCGGTCATAAGGACAACTTCTATCACACTCTGGAAGTCCTTGACAATGTGGCACGTAATTCCGACAATCTATGGTTGAGATGGGCGGCATTGCTTCACGATATCGCCAAACCTGTCACAAAGCGTTGGGACGACAGCCTCGGATGGACGTTCCACAACCATAACTTCATAGGGGCAAAGATGTTGCCCAAGCTGTTCCGCCGGCTCAAGTTGCCTCAGGACGACAAGCTCAAGTATGTCAGCAAACTTGTCGAACTGCATATGCGACCCATAGCCCTCGTGGAGGATACGGTTACGGATTCCGCAGTGCGTAGGTTGCTTGTGGAGGCTGGCGATGACATCGATGACCTGATGACACTCTGCCGTGCCGACATCACATCGAAGAATCCTGAAAAGGTGCGTCGCAATCTGGAGAATTTTGACCATGTGGTCACCAAAATGCAGGAGATAGAGGCAAAGGACCAGTTGCGGGCATGGCGTCCGCCGATTGACGGCTGCATGATCATGGAGATGTTCGGGCTGCCACAAAGCCGCGAAGTGGGCATGATTAAAGGCTACATGGAGGAGCATCTTCTTGATAGCGAGAATCCTAACGACCCTGAGGAAGCCCGAAGACTGGTTATAGAGAAAGCCGCAGAGATGGGGCTGTCACTTAAAGATAATTGACAAAATCATGTACTACGTCACCAAGCATATAGAAATCTCAGGTTCCCACAGCCTGTCTCTGCCCTATGAGAGCAAATGCAGCCGTCTGCATGGTCATAACTGGGTTATAACCATCCATTGTCGCGCCCGTCAGCTCAATGCCGAGGGGATGGTGGTGGATTTCAGCAAGATAAAGAAGCAGATACACGGCTATCTTGACCATGGCAATTTCAACGAACTGCTCCCGTTCAACCCCACTGCCGAGAACATAGCCCGGTGGATATGCTCGCAGGTGGAGCATTGCTGGCGTGTCGACGTGCAAGAAAGTGCGCATAACACTGCGTCCTATGAGCTGGATGACCCCGATAGTGTTGCCTGAGCTATGGATGATACGAAACGATATCGCGTCAATGAGATATTCTACTCTCTCCAGGGTGAGGGTGTCTATACTGGCGTGGCTGCCGTGTTTGTCCGTTTTAGCGGCTGTAACAGGTGTTGCAGTTTCTGTGACACTGATTTTGATGCGTTTACCGAACTGACGGCATCGGAGATAGTGTCGGTGGTGCGAGAGTATCCGGCTGAGACTGTGATTCTTACCGGTGGCGAGCCGGCGATGCAGATTGATGATGCGATTGTTGATGCTTTGCATGCTGCCGGATGCAGGATACATGTGGAGACCAACGGCTCGCTCCCTCTGCCTGAGGGCATCGACTGGGTGACATGCTCTCCCAAGGACCGCAATATCAGGCTGAGCAGAGCCGATGAGGTCAAGCTTGTGTTCACTGGCGAAGACACAGAGTGGGCGGCATCGCTGTTTGACGGTGCAGTTCTTTCCCTCCAGCCCTTGTCTTGCAACAACATCGAGGCTACTGTGGCATACATAAAATCCCATCCGTGGTGGCGGTTGTCGCTCCAGACCCATAAACTGATTGATATACCTTGATATATTATGTGTAAAGGCAGATGCAGATATAAAGCGTTGAGAGCTTTGCCGATGACGGCTATTGCTCTGGCTGTGGTGTCGTGTGCCACAATGGGTACTCCCGAAGGCGGTCCCAAGGATGTGACTCCCCCGGTGGTGGTGCGTACCAATCCTCCGCAGGGGACTCTCAATTTCTCTGGCAAGAAGGTCACGCTGACCATGAACAAAAACGTGGAGCTTGACCAGGCGTTCAGCAAGGTCATCATCTCTCCTGCGCAGAAGGAAAATCCTACCATCCGTGCCAATGCGCACACGGTGACGGTGGAACTTAACGATACCTTGCTGCCCAACACCACTTATACCATCGATTTCGCCGATGCCATCAAGGATCTCAACGAAGGCAATGTGCTTGACGGATTCGCTACGGATTTCTCTACCGGCGATTTCATCGACTCGCTCCGCATCAGCGGCATGGTGCTTGAAGCTCGCACTTTGGAGCCGGCTGCTGGGTTTCTGGTCGGCGCATATACCAATCTGGCTGATTCTGCCATTGAGACGTTGCCGTTTGAGCGTATCACCAAGACCAATGCCAAAGGACAGTTCACGCTCCGCAATCTCAAGGCTGCCCCATACCGCATATTCGCCATCAATGATGTCAACAATGACAAGCACTGGGACCGTTCGGAGGATATAGCTTTCTATGATCAACCCGTGACTCCCTCCGTCGAGCACATAGAGTATGCGGATACCATACGTTATTCGCGGGGCGACAGCGTTGTGATGAGGCGTATCCCTCGCTATCTGCCTGACGACTTGTTGCTGGCGTGGTTCAATGAGAATTACCGCGCACAGTATGTCAAGGAATACCAGCGTCCGGAGCGTAACCGGCTCACGGTCACTCTGGGTGCTGCCACAGACTCTATTCCGCATATGGTTGCGTTGACCGACAGCGGAGAGGTGGATTTGATGGCTGTTTCGGTTGCGAATTATTCTGCCACCAATGATACCATAGAGCTGTGGATGCGTGACTCTGCGCTCATTATGATGGATACCCTCAATATAAGGCTCTCTGTCTACCAGCCCGATTCGGCTGATGTCATGTATTGGAAATCTGATACGTTGATGTTCAATTTCAAAGCCCCCAAGAAGAGCAAGAAGCAGCTCAAAGAAGAGGAGGAGCTTGCCAAAGCGCTTGCGCAGAAACACATTGACGATTCTATTGCTGGCATTGTCGATACGATGCCTAAAGTTGAGGTTCCGGAGCGGTTTGTCACCTTTGATGTCGTAAGCAGTACCACCCAGGACATCGACCGTCCGCTTTTGTTCAAGTCGTCCGAGCCCCTTGACACCCTCATTGCTTCGGGTATAAGGATGGAGATAAAGAAAGATACACTATGGATGCCGGCTGCCGCGCCTGTTTTGAGACATGTTTCCGCTAACCGTCCGATGGAGTTTATTGCCGACTATGAGTGGCAGCCTGCCACCACATATAGGTTGACAGTCGATTCTGCGTCTGTGGCAGGCATCTATGGCGACCATAACCGATCTGTGAGCAAAGAAATTACCACAAAGGCGTTGAGTGATTACGGCTCCATACTGTTTAATGTGTCCGGCACAGATACCGTCCCGGCTATCATCGAATTGCTTGACGGCAGCGACAAGGTAGTCCGTACACTCCCCGTAGAGCATGGTCGTGCCACATTCCGTTACCTCCAGCCAGGCACATATTATGCCCGTTTGTTCCTTGACAAGTCAGGTGATGGCATTTATGGCAATGGCAGCGCATACAAAGCCCACTTCATCCAGCCCGATGAGACGTATTATTTCCCCAAGAAGATCAATCTTAAAAAGAACTGGGACATAGAGCAGCCCTGGGACATCAATTCACTCCCCGTTGACATGCAGAAGCCCATAGACATCCGCAAAGTCAAGCCCAAAGAGGGCGATATGCCGCCTCAGGCTCCCGATGACGAGGAAGAAAACAAACTCCCCCCAGGTCTCTAACCCATCAAAATATCTAACTATGGAAAATCTGAAAAAAGACATCAAAGCCTTCGAGGCTGAAATAACCGCCGTAGTCAATCAGTATATCGACAACGAAGGCGAGTACACCGACAACGTCCAGATGGAAATCAACCCAATGACCCTCGAAGTCTCATTAGTCGACCCCGAAACAGACCTCCCTGACCGCGACTACTACCCCATAATGGACCTTATAAAGATGAGTACCACCGACCCAGGCAAGTGGCAGCCCAACCCCGATGCCATAGCCGAAGTAGCCGCCGACTACATCATAGTAGCCTAATCCCATCCCAAAGGACGCCCCCTCCATCCTGTAGGGACATGCCGCGGCATGTCCGCCCCCCTATAAGATTTATAGGGCTTATAAGATTCATAAGACTTATAAGATTCATAAGACTTATAAGATTTATAATCCTGCCGCTGATTCCCAGCCCCGGCAGGCCCCTAAAAGCCCCCGGCAGCCCACGCCGTCGTTTTGGCGCCCGTGCGCGCCG
>LUJR01000025.1 GCA_001689515.1 Bacteroidales bacterium M7
CAATAAATTACACTCTTTTCGTAACTTCACGATGCAAAGTTACGTGATATGTCAAGTGTTTGCAATCAAATATTATTCAAATATAGATTGTTTAAAGTATATTATTAAATTAAAATGCTTTGAATTAATTGATTATGTTATGACTGCCTGATATTAAATATAGATTGATATATGACATATTTGGATGAGATATATCAATGATATCAGGCTTTGGCAGCCTTCATGGATGGCAGACATGGCTTGTTTGGGTCGCCATCAGTCGCTTTTTGATGCCATATAATCTTTTTTAATATCAAGCCTGTAAGTTTTCTGCTACTTTTTCACTACTTTAGCTGTTGTATTTATTATAATGTGTGTCTGGCTTTAGCCATTACACGTTCAACTACGCATTTTATGGAAAGAATAAAAGTTAAAATAATTAACCGTTCTGGTCACGAACTACCGGCTTATGAGACTCCTTCGTCTGCCGGAATGGATATTCACGCATGCCTTGATGAGCCTGTGGTGCTCAAACCGCTTCAGAGGGCATTGATTCCTACAGGTCTGAGGATCCAGCTCCCGCAGGGTCACGAGTGTCAGATACGGCCCCGTAGCGGTCTCGCTCTAAAGCATGGGATCTCGCTTGTCAACACTCCTGGTACCGTTGACGCTGATTATCGCGGCGAGATAGGAGTGATAATGATAAATCTCTCTGACGAACCGTTTACCGTCAATGACGGCGAACGCATAGCCCAGATGGTCATCACCCAGTATTCACATGTGGAATGGGAGCAGGTAGACGAACTTGACCGAACCAAACGCGATGACGGCGGATTCGGCCATACTGGTGTTGACTGACTCTTATGTGATGCGCTTGATGGCGAAATCGTCGCAGCTATAAATTGAACCGAACTAAATCAAACAAGACCGACAGAGGTGGCAAAACACACACATACATTATGGCATGTAGCACTGGTAGCGGTGCTTATTGTGCTGATACCGTCCATAGCCGGATCAAAATCCGCCAACTGGGACGATGAAGCAGCTCGCCGTAAAGCCGACTATATATTCCTTGAGGCGGGGCATCAGAAGGCGTTGGATGCCAATGACGCTTACTTTGACCTGCTAAAGAGTGCATTACGAGAGAACCCTGATGACAAGATGCTGGATTTCAGCTACGGCTTCTACCAGATTATGGTCAGCGGCAAGGATTCAGCTGCCATAGCACGTGGATATGACCGCATGCAGGGTTATTTCTACGCCCATCCCGAGGATTTCTACAGCAGCGTCACATATGGACGTGTAAGCGAGATGCTCGGTCGCCCTGGAGAGGCGAGGGAGGTGTGGCGAAAGCTCCATACGATATATCCTGACCGCACCGAAGTGGCTTACCGATATGCCGAGGCGCTTCTCAACGCCAGCGATACGCTTCTCAACGCCAAGGCGATAGCCCTCTATGACTCACTGGAGATTATGGACGGCAAGGACATACAGGTGTCCAACTCCAAAATCAGGTATTACCTTAGCCGAAATGACACAGCTCGCGTATATGACGAGCTCCAGTCGCTACTGACTGCCTTTCCCCACTCGGCTCAGATTTCGTCATATGCCGGCGACGTGCATGCCGCTCTCGGCGACAAGGCTGGTGCGCTGGATTTTTACCGCAATGCCTGTGAGGTGGATTCCACTGACGGATACGCGTTTTATTCGCTGGCTAACTTCTACAACAGTCAGGGCGACACTGAGGCTTACAAGCGTGAAATCGTCAATGCTCTGAGGAAGACTTCGCTGGATCTTGACACAAAGCTTCAGATACTCAAATCTGTCGTAGAAAACGGACAAGGAGATGACCTCATGGCTGATACGGTTGCTGTGGCGGACACGGTGGCGGTTGAAACCCTCCCGGCAGACTCCATAGCTGCCAACCGCATCGCTCAGCGCGATGCCGAAATAGAGAGCCTGTTTAAAATAGTGCTTGACGAGCATCCCCACGAACCTGATGCTTACAAGTTCTATGCGAGCTACCTTCTATCTATGGCAGATTACAGGGCTGCAGCCGACATGCTCGCCCGTAGCCTCGAGCTGGATCCTGCCGACGAGGAGCAATGGGTGGCTCTGATTTCTCTCAACATGCAGGCAAATGATCCTGAGAAGGTGGAGACAAATGCCCTGCGTGCCATGCACTATTTCCCGTCAAACGGTCAGTTCCCGCTGATGCTGTCTGCTGCCTACCAGCAGGAGCAGCGTTATGCAGATGCTCTCAAGATGCTCAACCAGTCAGAGGCATTGACTGACTCTACTGACATGGCTACACTGTCAGCTATCACCGGGGCAAAGGGGGATATAGAATATGCTTCAGGCGACAAGGCTAAGGCTTTCGGATTTTATCGTAAGGCGATAGAGTTGTATCCGCAAAACTGGACTGCCCTCAACAACTGCGCATATTATCTCGCCTGTGAGGACCGTGACCTTGATGAGGCTTTATCTATGATCAAAAAGGCTGTGGAGGGACGCCCGGATGAACCTACATCGCTTGACACTTATGCCTGGGTGCTGTTTAAGCTCAAACGCTATCCCGAGGCAAAGGAAATAATAGACAAGGCTTTATCGCTTACAGAGGCGGCCAATGTGTCAGCCGAGGAGTATGACCATGCCGGAGATATATATTTCATGAATGGTGACCGTGACAAGGCTCTCGAATACTGGAAAGAGGCGTTGAAACTTGACAATGACAATGCCTCGATCAAGCGCAAAGTCAAAAACAAGACCATATTTTTTGATTGATCATGACTCGTTATAAATCATACGTATGCATATGGTCAGTGATTGCACTGACTGTGCTCCTTGCAAGCTGTCGGTCATCGCAGCAGACTGCAAAGCCTGTCGGTCCTGACGGGGCTGTGACAACATCGGGGCTGTCGGCACGTCTAAGCGAAGTTTCCGCTTCAATGCATGGCTGGAAGTCGGTTAAGATGCCCATGAGCGTAAAGATTGAAAGTCCGGTCAAGGCATCGCTCGGAGGCACAGTGGTCATGCAGCGAGGACATGGTATCAGCATGTCGCTCCGTTTTATGGGGCTCGTGGAGGTGGGCACTCTAACGGTTTCCAATGATTCGATAACGGTAATTGACAAATACCACAAGCTGTATCTGACCGAATCGGTCAGCGGGCTCCTTGACGGATTGGATTTCACGGTTGACAATCTTCAGGACATATTGCTCGGACGGCCCTTTGTGGCTGGCAGAACTGGTTTTGCTCCTTCAAGCGACCTGACATTGAATAAGCTCTCGGCGGATACGTGGTCTGTGACACCGCCGCCGTTTGATGCACATTGGGATTACTCGTTTGTATTCGACACATTCAATCTCCTTAAAGAGTTAGTAGTCTCAACAGCTGGTCAGCCCAAAGCTGTCATAAGTTACGAGGGAGTGGAAACTCAGACTCCGTCAGGTCCGATAGCAGGCAAGATGACGGTAGCAGTATCCGGAGGTAAGCCGATCCGGCTCTCTGTATCGCTTAAAACTGGACGTGCCCAGTGGGATTCCTTAAGTGTGGAGTTGCCGGCAGTGCCTTCGGGTTATCGGCGCATCAAGCCCCATATGCTGGCGTCACTCCTCGGTGACATGTGACATGGGTGGCATCGTATATAAATAATCGGGCTATGCTCGATTATTTATAGTTTTTGATTTGATTTTTATTGTGATTGACTGGCGGATTTGCTAATTTTGGATGTCGGGTAAGGGGTGTTTCCCTCATCCGCCCTCATGCCATATGATGAGACATCGGACAATATATATGCTTTAAAATAACATAATACCTGAAAAACAATGAGTTATCTCAAATTTGACAAAAATTTGCTGATTAATCTCGACCAGTCGCTACGCATGGAGATGCTGCGGACCAATCAGAGCGGAGCCTACCACTGCACCTCGCTGACTGATTGTAACACACGCCGGCAGCACGGTCTGCTTGTTATTCCTCTCCCTGGTGCCGGCGGCGAGCCCCACGTGATGCTTTCGTCGCTCGACGAGACGGTCATACAGCACGGAGCGATGTTTAATCTCGCTCTGCACCGCTACCAAGGCGGAGTGTATGCACCCAACGGACACAAATACATACGCGAGTTTGACTGTGAGAGAGTTCCCCGGACTACCTATCGTGTAGGAGGCGTGATTCTGACTAAAGAGAAGATTTTCATCTCCAACGAAAACCGCATCCTGATACGCTATACTCTGGTCGATGCCCACTCGCCTACAACTCTGCGTCTTCGTCCGATGCTGGCATTCAGAAAAGCCGACGATATATGTATAGCCAATGAGCGCATCAACACCGAGGTGCGCCCCGCACCTAATGGTATAGACTGTTGCCTTTATGAGGGCTATCCGCGTCTTTACATGCAGACTTCAGCTCCGTCAGAGTTCGTGTCAAAGGCAGATTGGTACAAGAATTTCGAATACATCAAGGATGTAGAGCGATACGAAGGCGGCTGCGAGGACCTGTGGACTCCCGGATATATAGAGCTGCCCATACGTCCAGGCGAATCGGTAATATTTTCGGCTGGCACCACGGAGGTGTCACCCGACAGGCTCGAGGAGATGTATGAGGCTGAAATCGGCAGCCGCACATGCCGCACGAGTTTCTTCAATTGTCTCAAGAATGCAGCCAAGCAGTTCTATCTACGCGCTGACCACGATGGCAAGAAGGCTATGTACATCCTCTCGGCTTATCCTTGGGGAGGCATCAGGGCGCGTGACATATTCATGGCACTCCCTGGAGCTACTCTGTGCATCGACCACCCGCAGGACTTCGAGCAGATATTCGCCACAGCCTCGTCTGCGTTGCTTCGTTTCCTTGACGAAGGCGTGACGGACACGGTCATACAGAATCTTGACGCTCCTGACATACCCCTCTGGGCATTGTGGGCGGTGCAGGAATATGCCGCCCGTTATGGCGTGGCGCAGACGCGTGACCGCTATGGTGACTTCGTGTCAATGGTTGTCGAGGACATTCTTGCCGATAACCATCCTAATCTTCATGTTGATGACCGCGGACTGATCGAGACCGCCGGACACCGCACGGCGGCATCGTGGATGGCAGCGACGCTGCCTGGCAGCAGCGTGCCGCTGATTCCGCGCACCGGTTACTTAGTGGAACTTAATGCACTGTGGTATGATGCTTTGCAGTTTGCCATTGAACTGTTTGATGGAGACGCGATGTATGATGACCGCAGGGAACGATGGTCAGGTATCGCCGCGTCATTTGCTCCGGCGTTCATATCCATGTTCCTTAATGAAGCCGGCTATCTGTGGGACTATGTGGAGCGCAGTGGTCCCAATCCCGAGGTGCGCCCCAACATGGCTATTGCCATAGGACTGCGACACACTCCGCTTGACCGTCGGCAGTGCAAGGGTGTCCTTGACGTTGTTACCCGTGAACTTCTGACCCCCAAGGGGTTGCGTACTCTGTCGCCCAAGAGTGGCAACTACCGCCCCCTCTATGTAGGCACTCCGGAAGAGCGGGCTGTGGCTCACCACAACGGTCCGGCGCGTCCGTGGCTGATGGGCTTCTAT
This sequence comes from Bacteroidales bacterium M7, assembly GCA_001689515.1. Classification (GTDB taxonomy): domain Bacteria; phylum Bacteroidota; class Bacteroidia; order Bacteroidales; family Muribaculaceae; genus Amulumruptor. Next base: position 5,550 of record LUJR01000025.1, read on the forward strand.
GCTTCGGCATATTTAAAAGTGTTCGGCATGAGCGGTGTCGGCTACATTGACCGCATGCTCATCGGCTTTGAGGAGGAGATGTCGCAGGGCTGCATCGGATCTTTGTCGCAGCTCTACGACGGAAATCCGCCATTTAACGGCCATGGTGCAGTCAGCCACGCCATCAATGTCGCTGAAGTGCTGCGGGCACTCACCACATTGCGCAAGTTTGAATCAACCAATAAGTAGCCCATCCGTAGTAATATAACAGATACACATGAAAGCATTAATGTTCGGTTGGGAATTTCCCCCTCATATCCTCGGCGGTCTCGGCACAGCCAGCTACGGTCTGACCCGTGGTATGTGGCAGTGCGGCGATATGGATATCACGTTTGTGATTCCCAAGCCGTTTGGCGACGAAGAGAAGCATTTTGCCAATATAATAGGTGCATCCCAGGTGCCGATAGCCTGGCGTGATGTCAGCCGTGACTATGTGGAGCAGCGCATCGGACGCGTGATGTCGCCTGACCTCTACTTCCGTCTGCGTGACCACATATATGCCGACTTCAACTATATGCGCACCAATGACCTCGGCTGCATTGAGTTCTCCGGCCGCTACCCTGACAATTTGATTGACGAAATCAACAATTATTCCATCACAGCCAGAGTCATAGCACGTACTCTCGATTTTGACATCATCCACAGCCACGACTGGCTGACGTACCCAGCCGGCATACACGCCAAGCAGGTCACAGGCAAGCCTCTCGTCATACATGTGCATGCCACCGACTTTGATCGCTCGCGAGGCAATGTCAACCCCACGGTGTTCAACATCGAACGTGACGGCATGCTCAACGCCGACCATATCATCACAGTCAGCAACCTCACCCGTGACACAGTCATTAACAAATACGGCATAGACCCAGCCAAAGTTACCACCGTGCACAATGCCGTAACTCCACTCGATTCCGATATACTCGGCATCAAGGCTCCCAAGCCCAAGGAAAAGGTTGTGACTTTCCTCGGACGAATCACAATGCAGAAAGGTCCGGAATATTTCGTTGAAGCTGCCGCAAAGGTGCTCAAAAACAATCACAACGTGCGCTTCGTCATGGCAGGCAGCGGTGACAAGATGGACGAGATGATAGCTCTCGCTGCCAAGCGCGGCATAGCCGATCGTTTCCATTTTCCCGGTTTCCAGAAGGGGCGTCAGGTCTATGAGATGCTTTCGGCGAGCGATGTCTACGTCATGCCGTCAGTGTCGGAGCCGTTTGGCATCTCTCCGCTCGAAGCCATGCAGATGGGCGTGCCGTCCATCATCAGCAAACAGAGCGGATGCGCCGAAATCCTGACAAACGTCATCAAGACCGACTACTGGGATATAGATGCCATGGCTGATGCCATCAATGCCATCGTGGCATATCCCTCGCTCCACAAGCAGCTAAAGGACGACGGACTCGCCGAGGTCAACACCATCACATGGGACAAGGCAGGGCAGAAGGTCATTGACATCTACCACAAAGTTCTCGGTCACTGAACTATCCACTTAAATTAAGTCAAATCCAGCGAAAACATACATCATACCGCCATGAAATCCATCTGCTTCTATTTCCAGATACATCAGCCGATGCGCCTTAAAAGATACCGCTTCTTCGACATCGGCAATGACCATTACTACTACGACAATTTCGCCAATGAGGATATCCTCACACGCATAGCCCATCGCAGCTACATTCCTGCGGCTGATACATTGCTCCGCATGATCAAGGATAGCGGTGGAGCTTTCAAGTGTGCCATATCAGTCACAGGCATAGCCTTGGAGCAGCTTGAGCAGTATGTGCCAGAGTTTATCGACCGCATGCAGGCTCTCGTGGCGACCGGTTGCGTGGAGATACTCGGCGAGACATATTCCCACTCGCTCGCCTCACTCGCCGACCCCGAAGAGTTTGCCCTCCAGTGCAAAGAGCATGATGACAAGATCCAGCAACTGTTCGGCACGACTCCGCGTGTGCTTCGCAACACCGAGCTTATCTACTGTGACGAAATAGCTCCACAGATACTCGCCATGGGCTACAAGGGTGTAATCACCGAGGGTACCAAGCACATCCTCGGCTGGAAATCGCCCGACTATATATATTCGGCTGCTGATGCCCCCGACCTCAAGCTGTTGCTTAAGAATGATGCCCTGACTGACCGCATCAACTACCACTTCTCGTCAGACCCCATCACAGCCGACCAGTACATAGCTCAGATAGCCGACACCCCGGCAGAGGAGCAGATATTCAATATATTCATGAATATGGAGACTCTCGGCGAGACCCAGCTGGCTGAAAGCGGCATATTCCAGTTCATGGAGGCGCTTCCGCGCTTTGCCGCCGAACGTGGTATAGGCTTCATCACCCCGTCAGAGGCGGTGGATACCATCCCTGCTGTAGCGTCATTGGAGATTCTGCATCCGATTTCGTGGGCTGACGAAGCACGTGACACTTCGGCATGGCTCGGCAATGATCTACAGCGCGAGGCTTTCCGCAAGCTCTACAGCGTGGCTGAGAGGGTGCGCCTGTGTGATGACCGCCGTCTAAAGCAAGACTGGATGTATCTCCAGGCGAGCGATCATCTCTTTTACATGTCGACCAAGCATCGTGCTGACGGTTCTATCCACTCGCTATTCAGCCCCTATGAGTCGCCCTTCCAGGCGTTTACAAACTATATGAACGTCCTGTCTGATTTCATAGTCCGCGTGGAGGAGCAGTACCCACTCTCCATCGAAAACGAGGAACTCAACGCCCTCCTGACCACCATCCGCAACCAAAGCCGCGAAATCGAGACCCTCAACAAAGAACTCGCCTCAGCCCGCAAAGACATCGACCACTACAACGAGGAGCGCAAAGCCCGCGCCGCCAAATCCTGATTCCCCTGAAACAGGTTATAAAATGCATCCATGCACCCTCATGGGTGCATGGATGCATTTGTTTTTACCATACTTAGCCTAATGTATGTTTTTCCCATATCATATATGTAGTTTTTGAGAAGCATATATCGTCTATATCATAATCTACTCACTCTCTACTCAGGCATATCCTGTAGTAGTGGATTGACTAAATTTGTCGCAGCTACAGTCTTTTATCTAATCCGTTAATCAATCTTTTCTTGCCACTATCTGCATGGTCTATTTCATTTTGCTTGATGTCGCTGCGGTGACCACTGCTGCGGCATTGATAATGCTGTTTATGGTATGTGTTGCCATCCTCGGGGTTGCTATTTCGATTTATCGCATCACATTTGGCATCAGCCAGCAGACTCTCTCTGATGCGCCATCAGACAACATTACATCCGAGACACTGCATCATGTCTGCTTCCTGTTGCGGTCATGGGCTGACTCAATAGGGCGTCAGTCGTCAAACCGCAAGTTGCTTTACCGTATGGTAGTCACAGGGAGATATGATGATGCGCTGGCATCACTCAAATCGGTATCGCACATCGACAATGAACAAAATGTGTTCTATAGGGCTTTTGACTCGATATTTCTATCTATTTATCCCGATTTTGTCATACAGGTCAATGAAATGCTCACTGGCGCCGCTAAATCAGCAGATCACCACCTTTCAGCCGAGATGCGCATAATAACTCTGATGAAACTTGGCATAGAAAATACGGGTGACATCTCAGCCATGCTTCGTTATTCGCCACAGACAGTCTATAATCTCCGCTCGTCAATCCGCTCAAAGATGACCGTCGAAAAAGATGAGTTTTATCACCGTCTCGGCTTGATAATGCCTGTTGTCAGGTCATGATTACGTTTACCAGATTCAGATTAATATGCTACTCATTTAGAAATGAATATGCTGATAATCAATACGATGATGCTCCCTTGATGCTTGCCGACGTTTACTATATCAGTTTTTTGGGTCTATCGGATTCTATCTTTGCATCGACTTCGGTCGCACATAGTAAATCATTTTTCTTACCAATTCTTACCAAACCAGTCCTTTTCATGAAGAAAAAACTACACAGTAGATTTCACGGATGGCTGCTGGCGATGATGTCGCTGGCTGTGGCAACTCCCGTAGGGTCGGCGCAGAACTACGGACTGCCTTCAGGCATCCAGGAGGGTAATATACTCCACTGCTTCAACTGGCCTATCAATCAAGTCAAAGAAGAACTCCCAGCCATCGCTGCTGCCGGTTTCGGGTCTGTACAGCTCTCGCCGTTACAGCGTCCGGACATAAAGGTGGGTTATGCCTGGCATGACCTCTACCGCCCCTATGACCTTGCCTTCAAGGCGAGTGCTGGCATGGGTTCAGAGGCTGACCTGCGTACTCTTTGCCAGACAGCCGCCACCTATGGCATCAAGGTCGTGGTCGATGTGGTGGCAAACCATGTCGACAAAACCAAAGGCTACCATGACCCATGGTGGGAGCAGAACAACCGCATACGCTCCTGGGGGCATAATCCGAGCAATATAAGCTATGCCAGCCGCTATTCGATCACCCATGATGACCTCGGAGACTACTGTGAGCTCAATTCTGAGCACTCCGATGTAATCGCGCGAGGCAAAGCCTATGTCGAACAGCTCAAAAGCATGGGTGTGAAAGGATGCCGTTGGGATGCAGCCAAGCATATCGGTCTTCCCTCTGAAGGGTGCGGCTTCTGGAACGCCGTGACATCTGTCCCTGGCATGTGGCATTACGGAGAGATACTTGACAATGTGGGACCTGATGGCGAAGCCGGAAAAATCAAGGAGTATGCAGGCATGATGTCGGTTACTGATAATGCCTATAGCAATGCTGCCGCACGTGACAACGGCGGTATACCACAAGGCTATGCTGGAGGACATGTGGTAAACTATCAGGTCCCCGACAGTAAGATTGTCTACTGGGCAGAGAGCCACGATACTTATGCCAACGATGATGGTTGGAGCCAGCATCGTGACCAGGCAACCATCGACCGAGCATATGCCTCCATGGCATGCCGCAACGGGGCTACATGCCTATATCTCTCGCGTCCCAACGCCCGCGGCTTCAATAACATCAAAGTGGGCAAGGGCAGCACTGCCTTCAAGGCAAAGCACATTGCCGAGGTCAACAAGTTCCGCAACGCCATGGTCGGCAAGGCTGATTATGTGACCACCACGGGCAACGCAATCAGTGTGACCCGTCAGGGTGGCGGTGCGGTCATCGTCATGAAGGGCAGCGGTCAGATTACCATCGCCAACGGCGGCGGTTACTGTCCGGCTGGAACCTACACCGACAAGGTCTCAGGAAGTCAGTTTACAGTAACATCGTCGACTATCAGCGGCAATGTGGGGTCAAGTGGCATCGCTGTGATATATAACGGCGGTGGAACTGGTGGCGGAGGAGGCACCGGTGGCGGTGATACTCCAGGCACGGAACCCTCCTCGCTCTACATCCTCGGTAACCTCGCTGGCGGTGCAGGGTGGAGCTCTACACCTGGCACTGGTGTTGCGATGACCAAAAACGGCAGCAAATTCACCGCTTCCAATGTGGAGTTTGTGCTTGCCGCTAATGAAACGACTTGTTTCTTCAACCTCGCTACTACAACGGCTTCTTCGTGGGATGAACTCAACCAGAGTGCCGACAGATACGGGGCTGCTGCCACGGAGGGCGCACCATTGACCGTGGGGCAGTCTGCCCCCATGACTGCGTACCCTCTCAACGTGACCGCATCGGGTTGTCTGTCATGGACTATTGCTCCTGGCAAGTATGACATCACAGCCGATTTCTCAGCCATGACCATTACAGTCAGTGCCGCCGGTACTGGTGGCGGTGGAGGCACAGGAGGCGGTGGCGATACACCTGTTGGTGACAAGCAGTATTGCTACTTCATAAACAGCAACGGCTGGACTCCTTATGTGTGGGCATGGAACCAGAATAATAACGATGAGAACTGCAACGCCAATGGCACATGGCCAGGCGATGCGATGACACAAAAAGACGGCAAATATTACTGGGAAGCCCCAGCGGGCAAAATACCCACTCATATCATCATCAGCAACAACGGCAATGAGAAAGCCGGTGGAGGCACATCTGCTCCTGGTGAAGGAGACCTCGTATTTGTCAACGGTGCCACGTATAATGCTGACGGCACGACATCAGGCGGAGGCACTGGGGGTGGCGGTACCGGAGGAGGTGGTACAGCACCAGCCTCACTCTATATCCTTGGTAACCTCGCTGATGGCGCGGGTTGGAGCTCCACCCCTGGCACTGGCATTGCGATGACCAAAAGTGGCGACACGTTCAAAGCCTCTAATGTGAAATTTGAGCTTGCCACCAATGAGACTACCTGTTTCTTCAATCTCGCCACTACCACGGCATCCTCGTGGGATGAACTCAACCAGAGTGCCGACCGATACGGGGCTGCCACTGAAGGCGCGCCACTGACCGTGGGGCAGTCCGCCCCCATGACGGCGTACCCGCTCAACGTGACTGCATCGGGCTGTCTGTCGTGGACGATTGCACCTGGAACTTATGACATCATAGCTGACTTTTCTAATATGACTGTGACAGTCTCTACTACCGCTCTTTCAATAGGTATGGTTTCTGATGATGATGAATCTACAGAGCCGATATATTATAATCTGCAAGGCGTAAGAATCTATGACCCTACCCCCGGACTCTACATTGTGATCCGTGGCTCTCGGGTGACAAAAGAAATGATAAAATAATGTGTTAGAAATCGTAATATGAATAATTAGATTCTTTTACGCCAGAGAGGTGAAAGTCCGGTGTTGTGTAAACACTGGACTTTCTGTCTTATTTTGATCTACATTAATGTAAGAAGGCCGTGTGCTCCATCATTGTATCAGATGATGTAATGGTATGGAGGATGTCGCGGGCTACGGCATCTTCGGTGTTGGCTCCGATGACGCGAGTGGCTGCGGACTTGACTTCGGGGAGAGCGTTACCGACGGCTACGCTTTCATCGGCTACTGCCATCATGGGCAGGTCATTGAGATTGTCTCCGTAGACTATCAGGCGGTCGGCTCCTGTCTCGGCTTTGAGAGCCTGGACTGCCGAGGCTTTGCTGACTCCGGGAGCAAACAGCTCAATTATGCCGGTATCCTCGCCGAATATATCTGTGAATGCCGACACGGAGCATATGCCTAAAGCGCGTATCTTGTCGGCTGCGGCAAATATCCTGTCCCGTGGACCCATGGCGAAGAATAGCATGGTGTGTCCGCCCTCTGGCATCGGTTGGTCGATATGGAACTCTTTCAATCCGCTGACACGCCGCTCGTCCATAAATTTGATGTCGTTGTCGCTCATGGGTGAGTTGCGGTACACGTGGAGCAGCGGGTCTCCGTCAAAAAATGTGTAGACAAACGGCTCTATCCCCTCGCTGCGCATCGCTGCAAGTATCTGACAGTCGGTGTCGGCGGCGAAAGGATGGGTGTTGACATACGAGCGGTTGCTACGGTCCCACATCGCAGCTCCGGTCATCACTATGGCTGGCAAGGAGGTGTAGACACCCTCTAATAGAGGTTCCACGGTGGCAGGTGTCCGCGCGGTGGCGACTGTTATCAGTGCTCCCTGACGCGACAGGTCGCTTATGATTTGAGCCGATGTGGGGCTGACTTTGCTATCCTCGTTGAGCAGTGTGCCGTCCATGTCGGTTATGAAGAGCTGTTTCATCTGTCGGGATTGATGAGCGGTAGTTCTATGGTAAATGTCGTGCCTATACCTGGCTGCGAGTCGCTGACATAGATGCGGCCGCCGTGGTATTGCGTGATGATGCGCCGAGCCAGCGTCAGTCCGAGTCCCCATCCGCGCTTCTTGGTCGAGTAGCCGGGCTTGAATATGTCGCTGCGCTGTTTGCGTGTCATCCCTTTGCCGGTGTCGCTGATAGTGATGACGGCTTTGTCGTGCGTTGACTTGACTTCGACGGTGATTGCACCCTGTCCGTCCATGGCATCCACAGCGTTTTTGATGAGATTTTCCATCACCCACTCCAGCAGCGGGGCTGACAGGTTGGCGTTTACTGCGGCAGCAGATGGGGTGAAAGTTAGGTTGATGCGTCGCGATATGCGGCTCTTCATGTAACCGACAGCCTGGCTGACCACGCCGTTGAGTTCCGTAGGCTCCATGCTTGGACGGCTGCCTATCTTTGAGAAGCGTGACGCTATGGTGGAGAGGCGGTTGACATCCTTGTCCATCTCCTTGACAGTCTCGTGGTCCACGCCCTCGGCTTCAAGCAGTTGCAGCCATGCCATCAGTGACGATATGGGAGTGCCGAGCTGGTGGGCGGTCTCTTTGGAGAGTCCCACCCACAGGCGGTTTTGCTCCGCTTTTTTGGAGGCTCTGAGCGCGAAGTATATGATGGCGATGAAAATCACCATCACCAATATCAGTATGTAGGGGTAGATGTTGAGCGTCTTGAGCAGCCGCGAGTCCTCGTAATAGAGGTGTTGCACGTTGCCCTCCGACACCTCTATGTGTATTACATTGGGTGATTCTCGCAGATGGTTGAGCTTAGCCTCCAAATAGCGTTTGTTGACATCCGACAGCTCCCATTGTGCCATGCTGTCGATAGGCTGGGGGAGGGTGAAATTGCGCTGCATGATTATTTCCCCCTCGTCGTCGGTCAGCAGCAGCGGTATCGAGCGGTTGTCCTCGATGATGCTCAGCAGAAACTCCAGATTGCCTGGTGAAGCCCCGGAGTCGTCATCGCCGTTGATGATCTGCCGAGTAGCATTAGCCCATATCTGCATCCTGGCACGCTCCTGCGCCGCCAGTTCATCTACCAGCGTCCCCGAATAATACAGAAAGCCGCCCACCACCGCCACAGAGATGAGCACAAACAAAATCGGAAACAGCCGCCTCAGCCAATCAAGCCTCATAATAATATATTAACGCATTCCCTATCACGATTATTGCACGATTTCCCATGTCAGGGGGTGTGGATGTTGCGGATGAAGTCGGGGGGCTTGATGCGGCTAAGGGGCGTATGACGGGTTAGGGGGCGGATGTCGTCGGGGGTGAGGGCGAGGATTTGCTCGTCGGTCATGGATAGCAGGGGGTTGGTGGGGGCAAATTCGGCGATGGATGATGGTTTTGCATGGTGGTTGTGGGGGCATACGTCCTGGCAGGTGTCGCAGCCGGCTATTCTGCCTACGAGTTTTACTCCAGGGGGGAAGTCGCCGCGGTGCTCTATGGTGAGGCAGCTCAGGCAGCGCGAGGCGTCCACGCCGCAGTAGCCGTCGGTATCGCTGCCGAGTGCGCCAGCTGGACATGCTCTGACGCATGCCATGCAGTCGCTGCATGTCAGGGTACAAGGCGTATCAGGCTCAATCTCCATGGTGGTCAGAATCTCTCCAAGTACCATGTAGGATCCTTCGCCAGGGATTATCAGTGCATTGTTGCGCCCGATGAAACCGATGCCTGCCTGTTGCGCCCAATAGCGTTCGCGTAGGGGGGCAGTGTCTACGCATACGCGGAAGTCCGTAGCTCCCAATCCGCTCTCTGTCATGATGGCATCAACAGCATCGGTCAGCCTGCGGCGCACAACCTCATGGTAGTCGGCACCACGCGCATATCGGGCGATGGTGAATCGGGAGCAAGGCTCAGGTGTGGGGTAGTAGTAGCTAAATGCCGCAACTATAATGCTCCGTGCGCCATCGAGAAGCAGACTCGGGTTGTCGCGCACCTCATGGTAGCGGTCCATGTAGGCGAGCGGTGCTGACCGTCCCGACTCAATCCACTGCCGATAGGCTTCCCTTGCTGCGGCATCCACCTCCGTGATCCGGGCGATGCCGACAGCCGTGGCTCCCACTCCTCTGACGACTTCCGTGAGTCTGCGCTTATCCATAGGTTATATTCGGTGTAATGCTGGGATGCGGACATGCCACGGCATGTCCCTACAATCGGGGGGTGATTCGTGTATATGGTTATTCGCCAGAGAGGACGCGGAACTCGTAGCCTTGTTGCTGGAGCCATTCGATGCTGCGTGGGAGGGCGGTCTGGAGATTACGCCACGCTTTGAGGGAGTCGTGGAATACGATTATGGAGCCGTTGCGCGTGTATTTTCTTACGTTGGCAAACACCTTGTCGGGGGTCATGCGTTTGCTGTAGTCGCGGGTGACGAGGTCATACATTATGATGTTGTAGTGGTGCTTGATGGCTGCTGCCTGCGCCCAGCGTATCAGTCCGTGGGGCGGACGGAACAGCGAACTGCCTATCAAGGCGTCGGCTTCGGTGATGTCACGCATGTAGCGAAGGGTAGTCACTTTCATGCCCTGCAGGTGGTGCATGGTGTGGTTGCCTACTGTGTGTCCGCGCCGCAGCACCTCCTTGGAAACCTCCGGGTGCTTGCGTACATTGTCTCCTACCATGAAAAAAGTGGCTTTGACACCGTATCGGTCGAGCACGTCAAGCACCCAAGGAGTCACCTCAGGTATGGGACCGTCGTCAAAAGTCAGAAAGACAATCTTCTTGTCGCGGTGCTTAATACGCCATATCGCCTCCGGGAATAGGAGGCGATATGGTAGGCGTGGTTGCTCTATAAGCATTGTCGGTGATCAGTTTTCGTCAGAGAGGAAAGATGCCTGACGGTTGAAGTTGACACCCTTTTCGGCAGCCTGCTGCATGAATGTCTCGGCATCTCCTCCAAAGTCACTGTAGGTCTGGAGAAGTTTGAGATAATAGTGCTGGTCAATCCAGCGGTCTGTGGTCGGCAGTGTCAGGTATTGCCAAGGCTTGAGGCTCTGGTAATACACGATATTCTGTGTGTACTGGTCAAGTTCTCCCTTTAGTATAGCGAGAGCCTTGTCGGTCAGAGTCTTGTCGCCAGTCAGTTCGGCGAGTGTGCCGTAGAGCTCTGCCACCTGCTGTCCGAGCTGTATGCCGAAGGGCTGCGCTTTCGTGGGCAGTTTGGTCATCATCAGGTCAAGGATGGTTACTGCCTTCTTGTAGCGGTCGGTGGCAAATGCCTCTGCCTTAGCTTTGTCGGTGGTGACATTGGTGCTGTCAGTAGCCTCAATGCCTTCCACTATAAGCGCGTGGGCGAGGTCAAACATAGATGAGCGGGTTGATGTCACCATGCGGCGCACTGTCTCGTCAAGATATACGTCCTTGCCGTTGTTGACCTCGTCTATGCCGCCCCAGCGGAAGCGCTCGGTCACGTTGCGGTACATCTTGTCGGTATTGACACCGGTCATGCCGTTAGGCTCGCGGATGGGTGACACTTCGTATGCCATGCCTGTAGAGCGCAGATAGGGCGACAGTCCGAGATAATATTCAGTGGGCACTGTAGACGCGAAATATATCGGGCGGTTCCAGCCGTTGGCGGCACTGGTGGCGATCATGTCGAGCGAAATCAGCTTGCTCAGCGACATGCCTCCGTCACGGGCGGTAGAGGGATCCTGCATCATGTTGAAGTCGATGATGTCATCGGCTATCTTCGCCTCAGCCTCGGTGATGCGACCAGCCTTGACCATGGCGTCGCGGTCCACGGGGACATACATGTTGGGGTACTTCATCATCGGCAGGTTATAGCCGTTCTTGTCGCTCCGGGCATCATAGATCTGCTCAAGCGATTTGAGGGCGTTGACCTTGGTGGTGTCGGGGTCGAAGAAGTAGTTGAACTGCAAGCGGTCATAGGCATAGTCGGCAGGTTTGGCGAGCATGTCTATGGCTGCGGCATCGTAGGTTGGATGCTTCATTTGGTTGACATACCAGTCGGTGGTCAGATAGCTGAGGTTGACCACGCGGACATCGGTGCGCACTCCCTCCACTTCCTGGGCATACCAGAGGGGGAATGTGTCGTTGTCACCATTGGTGAATATGATGGCATTGTCATCAAGAGAGTTGAGGTAGTTGAAGCCGAAGTCGCGGGCGGTGTAGCGTCCGCTTCGGTCATGGTCGTCCCATGTCTGAGATACCATCTGTATGGGCACGAGCAGACCGATGACAGCTGCGATTATGGCTGTAACCTTGTTGTCTGTATTGAACTTCTTGCCAAGCAGACCATTTAGAGTCATCCATAGTCCGGTCACACCGATGCCTATCCATATGGCGAACGCATAGAACGAGCCGGCAAACGCATAATCGCGCTCACGGGGCTGGGTAGGAGTCTGGTTGAGGTAGAGCACGATGGCTATGCCGGTCATAAAGAACAGGAAGAAGACTACCCAAAATTGCTCTATGCCACGCTTGGAGGTAAATGCCTGCCATGCCAAGCCGATGATGCCGAGAAGCAGTGGCAGCATATAGTAGACATTGTGACCCTTGTTGGCTTTGCCGAGGTCATCGGGCAGCAGCGACTGGTCGCCGAGACGAGGGTTGTCGATAAAGGGTATGCCGCTTATCCAGTTGCCGTTGTTGACCTCGCCGTTGCCCTGGATGTCGTTCTGACGACCGGCGAAGTTCCACATGAAGTAGCGCCAGTACATCTGGTTGAGCTGGTAGGTGAGGAAGAAACGCAGGTTTTCGCCCATGGTCGGCTTGATTTTTGTCACCTTCTGGAGCGGTTCGCCGTTTTCGTCCACATATACGGTAGCGTCTACGGGTTGTCCTTTCATGTCTATCCAGTCGGTGTACGCTCCAATATGTGACGAGCTGTGGATGCGGGGGAAGAGCATGTTGAGCTCGGGGGTGGTGACATATTCCTTCTTGTAGCCGTAGTTGACGTAACGGTCTTTGCCGCCGTCAACAGCCTTGCCGTAGAGCGGTCTGGTGAGATTGACCACGGGACGCGGTGTCTGACCTTCCACTCGGTAGAGAATTGAGGAGTTGACGGTGCGGCCGTAGAGCAGGGGAGTCTCGCCGTATTGCTCGCGGTTGAGGTAGCTTGAGAGGGTGAATACATTGTCGGGGGCGTTCTGGTTCATCGGGGTGTTGGCTGACGAACGTATCAGCAGCAGCGCATAGCTCGTGTAACCGATGAATATGACGAAGCAGCTTAAAGTAACCACCGTCAGCACTCTGACAGGTATCTTCTTGGCTATCCACAGGTAGGCTGCCAGTCCGCCGAGGATTACCACGGGAATCCACAGGCTTTCGCCGATGAAGGGTATGCCGCTAAGGAGGATTGCAAGCAGAAACGATACCTTCATCTTGAGAGGATTGTTTTGGGCATACATGGAGTGGATGCACCATATGAACGCCGCAATGGTCATCAGGGCATAGATAAGTACGCCCATGTTATATGACATGCCGCAGGTATTGACAAAGAACAGCTCGAAATACTGCGACATCTCGATGAATCCCGGTACGAGACCGAATAGTATCAGACCGATTATCACAAACGATACGAGCAGGGCTATCAGCGAGCCTGAAGCCGTGGTCTTGTTCCACTTGCGGTAGTAGACCACAAGCACGATGGCAGGGATGCAGAGCAGGTTGAGCAGGTGCACTGCTATGGAAATACCTATGACATAGGCTATCAGCACGAGATAGCGGTCACTATGCGGCTGGTCGGCTCGGGCTTCCCACTTGAGTATCAGCCAGAACACCAGTGCGGTACAGAACGAGGAGAAGGCGTAAACCTCCGCCTCGACGGCTGAGAACCAGAAGGTATCGCTCCACGCATAAGCCAGTGCGCCGCACAGACCCGATCCCATGATCACTATCATCTTGGTCAGCGGGATGCTTTCGGCATCGTCGCGCACTATCAGACGCTTGACCAGATGGGTTATGGTCCAGAACAGCAGCAATATCGTTGCCGCGCTGAACAGGGCTGACGAGGCGTTGACCATCAGCGGCACCAGTTCGGTGTTGCCTCCGGCGAAATTGACTGCCACGCGCGCCATCATGATCCAGATGGGGTTGCCCGGCGGATGCCCGACTTCGAGCTTGAATGCCTGTGAGATATACTCCGGACAGTCCCAGAAGCTGGCTGTCGGTTCCAATGTGAGCAGGTAGGTGACGGCGGCTATCAGAAAGCACAGCCATCCCAACGAGTTATTGACGAGATTGTAACGTTTCATCTATGAGTGTGATAATCCACGCAAAGTTACAAACTTTCCGCCAATCCCCTGCAACATCCCCACTCCAATTTGATCTGTAGAGTCAACAAGCAAGTGCAAAATT
>LUJR01000026.1 GCA_001689515.1 Bacteroidales bacterium M7
AATATCACCCCAAATGTCCACATCGCCTAATTTATACAGTAATTACAACATCCTAATAGACAGAGAGATACAATTAAAGATATCACAAATTGAGACAATTTGCGATATCTTGCGGTATATAATCCTCAAAACGAAACGTATAAAATTAGACAAGTTTACGTACGCTAATTGTCTAATGTTTTAGAAGAGTTATTCTGTTTATTTCCAACATGTTATCATCATTTTGTCATGTTAATCGTTCGTTTTGGAACGATTAACATGACAACAAATAGAATATTGAGAATCAATTAGTTACAAATTGACAAAATGTTAATTAAAACGAAATGTTTTGTTAAAATACGTTTAACGCACATTGATTAGAGCTGTTATTAGTTGAAAAATACGACTTTTTGACCAATTTGTGTTGTCGGAAAATGTCAAGACTAATACATGCAAGAAAGGCGCGTACCCTCCCGGCACACGCCTTATCCACGAAGATAGAATTACTGCAATCTAAAAATATGAAGAAAAACTTGCTATTTCTTTGCGAGGTTGCACGCTCGCCTTTCCTGTGTTTTGGATGCCTCTATTAGTTCGGTTGACAGACACTGAGGCAAACCGCTTAAGATAGTTATTTCAGATTGGGTTAGTATTGGATCGCCGTTATAACCCAGCTTCAAATAACGATAAAAAGTCCTTTCGGTCACTCCTAAGACAGGGTATATATAGTTATACCATATAGCGCGGTTTGATATGCCTCTACGTGCCATGAGGTCGTAAATCTTGTTAACAAGCGCGATGCGCATGCTTAGTGATCTGCCTCTAAAGTAATGGCTGCTTATATGGGTAAATTGAGCGTATGCCATGTCTACTCTATCATTATAACAGCGTCTTTAGGCCTATTATTCAGCCCCTGAACTTATTATAGCTCCTATGCCTTTTTTCTTATCGGCAACACTATAGCGCGTTTATCGAAACCGACGATAGACCCGCGCTCTTCCGGGTCGTCATAGCGTGCATACATATAAAACTCCCCGTCAGCCTTAAAAACTTCATCAGCCTGAAAAGCTATGCTTGCAAAATTTGCTGTTGTGGCGGTTGCATATGGCACTTTTGCCCACTGCTTGTCGCTGATACTGTAGGTCGGCATCGCAGAGCATGAGAAACACCCGAACCCGGCAAATTTCACAGGTTCGCCGTCCACGATGTTTGTTATGTCCTTAAACAGTTTTAGATCCTCCCGCAACAGGTCTGTGACATGTTTTGGATTCAGTACGAGATAACGTTTTTCTTGTGGGACATCGGCATCATCAAAGCGTTCTTTGAGAGCCAGGACGTCATCAAAGCACAGGCGGTGGCGGTTTCCTTTGACATCCCCCGACGTTGCAACCAGTGGCGTGTATGTAGTGTCTGTCTGTGGAGCGATAGCATGAGCCGCTTTTGATATCACAGCACGGCGCAATGCTGAACGGTGCTGCCTGATGACACTTTCCAGCTTGTCGTAACTGTATTCTAACGCATCAGGACGGCGCACGATTGTGTTTTCAGTAGCGAACGTGTCCAATGTCAACTCGTTATCCTCATCGTCACGTGGTGCGCATTTTATTGGATATGTCGTGTTGTTCACGATAACCTTCGGGTCTATGCCAGCAGAGGGTATGTGTATCTTGTTGTTATCTACAAGGCTGTCATTATTAACCAGCTTTACTAACCAGCTGTCATCAGGGTAAAAGCCTTCCTTTATTTGCCTGAGCCATATCTGTTTGTTAAGAGCCATTTGGATGATGTTTTACGGATTATACGATATAGTTTAAATAGATTTGATTATGCCTGAGAGACTTCTTGCCTCAACAGTTCTTCCATCAATCCCGGATTTGCTTTTAGATATTCGGGATTGTTGCGGCGGTAATATTCAAGTCTGTCCTCCATTCTCTCCAGCCTTGTTTCAAACTTGTTGAGGTCGTCGCGTCGTGCAGCTTCGTAAGCTATGCGTTTATCCATGTTTAAAAGCTGTTCGGGAGAGGGCGCGGGCTTGTATGTAAGCAACAGCATTTCAAGTGTCTCTTTGCCCATTGTTTCACCTATTCTGGTGAAAAACGAACGTTGCCCCCGAGGATTCGGCGTTGCTTTATGGCTTCATCCACAGCTTTTTGCACATACTCTACGTATTGTTTGCGCCTGGATTCTATTAGGGTGTTGAATGATGCAACGTCTTTACGAGCAAGAGAGGCCAGCACTTTCTTTTCCTCAGGGCTGATCATACCCATGCTCAGAGCGTGTTTGACTTCATTGTCTGCTTTGCCGTCAATGAGCCTTGAAACTATGCCTAATATATCTTCATCAGAGGCCGCCGGAGAAAGCCCCAGCATTTCAATCAGGCGTGTTTTAAGCGTTGCAGACGCATCAGTGGCATCATTCCCCATGAAATACCCCAAAGAGAGAATTTGGCCGTTTTTTGACATCTTCACGGCGTTTTTGTTGGCAGGGATATCCACGATTGAGATTTCATACAGTTCGCATGCTGTGATTGTATCTATCCCGTTGATTTTGCGTGTGTCTTTGATTTCGATGCCTATTGAGGTGGCGCGTAAGAAACCGCCGGACACTTTAGCCGCCACTTCACGCCCGAGGTCGCAGGAAGTGTCAAATACGGCTTCGGCAATCAGCCGCCCATTCTCCTTGTGGATATTCTCCCAACGGCCTATCACACGCCCTCTGTCGTGCATATAGAGCATGACCGGGTTTTTCTCAAAAGAAACTGTATCAATGCCGGATGTCTGCACGATACACCCATAGGAGTTGACAGACTCGTCAGACACTACGAATCTGAAACGGTCTGCCTTGTCTTTGTCTTTGCTTTTGTCGTTGTCCATTGCTTTGTATTTTGCAGTTTGATAAGTTGATCCAAATGTAGCATGAGTGACAGGATGTCACAAAAAAGTGTGAAAGCGTTTCATAAAAGTGTGAAACGCTTTCACACTTTTTTGGAGCTACCGTCATTCCCATCGGTTTGAAATAGCCCCTCATAAGGGCTAATACAGTATGAAGAATGCACATAAATGTCGTTTTTCTTACATTTATATTTTGCAGTTACGGATTATATTACTACTTTAGCGTATCCTAAAATTAACTGTACATGTTACCTTTTCTCTATCTAACGAATTTTGCGGCCGATGGTGTGGGCAGCGGAAACGCCCCAGCGCTTTTTACAGTTAAGCGTAGGACACCTTATGGCCGCTTTTCCATTATTCCCTAAATTAACTGTATATGTCAACTTCTAACAACTCCCAGTCTCTGATTTCTGGTTCTTCTTGTCTTAAATTCCGTCATGTCATTGGCGCATGGTAAAAAGGCTGTGTTTAG
>LUJR01000027.1 GCA_001689515.1 Bacteroidales bacterium M7
TGCTACTGACCCCTTTTTACCATGCGCCCATATCATGATGCAAAAAAATCCCGTCGCTCTGGGCAGAGGGACGGGACCGGTTTCTCATTTTACAAACTGATGTTTTTATTATCCTGATTATTGAAACGCTTTAGGGGGCGCTTCTCAGTGTTATATGGTAATTAGAAATAGAAGGTTCGAAAGATTGGTGTTTGTTTGTATTACAAAGGTAGACAGTTTTTTTGAATCTGCAATGTTTTGTTGGGTATTTTAACAATTATAAATATATTTTTAATATTAGTGCCACGAAATGTGACAGGAGCGGTGTGCATCTCGGTCTAATTTACTATCTTTGTATCTGCTATTTACACGTTTTGACCCATGTCTGACCGCATACTGTTTGTCATACCTGCCCGAGGAGGCAGCAAAGGCATCCCGCATAAAAATATCAAGCCGTTTGCCGGACAGCCGCTCATTGCGTATTCGCTTGAGGCTGCCCGCGTTCTGACGGATGATGCGCATATCATTCTCTCCACTGATGATGAGCGCATAGCCGAAGTGGCAAAGGAGCTCGGTTATGATACGGCTTATCGCCGTCCGGCGGAGCTTGCCACCGATACTGCCGGAAGCCGCGAGGTCATATTGGATGCAATGGATAATGCCGATGCCATGGGAGTAGAGTATGACAAAGTAGTGCTTCTGCAACCTACATCGCCATTGCGCACAGTCGCTGACATCGTTAAAGCTATAGAGGCTTATGATGCCACTCCTGACTGCGACATGGCTGTCACGGTCACCGAGGCGGCATGCAATCCATATTATGACTGCTTTGAGACCGATGCTGACGGTGTGCTTCATGTATCCAAGGGGGACGGTACGCTGACGCGCAGGCAGGATGCTCCCAAGGCGTGGCAATATAACGGAGCAGTCTATGTGATGCGTCCGGAGTCGGTCAGGCGGTATGCTCTCGGGGCTATGCCGCGCCGCATAGCTGTGGAGATGCCGCGGTCGCGGTCGGTGGATCTTGACACTCCGCTTGACTGGACTATCGCCGAGATGATATATAACGATATGCAAAAGAGCTGACAGATGAAAAGCAACATAATCCATACAGACGCGACGCTGCTTGATGCACTCAGAGCCATAAATGACCTGTCGGGACAGCTGATGACGCTGATTGTCACCGATGCCGACGGGCGCATGGCTGGCACACTGACTGACGGGGATATCCGACGGGCGCTTATCGCTGGCGAGGGACTGGATGAGACTGTCGCCGTAGCCATGAAGCGTGATTTCCATTACCTGAAAGCTCAGGATATAGATGTGGCTGCGCTGGCATCATATCGTAGCAAGGGGATTCGCATGATCCCTGTGCTTGACGATGACGGACACGTGGTGCGAGTGCTTGACACATCCCGGCAGTCGACATTGCTGCCGGTGCGCGCCATAGTGATGGCGGGAGGACGTGGCGAACGATTGCGCCCGATGACACTTACCACTCCAAAACCGCTGCTTAAGGTAGGCGAGAAGGCAATCATAGACTATAACATAGCCATGCTTGCGGCTGCCGGTATCACCGACATCACTGTGACCACGCATTATCTCGCCGAACAGATTGAGGCGCATTTCGCTGAGGAGGTATGCGGGGTAAAGGTGAGATGCGTACGGGAAGTTTCCCCTCTCGGCACCATAGGGGCAGTGTCGCTGGCTGATATCCCAGAGACAGGCACTACGCTTGTCATGAACAGCGATTTGCTCACTTCTCTGTCGCTTGAAGACATGTGGCTCCATCATCGCGCCACAGGGGCTATGCTGACTGTGGCTGCCATACCATATACCATTTCGGTTCCGTATGCAATTCTTGATACAGAGGGCTGCATGGTGAAGTCGTTTGTCGAGAAGCCGTCATACACCCATCATGCCAATGCTGGCATATACATGATTGACAATGCGTTGCTTCGTCAGGTCCGCTCTGACGTCCATACTGATGCAACCGACCTGATAGACAGCGCGTTGGCACAGAATATGCCTGTGTCGTTTTATCCGATCAACGGCACATGGATTGACATAGGAGCCCCCAATGACTATGCACGTGCCCAGGAGTTGATGCGTTATCACTCCGGGAACAAATAAGGCGCGTGGCTGTTAAAATCAATGATACTCTACTCAATACACACTCTCAATAGTATTCCATGGCTGATTCCAATTTCATAGACTATGTAAAGATAATGTGCCGTTCGGGCAAGGGCGGTGCTGGTTCTCGCCATTTCTATAGGGCGAAATATGTGCCTAAGGGTGGTCCTGACGGCGGTGACGGTGGCAGAGGGGGGCATATCATCCTCAAAGGTAACCGCAACATGTGGACTCTGCTCCCGCTCAAATACCGCAGACATATATTTGCCGGCAACGGTCAGAGCGGCACTGGCGGACGCAGTTTCGGCAAGGACGGAGAGGACATAGTCGTGGAGGTGCCTTGCGGCACTGTGGTGTTTGATGCCGAGACGGGCGATTATCTCTGTGAAGTAACCGATGACGGCGAAGAGGTGAAGCTCCTCAAAGGCGGTCGTGGTGGCTTGGGCAACTGGCACTTCAAGAGCGCGACCAACCGCACTCCGCGCTATGCTCAGCCTGGAGAGCCGGCTATTGAGAAGACCATCATCCTGGAGCTGAAACTGCTGGCTGATGTCGGCTTGGTGGGATTCCCCAATGCAGGCAAGTCCACTCTGCTGTCGGCTGTGTCGGCGGCGCGTCCCAAGATAGCCGACTATCCGTTTACCACCATGGAGCCGCAGCTCGGCATCGTAGAGTATCGAGGCAACCGCTCATTTGTCATGGCTGACATCCCCGGCATCATAGAAGGTGCCGCCGAGGGCAAAGGCTTAGGACTGCGTTTCCTCCGTCACATAGAGCGCAATGCCGTGCTCCTGTTCATGATCCCGGCTGATGCCATAGACATCAAGGCGGAGTATGAGGTGCTGATAGGGGAGTTGCACAAATTCAATCCTGAACTGGTCGACAAACCCCGTGTGCTCGCCATCTCCAAGAGCGATATGCTTGACGAGGAGCTGATGGAAGCAATGGAGGCGGAGCTGCCTAAGGATATACCGCATCAGTTCATCTCGGCTGTCACAGGTTTCGGACTGACCGAACTTAAAGACAAGCTCTGGTCAGCCATCACTGACGAACGCAACCAGATAGCCACATCAGACATCATCCACCGTCCGCTCGACAAGCACCACCGTGTGCGCGAGGAGGATGAGTTCATCTTCGAGCAGGCTCCTCAGCTTCCCTCGGACGATGAGGACTTTGACGAAGATTATGACGATGACGATTACGAAGAAATAGACGAGTTCGATTACCCGACCGATGACATAAAACTTTGATTCGGTCAACATATATAAGGCAGCATCGTGACACTGTCAGTCACGGTGCTGCCTTCCGTTTTTAGTGTAATGGACTATTATTTATATTGCTTCTTTACCTCGTCAAGGCTTATGCACTTTATGCCCATGTTGCGCATGTCGTAGATGTTGGCTTGGGCTACTTCGGGTGTTTTGGCTGAGCAGGCATCGGTGCACACTACGGTCTCATAGTTATAGCTCATGGCATCGTTGGCTGTGCCGCGCACACAGTTGGGATACTGTGTCCCAGCCAGGATTACTGTGTTTACGCCTAAGCGACGCAGTATGAGGTCAAGCTGGGTGTTGAAAAACGCGCTGTTGCGGAATTTAGCCACCACGAGGTCGTCTTTTTCGGGTTCGAGTCCTTTGACTATCTCTGCGCCCCAGGTGCCGGGGACACAGTAGCCGGGCTTTCCGTCGGTAAAGAGCGGCACTCGCGGCTCGTCGACATCCAACCCTGACGGGCGGTGCTCGCGGACTATGTAGATGATTTTCCAGCCGTTGTCACGGCCGTATTTGACCAGATCCTGGATGGCTGGGATTGTGGGCTTGGCGCCGGCGACACAGAGCACACCGTCAGGCTCTACGAAATCGTTCTGCATGTCGATGATGATGATAGCTTTGTCGGCTTTTTCGGTTGTGGAAGCCGCTGATACCAGGCTGGCTGTGAAGAGAATGCTACACAGCAGGGGAATTAATCTTTTCATAACTTAGAAATTGTTTGGTTAGGTATGATAATACATGTTGGTTATATGTTGTTGGCTGATATATAGCTCAATCAGAAGCTCACAGCAAGCTCTACGACCACCTTGTCGCTCTGTCCGGTCGGGACTGAGACATCATGATGATAGAAATACTTCTCATAGTTGATACGTATGTCAGCATGGAGTTTCTGCTGGATATGGCTTATGGTGGAGCCGACGGTGATGCGGTTGCGTGCAGGCATGTCGGCTGTCAGGTTTCCGTCATCAGTCAAGTCTCCTGAATTATGTGCTGTCATGCCATCAAAACGGGTCTGGAATGACAGACGATTGAATATCCCGGCATTGATAGGGAAGTTGTAATCGCCGAACACTGAGTATCCATGAGATGCAGAAGCATAGCGGTGAGTGTAATGCTTGTACATATACTCGCCTTCCACATTCCATCGTCCGCTTTTATATATGATGGCAGCATCTGTGAGATTTATGCGTCCGGCTGGCGGCACCGAGGACTGGAAGCCGACATTTAATCCGAAGGCATGAAGCTGCCATAGTACTGATGCCGAGAATGTAGGCGTGCGGGTCCATACATCATGATCGGCTACTGAAGTCGGATTAAACACTGCGGCTTTCATGGTCAGAGGTATGACGGGCAGTGTATATGCGATTTCCGCACCGACACCGCGGGCATTGCACATCTGCTTGCCTATAAAGGCTCGGTTGGCAAATATATATGCCGCCGGGGCTCTTAACGGTTCAATGCCTACAGGCATCAGGAACTGTCCGGCTCTGACCTTAAGCCCCTTTGTCACAGTGATCCCACCCCAGGCATCAAGAATCTTGATTTTTCCCTGATCGCAAAAATCCACCTGTACCAGATAGTCTATCGCCGGGATGATATTTCCACTCATGGAAACACGTGCGTTTCTTACTTCAAACCGGTTGTAGGCATCTTTCGTTTCGATTTCCCAGCGTGGGCGTACCACACCGTGTATCGTCGGCAGATAGCTTGTTTTCTTTGTGTCACTGCTATTTGGCATCTCTTCAGCCGAGCCATATGAGCTTTGGAGGGATAACAGGATGAATATAAAAACAATCTTTTTCATAGAAGTTACTTTTAATTTGTATTACCTTCAGGCCTGTCAATGTGATACCGGTATGGCGCAAATTTAACCACTATGTTCTATAAATGCAAATATTTTTAGCAAAAAGATTCAATAAAACAATTATTGGTGTCATATTGATGTTGATTGGATTGCTTTTGTGGAAAAATGCTGCTGTTGTGTTTGGTATGGTTATAAATATAAACGGAGGTCTCCGTCCAATTCTGGACGGAGACCTCCGTTTATATTTATATTATGTCGTTTAGTGGATTGCTTCGAGGATTGATTGGGCTCCGGCTGAGATGCCGTCGGCATCCTTGCCTCCAGCCTGAGCGAAGCCGGGCTGACCGCCGCCACCGCCTTTGATGGCTTTGGCTGCCTCGCGGATGATTTTTCCGGCGTTGAGGTCATGCGATTTTACAAGATCCTCGGTAATCATAAGGGTGAGCAGAGGCTTGCCTGTTGAATCAACGGTAGCACCCACAAATACTGTGTTCTCTGGAGACGCGGCACGTACGCTGAAAGCAACGTTTTTGACTGCTTCAGGTATTCTTATGCCAGTGAGATGGGCAATCTTAATGCCGTTGACTGTTTTTGCATCTTCAAGCACCTTTTTGGTCAATGTGGCTACGCGCTCATTGAAGTAGTCTTCCACCTGTTTTTTCAGCCCTGCATTTTCATCGATTGATTTGCGGAGGGCTGCTACGATATCAGGAGCATTGTTAAACAGTGTGGCTATGTCATGGAGCGTGTCACTCATTTCGTTCATCGCTTTCTCGACACGGGCTCCGGTGATGGCTTCGATGCGGCGTATGCCGGCAGCGATGCTGCTTTCGCTTATGATGCGTATCATGCCGATGTTGCCTGTGTTGTCTACGTGGGTACCACCGCAGAGTTCCACGGAATCGCCGTACTTGATCACGCGCACTTCATCGCCGTATTTTTCTCCGAAGAGAGCCATGGCACCCATGGCGCGGGCATCGGCTATGGGCATGTTGCGGTGTTCGTCACGTGCAATTGCCTTGCGGACGGCAGCATTTGCGATATGTTCTACCTTTCGGAGCTCCTCAGGGGTTACCTTCTGGAAGTGAGAGAAGTCGAATCGGAGCAGGTCTGGTGATACAAACGAACCTTTCTGTTCTACATGCTCGCCGAGCACCTGGCGCAGAGCATGGTGGAGTAGGTGGGTGGCTGTATGGTTGGCTGAAGTGGCTTGGCGTGCTTCCTCGTTGATGGCTGCCTCAAAGGTTGCTGTAACGTCAGAGGGGAGTTTCTTGGTCAGATGGACGCCGATGCCGTTCTCACGCTTGGTGTCGTAGATTTCTATGGTCTCGTCGCCGGCAGTGAGTGTGCCGCGGTCACCTGTCTGACCACCCATCTCGGCATAGAAAGGAGTGGTGGAGAGGATGAGCTGATAGTATTCCTTGCCTTTCTGCTTGACCTGACGGTAGCGGAGTATATGGGTGGGACAGCTTGTCACGTCATAGCCCACAAACTCGGGCTCGCCTTCGCGCACTGTCACCCAGTCGCCTGTCTCCATGGCGGCAGCGTTGCGGGCGCGTTCCTTCTGCTGCTGCATTTCGGCATCAAATCCGGCATGGTCGAGTGTCATGCCGTTTTCTTTGAGTATCAGTTCGGTAAGGTCAAGAGGGAATCCGTAGGTGTCATAGAGCACGAATGCTTCATGACCTGAAATCTCGGTCTTTCCCTCGGCTTTGGCTGAGGCGATGGCATTGTCGAGCAGGCGGATGCCGTTTTCGAGTGTACGCAGGAATGAGTCCTCCTCCTCCTTGATTACGCGCATGATGAGTTCACGCTGTGCCGGCAGTTCGGGGTAAGCCTCGCCCATGCTTTCGATGAGGGTGTCGACGAGCTTGTAGATAAATGCCTGTTTCTGACCGAGGAATGTGTATGCATAGCGCACGGCGCGGCGCAGGATGCGGCGGATAACATAGCCAGCCTTGGCGTTGCTCGGCAGCTGGGAGTCAGCGATGGAAAAGGCGATGGTGCGTACATGGTCGGCTATGACGCGCATGGCTATGTCGACCTTCTTGTCATCGCCGTATTTGAGACCTGTGAGACTTGAGATCTTATTGATGAGTGGGGTGAACACATCGGTGTCGTAGTTGCTCTGCTTGCCTTGGAGAGCCATGCACAGACGCTCGAAGCCCATGCCGGTGTCGATTACCTTGGCGGGGAGCGGCTCAAGAGAGCCGTCGGCTTTACGGTTGTACTGCATGAACACGAGATTCCAGATCTCTATCACCTGCGGATGGTCGTGGTTGACGAGATCCCGTCCGGGTATCTTGGCACGCTCTTCATCCGACCGGAGATCGATGTGGATTTCACTACAGGGACCGCAGGGACCTGTATCACCCATCTCCCAGAAGTTGTCATGCTTGTTGCCGTTGATGATATGGTCAGTGGGGAGGTGTTTCTCCCAGTAGCCGGCGGCTTCGTCGTCACGGCTGAGACCTTCTTCGGGCGAGCCTTCAAACACCGTGGCATACAGGCGTTTGGGGTCAAGATGAAGCACATCTACCAGGTATTCCCATGCCCAGTCGATTGCCTCTTTCTTGAAATAGTCGCCAAATGACCAGTTGCCGAGCATCTCAAACATGGTGTGGTGGTAGGTGTCCATGCCTACCTCCTCGAGGTCGTTGTGCTTGCCGCTCACGCGCAGACATTTCTGCGAATCGGCGACACGGCGCTCCTTGGCGGCTTTGTTGCCGAGGATGATGTCCTTGAACTGGTTCATGCCGGCGTTGGTAAACATCAGCGTGGGGTCATCTTTGATGACCATGGGTGCGGAGGGGACGATTTTGTGTCCCTTGCTGCTGAAAAATTCTTTGAATGATTCGCGTATCTCCTTGGCTGTGAGCATATCGGGATGTATAAGTGTGTTTATGTTTTTGCGAGTGCAAATTTACGCTTTTCGCCCCATAAACGCAAATTTACGTCATATGGCTTGCGGCGTGTGATTCGTTCTTTCCAAATGTTTAAAACTGTTGACTCACAAACATTTTCATATTGGGGATGTTTATCTTATGTGACCATCATATGATGGATGGTCTGCCGAACATCCAATACAAATATCAAATCATATATTATGAGCGAATTTCCAGATCTTATCAGCCAGTCAAAACCTACTTTGGTCGACTTTTATGCCACATGGTGCGGACCATGCAAGATGCAGGCTCCCATACTCGAACAGGTGAAGAATGCGGTTGGTGACAAAGCAAATGTCATCAAGATTGATGTTGACAAGAATCCTGAGCTTGCCCGCCAGTATCGAGTGCAGTCTATCCCTACTCTCATTGCTTTTCGCAACGGTGAGCCGGCTTGGCGCGGCATGGGACTCCATCAGGCTGATCAGCTTATAGCCAAGATCAATGAACTCCTCGAAGTCAAGAGCGAGGACGTGGACCATTGATTGAATCCTCTTAACCAGAAAACTTTAAATTTATGTCAGACATTAAAAACACACTAACCACGGCTCTCAATGAGGCAAAGCCTACTCTGGTAGAGTTCTATGCCGACTGGTGCCCTCATTGCCACCGCATGATGCCCATAGTGGAAGAACTCAAGCAGATGGTTGGCAATAAGGCTAACATCATCCAGATAGAGGGTGACGAGAACTCCGAGCTTATGGACGAATACCATGTCAACTCATATCCTACATGGCTGCTCTTTAAAGACGGTCAGGAAGTATGGCGCGACGGCGGCGAAAAACCCCTCAGCGAGCTTCGCGACATGATAGACAGATTTATCTGATCACACTGGTCTTATTAAATCTTATAGGTCTTATAAATCCTATAAGATTTATATCTCCCGATAAAGCGATCCCGGCCCCGCAACCGATGCGGAGCCGGGATTCTCATCCATTATTATTTATGTGCCGTACGGGCGTATTGATTAGAATACGTAACCGAGAGTCACCTTGAGGTTGCCGGTGTTGATTTTGTATGTCTCGCTTTCGCCGTCGTAGGTGTACTTGTGGCTGTAAGCGGGGATGAAGTCTGTGCCATACTGCACACCGAGGTAGATGGGCTTGTACTGGAAGCCTACACCTACATGCCATCCCATCTGGAAGCGGTTCCAGGTGTTGTCGTCACCGTCCATTGCATCTTCTGCAGAGTCAAATACGCTGACCCAATCGCCTTCAAGGTCTTTCTTGGTGTAACCGATTTGTGCGAGAATATCTTCAGGAACGTTGGTGTCGATTTTGTCTTTGAAACGTGTTGAGAAGTGTACCTTGAAGTTGAGACCGAGGTAAGGAGCGATAGAGAAGTCTTCGCCTACGGCAAACTTCCATGCCACGTTAACGGGAACCTGCATGTTGATGTCGCTGAAATTAGTCTTGCCCTGGAACCAGTAGCCGGCAGCTTCTTCCTTGTCGCTGCTCTCTGTGGCGAAGTTGAAGTCAAGGTTAAGACCAGTCTCGATATACAGGGGAAGACTTGAGCTTACGCTGAATCCGTGGATGTAGTCGATACCTACGCCGTTAGCTCCGAAACCGAGATCGCCGTGGTTTGTACCATAGGCGTCATTGTAGCCGTAGTGGGTGTTGTTGTAGGAGATGCCGATACGGTTGTAGTCTTTGATGTCGCTGGCTGACAGGGCTGAGTCAGATGCGCGCTGAGCTGAGAGTGACATTACGCATGCAGCGCAAGCCATGGTTAAGATAACTTTTTTCATAACTCTAAAATTTTTAAATAGATTGGGTTATCAGTTAAATGTGGAATTGTGATTTGTCAGAGGTTGAAATCCATCTGCCATACGTTGTACAGACCCTTCTTGGCTGTGCCTCGCTCGGATACGAAGTAGATGGTCTTGCCGTCAGGTGCCCATATGGCGGAGAGGTCGTTGCCTGGATGGAAAGTCAGCTGTGTGAGCTGGGAGCCGTCGGTGCGTACTGCGAATATGTCAGTGTTGAGGTCTTTGTGCTTTTCAGAGCGTGATGTTCCTGTGACGAGGAGCCACTTGCCATCGGGGCTGAGCTGCGGGGTGGTGAAGCTGCGGTCGGGAAGCCCTAAGATAAGTTCTTCAACGCCGGTCTTAAGGTTGAGACGCCAGATTTCGCTCTCTTTCTTGTCGGTGAAACGTGCGCAATATACCACATCCTTGTCGCGTGGGTCAAGCACGGGTGTCATGCCGCGTGAGTAGTTTGAAAACAGGTTATTCTTGCGGTCCCAGCTCCATAGCGAATACGCTCCGAAGCCTTCGCCCCTGTGGAAGTAGATGTGATTGTTGTCTTTGGTCATCTGTCCGGCAAAATCGTTGTCGGTGCCGTTTGACACCTGACGCACCACATTGCCCTGCACTGCGTCTACCAGGTATATGCCGTAGTGACCGCTGCGCCACTCCGTGAAGCATATCGTAGAGCCGTCGGGGCTGAGTGTGAAGTCGCGCACGTTGGTGCGGAAAGTACGTTGTACGCTTGATCCTCCGCGACGCGCATCTTTGACCATCACGTTGGTTGTGCCGTTCTTGTTGTTGATATAGGCTAATCTTTTGCCGTCGGGGGTGATGGCTATTTGGGGATTTACCCACCAGTCTACCTGGCTGCCTTTACCTCCGCCAAATTTGAAGAGACTTTTCTTGGCAGGGAATACAGAGCTGACTTGGTCGGCATCTTCGGTGATACGTTCAAATTTCACACCGCCTTCTTCGGGTACAGACACTATCGAATAGTCTATCTTAGCGCTGCTTGCAGTCAATGCCAGCGTGGCTGCAATTCCAGCGAGGACCATGCTTCTGATGTTATTCATCCTATGTGTTTTTATTGTGATTGGTTATAATTAGATGCGTATAAGGGTCTTTTAGACCTCCGATTTTATATTTCACTCACAAATGTACACATTTATTAGTAAATTGCCCCCCCCCTAAACATAAATTATGTTAAAATATGCCAATCGGATTGAGTTAAAGATTTTAATGACCTTAATGACCTTAAAGTCCTTAAGGACTTGATTATGCCTATTGTATAAAAAATCGGCTCCGCAGTTGCTGCGGAGCCGATATGATGTGTATTTGCCAGTGGGGCTGGCGATTAGTCCTCGTTGAGGTTTACGCGCTTGAATGATACGGCTACGAGGCCTTTCTGTGACTGCTCGAGGAACTGGCCGATGGTCAGGGATGCGTCCTTGACGTATTCCTGCTCCATAAGGCATGATTCCTTGAAGAACTTGTTGAGACGACCCTTGGTGATATTCTCGATCATCTGCTGGGGAAGGTTTGCAGCCTTTGCCTCAGAAGTCTCTTTGATGATCTGGCGAGCCTTGTCGGCGTCTTCCTGGGTGATCCAGCCCTTAGCCATATTTGACTCAATGTGAGCTTCGGAGTCAACGTGTGCGGGGTTGATGCCGGCTTTCTTGAGGGCTGCTTCCACAGCCTTCATAACCTGTTCTTCCTTGGTCTTCTCGATAGCTACGTTGCGCTCGCTCTCGATGATGCTGGCAGGTACGCTGTCGCGGTCTACGGCTACAGGGTTCATTGAAGCGACCTGCATTGCCACATCACGACCTACCTGATAGTCGACATCGGGGAGGTTGAAACCTACGATGGTAGAGAGCTTATTGCCCTGGTGGTTGTAAGATGTAACCGAAGCGGCTTCGATGCACTCGTAAGCACCGATTTCCATCTTTTCGCCGGTCTTGCCTACCTCTTCTACGATGAGGTCTTCTACTTTCTTGCCGTCAATGGCGAGAGCCTTGAGGTCATCGAGGCTCTTGACCTTGTTGGCTACAGCTGCATCGAGAAGCTTCTGTGTGAGGGCTACGAAGCCAGCGTTCTTGGCAACGAAGTCAGTCTCGCACTTGAGAGCCACGATAGCGGCAAATCCGTTTTCGTTCTTTGCGAGCACGCAGCCTTCAGATGCCTGACGGTCTTCGCGCTTTGCTGCTACAGCCTGACCCTTCTTGCGGAGGATTTCTACAGCTGCTTCTATGTCGCCGTCGGTTTCGGCGAGTGCTTTTTTGCAGTCCATCAGGCCGGCGCTTGTGAGGTGGCGCAGCTTGGTGATTTCTGCCATTGTTACTGCCATGGTAGTGGGGAGAATTTAATGATGAAGGAGTGTCGGAGTCCGACACTCCTTCAGGTTAGACTTTTTGTGGTAAATGGTTGAGAGGAGATTACTCTGCAGCTTCAGCCTTGGGAGCTTCAGCTTCGGCAGCCTCGTCCTTGCGCTGTACGCGGCGGCGTTCACGCTTGGGTGCTGCTTCGTCAGCCTGCTCGGCGGCAGCCTGGGAGTCGGCTTTCTCTACTTTGCGCTCTTCGAGACCCTCGTTGATGGCAGCACATACAGTGTCGAGGATGAGCTCGATTGACTTGCTTGCGTCATCGTTGGCAGGGATCACGAAGTCCACGTTGGTAGGATCGCTGTTGGTGTCGACCATTGCAAACACGGGAATACCCAGACGGTTAGCCTCGGCAACTGCGATGTGCTCCTTGCATACGTCGATGACGAAGAGGGCAGAGGGAAGGCGGTTGAGGTCAGCGATAGAGCCGAGGTTCTTCTCGAGCTTGGCACGCTGACGGGTAATCTGGAGTTTCTCGCGCTTTGAAAGGTTGTCAAATGTGCCGTCCTTTGACATTTTGTCAATGGATGCCATCTTCTTGACAGCCTTGCGGATGGTGGGGAAGTTGGTGAGCATGCCGCCGGGCCAGCGTTCGATCACATAGGGCATATTGATCGACTGTGCCTTGTCGGCTACTACCTGTTTGGCCTGTTTTTTTGTTGCGACGAAGAGAACTTTCTTGCCGCTTTTTACGATATTCTTCAGAGCAGCAGCAGCTTCGTCGAGCTTGGCGGCTGTCTTATAGAGGTCGATGATGTGGATACCGTTGCGCTCCATGAAGATATAGGGCGCCATTGCAGGATTCCATTTGCGTTTGAGGTGGCCGAAGTGGCATCCTGCTTCGAGGAGTTGGTCAAATGTTGGTGTTGACATTTTGAGTGTTGGTTGGGTGGTTTACGTTCTTGTGATTTTATACAACCCAGGAGTAGGGAACGTAGGGGTCCATCTCGGGGGTTTAGATACTAAACACGTTGCTATTCAAGCAGCATCTTCATGCGCTGTCAGGCAGATGCAGTGCGTAAATACCACAGGGTGGGTATTAACGCTTGCTGAACTGGAAGCGCTTGCGTGCTTTGGGGCGACCTGGCTTTTTGCGTTCCACGGCACGGGGGTCGCGGGTCATGAAGCCTTCGGCGCGGAGGGCAGCCTTGTCCTCGGGGTTGATCTTGACGAGGGCGCGGGCGATGGCAAGACGGAGTGCCTCAGCCTGTCCTTTGTAGCCGCCGCCGTCGAGGTTGACCTTGATGTCATATTTCTCAGCTACATCAAGCTTGTTAAGGGGCTGCTTAACGATGTACTGCAGGATTGACGAGGGGAAATATACGTCGAGGGGACGCTTGTTGATTGTGATGGTGCCGTTACCGTCCTTGAGGATTACGCGCGCCACTGCGGCCTTACGACGGCCAATTGCGTTGATTGTTTCCATGCCGTAGTGTTATTTGATGGTGTTGATGTCGATGACTTTGGGGTTCTGAGCTTCATGGGGATGCTCTGCGCCGAGATACACGTGCATGTTGCCGATGAGTGTACGACCCAGGCGGTTTTTGGGGAGCATGCCTTTCATCACCTTGATAAACAGGGGGTTGTAGCCCGGTTTGAGGTGCTTGTTGTGTGCCTTCTTCATCAGGATTTCGGGGGTAGCTGTGCGCTGGCCGCCGGGATAGCCTGTGTAGCTCAGATATTCACGGTCAGTCATCTTTTTGCCAGTCAGAATCACTTTGTCGGCATTGATGATGATTACGTTGTCGCCACATTCTACATTGGGAGAGTAGTAGGGCTTGTTTTTGCCACGGAGGATTTTAGCAACCTTTGAGCAAAGGCGGCCGAGTACCTGATCGGTGGCGTCAATCACTACCCACTCACGTTCGATGCTCTGGGCGTTGGGGCAGGGAGTCTTAAAACTTAAAGTATCCACTTTCTAAATGTTTAAT
Organism: Bacteroidales bacterium M7; assembly: GCA_001689515.1. GTDB lineage: Bacteria > Bacteroidota > Bacteroidia > Bacteroidales > Muribaculaceae > Amulumruptor. Next base: position 14,195 of record LUJR01000027.1, read on the forward strand.
TAATAGTTTGTTGGGCGGGCGTGTCAGATGCAGATGCTCGGCCAAAAGCACATACATTGACATGCCCAAATGTTATTAATTGGACATAATCGGACTGCAAAGGTAGTGATTTTCTTCGTCTTATGCAATACTTGAGACACCTTATCTCAGAACGAAAACTGCACCATCGCGCCAACGCGGTCGGTGTGTCGGTGCGCTCCGTCGAAGTTACGGCGCAGTCCCCAGCCGTATTCCGCCCCTATGCGTATACGTGGCGTGATGTCATAAAACATGTTGATGTCGGCGTACATGCCGTATTTATATTCATCTCCTTCTACATCATGCCTGGGCAGGTAACGGGTCTGGCTTATCGTCGCGCTTGCGAACCATGAAGGGCTGAAATTATACTGTATGCCTATGTCCCAGCCAAGTGACGCGGGAGCATATACTTTGCCCGGCTCTGAAAGGTCTGCCACGAGGTCATAGTTGCCGGCGAGAAGGTCATTGGTGAGTCCGCCGAGTCCGTGACCGTAGTTGATGGTGCCCATGAGTGTCAGACGGTCAAATACAGAGCCTACTGCGCTTGCTTGCAGTCCCCACCCGGTGATATTGTGGTTGGTCTGTGTGACGAGATTGCGGTAGCCCATGGTGCGGATGATGCCGGCGAGTCTGACGTGGCTGTTGCGTTCCCAGGCGTATTGGACGAAGGCGGCGAAATCGGGTAGCCATATATCGGTGCTTTCGGCATGCTCGTCTGCTGTCATCATGGCTTTGTCGGGGTACTCTGCCGAGACCGCCACAGTCCATCTGCCGCGGAACGTGGGCATGTATCTGACGAGGGTGCGGGTATTGTCGATTTTGTCTGCCGTGCCCTGCGCATCCACATTTGGAGCTTGTGCCATAGGGTCGCTGAAAGTGCTTGATGCGTAGCCGACGGTGAAGTCGCGGATGGTGGCATATGCCTTCTTGAGCTTGAAGTCTCGTGAATTATAGCCAGAGAATCCCCCCTCAATATAAAGCTGGTAATTTCCTACTTTAGGTGCTTTGCCTATCATGCGCAGAAATATGGCAGTGCCTGAGGGCGTAGTGCTGAGTCTATGTGTGTGGGCAGGGTCTTCAGGAATAGGTATGAGATAAGGCACAAGTCCATTGGCTGGCACCACTCCATGCCATTCATACCAACCTCTCATCCTGACCACACCACCTATGCCGAGCGACAGTTCGCCATCACGGCTCATGAACATGAAATATGGGGCGTTGGGGTCATCGAAGTGGCGGAACTGGTCATAGTAGAATGCACTCATTTCCTCCATGATAGAGTCTTTTTCATGCTGAGAGAGCTGCTCGTGGTCGAGTGATACTATCTTGCTGTTGAGCAATGTGGCTTCTGTCTGGCGTTGTCGCATGTTTTGAGCTGACAAAATACCCGATGCCACTACTGCGGCAGCCATAGTCAGCCACAGTTTTAAATAATAAGGTGATGAATGCATGCAGATTGGTGTGGATGAATACATGATTTGCATGTGTAAACGCATTTAAGATAGTGATGGTTTAACCAATGTAGGCAAAAGTGACCTGCGCACTTCTGTCATATTTGTCGGAAATTACGTACCTTTGCAGTGCGATTGCCTCTAAAGCGGCTTTGGCAATAACGTAGTATCTCATCACACATTCCATCCACACACCCAATGCAAGAAAAGATTATCATTCTTGATTTCGGGTCGCAGACCACCCAGCTGATAGGCAGGCGAGTCCGCGAGCTCAACATGTATTGTGAAATCGTTCCTTACAACAAGTTCCCCGCCGACGATCCTTCGGTGATAGGTGTCATCCTTTCCGGGTCGCCCTTCTCGGTCTATGATGATAAGGCTTTCAAGATGCACCTTGACGCTGTCAGGGGCAAATATCCTGTGCTCGGTATCTGCTACGGAGCGCAGTTTATCGCTTATGAGTGTGGCGGCACTGTCGAGCCTGCGGCTTCACGTGAATACGGACGCGCCCATCTGAGCTATATCGACTCGCGCAATCCGCTTTTCTGCGGCATACAGGCAGGCACACAGGTGTGGATGAGTCATGGCGATACCATCACCTCCGTGCCTGAGTCTTTTGAGATAATTGCTTCGACAGACCATGTGAAGGTGGCTGCCTATCAGATCAAAGGTGAGAAGACATGGGGCGTGCAGTTCCATCCCGAAGTCTACCACTCGATAGCCGGCACGGATCTGCTCAAAAACTTCGTAGTCAATATCTGCGGAGGCAAGCAGGACTGGAATGCGTCGTCGTTCATTGACTCCACTGTGCAGTCGTTGCGCGAACAGCTCGGTGACGACAAGGTGGTGCTCGGACTGAGCGGTGGCGTAGACTCCTCTGTCGCAGCCGTGCTTCTGAACAAGGCTATAGGCAAGAATCTGACCTGTATATTCGTGGACCACGGCATGCTCCGCAAAAATGAGTTCAAGAATGTGCTCCACGACTATGAGTGCCTTGGTCTCAACGTCATAGGAGTGGATGCTTCTGAGAAATTTTTCAGCGAACTGGCTGGTGTCACAGATCCCGAGCGCAAACGCAAGATTATTGGCAAAGGTTTCATAGACGTGTTTGACGAGGAAGCCCACAAGATATCTGATGTCAAGTGGCTTGCCCAGGGCACCATATATCCCGATTGCATCGAGTCGCTGTCGATAACCGGCACGACCATCAAGAGCCATCACAACGTGGGTGGTCTGCCCGAGAAGATGAATCTCAAGCTGTGCGAACCCCTTCGTCTGCTCTTCAAGGACGAGGTGCGCGCCGTGGGTCGCGAACTCGGTATGCCTGACCATCTGATCAAGCGTCATCCCTTCCCCGGTCCCGGTCTGGCAGTGCGCATCCTCGGCGACATCACCCCCGAGAAGGTGGCAGTGCTTCAGGAGGCTGACGATATCTTCATTCAGGGACTGCGCGACTGGGGTCTGTATGACAAGGTGTGGCAGGCTGGTGCAATCCTTCTGCCAGTGCAGAGTGTCGGCGTAATGGGCGATGAGCGCACGTACGAGCGCGCCGTGGCACTACGTGCAGTGACCTCTACCGATGCCATGACCGCCGACTGGGCGCATCTGCCCTATGACTTCATGGCAAAGGTCAGCAACGACATCATCAACAAGGTCAAAGGAGTCAACCGCGTCTGCTACGACATCTCCTCCAAGCCGCCGGCAACCATCGAGTGGGAATGATGTAAGTGCTACAATGACAAAATTAACGGCACCGTCTGGATTGTTCCGGACGGTGCCGTTTGCACTTATGTGCCTGAAAATAATATCAGAATGTTGTCGTTGGTGTGGTTTTTTCATTATATTTGCGAATCTGAGTTCTACCAATCAATTTTACCTTTTCATATACCATGCAATTTCACGGACGAAAGTAATCACATCAGCTTTTATCGTAGCTGCCGCTCTTATAATGCTGCCGTCATGCAGTGACGATGACACCACTAAGCCAGAGGCTTCCAATGCTATACCCGATCAGGAAGTGGGGATACGGGAGTTAAAACTGAGCATGCCGCGTATGGGACGCTTTGACGGTGTTGTGGAACACGCGAGCTGTCGCATACACATCACTGGCAGCAACGACCGCGTGACGTATCCGATCAACGTTGTCCTGTCGGCATCGGAGGAGACGCTGTCAATGGAGGCTGAAGACCCCATACTCGCTGAGTTGCCGCATCAGCTTTACCATCTCAACTACATTACATTTCCCCATAAACACCTCACCAAAGCCGAAGACGCATCGGAGGCGGAGGTGAAGGAGGATACCGTGTTTGTGGGTGCCCGTCTGTCTATCGTTGACCCTGACAATATAGCCTTTATGAGCAGTTTTAATGTCGGTGCCGACCGCATAGGCGCAGGCACGGAGGATGACCCCTACGCCGTGGCATCAGGGATGGATTTTAAGAACTATATCTGCAATCCGATGGTGCATGGCGAAACGCACGAGGGCGTGTATTTTGAAATCACTCGCAATATCAACCTCAACTCCTATGACATCACCAACGGCAAAGGCTGGGAGCCGGCAGGACACAACGGCGCAAACGGCGCGGTGGCGTTCAACGGCAACATTGACGGATTGAACAATACGCTTGACAATCTGTTTTGCTTTACCGACGACGGTTTTGGAGGCCTCTTCTATCAGCTCGGCCCGAAAGCGCATATCCAGAATCTTGTCCTCTCACGAGTCAGCCTTGACGGAGACATGTATCTCGGTGCGTTGGCTTGCTATTCGGAGAGGGGTGCGCGTATCGAGAGGGTATCTGTCGATGGTTCGATTGACGGAACGGCTTATATAGGCGGATTTATCGGAAAGGGCAATGCAACCCTTGCAGAATGTGCTTCATCGATAACCATATCTGCAAGCGGCAGACGTCTCACGATGAAAGATCCTGCCGACTTGGCTAACGGCGACTTTGTTGGCGGCTTCATAGGCATGGGACAGAGAGTTGAGTTTACCGACTGTCTGCGCACAGGTCACATATATGCCGGCTCTGCCAAATGTGTGGGCGGTTCTGTAGGTGGGGGAACGGATGAAGTCGATCGTGTCAGCATAACGCGGTGCTACTCCAGCGGCAATATCGAGGGGGATGACTATACAGGCGGCTTCTTAGGAAATCTCGGAGCAAACATCACCGACAGCCATGCCGGAGCCACCCTTGAGCGCGATTCCTATACCTATCAGTTGATATATCAGAAGCCGGTCCCGATGGCTCTTGCCGTGTATGGCGAGGATTACTGCGGAGGATTCGTAGGGTATGCCAAGGCCATGTATCTGTCAGGTAAAAACAGCTTCATGTATTCCAGCCCGTCGAAGCGGTCGGTCGATGGAGACTCCTACGTAGGTGGACTGGTAGGATATTGCACGGATATTGATGATGATGGAGCTTCGGAATTCACTTCTAATGCCTATGTAGAGGGTGGCGATGCCTCTGATTATATAGGCGGTGTCATAGGTGCTGGTTCGTTTGATGCCGCTTCGGGCACCTATGTAAATAATGGCACTGTCACAGGTTATCGATATGTCGGCGGTATTATCGGCAAGGAGGAAACCCGTGTGCTGGCAGATGTCACCTGTCGCAATGCAGGGACAGTGTCAGGTGCCAACAACTATGTCGGCGGTATCGGAGGTTATGTCAAATACGGTGTCGAGAATGCCGTGTTGCAGTCGGAGGGGAATGTCTCCGGGAAATCATATCTCGGAGGCATGTTTGGTTACTCCGGGCTATTCATGCTTGCCGAAGGAAGTTATGTGGGCCGTGAAAACGGTTCGATGAAGATAGAGACAGTTGATTATTCAGGATATGTCGGCGGTATAGCGGGTAAGATGGAAACGACGTTTACCAATGAATCCCGTGACCTCGAACATTGCCCGGTCAATGTTAATATAGTCGCAGATGCTTCCAATGTCGGTGGACTTGTAGGAGGTCTCCATGTAAAATATGATATAAGCAAGGTTGTGAAATTTTTCATAGGCAGAGTGCAGTATCCCTGCGATGTGGATATCACGGTGTCACGACAACATTTTTCGACTGGTTATGAGACCGATGCGGTCGGAGGACTGTTTGGCTATATAGAGATCGAAAGTGTCGGAAGCTACAACCCCAACATAGATATGTATTACTTCTCTGACAATGTGCAGGGCAATATCAGAAGCAACGGCAACTATGTCGGGGGCATCGTGGGTCGTTTTAAATGCAACCGGGGGACTCTGGAGATAAACAGTTGCCATAATTTCATAAATCTGACATCTACCTCTGACACCAATGTAGACGGATATGGCGGCATTATTGGCGCAACCCTTGATTACGAAGAATATGTCTCAATTGAGCATTGCAGTAATCATGGTAATATATACGGTCCGTCACTTTCGGCATCAGCCGGTATCGCGGGCCTTATCTACAATTCGCTGTTTGTTTCGGCGTGTTATAACGCCGGGACTATCGATGGTACGCATGGCATCGGAGGTATTGTTGGCCGTCTGACCCATAGTGGCAAGATACAATACTGCTTCAATATGGGCGACGTCCCATGGAAGGAGAACGTAACCCTGCTTGCCGGCATCATAGGGCAGAAGGAGGACAAAAGCGGCGAGACTCTCCTCTTGTATGACTCCTATAATGTCGGCTCGACAGGATGGGGCATTATCGGGGGCGAGAGCGGCTCCAAATTCGAAGTGCATGATGTCAGCTATCTCAACACTGCGAGCAACGGAGATATGAAAAACTCCGGGACAAGAGCACTCTCGGCTGACGAAATGCGCAACTCGACATTTAAGAATCCCAATTATAATGTATGGATCTTTCATGACGGACAGGCAGCTCCGACTCTGAAGAATATGCCGATGTTTGACAAACCGCTGCCTCTCCAAAAATAACTTGTCATGAAACATATTTCATATTCAGCCCTCTCGATATTGGTGGCTGTCGCCATGCTTGTCTTGAATGGATGCAGTGACGATGACCGCGGTGTGGATGCCACGCCATCTGACTCTGCTGAATTTGGCTCGCAGACTTCGGTGGAGCTTCCTGCCGACCTCAGCCACATCATTCCTCAGGGGCAGCTTGCCGTCAATTTATTATATATGGATGGCAAGGCTCGCACCACCGTCCGTGGCACGCATTCCGTATCGGAGGCTGGTAAGTCCGTAATCGGTTTCGAGCGTCGTATCCGTGTCGGCAGTTATGTGATTGCCTCTGTATATTTTAAAGAAGCCGAGGGCAAGGTCAAGGAGGTCAATATGGGGTGTACAATGAATGTAGACAGGGCTTCCAACAGCGTACTGCCACACACCTATGATGTAGATGCCGGATTCTTCGGCAACGGCACGGCTGATGAGCCGTATCGTATCGGGTCACAGGCAGGGCTTGACTTGATGCGCTATATGTTTGCTGACGGAGCCCATGATTCCGACGGTATTTATTTCCGTCAGGTATCTGACATAGACATGACTTCAAGCTACAACAAGGGTTTTCAGCCCATATGCGGCTCTGCGGCGTTTCCTTTCCGTGGAAACTATGACGGCGGTGGCCACAGTATCTACTGGCTTGCGGTGCGTATGCTTGATGACAAAAATGCGCAGGTGTCGGATGTGGTGCCGGCGAGCGGACTGTTTGGTTACGCATCCGGGGCTTCGTTCCGCGACCTGAATATAGTCGACCCGGTAGCGATAGGCGCAGGGTCTACAGGCACTCTCGTCGGAGCGGTAGCAGGGCGAGGTGGTGTCGAAGAGACATCTACCACCTTGACCAATATTCATGTGACCAAAAAATCATCTACCTCCTCAGAGGTGTTCGGCACCAACTTCGTCGGCGGAATCGTCGGCGGAGTGGATATAAACGCAGTGCTGGTGCTGACTGACTGCAGCAATGACGGGTTACCTGTCACATGCCGTGAGGACGGTTCGTTTGTCGGCGGTCTTCTCGGCGGCGGCACTGTCAATGCATCGGCAGTAATACAAAACTGCACCAATAAGGCTGTTGTCACTGGTAAAGGCTCCAGGTGCGCTGGTGGAATCATCGGAGGTATTGAGGCGGCGACAGTTGCCGACACACATAACTACGGCACTGTATCAGCCCCTAAATGTCTCGGCACAGGAGGCATTGCAGGCGGTCTCGGGACATCTACTTTTGCTGCTGTGACCAATTATGGAGAGGTCAGAGGTGATACGGGCACCGGTGGCATCGTTGGCAGCACTGTGGTCAGCAAGTCTGACGGCAGTTACAATGACATCATCATCACATCCGGGCACAACTATGGTTCGGTGGAGGGCTGTCTCAACACCGGGGGCATAATCGGAGAAGCCCAAGGAATGCTTGCCGACTGTTATAACCGTGGCGATGTCACAGGCACGGAGGCATTTACTGGCGGACTTATGGGGTATGCTCCTGTTACAGCCATCAATTCGTCATATAACGCTGGCTCTATCAATGGCGTGAAATGTGCCGGAGGCATAATGGGAAGAGCCATGTACTATATACTCGGAGGTTGCTCCAATGTCGGCTCCGTCAGTGCTACGTCTGACATGGCTGGTGGCATCCTCGGGTTGGGAGGTTGCACAGGAATGATAAATTTCTGCAACAATTATGGCGATGTGTCGGCTCCTTATTATGCCGGGGGCATTGCAGCCAGAGTGGGAGACAGCTATGCGCTGGTCGAAAGTGATGTAGCATCGTTGGTAACATCCTATGGCAAATCGGCTATCAAGATATTCTTGGCGGTGAAGAAGCCACCGACACAATTGCCTGATTTCTTGGTCAAGCTCAAGAAAGGACATAAGATACTCAAGGTGGTCACTTCATCGGCAAAACTGATTTATGATATCGTTACACCGGCTCAGGCTCAGGATGTCAACCGCTGGGATGAACTGTATGAGCATCAGCTTCCCGAGCGCAACGATGCCATGGTGAGCCAGATGCTCAGTGAGGTATCGGCAATGATTCCTGCATACACGGGGCAGTTCCCCGGGATTTCGGGACTTCCGATGGCTGTATATGACAATAACCGCGTGTTTGTCGATACCCTGACAGGCGACAACGATGACATTTTCAGCCAGAATGTACATGACCGCCTTGCCGACATCAGCGATCAAGTGGCAGAAGTTGAGGAAGCCAAGGAGATAGCTCTGGCTGTAGCCTCGTGTGTGCTTGCTGTGGCGGGGCTTGTGGTGTCGGGACCGGCATCGGTGGCAACGATTGTCCTGTCAGCGGCTGTAACCACTGCCGGGATCTTGACAACAAGGATGGATAATGCCGTAGAAGTGTCGCAATGCTGTAACTTCGGAGCGGTCAACGCCGGAGCTGACGGCTATGGTATCGTGGCTCGTCTGGGCGATCATGTGCGACTCAGTGACTGCTTCTCGGCGGGTCAGACCTCTGGTCGCGGTATCGCCGAGAAAAACGGTCAGGCTGACGTCCATGCTAAACGCACTCTGGCAGTCGGTGTTTGTGATCAATACTCGTTTGGCTCGGGAGGTTCGGAAGCATCGGGACATTTCTATTGGGCTAACGTAGGAGCCGGCGGATCACCTTCGGGAGCTCGTAATGCCTCTGACCTTGCGCTTAAAGATACTTATACGTCAGTGCCTGATGCCTTTGATTTCGATAATAATGCGGCATGGGCTTTTCTCGTCCCTGCAGTCCCTGTCCCATACAATAATCTCTATCTCCCATTCCGATAGGCTGTATGACTGAAATGCTATCATAATCTTTTCGGACTGTATTTTTGCATTGAAATTTGTTATATACATATGTAACGATACAGTTTATGATAAAAGATACGATATATAGCAGATTCAAGAAGATGGTCTCCCGCTATCCGTCAGGTGTGGCGATAGTGGAAGATGACCGATGCGTGACTTATGCCGAGCTTGATGCTATGGTAGATGCCATGCTTGACAAGATTGGTGACACAAAGCACACTTATATCGGCATAATCATGCATCACGGGGCTGAGATGATTGCTGCCATGCTCGCCGTGCTTAAAAGCGGAACGGCATATATCCCGGCAGAGCCGTCGCTGCCAAAGGACCGTGTGGACTATATGATGTCGGCAGCTGGTGTAAAGCTGATAATTACGGATGATTTTTGCCGTGATTTGAATTATAATGTTTTCCCGAAAAAGGATGATTCTGCTCCTGATAAGCCGGCTTATGTCCTTTACACATCAGGTACAACTGGCAGACCGAAAGGCGTGGTTGTTGAAAACCACAGCGTAGTGAATTATGCTGACGCATTTGAGACTGAGTTTCATATCGCTCCCGGTGATGTGATGTTGCAGTATTCGGTGTGCTCGTTTGACATTTTTGTCGAAGAGGTCTTTGCAACCCTTTTGAACGGTGGAGCACTCGCTATCCCTCCGCAGGCAGTTTATTCGTCAGATATAGAATCTCTGATGGATTTTGTATGCCGTCACCATGTCAGCATCATAAGCGGTTTCCCGTATCTTCTTGCTGAGATGAACCGCTTGGATAAGATACCGCCGACTTTGCGTCTGCTCATAAGCGGAGGCGATGTGCTGCGTGACAGCTATATCTCGAGGTTAAAACGTATGGGTGTGGAGATATACAATACATATGGTCCATCGGAAACCACGGTATGTGCCTCATATTTCCGCTGTGACAATGCCCGACCGCTTGCCGACGGTACATTTCCTGTCGGTAAAGAGGTGAAAGGGGTGGGAATCAGGATATTGGATGACAAGTTGCATGAAGTCCACGACGGTGAGGTAGGGGAGATCTGTATCATGGGCGAAGGAGTGTCACGCGGATACCTCGGAAATCCTCCGGAGCAGGCTAACTTTGTCATGCTGGCAGACGGGAAAAGGATGTATCGCAGCGGCGACTTAGGTTACCGACAGCCGGACGGAAATATAGCTTTCCTTCACCGCAAGGATGAGCAGGTGATGATTCTGGGCAAAAGGGTAGAGCCTGATGAAGTTGAAAATATACTCAACACAGCCCCTGATGTAGAGCGAGGTGTGGTATGTCCGTACTCCGATGACAACGGACTTTCGTATCTTGTGGCATACTTCGTACCGAGAAACAAGAAGTTCTCATTAAGTTCAATCAAGAAATGGCTTTCATCAAAGTTGTCGGACTTCATGATTCCTGAATATTTCGTGGCGATGAAAAGCATACCTCTGACCGTGAGAGGCAAAGTGGATCGTTCGGCTTTACCGGTTGTGTTGAAGGAAGGGGGGTTGTATGACGATTGATTTGCGAAAGATATCCGATATCGAGGAGCTGATAAAATGGCGCGCTGAGGTCATTGAGACTGTCTTTGGAGAGAAAGCCGATCAAGCCTTACTCTCTGCTAACCGAGAATATTATGTCAAGCACCTGTGCGATGACACCCATATGGCATTCGTGGCAGAGTTCAATGGCATGGAGGCTGGCTGTGGCGCAGTATGCTTCTATGACGAATTGCCTTCGCCCGATAATCCGACTGGCAGATGTGCCTATCTGATGAACATATATGTGCGTCCAGATTACAGGGAAAAAGGCATAGCCAAGGTGCTTGTCAGACACCTCGTCAATGAAGCGCGTAATCGCCATTGCGGTAAGATCTATCTTGAGACCACCGATGCGGGACGGTCTCTGTACGCTGCAGTAGGATTTGACGAAATGAAAGATATGATGAAACTATGAAACAGATTCTGAATATAGGCTCACTAAATTGTATCTGCGTAAGGCAATCTGACAAGAGGATTGCATACATCCTGTATCCCATGGATACACTTAGCTCGTGGATTGAAGACGCTGCCCGACTCTATGATGTGAGCATTGTTGTAATCACCGGGATGGACTGGGATGACGACATGACTCCGTGGGCGGCAAAAGGTGTCCCAGCAGGCTCGCCTGATTTCAAAGGGTATGCTAAGCAGTTCATAGCTTTGTTGCAAGGTGAAATCATACCTGATGTGGAGAAAGCAATGGGGATTACGCCTGATGAACGCAATCTGATAGGCGTCTCGCTGTCGGGACTGTTCACCATGTGGCAATGGGCGCTTTACGGCATATTTGACAATGTGGCATCCCTGTCAGGCTCATTCTGGTATGAAGGATTTGTGGATTGGTTTGATAAGCATATGACTCCTAAACATGGATGTGCCTATCTGCTCCTCGGTGATAAAGAGGCTGCATCGCCAGTAAGGCAATTCCGCAGCGTAGCGACGGATACTCATAGGGTCGTGGAGCGTCTTAAAGCCCTCGGGATTGCCACGACTTTTGACTCTGTGCCAGGAGACCATTTTACCGACCCGGTCGGCAGACTCGACAAGGCTTTTAAAGCCCTGTTTGCGCCACTATGACTTCGGTGTGCTTACCGTGCGATTGATTCTATAATAGGATAGGATAAGGCTCCGTTTCGTAGGGTAAGGAGGTAGGAGAGACCTGTGCGCATCTGCTTGTAGTCATGTGACGACACTTTCAGGCGGAAGGTTCCTGCCCTGTCATCAGGCGTGAACGTGACATAGTAATATGGAGTGCCTCGGGTATAGTTGGTCTGTTTGTCGGTTACGGTGCAGTCCCATTGGTACGGCTCGCTGCCGTATGGCAGATAATAGTTGAGGGCAGCGATTCCCTCAGGAATGACAAGGAAACAGGCAAGAATCAGAAACCCGACAGCGGCAAGGCTCTCGCTGGCATATCTGGAGGCGGTCATCTGCTCCCGTTTTTTGTAAAAGCGCACTGCGAGCATACCTCCGGTCATTGTGATCAGGGATATGTTGGAAATTCCCAACAAATTGACCCCCAT
>LUJR01000028.1 GCA_001689515.1 Bacteroidales bacterium M7
TACTCGTCGGCACGGTCAGAGTTACGCCAATTGTTAAGAGCCTGGTTACAAGCGTTTTTGAGCTGATTCCAACGGCTCTTTTCAAGATGCTTGGCTGTGTCGCAGCGGAAACCGTCGATACCGAAGTATTCTACCCAACCGGCAAGCCAGTTGATCAGATAATCGGCGGGAGCGCCCTTGCTGTCAGCGCGCCAGCCCTCAAGGTTGGGCAGACGGTAGTCGTCATAGTCGCCACCCTTTTCAGCTTCCCACTTCTTCTTGAGGAACGGAGGTATTTCGACCGGCGATGTTCTCTCAGTCACGATGTCGGGGAGGCCAGCCAGCGGCTTGGTGTAGTCACTGCCACCTTCAGGAGCGAAACCAGCGTTCGGTGCCCAGCTGCGGTCGCCGAATGCACGTACCCAGGGACCCCACCAGTTGCCCCATTCGCCCTGCTCGTCGGCATTGAAAGAAATGTCGTTGCTCTCTGACCACATGGAATACGGCTTCCCGGAGGGTACCCAACCAGCCTGGGGAGTGCCGTTGAAGTTGGCGAAATCATAATCGACGGCATCGTCAAGGGTACAATAACCGGTGTGGTTCATCACGATGTCCATCACGACGCGGATACCGCGCTTGTGAGCTTCGGTGACGAAATTCTTCATATCCTGGATGGTACCCATGTTGCGGTCCATATATGTCCAGTCAAGGGCATAATATCCATGGAACGCATAGTGGGGGAACGCATCATTTTTGCCACCGGTCCATCCGTGCATCTGCTCGTAGGGAGCGGTGATCCATATGGCATTGACACCAAGTTTGTCAAGATAGTCAAGCTTCTCAGTCAGACCCTTGATGTCACCGCCATGGAAAGTAGCCACATCGGCATCGCCTGTAAGACGCTTACGATGGTAGGAATTGTCATTAGATGTGTCGCCGTTGTAGAAACGGTCTGTGAGCACGAAATAGATATTCGCATTTTTCCATGTGAAATATTCATCACGTACCACCTGAGGTGTCTTGATATTGACAGTGTAAGTCTTGGTAGAGTTACCGCTGCGCACAGTGTAGGTGATGACATTGTCACCGCCGTCAAGGTTGGCGAGCGAGTGGTTAGTCATCGGTGCACCGTTGAAATCGATGGCGACAGTGGCATCAGATGCCGAGGGGACAGCCGACATGGTCAGCATGGAGGCATCGTCAAGCTCTACATTATATGTAGTGGTAGATGACGAGAAGCCCGAGAGGATATTGCGTCCGCCGACACGCAGTTCGAGGTCGCTCAGCGAAGCGTCCCCGGAGTTGACGGCAGCATAGACCGATGCACCGGCAATAATTCCGGACATCAGCATCGCCAGCTTGCGGCGTATGGTGAATTTATGATTTTTCATCGTTATGTCGTAGAATATAATGCGGTTTATCGCTTGATTATGATATGGTTATATATCTGGTCAGCTCCACGCAGATTGAGCACATAGGCACCAGGAGACAGATGGCTGAAATCGATAGACACGCTGCGTCCAGAGACAGAGCCGCTGCCGGCGTCTGCGCCAGAGATGGCTACGATGCGGTAGCTTTCAAGGTCACGAGGAGCCTCAACATTGAGCATATCCACTACAGGATTAGGCCATACACGTATGGTCAGCTCTCCGTCGGCACCTACATTGTCAATAGCCGACTGGCCGTAGAATGATTCGGGGAAGGGATTGGGCTGCGGCTCTTTCATGATGGCAAGTACAGGGTATTCCTTACCTTCTTTGTTTTCCCACTTCCATATGGAGGGGAACTGCCAGCCGAGAGTGTTGCTGTAGGTTGCCTGGGCATGGAGGTCTGACGATGTCACAGCGTGGTCGCCATGCTGTGTCCATGACTGTAAGGAGGATATGCCGTTCCAGGCCATATTGCCTGTCGAACGGTTTTCGGGGTTGTTGTTACCGCCGAAACGTGCCACATATTCATTGGTCGAGAGGACTCCCTCATTGACTGCCACAGAGTTGGCTATAGTGCCGTAATTGGCACCGACCATACCGCCGATATAGTTTTTGCCGCGCACCTCGCCTGTAGCATAGGAGTTGCTGACATTACCGAGGTTCTTGCCCACGAGACCGCCGGCAGCATACTGGTCGGCAGCGTTGACATCGGCTGTAGAATAGCAGTTGGTGATGGTAGCACCGGCATTGAGACCTACGAGACCACCGGCAGCGAGCGATTTAGCATTAACGCTGCCTGAGGTGTAGCACTGGTCAATCTTGCCGGAAATAGCGTGACCTACAAGGATACCCACATATGCCTGACCCTCGACAGAGGCATTTGTCACGGCTACACCCTTGATGTCGGCACCGTCAATGGCTCCGAAAAGACCTGCCGCCTGACCGAGTGCGGTCTGCGACACCGAAAGGTCGGAAATAGTGTATCCGTCACCATCAAAGTGAGCCTTGAACGGTGAGCCTATCGAGCCGATAGTCACGCCTGCAGGGGCTGCGATGTCGGCAGTCAGTTTAAGATAGATGTCAGCGGCCCAGTCTGCGGGATATTCCGCAAGATCCTTGAGGTCCTGAGCCTTGCCGATCAGGAAGGGCGATGCGGCAGTGCCTTCGCCACCTGAATAGGCCGTCTTGCGACCCTGAACGACACTGATTTTGGTATCAGCTGTCTGGGCACCGCTTGATGTACGTGCTATGAAGCACAGCTCGGTCAGACCTTCCATCTGTGAGTCGGTCAGACCGTAAAATTCCTGGATGTTGTCAATGCGAATCTGATAGCCGCCGTTGGCAGCAGTCATCTTGAATTTGGCATTGATAGCATCGGCCCATTTAAATGGAGATACTTCGGCACCTGATACGATACACCATGTATAGGCGTACACATCATTGCCCATTGAATTTGTGGTGACCGTTACAGTCACCGGCTTGTTCGTCACGGCAGGAGAAGGATCCGACGAAGCGGAAGCCTGCTGTCCGGCAGCCCAACATACCGAGGGCAGGACAAAAGCCATCAAAGCAAGAAAAAACTTTGACCTCATGAGAGTGTAGAATTAATGATTAGAGATTATTGATAAGAAAGTTTAAGGTAAGAGTGCCAGAGAGGGTCTTGGCATTTTTCCAATCACAAAACTACAAAAACACAACGAAATATAAAAAAGCAAGGAGAAATATTAATTAAATCTAAAATAGATTAACATATTTTTAGATATCAACGCTGTCATCTTTTTAGTATTCACATCTTTTCCAATAAGATTAATCACATTATACCCATACCACACGTACAATATGTTAAATTTGTTACATTACTATGACAAAAAGATTGTGAATAGTTCAAAACACGCCCTATGCCATTATATTTGTAGAAAAGCCTTAAATACACAAAACGAAGGGATGCTATGAGAAACTTCTCCTCACTTCTACTGATAGCGACAGCCGCTTGTTCTCTGCCCGCAACAGCCACCGACCCAACCGACATACAGACAGCCAATATCTTCCATGCCTATAACTGGAAATTCTCCGACATCGCCGCCGAACTTGACCGCATAGCCGATGCAGGGTATGGAGCTGTGCAGGTGTCGCCCGTGCAGGGCAACTGTGCCGAAAATGCCGAATGGTATTATGCATACATGCCTTACGACTTTTCTATCGGCAACACCACATCGGGCGTATCGTCAAGATGTAACGGCAACGGCAATCGTGAAGACCTCCGCACCCTATGCAGCGAAGCGAACGCACGAGGCATACAAATTATAGTGGACGTTGTTGCCAACCATGTCAACCCCAGCAACACCTACTGTAACAAATTCTGGCGCAACGGACAGCACCAGCGCGACAACGGAGGTGTCAACTACAGCAGCCGCAAATCAATCATCACCGGCAATATAGGAGACTACAAGGATGTGATCTCCGAAGAGCAGGAGGTACGCGACCGAGCTGTAAGTTTTGTAGAGGATCTCAAAAGCCTCGGTGTGTCAGGCATACGTTGGGATGCAGCCAAACATATAGGGTTGCCGAGTGAGAACTGCGATTTCTGGACCGATGTGACAGGAGTAGAAGGTCTGTGGCACTACGGCGAAATACTTGACAATCCTGCCGGCAGCATCTCCTCGTCATGGACACTGCTACGCGAGTACACCACATACATGTCAGTGACCGACAATGCTTTCTGCCAGAGCGTACTCAACTCGTTTGATGCAAAATCACTACCCACTGCGACCGGTGGGCATACGCGCCCAGCCTCTGAGGGAAAGGCTGGTATCAGCGGAGACAAAGTGGTGCTGTGGGCAGAAAGCCACGACACGTTTTCAAACAATGGAGGCTCATCAAAATACAAAAGCCAGGATGCAGTGGACCGCGCATATGTTTATGTAGCATGCCGCGACAAGGAGACAGCTCTATATTTTTCGCGTCCTAACGATGCCCAAGGCAATCCAGTCAAAGGTTACAGCCAAATACGCATGGGATGCAAAGGCTCTGTAAACGGATTGGAGAACCCTGTCATCAAAGCCGTCAACAACTTCCGCAAAGCCATGAGCGGCAGAGCCGACTGTGTTACCATCGGCGCAGGAGTGGCATCCGTGACACGCGACGGCGGAGGCGCTGTGCTCATACTGCCCACAGAGGGGGAAAAAACCATCTCCGCCGCCAATGGCAACGGCTACCTCCCGGCTGGCACTTACACCGATGTACTATCGGGCAATAAGTTCACCGTCACCTCATCAACCATATCGGGCAATATAGGGCAGACAGGCGTGGCAGTGATCGATGCGACAGGCTCGCTTGACAGCAATGACATCCTTTTCTCTGAAAAAGATACTGATAATCGCAATACAGAATATTTCAATCTGCAGGGGATGCGCGTAGAAATTCCCACCCAGGGTCTATACATAAAACGTACAGGGACAAGCGTAGAAAAAATACTTATACCTTGATGCCCGCAAGGGCTGATCCGCTCTTTTTTATCATCTTATCTTTTATACCAATTTCCACTCTCTTAACATGAAAAAACTGTACTTTATGCTCGCAACGATGCTACTATCGCTCGTGGCAAGCGCCCAGA
Source organism: Bacteroidales bacterium M7 (assembly GCA_001689515.1). Classification (GTDB taxonomy): domain Bacteria; phylum Bacteroidota; class Bacteroidia; order Bacteroidales; family Muribaculaceae; genus Amulumruptor. The sequence continues at coordinate 5,023 of LUJR01000028.1, forward strand.
CCTATCCCGACATCTATGTCATCGGAAGCAATGTCAACGGCAAAAGCTGGGCAACAAAAGACCCCGCCGGCAAAATGACCATGACAGAGCCAGGCATCTATACATGGACAGGTACAACACTCGGGACTGGCTTCAAGCTCAATGACGGAAGCTGGGCAAACAAAAAATGGACCAGCCCCAGCGGAAATACCGTAACCCTAAATTTCGGCTCGACACAGAAAATCGAAACCGACGGACCAGCAATCACAATCCACGCCGACAACAACTCAAAAGACATAGGACTTAAAACCGGCACAACAGTGGCAAATCCCACGCTGATTTTTGACATCAACAACCTGACACTCCAGCTCAAGGGAGCAGCCTCGGGTGAAGTCAGCTGGTATGTGGCAGGTCTTAACGACGAGATGTTTGCCCTTGACGATGCCCACAAGATGACCAAGCAGAGCGACGGTGTCTATGTGCTCGAAGGCTACGAACTTACACAGAAAGGATCTTTCAAAGTCGCCACATCAGGCTGGGTTGAAAAATACGGCAACGGAGAGGGCATCACCGCTACAGTGCTGACAAATGTACTGACCGAAGCTGGTCCCGATGACGGCATGACCCCCTATGACGTGCTCGGCACATTTGACATCAAGTGGGTAGTAGCCACGAAGACCATCTCATTCACCAAGAAGGGAGAAGAACTGATACCTGACTACTATCTGGTAGGTGCCGAAATCGGCGACAAGACCAACGCCTGGAACCCACCTTATGCTGATGACCAGAAATTTACCAACGAGGGCGACGGCGTGTACACCATCACAGTCAGCCATCTCGGCAACTCGTTTAAGATCAACGCCGGAAGCTGGGCTGACAAGATGAATACATTCGGTGCTGCTGAAGGTGACATCATCGTTGATGAACCATACAGCTACGGCATAGGTGACGCTGCCGGCAACTTCCAGTTTGGTGACAATGTCACCTCCGTCGAAAACGCCACAGTCACTCTTGACATCAATGACGGCACCGTCCTCATCGAGGGCACACCCGTTCGCGCCGAGAAGGAATGGTACCTCACCTTGTTTACCGAAGGCGAAGAATTTGACTGGAATGATGCAATCGCCATGCCCAAGACAAGCGAAAACATCTATGAGGCAAAGAACGTAACCCTGCCGTCCGAAGGCACTTTCAAAATATCAACGATGAACTGGGGCGAGCAATACGGTGCCGGAGCTGAAACCGAGCCAATAGACGGCACTGTCATGACGACAACCCTCGTGCCTGTAAGCATCGAAGCGACAGTACCTTATGAACTTGAAGCCGGACAATATGATGTCAAATGGGACTATGAGAACAAGACTGTCACCTTCACAGGCAAATCTTCCGGCATAGAAGACACTCTTGATGCCTCCTCCTATGACGCACCTGTTGAATACTACAACCTCCAGGGCATACGGATCTATGAACCTCAAGGACTTGTAATACGCATTCAGGGAAATAAAGTTGAGAAAGTGATGATGTAACCGCTTCATACTCCCCACGCACAAGCTCATATAATAAAAGCGGGATGACCTACTCAGGTCATCCCGCTTGCTTCTTAAGGGCAAACTCACGAATCAAGCAGACCCATGATCTGCGCTGCGGCATTCTTGGTGTCTACCTTATTGATGATATGCGTGATGCGGTGCGAGGCATCAGTTATGAAAGTGGTGCGCACGGTGCCCATGTACTCGCGTCCAGCCATCTTCTTTTTCTGCCATACGCCGAAAGCCTGATTGACCTCTGTAGTCGGGTCGCTCAGCAATGTAAAAGGCAGCGAATATTTGTCGGCAAACTTCGCATGGCTCGCTATCGAGTCCTTGCTTATGCCTATAACTTTATAGCCTTTTGCTTGAAGCGCAGACTCGCCGTCACGAAGCGAACATGCTTCGGCTGTGCATCCGGGAGTATTGTCCTTGGGATAGAAATATATCACAAGAGGCGTTCCTGCAAAATCTGCGGCATGTACCTCCTTCCCGTCACTGTCGAGACCGAGGCTATCGGGAATCATATCTCCTACTTTTAGTTCCATAGTAATAAGTTTTTTATTGAATTAATGTATCTTTGTGTCAAAGATAGATATTGACACCATAACAGTAATAACAATATTTCATAAAAAATTATAACCGCTATCGATTATTTCCACCCTTTAACCATATTTGCATGATGACAATGAATCAGTTCAGACCCAGGGCATTTATGCGAAACTGCGTCACAGCCCTGACCATCATAACATCTCTCACCATGACAGCACAAGAAAAGAAACTTCCGTCACCCTCCACCATCGGCGGCATGCCGATAAACGCGGTCATCGCAAATCGTCACAGCGTACGCGAATTTGATCTTACCCGAGAAATCAACGACTCCACACTCGGTCAGCTCCTATGGATGAGCGTCGGAGTGAACCGTCCCGATGTGCAGCCGTCAAAATTCGGCGCACCAGCCAACCGCAGCAACCCCACTGCTCGCAACTGGCAGGAAATACATGCATTCGTTTTCGATAAAAACGGGATTTGGGAATATCAACCCTCATCCCACACTCTGACCCTTGCCAAACCTGGCGACCACCGCTCTCTTATCGCAGGCACAAAAGAATTTTCACAGGACTTCGCCTCACAAGCCCCGGTAACTATCGTGTTTGTAGCAGACATGACCGACCTGCCTGATGGAGAACAGGCGCGCTCGATGGCTATGGTAGATGTAGGCATAGCCTGCCAAAACCTCAACCTCGCATGCACATCCGAGGGCGTAGCCACCGTGCCACGCGCAACCATGGATGTCAAGGGGATATCAGATCTTTTAGGCTTCTCCCCTCGTCAGCTTCCCGTAATGAACAATCCTATAGGATACGCCAAGCAGTAACGGCAATGAACATAGAGGAAGTACGCGATTACGGGCTGTCGTTGCCTTTCGCCACTGAAAGATGCCCTTTCGGTCCTGACACATTGGCTCTGGAAATAGGAGGGCGGATGTTCTGCCTGATAGACCTATCATGCGAGTGGGATTTCTATAATATCAAAGTCGATCCTGACTACGGCGCAGAATTATGCGAGACATACCGCGGCATAAACCCCGGTTTCCACATGAACAAACGTCACTGGATATCGGTCAGATTCCAATGCGATGTCCCCGATAGGATGCAAGAAGACCTCATACTTCATTCATACTGTCAGGTGGCACGAAAGCTCCCGAAAAAGGAACAGGAACGATTAGGAATAACCGAAATGCTTCACCAGTTATGAAAGACGACGGCAACGCATCGGTAAAGCGGTGCTTCTGGGCAAATCCTAAAAATCCGCTCTATATCAGATACCACGACGAGGAGTGGGGTCGTCCTATTCATGACGATGCACGGCTGCTGGAGCTGCTGATACTTGAATGCTTCCAGACAGGGCTGTCATGGGAGTGCATACTCAACAAGCGCGAAGCCTTCCGCGAAGCGTTCGATGGCTTTGACCGTGACAGCATCCTCGCATATGACGATGCCAAGATAGAGGCATTGATGGCAAATCCAGGCATAATCCGCAACAGAGCCAAAATCAAAGCAGTCATCACCAATACCTGCGTGTTCAAGAAGATTCAAGAAGAGTTCGGCTCGTTTGACCGCTATCTCAGCGGCTTCCATCCAGATGTCCCAATACTCGACTACACATCGACCACCTCCCCTATCTCCGACGCACTATCAGCCGACCTGCGAAAAAGAGGCATGAAATTCGTCGGCTCCACCACAATCCATGCCTTCCTCCAGTCAATAGGCGTATTCAACTCCCATCAACCCGACTGCTTCCTCCATCAATGAGAGGGTGTTGCATAACTTCCAAATTTCACGCTAAAATCTGTAGGGACATGCCATGGCATGTCTGACTGGGCTGTCTGTGGTGACTTGAATCACGTCATATGAGGGCTGACATGCCATGGCATGTCCCTACGTGTTGAAGAATTTCCAGTTATGCAACACTCTCTTAAAGGAGTGACCAAACTTCAACATTGCACATGATCATTCTACACGGAGCGTGAATGTGAAAACCAGTCCGCCACCCTCTCGGTTGGCGACACGGATGGTGCCGCCATGCCACAGGACGGCATTCTTGACAATCGACAATCCCAGTCCGGTACCTCCCGACTGACGCGAACGTCCCTTGTCAATGCGGTAGAACCTCTCGAACAGACGCTTCAGATGTTCCTCCGGCACACCGCTGCCATTGTCGGCTACGGTTATGGTCAGGAAGCCATCGTCAGTGCTGTTATCAGAAATCTCTATGCGGCTTCCCCCCGAGTAAGCCAAGGCATTGTCAATCAGATTGCGGAACACCGATGCCAGCAACGCCGCATTGCCCGATACCATGACATCGCATGACATGGTGTCGGATATTTCAAAACCTTTCGCACGCGCCACAGCCTCATACTCGTCACAGATCTCCTCCACCAGTTCTCGCACATTGACCGGCTCGCGCTGTATGCTGTCGCTTCCGTCCTCCATGCGGGTAATCACAGCCACGTCTGCCAGCAGCTGCCGCAATCGCTCGTTGGCAGCATAGCAACGAGCTATAAACTCATCACGCTTCTCTTCCGACAGACCTTTGTGGGTCATGAGTGTCTCAAGACACACCTGCATCGAAGCTACCGGAGTTTTGAGTTCGTGGTTCATATTATTGGTGAGTTGACGCTTGATACGCATCTTCTCCTGTTGCTCATGGAGAGCGTGGCGATGTTCGCGGTCACGGTCTGTGACAGCCTGCTGCAGCCTCGCATAGAGGCGCACGATATTGTTTGAAATGTCGCCGAGCTCGTCGTGGGGAAACGGCTCGGTGTCTAATATACGTTCGCCACGCTCGGCACTGCGGGCGAAACGCCCAAGCCGCTCCACGTGACAGCCCACACGGCGCGTAGCGAAAAAACCGATGATACACATGACGAGCGTCACCACGAGCATTACACGCAGAAATGTATAATCGGCAGCAAGCAGCTGGTCAAGCGACACTGTGTAGGGCACGGCAGTGCGCACGATGTAGCCGTCAGCGCGCTTCGCGGCATAGAAATATGTGCCTCCGGTGCTTTCGCTGTGTCGGCGCAGGGCATAGCCTTCGCCAGACTTCAACGCTTCCGCTATTTCTTTGCGGTAGAGATGGTTGGAGCCAGGAAGGGAGTCGAGTGAATTATCATATATCACCTGTCCGTTGTCGGCAATCACGCTGATGCGCAGGTCGGCGAACTCATGCGGTATGACCGAGGCAGGAGCAAACACACTGTCGCCGTCATCCATCGCCTGGATGATACGGTCATTGACCATCTGGAGCCGCATATTGAGTTCCTCAGACTTAAACTGCTTCTCGCGATGGTACTGAAACACAGCGAAGCAGCCCAGCATAAGCCACAGGAAAGCCACCAGTCCCAGAAACAACCGCCTGTGATATGTCAGCCTAAACCATGAAGCCATAGCCGTAACCTGGTTTGGTAACTATGTTGCGTGCATATTCGCCGAGCTTCGAGCGCAGACGTGTGATGTTGACATCAACCACACGGTCAAGCACCGTGACCTCATCTGGCCATATGCGCTTGAGTATCTCCTCACGCGAAAACACCCGTCCAGGATGCCGCAGCAGCATCAGCAGTATCTCTAACTCCTTGCGAGGCATCCTGACCTCTTCGCCACCTACGGTACAGAGTTTTTTATCCGGATAGACAGCAAGTGTCTTATAGGACAGTGGCGCATCATTGATCGGAGTGCTTGTCCTGGACGCAGTACGTCTCAGCACAGAGCGTATGCGCGCAAGCACATTGCGTATGGAGTAAGGCTTTGTGATATAGTCATCAGCCCCGAGGTCGAGACCCTTGACCATGTCATCCTCAGCATCCCGCGCCGTGCAAAATATGATCGGTATCCGTGCGGTGTCCTCCCTCCTCTTGAGTATGGAGGCAAGCTGCGTGCCGCTGATATCTCCCATCATGATATCAAGCAGAATGAGCGAGTAGCCTGACAGATCCATAGTCAAAGCCTCCTCAGCGCTCAAGGCAGTGTCCACGACATAACCCTCGGCTTCAAGATTAAAGCGGAGCGCTTCGCAGAGGGTCTCCTCATCGTCAACCACAAGTATCTTTACGGTGTCGTCCATATAATCGGGGATAATCCTTTATTCCGCAAAAATAAGGCAAAATATCAGCATCCCCTACCTGCCACATAAAATTTAATAGAAATTTAATACTAATCTTTCTCCACCTTTCTTTGTTCCTAACCACCGCCTTCAATCCCCATTGTTCCGACTCCGATGTTATTAGATAAGAAACGGCAGAACACCCGGGTGTTCTGCCGTTTCTTAAAAAGTGGAGCTGGTGGGACTTGAACCTTACGCTCCAAATGTGCTTTTGTCAGTAAGTTAGCTTGCGCCGAATTTTATTTGAAACGATTTGGTGACAAATAATCAGATGGATTATTCTGCCTCCGCGACCCTGACTTCTCAGTAGTCCTTTCGTTATGCGAATTTAATTATTTTCTGCCTGTCTGACAAGTCCATGGGTTCGTTTTAGACAAAAATAACATCAGTTGTTAAATGAATTAACGACAATCTAAATTCCCAGATACTTATATAACATATCCGGATTTCCAAGTTCATCAACCAAATACCGAAGTGGATATCGACTCTTGAACAATATGATATACGATTTTGCAATATAATGATTTCCGAGCTATAATCGCACTTCAATTATAAGCTCGGATACGAGATGATATGCGGGTTTTATATCCATTCTGCGTATTTTTTTTACGATAATAGCAAATATAATTTGTGTTTTTGGATTTTTATTTGTACCTTTGTGCAGTATAATTAAGAGATAAAATCACCGATTATGATAGCAGAGTTCAGTATTGAGAATTTTTTCTCCATTAAATCCGCTCAGAAAATCAGTTTTGAGCCTTCGTCAGATGTCTTTATGTCTGATGAGTATACATATGAAATTAAAGATGGAGTTCGACTCCTGAAAATCGGCATCATATATGGGGCAAATGCTTCCGGCAAAACAAACCTTTTGAGTGCTATCAATTTTTTCAGAATGCTGGTTCTGAGAATGCCCAAAGATCGGAATGAGAAAACAAGGGTTACACCTTTTATGTTGGATGACACTTCAAGGAATGGAACGACCAAGATGTCAATGACATTTTATATCAATCAGTCCAAATATATTCTCAGTTTTGAACTGGATGCAAAATATATTTATTCCGAAGCATTAATTGTTTATGATTCGATTCGTCCGACCAAATTATATAGTCGCAGTTATGATGCTGTAACAGATTCCACAACTATAGATTTTGGGGGTAATCTGAAATTGACGAAAAAAAGCCAAGGCATAATTTCGGGCAACACTATTAATAATTGTAGTGTACTTGCTGCATTTGGCAAGAGCAATGTTGAACGGACCAGATTAAATGATGTTTACGATTACTTTGCAAAACAAGTAAAAGAAGTATTGGCTCCAGGAATGTTACTTTCAGGGTATGTAAAATCTCGTCTGGATAAGGATGAGAATGATGACTTGAAGAGGTTCGTTTTGAACTTTTTGAAAGCATCTGACTTCAACATTGAGGATATCGTTCTGAATGAAGAAGAAGAGTTGATTACTCCTGAGCTGGAACAACTGATTCAGAATGCCCCTATTGGCAATGATGCAAAAGCAGAAATGCTCCGAAAGGGCAAAATCACAAATACCGAATTAACTTTCAAACATAAAGCTGGAGAAAATTTGTATGACCTGTCAGAGGAATATGAATCTAACGGTACGATTAGATTTTTAGGACTCGCTGTGATACTGAACTTTTTGCTAAAGACCAATCGGTTTGTGCCTATTGATGAGGTCGAGACAAGCATCCATTACGAACTTTTAGCATATTTTCTGAAAGTATTTTTGGCGAATAGTAATGGTACATCTCAGATGCTTCTGACGACCCATGATATCAATCTTCTCAATGAGGATTTCATTCGCCGTGATACAATATGGTTCACCGATAAAGATGAGCTCGGTGAAACTAAGATTGTGCGTCTGTCTTCTTTAGGGCTGCATAAGAATCTTTCGCCCTATAATGCTTACAAACAAGGGAAATTAGTAAAGTTACCGTTCCTTGGTAGTCAGTATATTAATATAGAAGACTAATGATATGAGGAGAACAGTAACAAAAAGTATTGCTATCATAGGCGAAGGAGAAACGGAATGGTTTTATTTCGAATCTCTGAGAATTGCGTGTCGTTATCCTTTCAAAGTTGCGCCGGATTTTCCACAGCATAGTGACATCAATCATATTCTAAAGCTTGTAGAGTCCTATCTGAATAAGCAATATGATTATATTGTCTGCTTGCTTGATATGGATAGGCTATTCCAGTTTCCGTCGGAGATGCGATTATATCAGCGGGCAAAGAAAGAGTACGCCAAGAAGAAGTATGCCGGAAAAGTAATGTTTGTGGAAACAAATCCATGTACGGAATTTTGGTTCTTGCTTCACTTCTTGCCTAATGTGGTTTGTCGACGATATGAGAGTTACAGCCAACTGCTTCCTGAATTGCAGAAATACATGCCGGGGTATGAAAAGACGAAACGATATTTCATACGCACCAACCTCTATAATTATTTAACGGAGAATGGTGAGTTGGAACGGGCAATGTCTAATTCAGAGAAGTTGTGTCAACTATGCAAAGAATCGCCGGAAGATTTAAAAGCATACTCGGAGATTCATAAGGTTTTCGAACTATTTATTAATATATAAACATAAACAACATCTAATTACATATGAGTTTTGACAAAAATAAACATTTGAAAGATGTGCTTGACACACACAGGATGAGACATGTGCAGGATTTTGTGAATAAAGTTAAAAGCCGTAGAGAGGAGATTAAGGCCAAGATGCACGACCACTATGGTAGTGACAAGTATCCATCATTTGGTTCTGGCAGTTTTGCCAAACATACTGCCACCAATGTAAAATTCGACCTTGACTTAGTGGAACCGTTCAAACATGATGCTTTCGGAACATTACAGGAGATGTTTGATGACGTATACGATTTCCTTACAGGAGAATATAAGAATACTAATGTGACTATTCGCAAGCAAAAGGTTTCCATTGGCATAAGTTTCCCAATTGAAGAGGGAGATGATAAGCCGGTAGAAATCGATGTCGTGCCCGGCAGGGAACTAAGCGATGGTGATTATCTAGATTCGCACAACCTCAACCTATATTTTAATGAAGACCATTGGGGTTTCAAGAAGGGGTCGAGACAGCAAACTAACATCCATAAACAGATATCGCATATCGAAGGTAGGTCAAATGAACGACAAATTATCCGTCTGCTTAAAATATGGAAGAAGCAGAAAAATAAGAAATATAAATCGTTTATTATTGAACTGGCCGTAATAAGAGCGTTAGATGGCTATGATGGAGATATGGGGCTTTGGCCAAGATTAAAATATACTATGGAGTATCTGCGTGACAATATCGCGGACAGTAGTTTCCACCTTTGTGACCCGGGCAACACGAACAACGATGTAATTGCTGCTATGCAAGACTACGATAGACAACTGTTTAAATCTGATATGGAGTGTATGCTCAACAATATAGACGGCAACCCTGACTTTTACTTGCCTTACTACTTCAAGGTAAACGAAAGGTATTGTGGATATAAAGAGAAAACAGAGGGAGCCGTTTATCCTACGAGTGCAAAGCGTTTTGGATAAAAAATATGTTGGCGGCAGATAGAATAAAGGAATTGGTAGCTAGTCTTTACGGTGTTAGCATTGTTGATGATTTTTCCATTGATGAAGCAGGCTTGTTGAAAGGCCGTATTGCCGTAGTTGCAGGCCAAGACAAAGCTGATTTGATATGGGATGTAGAAATCACTCCGGCCTATCCGTTTAAAGCTATGGGCAGGGAATCTATCCATTTTCAGAATAAGAATCTGCTATCCTATCCACACATTATGCAGGGCGGTAATCTTTGTATGCATCCTGCTGAATATGAGAATGCAGAGAGTCAATTTGTGAATGATCTGAAACAGCTAAAGGAATGGGTGGAGAAATACTATGTAAGGGGAGAAAAAGATATACACTATGAGCATCTGGTGGTAAATCATAACTTGATTCATGAGCAGTATTATACTTTTTGCTTCACAGAGACTCACGAGGATTTTACTGAAGGAGACTATGGTATTGTACGCTATGCGGCATTACTAACTGGTCTGAAAAATGACAAGCCCGTAATCAACTATGTGGTACAAAAGTTTGTGTCGTATGTGAAGGTGAAGAAGGAATTGTTCTGTAGGATTAGTAAGTTCTACCAAGAATTAAGGTCGCTTGACGGAGTATATTGCCTGTTGAACAATCCCCCCGCCCTATACGACAAGTTTATTATTGAGAATTACAACTCTATCAAAGGCCTTTTCTCGCAGGCTCAGAAAAACTATATCCATAGTTTTGTGGTATCGCATAGAGACAAGTATAATTTTTTTCCACTGTTCTGTGGATATAGAATTCCAGAAGGTGGCATTTATTGGCAGGTTATGATGCTTTTTATGGATGATTTGCCGATAGAACCTGTGCGAATTGGCACTGGTAAGAACAGGCTTTGGTTTACAGATTTTCGGCCGGGTCAAATACAATGGGCAGAAACCGTGGATATTTCCTATAAGCATTTCTTTGGACGGGGTGCAATGCCCATAGAACTGGCTAACAAAAAAATGCTTATTATGGGAGTCGGAGCCATAGGAAGTATTGTGGCTGAAACTTTGACAAGATGTGGTGCAAGAAGTCTAACTTTATATGATATAGATAATAAGGAACCGGGTAATGTTTGCCGATCTGCATATCCTTTTTATACTGGAAATTCCCAACAAATTGACCCCCATG
>LUJR01000029.1 GCA_001689515.1 Bacteroidales bacterium M7
CTAAACACAGCCTTTTTACCATGCGCCAACACAACACTACCCATCATCTTTGACGCATAGGATAGTAGTAGAGGAAGCAATCAAAAAGAAGCGAAGCCTCCACGGATGCGGAAGCCTCGCCTTGTCAGTTCTGAATGATTGTTTAGGTTTGTCCCGTAAGGGGTGCCGGGGGGGGTAACAGGTCGCCCTCTCTGTGGCGCAGGGGTGCGAGTCAGAAAAATTTTTTATTCCAAAATTTCTACATCGCCAACACCTCGCACATAAGGTGGTTGGTTGTGGAATTACTTCCCCTCATTGTCACTTGGCAGGATTAGAGATAATTCTTTTGTTGCTTTTATGAATTTGTTTTGAGCGTCTGAATAATTGTCCCCATGTTTGTTTCTTGATTCCAAATCCCCTATTTCATCGTTCATCTTTATTATCTCCAAAGAGGACATCATATCAATCTCAGCTTGACGCATTTCTTTTACGAGGCTAAAATACTCGTTGTTGTCCTCTCTATTTTTCAACAGGTTATCGTATAGCGGAATTATTTTGCTATTTATAGAGTCAATTACGGCTTGTTGTGCTTTGTATTCAATATCATCATATATGTTACCAAATTGGCGAGCACATTCACTCATCAACTCCAACGACAAATGATTGAATTGTCTAATCTCATCCTCGTATTGTACTTTTGAGTTGCATCCTACCATTAAAATGGCGAGCAACATCATTGCGACAAAATTTTTCATTATGTTGTAGACGTTAGTTGTAATATAAGTTTTAGGACTATTACATATAACTCATTAGAGAGATTAACTCTTTTTCAACCATTGGCTTATAGCTTTTAGTATAGACACTATCTTTCGCCAATGCTCTCGCTGCGCTGTATGGTGTACTGCCAGCCGAAACATTATCAACTCGTTCCTTGCCATCTATCGTATAGATGTATTCAAACACGTTTCTTGCCATTCCTCCAAGACTATTATTTGCGGTAACTTGGCAACTAAGGACTATCACATTATCAGACTCAAACTCAACGGTTACATTATTTAATTCAGCGTCACGTTTATCTATCAGAGAATTTAACACAGCATCTTTAATTTTCTCGTGTGCTATGGTTCGTATATTTTGAGATTGACTATCGTCTTGTTTGCACCCAAACAACATCGGGAGCAACATCAGTATCATTGCCAGTAACTGTTTCATATTGATGTGATTGTTAGTGTCAGATTTGTATTATGCCTTATTTCTTTCAATAATGACATTCATAGCCCCTGCGAGTTTTTGCGCAGTTGACGCATCATTGCCTATATTTAGCGATATGGTTGGCTCTTGTAGATTATTCACGTTGATATAGAGCGTGTATTTATGTGTCGTCGTAGTTTGACTTGTAGCGTTATCCGAGACATTCTTCTTTGCCGTAGCCGCTCCCGCGACTGCGCCCAATCCTCCCGTCAGAACTCCACCGACAACTGCACGGCCAACCATACTGCTCGTTGAAGTCTTTGCCGTTCCCGTTGAGGTTGTAATTGTTTCACTTGTAGTATCATCAACTAATGAAAAGCCTAATATGTCCGAAAATTTATATTCAGTCGAGTTTATTAATACTACTTGCGTTCCCTCAAAAAACATAACATGATTCCCAATGTCATATTCCCCATAATCTCCCAAGTCAATGTCTAAACCGCATTGACCTAAACGCTCTATAATTTTATCTCGTTGTCCATTAAATTCTGATTCTTGTTCCTCCTGCCACTTAATCCTATTTCTAATTCGGACTCTTTCTTGCTCCTCCTCTTCCTGCTCTTTCTTTTTGTCATGCCTACGGACAAGCACAATTGTAACTACCAATAGAGCAATGATTAGTATTTGGATAACTGCGTTCATGTTTATTAGTGTCGGTTATAATGATTAGATAGATTTGTCATTATTCATCAAGATACTTATAGGCAGCTTTCACAATGGCAGAAAATCCAAACAGGAACACCGAGGAAGCAATTATGCCAAGTCCATATTTCCAAGAGCCGTTTTCAATATCACTGAAAAGGCCGAGTATACCTGCTGGTAAAGCAAGCCACGCAATGATTTTGATTGCGGCTGGAACTATGAATGATTCGCTGCTATTCTCTCTATATCGCTTACCTTGATACGGTTTTGAGTAATAATCGGTAAGTGGTGTTTTCTGTTCATTTTCCATTGTCAGAATGAATTATATGTTAATACTGTGCGCACTTGCCCATAAAACAAAAGCGCAGACTTTCGCCATACGCCTCTTGGCTCACCACAAGCCTTAATACACTATGAGAAAGCCCGCGCCGTAAGGCACGTTCTCAATGTGTATTGTTTAGCTCGTTACATTCCGAGGTGGTGATTCAGAGGCGCATTGAGCTAATATGTAAGGGTGCAATACCTCAAAGGAATACTGCACCGCAAATTTAGTCATATTTCGCCGATTGGCAAAGTCTTTGCAAGTTGATTGTTAGCAAATGTGTTGTATAACATATCCCGAAAACAAGACAAGCCGCTACCACGAGGGGGCGGCTCATCTGAATGTACATCAAGGGATGGTGTTGAATTTCAGTTTTTCTTCAAGGCGGAGGTCGTAGAGGGCTTGCAGATACTCGCTCACCCATTCTTCCTGACTTCGGCGAGTAGCCATCGCCGCAACTGAATTTCGGCTCGCTTTGGTTTGCGGATAAGCGGTAAGGAACGCATCGACCTTGCTCATCCCCATCCATATCATAAGACAAAACACCACATCTGCACGGTTCATCTTCTTGGACAAAGGAATCTTGGCAGGGTATTTCGCCAACTCCCACGAAATCTGCCACGCAGGTTTATCTTGGCTTTTTCTATGCTTGGACTTCATAAAAATAAAAATTGGACTTGTTGTTGTTGACTGTTCAAACATTGACAATAGCCAGCAAATTTCTTGACTTTTCGTGCGACATCTGCTGACTATCGCCATGCTTTTTATTACATCAGTTGAGATTTAGCGGCATCCGCAAAGGTGAATCCCAATCATCTACTCGCAGCCATTCGGGAATCGGCATAGAGGGGTCATGCTCCGCAATGAAAGCCTTTAACTCGTTGAGGTCGGCATAGCCGTTGGCTTGCGCCAGTGCATTGTCAACTTTCATCTGAATCTCGCCGCTGGCCAAGTTCTGCCGGAACTGAATCGGATAGCGGCCGGCGTACATCATCGTGTGATATTTCCACATAGTCATATCATATTAGGGTTAAACAATTTTCCATTGACCGTGATAGCCATAACAAGTGCATATCAAGTTCCATATCTCTTTGCCATCGGCAACATATCGCAGTATGCAATCATCGAAACCGTCACCATCGTTTATCTCGCAGTCAACCTTATGAGGGTGTAAATTCCGTTCCATAACCGTACTGATATAAACTTCTTGGCAAAACCCTTTCAACTTTTCGCCCTGTGCTTTCCATTCATTGAATTTCCCTGCATCGGGGAATAGTACGACTTTACGATTTCTAAGCACTTGGATTTTGTTGTTGGGATTACGCTTTGCCTCAAAGGTCGGATTAAGGTTGCCGCATCCCGAAGTCGCCATTGGAATGAATGTAAATGGTGCGCCTCCCCACATCAAAGCTATTGCGACAATAACCGCTGCCTTTTCTGATTCAAAAAGCCAAATGGGAGGGTGAAACTCGTCGTCTATATTCAATCTGCGTCTTTCTGCGTTGTTGAGGTCGGCATGGTGTTCCGCTTCAACAATAAGGTGGCTACCGAAATAACATTGCTCCAGATTGAAATTTGGGTATCGGTCGGATAGAATCGAATGAACGTAATTGTTCTGTGTGTGGATTCTCTTGCCGTTGGTAGCATTGTAGCCCATCACTTTGCCTGTCCTTATTCTGCCGTATTGGTCTATCTGCCAATAGACTGTTGCGCCTCCCCATTTGGTCGAAGTGCCAATGGCATACCGTTCTACCACCTTATTCACAATCTCTGACCCTGCAACCTCATCAAAGACTGAATGTAGGAATCTAACAAAGGGATTGCGCTCATATCCTCGTAGGGAATTGAGCATATCTTTCGCATTGATATAACTCGGAGGCTTTGGCTGTTGGCGTTGAGATTTCCCCATTCGCGGAGAATATAGGGAAGTCAACGATTGATGATTCTTGAAATATTCTCTCGGTGGCACATGGACACCGCATTTGTCGGCTCTGTCGCATTTTCCACACTCGCCGTCAGCCACAGGTGTGCCGTCAGAATAAAGGTAGTTGACGAATGTACGTTTGCCACAATAGGCGCATACAGTCTTGCCTCTATGAGCTAATTGGAGTGTATCGTATCTGTATTTTCTCATATTGTCTTGGCTCGTTCACTCCGTTCATCTGTTCACGCGCTTGAACGCATGAACAAAATGAACAAAGCTACTCGGATTTTACAGGTGCAACAGTTTATTTACTTTACCAACACTGATATTCAATAACTTGGCTATTTCACGTTGAGATTTACCCTGCTGTTGGTATTGCTTGGCTTGCTCTATAAGTTCCGATTGGTCGTTATCCGACATCTCTTTAAGGTGTTCTTTCTCGGTGGCATAGCCAATATTATTGAAATGCAGAAAAGCGTTCTCCTTGACGATTTCCGCCACAATCACATTGTCTTTGTCATATTCAAAAGCACCTGCACGGACTTTAAGTTGCTTGATATAGCGGAGGTTGGTATCTTTGGCACTCAATCCGATTGCAAAGACGCTATCAAAAAAGTTAAACAACTTCTTTGAGCCAGCAAGGTCGTTTTGAGTGATTGGACTTGCCATTGACCGTTTCGGCGTGTGCGCCAACACCAATATGCTCCATCCATGCTTGTTTTTCAGTCGCATCAGATTCATCATTAGTAGTGCCGCCGCATCCCCTTTCTCGCTCGCATTGCATACATATGTGAGATTGTCGATAATTAGATTCTTGATTTCGAGGGCTAATGCCGCCTGTTCTATGTCGGCCACGACATTATCCTCAAAACTGCCATCCATCACACACTCGCTGTATGCGTCGGTGTCTATCTCCGCTCGTTTAAGATTGTCGGGGAACTTGTGAAAGTTGCCGTTATCATCGGAATAGCGTAACTGAAACTGTTTGTCGCTCAACTCAAAATCAAAGTAAAGCACAGGTTGAGTTTCTGCTATCTTATTGGCAATCTGCACGGCATAGATTGACTTGCCTAAATTGCTGTCGGCAAACAGACAGCACACCTCTCCCTCATACCATAGCGACATCCATAGTTTATTTGGGTCGGGTCGCATAGCCGCCTCCTCTCGCCATTGATTAGCCGTCTTGACGCAAAGCATCCCGATTTTGGATTTATCCACCTCCGGCTCTGTCGGATTGGTGACAAGCGATTGTAGTTTTTCTAATTCCTCGCTCATGGCTTATCCGATTTTACAGGGTTGATATTCTGCTCATTCGCTTGCGCAGGTCGCTGATTTTGGCTATCTTTACACTTGGAAAGCATATCAAGATAACCTGCCACAGTTATATGGTTGCCCTGCACATTTCGATGTGTGGGGTATCTTTTCATCGCTTACCCCCTTTCATGCAGTATTGATTGGCTCGGTCGGCTATCTCGGTGGAGGTGGCAATGCGATTACTTTGTAGCCATTCCTCCAACTCGGCGCGATTGAAATAGCACATTTTTCCCATAGGCTTGTAGTGCGGTATCTCGCCGCGCATTGTCAACTTGTAGAGGTAACTCTTGGAGATACCCATGTACTGTGCCGCCTCATCGGAAGTCAACACCGCTTTTGTGGTGAATATCGTGTTTGCCGTTATAAGGTCGGCAACCTCTTTCAAATTCTCTTGGCTCATTATATTCGAGTTTAGAGGTTAATGAATAGAGGCGCAGTCTTTACACGTCTGCAATTTCTTTGCCTCATTATCTCTGTTATCGGATAACAAGTGCAAAATTAGAGCGTAAAACACTGAATATAAAACAAATAAAATAGCACTTAATAGACTGAACTATTTATGTCTATTAAATGCTACTTTATATACGCCCAAGAAGTGCTGTTTTAGCTATCCGTGAAATGTCGTGCGATATTTTTTATCTCATCCTCCGTGAACGCCTTTTTATTATTGACATACTTGGAATACCCGCTTCTGTGCCCAATATCTCCAAACTCGTCATGAACTTGTTTGAATGTAGGCGTTGTTATAAGTCCTTTTGACTGACAAGCAATAATGGCAAGCGCAACATCTTTACCTTTTCGTCCATCTATGAGGCGATGCAGAATTTTCAAAGTTCTTTCTTTGGTATGGTTATCTCCAATAAGTTTCATCCATAAAGATACAGTGGGTCGCCCATTCTTTTTTATATTATTAGAATCATCGCTATTTGTTTGTGCCGAATCATCTTTACCTAAATCAACATCGCACATGGTATATTCATTAGGCCGTTCAAATTTCTCCCCATTTACTACTTTTAGAGCCATTTCATTTGCAGTTTTGCCTATATCCGTTCCATAATATAAATAGTCACAAAATGGGTTGAGGCGTTCCATATCATTCTCACTAAAAACTAGACACAATGGATTAAGTGTAAATTCCATCATTTGCTCGCCAAGTTTGACAATAATCCAATCATGCAGGCTCATCATATCATTATAACTTGAGCTTGTTTCCTCCAAGTCGCAGCATTCCAACATACGAGAAAGCCCTTGCAAGATGCTAATTTGAAGCACATTGCCATAAACAGGGACTTTTTTAAATTTTGCAACCCAATCAATTATGAAATTCTTAACAGCTTGTGGTCGGTTTGTGTTGTCTTTGAGATATTTGGATATGTCATCAAGAATCATAAACAATACCCTTGTCAAATCAATACCTAAAGTAAGTTTATCAACATTAAACCTTTGCAGTTCCGTAAGAAATGGAGCAAAGCTCCCAGATACACCATATAACTCGACATTCAAATATTGGTCAATAAATTCATCCTCTTTTGTAAAATCTATCTTACTGCTGAATAAACCAACCTTATTCAATAAATCATTTTCAACCTTTTGCATTATGGAGGCATGCCACTCTATTGGCGCGATTATATGCACCGGTAAGAATTTCCATCCCTCAGAATTTGTTTTTTTCTGCTGTTTCTCCATTTCAAGAGCAAGATTAACCAATGCTTTTTGTTGCATGAGTTTCTTACCCTCTAAAATTATATTTACATACCGCTTAAAATCCTCACTTAATTTTGCGCCAATCTTAATCGCGCCTGTCGCTCGTGCAATTATATCCTCATCTAAATTTTCAGGGAGTTCCACATTCATATTCCATCCCCTAATATTAAGAATCTCTTGATAGGATGGTTCTATTTCGTACAGTGACTTAAACGCATTCTGAAATGCGTTGTCATATATGCGTGTCTGTTCATCTGCAAGGTCTGATATTTTCTTTTGGAGTTCTTCGTATATCTGCTCCAATTCTTGTCTATTACTCATACTTTATATGTTAAGTTCGGGTAAGCTATTTATTGCATCCTGTTTGAGTGAATCCACAGCGCGAGTGTATTTTTCAGTATGCTTTAAGCCGCTATGACCTAACAGGCTTGCAACTGTTTTGATATTCGCTCCATTGTTGAGGATATTGACAGCAAAGGAATGACGCGCGCAATGCCATGTTATATGCTTATCAATCCCTGCACGACTGACCCAATGTCGTAATGCTTTAAGGCACATCGTATGGCTTGGCAAAGGAAATATCAAATCACCCCTGTCACCCTCGCCAATAAGGTTCAGTAGTCCGTCATTCAGAGGTATTGCAACATTGCTTGCGCTGCTATGCCCTTTGGTCTTGGATTGCTCAAATCGGAGTAGTTTATTGGCGAAATCAACATTGGAATATGTTAGGTCTTTAACATCACACCAACGCAATCCGCAATACAGGCAGAAAATAAATGCTCTGCGAATATTGGGGTTCTCGCCTGTGTAATGTGTCGCTATCAACTGTTGTATTTCATCAATACTTAACACATCCTTTGTCAGTTTGTTTGCGTCTATCTTTATGATTATCCCGATGCAGGGATTCTTTCGCAGAATATCCTGTTCCACGGCATTTTTGATAACCTTTTTGAATCGGGCATACAAAGTATGTGCGCCCTCGCCTTTGAATCGGGATTTAAGATAATCGGTAAACGCCAACATCATATCTTTTGATAACTGGCTCGGTTTGATGCGCTTGGCATACTTGGAGTATTCGGGAGTGGCTTTAAGAAAGTCAACAAAGACCGTGTAGGCTCGCTTGATATGCCTTTTGTCGGCTTTTGTGTATGCCTCATAGTAGCTCCAAAACCAATCCAAAAAGTTAATATCATCATTCTTTTTAAGCCTGTAACCCTCGGCACTCTCCAACATCTGTTGACCTCTCTCAAATCGGATGCGCTTGGCTATCTCCAACATTTCTTTATTTTGTTGGCGTTCAAGCGGAGTTCGCGGTGCTTGCCATAGATAGAGGCTCAAATACTCTCGCTTCCTGTCTTTCTTTGCTACATCACGCCCTAACTTTTCGCTATACTCCATGCGGTAGCCAAAATAATAATCGAGAAACAGACTTTCGCGCCCATCGCTCAATATCTTTGCTCCCAACTTCGGATTGTCGGTAGTATCTTGGCTGATAATATAGGTGTTATCACTCCTTATGTCCTTTTTGAGTGCCATAGTTATTTCTCTTATTTTCCTTTGATTACAAAGTTACGAAAAATATTTGGATTGGGTAGCCAAAGGGTAGCCAAAAACAACAAAATAAGGGCTTATTTTTGTAGCCAAGAGAAAATACTATTTGTGTAATATACTGATTTATACTATACTTAATTTCTGATAACTTCCTATGTAAATACGGTTTAGTGCCTGTTCTGGGCACCCCAACCCCTTGATAATCGACAGATTTTCAAGGGGTTTCTTATTTCTCAGGTGTACTAAAAGTGTATTCCGTGAAAAGTGGGCGCATGGTAAAAAGGCTGTGTTTAGG
>LUJR01000030.1 GCA_001689515.1 Bacteroidales bacterium M7
ACGGGGTTAATTTAACTGAGTTTTTCCACCTTGACCAACCTTTATGTAAGAAATATGTTGGTTAAAATAACAGAGGCATCGCTTTATGGCGATGCCTCTGTGCTATGATAATGGTAGGCTCTGTTATCAGTGGGCTTTGCTGTCGGGGGAAAGGGCGCAGGCTTTGCACTTCTCGGAGATTTCGGTGAAGAAGTCGTTGCCTTTGTCATCTACGAGGATAAATGCCGGGAAGTCCTCGACTTCTATCTTCCAGATGGCTTCCATGCCTAACTCTGGATACTCGAGCAGTTCGACTTTCTTGATGGAGTTCTGGGCAAGCACGGCAGCGGGACCGCCGATAGAGCCGAGATAGAAACCTCCGTGTTTGTGGCAAGCGTCTGTCACCTGTTTAGAGCGGTTGCCCTTGGCTATCATCACCATGGAGCCTCCCGCAGCCTGGAACTGGTCTACATAGCTGTCCATACGCCCGGCAGTGGTCGGTCCGAACGATCCAGAAGCCATGCCCGATGGTGTCTTGGCAGGACCGGCGTAGTAGATGGGATGGTCTTTGAGATACTGAGGCATCTCCTCGCCACGGTCCAGGCGTTCCTTGATCTTAGCATGGGCTATGTCACGTCCTACGATGATAGTGCCGTTGAGGCTAAGGCGTGTGCTGACAGGATACTGGCTGAGCTGCTTGAGGATTTCAGGCATCGGACGGTTGAGGTCGACCTTCACTACATCGCCCTCCCCAGCCTTGCGGTATTCTTCGGGGATGAGTTCACCGGGGTTAGAGTCAAGTTTCTCGATCCACAGACCGTCACGGTTGATTTTGGCTTTGACATTGCGGTCGGCGGAGCAGCTGACACCGAGACCTACGGGGCATGATGCACCATGACGAGGCAGGCGCACCACACGGATGTCATGTGCGAAATATTTGCCTCCGAACTGTGCGCCGAGACCTAACTTCTGAGCCTCTTTGAGCAGTTCTTTTTCAAGCTCTACATCGCGGAATGCGTGACCGAGTTCATTGCCTTGGGTGGGCAGCGAGTCAAGGTATTTCACAGATGCTTTCTTGACTGTGGCAAGATTCATCTCTGCTGATGTACCGCCTATTACAAATGCGATATGGTAGGGGGGGCATGCAGCAGTACCGAGTGACTTCATCTTCTCTACGAGGAAGGGGATGAGTGTCTTGGGATTGATGAGAGCCTTGGTCTCCTGATAGAGATATGTCTTGTTGGCAGAACCGCCGCCTTTTGCAACGAACAGGAAGCTGTATTCCATGCCTTCGGTGGCGTGGATGTCAATTTGAGCGGGGAGATTGCAACCAGTGTTGACCTCGTCATACATGTTGAGAGGTGCATTTTGGGAATAACGCAGATTGTCCTCTGTATATGTCTCGTAGACACCTTTGCTGAGGAGCTCTTCGTCATCTGCACCTGTCCATACAGCCTGTCCCTTGTTGCCGTGGATGATTGCTGTGCCGGTATCCTGGCAGAAAGGGAGCTGTCCCTTGGCTGCCACCTCGGCATTGCGTAGCATGGTCAGAGCCACAAACTTGTCGTTTTGGCTTGCTTCGGGGTCAGCGAGTATCTTGGCTACCATCTGATTGTGCTCGCGACGCAGCATAAATGCGTTATCGTGGGTGGCTTGACGTGCCAGCACAGTAAGAGCCTTGGGGTCAATGACGAGCATCTCGTGACCGCCCCAGTTCTCTACCTTCACATAGTCGGAGGTGAGATGATAGTATTCAGTAGTGTCCGGTCCCAGGGGGAACATCTTCTGATACTTGAAAGGTTTTGTTGCCATGGTCAGTTAGTTATATTGTTACTTCGTAAATATAGGCTTGTTGACGATTATAAGATTTATAAGTCTCATAAGTCTCATAAGTCTCATAAGTCTCATAAGTCTCATAAGTCTCATAAGACTTATAAGTTAAGTCCACTAACCACAAATTTAGTGTTATTTTCTCAAACAAGCAACAATAAAGAAGCCCCGAACTTTGATGTTCGGGGCTTCAACTATTGGTTTCTGTATTGTCAGATCAAGTTGTGTATCAAGTTCTGGATTATACGCCCTGGAGCTTGAAGTTGATAGGCAGGGTGTACCATACGTTCACTGCGTGGCCGTTCATCTTACCGGGGGTGAACTTCGGCAGAGACTTCACGACGCGGACTGCCTCTTTGTCGAGGTCAGGATCCTTTGAACGTACCACCTTAACCTGTCCGATAGAACCGGTCTTGGTCACGACGAACTGTACTACCACACGACCCTGGATGTTGTTTTCCTGAGCCATAGCCGGGTAGCGGATGTGCTCTGCTACATATTTGAGCAGGGCAGCTTCGCCGCCGGGGAATACAGGATTCTGTTCTACTACGTCAAATACCTTGTTGTCATCGACGGGTTCCTTCTTTTCTTCGACAACAACCTCGTCCTTGTGTTCGCGGACAACGTTGAGGTCGTCAGTACCCTTGTCAAAGTCGCTGGCGCCCACGGCTGTGGTGCTTTCCTTCATTTCGTCCTGACTCTTGATTTCCTCCTTCACCTCGGCGTCGGCGGTAATCTTGAGCTCGGTGGCCTTCATGGTGTTGAGCACTTCTTCGGGGAGCACTTCGGGTTTCTGCTCCTCTACACGCTGCTGCTCCTCTTCCTGGGGTTCTTCTTCCTGAGCCTCTTCGGTCGCCATTTCGACCATTGCCTGCTCAGTCTGGTCCTCGGGACGGGCTGCGGCTTTCTCAATCACTGTGTTGACCAGCATGGCGAGAAGTGCCACTGCGGCTATGACTATGATGATAACAAGCATTGCACGGTTGTGGCGCGCGTCGCTCTTGGCACGCATCTCATATGCACCGTACTCTTTGTTTTTACCTTCAAAGATTAGGTCGCGCCACTCTTTTGATGAAAGATCTACATCTTTTGACATATTGCTTAGTGTGTCTTTTGTCGGGTTAATATATATCAGTCATCAATGTGCTTAGTTCTTACCTTTGGTAGCAATGTAATCGAGTATCATCGCAGAATCCACGGCATTGATGTTGTCAATCTGATAACGTGATATCTGATTGATCTGCATCTCGTCAAGCGCTCCGATGAGGCTCTCCCATGATGCCTCGGGTGTAGCCTTGATGATGACTACGGGGCGTGTCAGGAGTGAGTCATTACGGATTTCCTTGGCTTTAGCCTGATAGATTGAGTCGTTGATGTCCTTGTTGGGCGAGAACTTGCGGTCACGCCAGTCCTGCTTGAGGACATCGATTTTCTCGAGTACTTGCTTGTTACGTTCGTGCAAGATGCGGCGGATACCGCGCTGGGTCGCACCATCGTTGCCTAAGAAAGCTTCGCGCTGGAGCTTGTTGTTGTCAAGCTTGCCGTCGTGATTTTCATCAGCGACATCGGGTTTGCCTTCGTAGTAATAGACGATGTTGAGGGGACGTCCGTCCTCGCCGTGGCGTATATTGCCTTCGGCATCGCGCTCAGTGGCGAGGATCAGGGTTATCGCTTCTGATTCTTTAGCCTGTGACATCTGAGTGTCCTCGACCTTCTCGTTGGTGGGGAGAGAGATTTTGAGGGTCTGGGACTTAATCATGGTGGTACAGAGCATAAAGAACGTGATCAGAAGCATGTTCATATCCACCATAGGAGTGAAGTCCACGTGGATAGACATCTTCTTTTGGGCTCCTTTTTTCTTTTTGCCGCCCTTGTCTGATTGTTCTATCTGTGCCATAATGATTAATCTTGCTCAGTTTTAAGAGCCGTCATCAGTGCGAAACGGTTCATTTTCAGTGACTGGAGGTTGTCGAGCACGTGGTGCACGGTCTCATAGGGAGTGCCCTTGTCGGCTTTGACAGCGATGCCTTCGCCTTTCTTCATGGCGTTGGCGATGTTTTCATTGCCGCTGTTACGGATGGCGCGCATCCATATCTGGAATTCGTTGGGCTTTGACATGTCCTTGTTGTCATCGATAGGTATACCTACGCGGGGATTGGTCATGTCACCTATGATTTTGTCCTGTTCGGTCTGTGATTTGCTCAAGAACTCGTGGAGGTAGCTGAAAGGCACTCCGAACATATTGATTTTGGAGAATGCCAGCACATCTGCCTCGGTGAGCTCTACTTTCTTGGAGGGGTGAAGCTTGTTGTATTCGTTCACTGCCTCGCGGATGATTGATTTGCGCATTTCCTCGGTGCCCCATTCCTGAGGGTTGTTGGCAAGGTCAGCCTCGCCGGCTACCGAGATAAATACTTTTCCTTCGGGGCTGACGAGGATGGATGCCAGGTTGGCGGTAGGCACCTTCTCCTCTGACACTGACGACGGGGTCATCACTGTCACGGGCTCCTTCTGAAGGAAGGTAGAAGTCAACATGAAGAAAGTAAGCAAAAGAACAGTCACGTCACTCATCGCGGTCATGTCGATGAGAGTGCTCTTCCTTTTAATTTTTACTTTTCCCATATTACTTTGAGTTGCTGATTTTTAGGAGATTATCGTTTGTTGAAAAAATCTTTGGCTTAAAGCAACGGGATTAGTGTGTAGCTGCAAATGTCTGCACGATTGAGAAGCCGATCTCGTCGATAGCGTAGGTCAGGTTGTCAATCTTGTTGGTGTAGAAGTTGTAAGAGATTACAGCGAATGCACCGGTGGCGATACCGAAGGCGGTGTTGATAAGGGCCTCAGAGATACCGGTTGACAGCTCGGTGGAGTCAGGAGCACCAGAAGCAGCAAGTGCCTGGAATGACTTGATCATACCGATCACAGTACCGAGAAGACCGACGAGAGTACCGAGGGTGGTCATGGTTGCCACGATGGGGAGATTCTGCTGGAGAGCGGGCATCTCAAGTGCGGTAGCTTCCTCAACTTCCTTCTGGAGGGTAGCGATTTTCTGCTCCTTAGAGAGGACTGTGTTCTCGTCCATTTCCTTGTAGCGGATGAGGGCTGACTTAACGACAGCGGCTACAGAGCCTTTCTGCTTGTCGCAGAGTGCCATAGCACCGTTGATGTCCTTCTTAGCGAGACAAGTCTTGATAGCAGCGACAAACTTTGTGATGTTGCCTTTGCCCTTGGCGCTTGAGAGTGAAATCCAGCGCTCTACAGAGAGAACGATAACGGTGAGGAAGAGGGTCTGGAGGATAGGCACGATTACACCGCCTTTGTAGATAGTACCCCAGATGTCGATGGGATGACCTTCCTCGAAGTGCATGTCATGTCCGAACCAGAAGATGAAGAGGAGAACGCAGACGATGAAACAGGCAACAATCACCAAGAAGGCGTTGCGGATACCGCGTACGTTGCTGACTTTCTCAGTCGTAGGTTTAGAGGGCTTTTGAGCTTCCATAGTTTTTAAATAAATACTGAAATAAAGAATTTAAGATGTTGTTGTTATTGGTTTACAAATTTGTTAAGTCGGCAATTCATAGCCTCCTTGGCAGGAGAGTGGAGTGTTAACATTAGTCCGCAAGTATCCTCAATTGATGATGACAGCGATGTATAGGCGCTTTAGGTTAGATGCAGCATGGTATATTGAACACTATTGCAAATTTAGTGCATTTTTATCATCTCGCAAAAAAAACACTGTCATTTTTAATCATTTTAGATGCTGTGATGTACTTTTCACTAAAAATCAGGGAGAACTGATGAAATTGCATGAGTATGTGTGATGTCGGATACTATCAAGTTATGGTTTCAAATCGCACGGACGGTAGGAATGCGACGTGCCGCGTCATCGTATTGAGCGATACATTTCGCCTTTGATGACGCGGCACGTCACATCCATACTTATGAAAATATCAGAAGTAGGGGATGGTGTCAGGGTTGCAAGCTGGATGCGCGTACTAT
This sequence comes from Bacteroidales bacterium M7, assembly GCA_001689515.1. GTDB lineage: Bacteria > Bacteroidota > Bacteroidia > Bacteroidales > Muribaculaceae > Amulumruptor. Next base: position 5,812 of record LUJR01000030.1, read on the forward strand.
GAATGTCTTGTTTACGGGTGCATTGACTGCGCATCTGTATTGTACTTTGAGTGTGGCTCCAGCCCCTACTTTTCCGCTGCCTGTGAAGTCGGTAACGGTTACCATCTCTGAGGCGGGACGACCTCCAGCCATTGCGTTGACCTGCCCGGCTGCGAAAGTGAAGTTGTCGCCATCATATACTGCCTGGATGTCGGGGAATGACACAACCATTGCCGGCATGTTGTCGTATCCGGGAATCTTATAGTTATTGCATGTTATCGTCAGAGTGCTCTGTGCGAGATTGAAGCTGACAGTGTAGGTGATGTCAGTGGTCTGTGTGCCGTTGCTGTTCTCAAATTCACCTTGGGTCTCATTGATAGTGGTGGCGCCTTTATATGTGACGGATTGCTCGTAGGCTGGGTTGACAGCAGGGGCAGAGGGTTCGTCGTCATCACTGCCGCAAGATGTCAGCGACAGTGATGCCATGCCGATACATACGGCAGCGAGGAGTGAGTGTAGTCGGGAGATTGTCATATTTACATCGTAATTTGGTTAAGTGGCTGCAAAATTACGCATTTTTCTGCGACTTTCCTAATCTATGGTCAATCGCAGAGTGATACCGCCACGTATTCCCTGTCCTTTCTGCACGAAACGATGTCCGATGCTGACGAAACTGAATACGTCGTAACTTGTGTCGGTCAGGTTTGTGCACCATGCTTCTGCCTCCCATCCAGCTGCTCCTCGCAATATTACCGATGCTCCGGGGATGAAATAGAACGGCTGACGGTATTCGTTGGCATCATCCCAGAAGATTTCTCCTATCCCACGCGTATTGATGTTGCATTCCAGAGACTTGAGTGCTCTCTGATGCAGAGGCTGCTGGTAGCGGAGATTGGTCCACAATGTGTTATGCGGTGCGTAAGGTACATGGTTGCCTTTGAAATCTGCTATGCCGTTGTCAAATTCTCTGAATCGAGCATCGGTCATTCCATAAGCGATGTCCCAGCGCCATCGGTCGCTGATGCGCCACGACAAGCTTGCTTCAAAGCCGATGCTGCGGGTATGACCAGCGTTGGTCATCATGCGTCCGGTGGTGTTGCCGTTGGGGAACACCGTCAATTGCTGGTCATAGCAGTCGATCCAGAAGGCGGCTATGTCTGCATTTATCCGGGCGTCGGGGATGTTGATATGTGCGCCGATTTCATAGTTCCAGCTCCATTCGGGCTTATAACTGATGATTTCCTCCACTTGATATAGTTCGGCTATGCCTACGAGCGACATGAGTTTCTGCTGCAATACGTCGCTGAACATCTGTGTGTTGAAGCCGCCTGATTTGTATCCTTTGGCTACATTGGCATACAGATTGCCGCGTCCGGACGGCAAACGGTATGAGAGTGTGAATTTAGGCAATAGCTGGGTGAATGACTGCGACAGGTGACCGCGCTCAGATATGTTGACTGCGCATTTGTCAAATACTGATGGCTGGTGGGGATTTGACAGGTCATATATGGTGTAGGAGGTGCGGCAACTGTTGTCGTATGTGATGCCTGGATGTTCGTAGTCCAGTCGCAGACCGGCTGTGACAGTCCAATTGCCGATATTGAGTGTGCTTTGGTGGTACAAAGCTACGCCACGCATCGGGGTGTCAAACCGGCATGAGAGAGGAAATGTACGTTCGTCCCATATCATCGGATAGGTGGGAAAATATTTGTTGGCATTGGCTTCTATCAGATTGGCTATCCCATCGTCAAGAAATGTGACAGGTGCGTCAGTATGAGATGATCGATAGAATCCAAATAGACCTCCAAGCCATTGGTAGGTATTGTCAGCTACGTTGCCACGCGCTATGATGTCTTGAGTTAACACCCACTCATGGCGACGTTGTGACAGCGTGAAATAGGAGTCGGGTAGAAAATCGTTGTCGAGCGTCAGGTCATCTTTGAGATATTGGAAACTCGATATGCCGGTGATGCTGACATGCTCCGACGGCAACCAGTTGATGGTCAGGCCGTCAGTCAGAGCAAACCGATGGTAGTAGCATGAGTCATTGTAGCTTATACGTCCGGTTTCCACGAATTCATATGGATATCCGTTCTGCTCGTTGAGTTGCAGTGCTGCTGTATTTTCAAGAGTGAAATTGCTGCGAGGATCCCATACGGTTTTCCATCGCAAGGTACCGGCATTTTCTGACCCTATGCGGGAGTTGTTGTAAGCATTGCGGTGGTCGCCTGTGGTATGTGTATACAGGGCGTTTAGGCTCATGCCGAGTTGTGGAGACAACATCGTATAATATCCTGCCGAAAGTTTGGTCTGGAATGGAGCGGCAAAGGATGCAGACAGTTTCCATCCCTGGAAGTGCTTGGGCGACAAAGTGTAGATGTTGACTACCCCAGCCATCGTATTGCGCCCATACATGGTGCTTTGAGGACCCCTGAGCACTTCGATTTTTTCTATGTCGGGGAGGTCGAAATCATAGTTGTCTTTGTTGAGAAACGCGACATTGTCCACGTTAAGTCCGACCGCCGGCTGGTCTATGCGCGCTCCGAGTCCTCTGACGTAGATGGATGATGTGACCCTGGAGCCATAATCGGGGACATAGAAGTTGGGTACTACCTTCGAAGCCCCTTTGACAGTGGCGATGTTGAGCCTGTCTATTTCTGTCACCCCGATGGTTGTTGAAGCCATGGGCGCAGAACGTAGATTTGTCCCGCTTTTAAGAGCCGTCACGTCTATTTCGTGGAGGTCCACGGCAAGAGTGTCAGGTAAGGAACCCGACGGCATGGCAAAAGCACCTGCACATGAATTGCTCAGCGCAAAAAACATGGCTGTGGTTGCATGGCGGATGGCGTTGGCGAAGTTATGTGACATTGTCATAGTCTGGCAAACGGTTTCAGATGCATGATCTTGTGGATCAGCTGGATAGTGTCAGCCAAAATGCATGTGGGCATACGATGACGTAAATATGTGAGCTGATGCTCCCACAGCCCGTGTAGATGTGACAGTATGGAGCGGTCAGATGTGCCGCCGGTGCGCATTGTCACAACTGTGCGGTCAATACGTCGGGTAGGAATATGTCCCTTGTAGAGGCATCGCACGAAGAACTCAAAATCGCCAGCGATGCGGTAGCTGCTGTCATATGTGCCAAACTGACTATAGACTTCTTTGCGGCAATAGAATGACGGATGGGGAGGCTGCATGCCGAGAAGCATTTTCCACGGGCGGAAACCCTTGGAAGGGTAGTGTCGCACTATGCGGTGTTCGGCTCCGGGGCGCACATAGTTGACATCTGCATATACAGCTTTGAGCGATGGGGCAGTAGCGAAGGCGTCCGCTATTACTGTCAGCTCATCAGCCGAGGTGAAATAATCGTCGCTATTGAGGACGCCGATGATGTCGCCAGTGGCGGCTTTGATGCCTTTGTTCATGGCATCGTATATGCCATGGTCGTGACCTGTTATCACTTTCAGACTGTAGCCTCTTGATTCATACATCGGACGGTATGAATTTACAATATCCACTGTAGAATCTGAGGAATTACCGTCGACAACGATATGCTCAATCATACCGTATGTCTGCATTAAAACGCTTTGCAGCGCCGACGTTATTACGGCGGCGCTGTCAAGAGTTGCTGTTATGACCGAGATTTTAATCGGCATGGATGTCAGGTGGTGATATGTATTCTCGCAAACATCTGTTCATGAGGGTTTGTATCACTCTTCTTTGATGTAGCCCGCATATTTGTGTCCGTAATAGCGGTTGCTGTAGTATGAGTTCTTGACATCCACACCATTTAAGACTACCGCCATATTAGGATAACGGTTGTCATTGTAGAGATCCTGGATCTGATGTATGTCTGATTTCTCAAGCAGCCCGGCTCTGATGACAAAGATAGTCATGTCGGTGAGACGTCCGATAATCTGCGTGTCTGCCACGATATCGATAGGCGGACAGTCGATGATGATGTAGTCATATTGAGCCTTGAGCTCGGTTATCAGTTGCTCAAACTTGGAAGAATAGAGCATCTCGGACGGATTGGGCGGGATAGCTCCTACGGGTATCATGTCCAGTCCGTCAATGCCATCCACATTATGGACGAGTATATCGCTCACGGATGCCTGTCCGATTATGTAATTGGAGATGCCTTTGTGGCCAGGTCCTACGACTTTACTCATGATGCCCTTGCGCATGTCAAGGTCAATCAATACGGTGCGATGGCTTTGCACGGCAAAAGATGTCGCCATGTTGAGCGCAATGAAAGTCTTGCCGGAACCAGGGTAGAGTGATGTTACCATCATCACGCGGATGTTGTCTTCGTGTCCGGAGACGCCTTGGGTGTTGCTTATGAAGTGGAAGTTGGAGCGTACCACTCTGAAAGCTTCATTGATGGCATTGCTGTTTTTAGGACGGACTACTATTGATCGTATGTCAGATTCGGGATTTCGGTTCTGCAGCAATTTTTCTTTGATTGATGGCTTCTTCCCATAAAACGGTATTTCACCGAGATAGGGAATGGTCATCTGTCCTAAGTCACGACGTGTGCGTACTTTCGAGTCCAGATTCTTTATAATAAAGATTATGATGAAAGGTATTGCCAGACCTATGGCGATTGCCATCAATATGGTGGATTTACCCTTAGGAGCTACCGGAGCTCCGGGTCCTGAAGGGCGGTTTATTATACGCGTGTTGTATGCTGTATAAGCCTGTGAGAGCTCGTTCTCTTCACGCTTCTGCAGCAGGAACAGGTATAACTGCTCCTTGACTTTCTGCTGGCGTTCTACCGACAAGAGGTATTTTGCCTGATTCGGGCTACGGATAAGCTCTGAGGTGCTTTTCGCTTCCTGCTGTTCGAGAGTTCGGAGGGTAGTGTTGAGGGTGAGCAGATAGTTGTCTATTGACTGCACCATGGTCTTGCGCAGAGTGTTGAGGGTGTTGGTGCGGTCCTGTACAAGGGGGTTGTTGTCAGATGATGTCGCGAGCATGCGGTTACGTTCGCGCACGATGGTGTTATATTCGCCTATCTGTGACTCTACAGTGGTACCCTCTATGCCTGCGGGGTTTGGTAACGGCTGATCAAGCGAGGCATTCTGCACTTCGCGACGCAGATATTTTACAAGTGAAATGCGGTTGTTTAGTTCAAGTATCGCATTTTGTGATTCCTGACGTTGTTGCATAGCTCCGCCAGCCACAGATGACCCATCGCCCATGAGATTAGAACTGCGGTAGTTTGAGATGTTGCTTTCCACGTCTCCAAGCTCGCTTTCGATAACGTTGAGGCGGTCGGTGATAAAGTGTGATGTGGTCTGGGCTGCCTGGTTGCGTTCGATTACATAGCGCTGGTTGTATACGTCAAGAAGAGTATTTAGAACGTCTTCTGCCCGCTGAGGTGATTCATCTAAAAGTATTAGATTAATGATTGATGTAGAGAACTCTGCCAGCTCAAATGTAATTCTTCCAGAGAATGATGCTGCCACTGCTTCAGGAGAGTTGTGGATGAATTTCACCGGCTCGTTGATGTAATCCTTGGTGAAATACTCAGTTGTATTGATACGGAATGGCCCTACAGGGGTTTTGTATGTGCGTCCTACCTCACCACTGAGTTTGAGATCTTTATTGGCATTGCTGCCGCCTACGAAATCTGACAATATGAACTTTGTGGCGGATATCATTGTGATGGTAAAAGAATAATAGCCTTTCAGTTTCTTGTCCTCAGGGGCCATGTTGACGGCTGAAACAGGGGAGTTGTTGTATAGTAGTTTGTCATGGAGCCCGTTTTTCACATAGTACATATTATTGAGATCCAGAGCTTCTACAACATCGGTCAACAATCCTACCGAACGGATTGTGATCATTTCGTTGGCAAGGTCACCACTGTTGTTGTCTATTCCCAGAGCCGACATGTCGGGCATTGACAGAGTGCCACCGCTGCTGTCTTCGGTTTTGAAGAGCACGGTTATAGTCCTGAGATATACCGGTTGAGTCTTAAGCAGCTTATATGCTGAAAATGCCACGCATACTGCCACCGAGATTACAAACCAATACCATTTCGACAGGAAATAATGTAACAGTTCCTTTATATTTATACTGTCAGCCTGACGTTTGGGGGCTGCCTGTACTTTTGTAGCCATGGGAGATGACGTTAGGTGTGGTTTTGATGGATGATTGTTATTTTGTCAAGGATACAACCAGTGTCGCGATGCCGATAATGGTTGTAAAGGCTGTCGCGTAGATAAACGGATTCTTCCACTGGTTCTCGTTGATGGAGTATTCACCAGTCTTCTTGCCGTTGGGGACTACGTAGATGATGTCGTTCTGCTTAAGATAATAAACAGGGGAGTTGAATATATCTTTTGTGCGCATATCCACGCGCGTAGTGGTACGCAGACCGTTCTCGGTGCGGATGACATATATCTGGTCGCGCTCGGCTGTGATGTTGAGGTCGCCTGCCATAGCGAGAGCTTCGATTATGTTGATTTGGTCATCGGATATAGAATACATGGAGCTGCCTGTATCGCCTATAATAGAGAAGTGTAGGTTGGCGAACTCGACCGTTACCACGGGGTCGGTCACATATTTGCCGTCGATAAGTTTTTTCTTGATGAACTCCGATGCTTCCTGGCGTGTAAGTCCTGATATGTGCAGTTCGCCGAGAATTGGAAAATCGATATTGCCCCGGTCGTTGACTGTGTACAGTCCAAGACCATTATTTGAGCTTCCTCCGCCGGATTTGCGGTTGCCTCCGCTCTGAGTGGTGAGTCCGGCTCCACGGTCCATGGCAATGAGATTGAATACTGAAGCTACCTGAGGATCGCTGCTTGAAACTATTATTGAGAGCTTGTCGCCAGGCTCGATGCGTATGTATTGCGGGGCTTGTGCTACTTCAGGGGTGTCGACGACCATGTCCTGGAAATACAGTACTTTTTCACGCGAATGGCAGGCGGTCAGAGCGAGGGCTGTCGCGCTCATTAAAAGTGTTCTGGTCAGTATCTTTTGTAGTGACATAACAAGAGGTGTGTATAAGTGACGTATCAGTGAATATTCGTTTTTATCTATATCTCTGTAATTATGCGAGCCATCGGGCGGTCATGCCTGGTATTGGGGATTCTGGGAGTCCTTGGCTTGTCCCATTCTCGTAGAAGATGGATGGGATGCCAGACGGCTGCGACGTTGTGCCAGGTTGTGGCGGTTGATTATTATGTTTAATATGTAGTTGCCTGCAAACACAGCCACCAGGTCTATTATGACCAGCCATGTGATGTTGAGATATGGAGCCAAGATGACATTGACAGTTGTAAACAACATTGATGCAAGCAATATTATTATCATAGCGTAACGCTGTCTGAGTCCACATGCGAGTAATTTATGGTGTATGTGGGTCATGTCGGGCGTGAATGGATTGTGATGGTGGAGTATGCGGTTGCCAAATACTCTCAATACGTCAAAGCAGGGTATGATAAGAGGTGAGAATGCCACGACAAACATGTCATAGTGCCATAGCTGGGGTATGCGCATGTTGCAGATATGGAACGCCATGAAGCTCAACAGGAGTCCTGTGGTGAGGGACCCTGTATCGCCCATGAAGATCTTCTTGTTGATTTTTGCATCTCCGAATACATTATAATAGAAGAATGGTATCAGAGTGCCGAGGATGGCGCAGCACGCTATGGCATAAATTATTTGTCCTGCCATGTAAAATACGACAGCATAAAGGATAAATGCTATTCCGCTCAGACCGGATGCTAATCCATCTATGCCGTCAATAAGATTAATGGCATTCATTATAAAGACTATTACAAGGACGCTCAAGGGCACTCCTACCCATTCTGGTAGATAGTATACCCCGAGAAATCCGTCAAGATTGTGTATCCACATCCCGGTGGAGACGATGAAAAGTGCTGCGATTACCTGAGCGGCAAATTTAGCACGGTATTTTACGCCGATTAGGTCATCGGCTATGCCTACAAGGTATATTATCATCACGGCACACATGCCGAAACAGAGGGTCACGGGGTTAAATACGAAATATGGCACATGCAGGTTCGTAAGCATAAGCCGATTGAGGCCGACAAGAACTGCGATAGTGAAAAAGATAGACGGCATGAAAGCCAGTCCCCCGAGACGTGGCACTGTGCTGGTGTGTATCTTACGGCTGTTGGGGACATCAAAAAGATTCTTGCGGAATGATATCAGCAAGATTTTGGGTATCAGCACCCCTGTGAGAACGATGCTGATTACGAGGGCGGCAAGCAGATTTAAAATAGTGGCACTCATTTAGCCTTTAACGCATATATTGTGGAGAGATAGGTTGATAAAGTGTTAGAGGTCTGCCGATAATATTTTATAATGGTTTTATTATTTGTTACAATACAATATCGGGATACATGCAGGCAATCCTATAAAGGGGTTGCCGATTAAAATGTGTGCAAATTTAAGCAAATATTGACTATAAAACAAATTTTAATATCTTCTTGGCAATCTGTGTAGAGTCAACAAGCAAGTGCAAAAT
>LUJR01000031.1 GCA_001689515.1 Bacteroidales bacterium M7
ATTTTGCACTTGCTTGTTGACTCTACACAATATTCACTACCACATGTTGATTTTGCCAATCTCTCTTTTTTTCGTATTTTTGCATGGGGAGTAATCCCCAGACGAATACACCATTTTCCACTCCGACACAATTCCCTGGAAACCAAATGATTACCCCCCCCCATTGCATTTCTGCTGCTTCACATGGCACCAAATCTGACAGGTCAACTCCTATAAAGCTGAGTATTGGCATTCCCACATTCAACCGTAATGCACATATTGGTAGGACTTTACGATCCATCCTTGCTCAAATCGGTCCATACAAGGATGTGATAGAAATCATCGTCAGCGACAACCATTCCGATACTCCTGTCGAAAGTATTGTCAGATCATTATCTGATGAATTCGATATATCCGTCCGATACATATACCAGCCTGAAAATTTGGGACTCGAGCCTAATTTCCAATACCTAATAAACAATTCTTCGGGAGAATACATTCATCTGGTCGGAGACGATGACCTTCTCGCTCCGTTTTTCTACGCTACCTTCATGCCCTACATCATGCAGGGTGGCTATGGAATAATGATATGCGACTCTTTGGATGCCGATGCCGATATGCATTCCCTTACACATGACGGCGGCATGGAATTCAGGGATATGCTGATGATCCGCCCTTTCAGCGAACATATAATGCATGTCATGGCAAAAGGGGGACTTATAACAAACTGCATAATAAACCGCAAAGCATGGGAGGCAGGAGACGGACGAGATTATTCACCATATTTTCTCTACCAGACCTTCGCCCGTGAACTATTCGGAGCCCAGAAACTCAACCTACCGTGCGTATATAGCGGCTTTCCGCTTGTAATCCAACGAGGAGGACGGCAGCATACATTTATAGGCGAGTTCTTTGATTCCATTGTACTCGGACGCCTTAATCTTTTCTATGATCTGGATAAGGCAGGCATCCCAGGATTATATCAAAACGTAGTCAACCGCTACTTCGGAACATTTCCATATCCCCCAGAATTTGCAGAGATGGGGGCCAACCGTGCTCATTATTGCAAGACGTACCAACAATACCTCAGACATTTTACAGGAGACAAAGCCAGCTGGCTTAAGTTCTGGCTCAAAACTCCATGCTACGGATTCATGTTTCGTCATCAGAATACAGTAAAAAAATGGGGATGCCGTCTGCTGCATATACGTGCAATACTATCAGGTAAATAACTTCTCCTATAAAAATATTATGGAGCAGATCAAAGCCGTGATATTGGCGGGTGGATATGGCACCCGCATTAGCGAAGAGAGTCACCTACGACCTAAACCGATGGTCGAAATCGGAGGCAAGCCCATACTGTGGCATATCATGAAGCATCTCCACCACTATGGCATCAAAGAATTTATCATACTCGGTGGCTATAAGCAACAGATTATAAAGGAGTACTTCTTCAACTATTTCCTCCATACCTCTGACATAACCTTCGACTTTACATCCTCTGATCAGGTACAACTCGTCCATCGCCGCAATGCCGAGAAATGGAAAGTAACCGTCGTGGACACCGGGCTTGACACCATGACAGGCGGACGCATCCGTCGTGTACGCGATTATCTTGACAAAGACAAGCCTTTTCTGCTCACCTATGGCGACGGCGTGAGCGATGTCGACATATCCAGATTAATAGATTTCCACATTTCCAACGGACATATCGCTACCCTGACCGGTATACGCCCGGAAGGACGCTTCGGCGTAATGGACTTCACCGGCGACAACGTAAAGTCATTCCGTGAGAAAGCCACAGCAGACACAGGCTGGATAAATGGAGGCTTCTTCATTCTCGAACCTGAGGTAATAGATTACATAGACGGTGATACCACCATGTTCGAAAAAGAGCCGCTTGAACGCATCGCTGCCGACGGACAGCTCGACTGCTACCGCCACAACGGATTCTGGAAATGCATGGATACCCTCCGCGACAAAGAGGCTCTTGAGAAGATGTGGGCTGAAGGCAACGCTCCCTGGAAAGTATGGTAAGCACCATCATTCAACGAAAAAGCCAATTATGACACAAAAAGAAGATCTTAAGAACAAAATACTTGACCTGACGCGTCAATACTACGAACTTGAACATGGCAAGTCCAAGAAGTTCGTACCCGATGAAACCTTCGTCAACTATGGCGGAAGATATTTTGATGCCGAGGAGATGGTCAATCTCGTTGACTCCTCGCTTGACTTCTGGTTGACTGCCGGGCCATGGGCGTCAAAATTTGAGAAAGGGCTGGCAGAGTGGCTCGGGGTCAGATATTGTTCATTGACCAACTCCGGCTCATCGGCAAACCTGTTGGCATTTTCTGCTCTCACAGCTCCCGAACTCGGTGACCGCCAGATACGCCGTGGCGATGAAATCATCACCGTCGCCTGTGGCTTTCCCACCACCGTCACCCCTGCCATACAATATGGAGCGGTACCTGTGTTCGTAGATGTAACCATACCGCAGTACAACATTGACGTGACTCGTCTGGAAGAAGCACTGTCTCCGCGCACCAAAGCAGTAATGATAGCCCACTCACTTGGCAATCCATTTGACCTCCAGGCTGTCAAATCATTTTGTGACAAGCATAACCTATGGCTTGTAGAGGACAACTGCGATGCACTCGGATCAACGTACGAAATCGACGGCAAAATAAGCAAGACCGGCACAATAGGTGACATCGGAACCAGCTCTTTCTATCCCCCTCATCACATGACCATGGGCGAGGGAGGTGCAGTCTACACCAATAATCCGCTACTCCATCGCCTTGTCAACTCGTATCGTGACTGGGGACGCGACTGCTGGTGTATGGGCGGAGTCGACAACACATGCGGATGCCGATTTACAAAGCAATTCGGGCAACTGCCTGTCGGCTATGACCACAAGTATGTCTACTCCCACTTCGGTTACAACCTCAAAGTCACCGACATGCAGGCTGCAATAGGATGCGCACAGCTCCGCAAGCTTGACAGCATAGTGGAAGCACGTCGACGCAATTTTGCCACGCTCCGTCAAGGTCTTGAAGGAACGCCGTGGCTGACCCTGCCAGAAGCCGCACCTAATAGCCATCCTTCATGGTTCGGTTTTCTGATTACGGTAGCCCCTGATGCCCCTTTCTCGCGCAACGATCTGGCAAAGCATCTTGAATCGCATAAAATACAGACCCGCAACCTCTTTGCCGGCAATCTCCTCCGTCACCCAGCATTCGAGCAGATGCGCCAGAGCGGCAAGGGATACAGAGTGGTGGGTGAACTCTCCAACACCGACCGTATAATGTCTGACACATTATGGATCGGTGTCTATCCGGGTATGACTGCTGAGATGCTTCGCCACATGATTGACACAATCAAATCCTACGTAGCACAGTTTTCTTGAAAACTCACCACATGGAACTTGACCTATTCAACGGCTTCTACCATGGCAAGACCGTCCTCATCACAGGCCACACGGGCTTTAAAGGCTCATGGCTTGCCGTATGGCTCCATAGCCTCGGAGCCAATGTTGTCGGCATCGGACTCGACCCTGCTACCGAACGTGACAATTTCGTCCTAACAGGCATCGGCGAACGCATCACCGCCGACATACGCGCCGATATACGTGACGGCGAGCAAATGAAAAGGATTTTTGCCCAATATGAACCCGAAATCGTATTTCATCTCGCAGCACAGCCATTGGTACGCCTTAGTTACGAATGCCCTGTAGAGACCTACCAGATCAATGTCATGGGTACAATAAACATACTTGAGGCGATTCGTGCCACGCCGTCGGTCAAGGTTGGGGTGATGATTACTACTGACAAGTGCTACGAAAACCGCGAGCAGCTGTGGGGGTATCGTGAAAACGAACCCATGGGAGGCTATGATCCCTATTCATCATCCAAAGGAGCGGCAGAAATCGCCATCGCATCATGGCGCAGAAGTTTCTTCAACCCGGAGAAATTCGATACACACGGCACAAGCATAGCGTCCGTACGCGCCGGCAATGTCATCGGTGGCGGCGATTGGGCTCTTGACCGCATAGTCCCCGACTGCATCCGCGCCCTTGAAGCCGGACGAGACATAGAAATCCGCTCTCCTAAAGCCATACGTCCCTGGCAGCATGTCCTGGAACCTCTCTCGGGCTACTTGCTGCTTGCCAAGAAGATGTGGGAACACCCAACAGAATACTGCGAAGGCTGGAATTTCGGACCCGAAGCTGACAGCATCAGCACAGTATGGGACGTAGCGACAAAAATCATCCGCGACTATGGCAGCGGCTCGCTTCGCGACATCTCCGATCCCGCCGCCCTCCATGAAGCATCGCTCCTCATGCTTGACATATCCAAAGGCCGCCACCGCCTCGGCTGGCAGCCACGCCTGAGCATTGACGACACCATACGCCTCACGGTCGACTGGTACAAAAACTATTCCGCCGAGTCTCCTCTTGGACTCTGCTTATATCAAATCCACAAATACGCACAGTCATGTTGAGAGTATTACTGATAGGAGGCAGCGGCTTCATAGGAAAACATATAGCAAAAAAACTATATGGTATATATGATACCACAGTAGCCGACAAGCACATCGACAAAACTTATTTTGACTGCTTTCCCGATATCAGGAGGTATGAACTTGATTTGGCTGCTGAGCAAATACCTACCGACTGTCCTGAGCCGGATTTTATCATAAATTTGGCATCCATCGTAACAGCCTCACGGGACATGGACCTGTTTGACTCAATGATAACAGCCAATCTCAAAATCCTGCTGAATCTTTATGAACGGTTTAAAGAGACCGAACGCCTGAAGCTCTTCATCCAATTTGGCAGCTCCGAGGAATACGGACTCACCGAATCCCCTTATCGGGAAGATATGCGCGAGCAACCTGTATCCCCTTACGCTTTAGTCAAACAGCTCACCACAAACACAACCATAATGCTATACCACAATTATGGTTTCCCGGCTATGGTAGTGAGACCAGGGAATCTGTTTGGTACTGGTCAGAACCCTGATAAATTCATCCCCTACGTCCTTTCTCAGTTAAAGAAAGAGCAGCCTCTCAAGGTGACACCATGCGAACAACGCAGAGACTTCATACACATTGATGATTTTTGTGAAGCGATAGATATCATACTCGCAAATCCCGCACAATGTGTTGGAGAAATCATGAATATAAGTTCAGGGACCAGCATTCCACTCAAAGATATAATAGAGACACTAAGGCAGGCTACCGGCTCAACTTCCTCGGTACAGTACGGAGCCATACCCTACAGAAAAAATGAAGCGATGGATCTGCGCTGCGATACAACCAAGTTTGATCGCCTTAGAAAGAATCATCTCCTTGCATTGAGACTCAGACAAATGACAAAATGACAACTTCATCAACACTTCAAACATGAAATATCTCATAACTGGCGGCTGCGGATTCATAGGCAGCAATCTGGCAGCAGAAGTCCTCCGTCGAGGAGAAGAGCTATACATAATGGACAATATGTTTCGCACAGGCAGCGACATGAACCTGCAATGGCTAAGGAAACAGGGTAATTTCAAGTTTTATCCCCTTGACACCCGTAACTCCAATGACGTGGAGACAGTCATTCGTGAAGTCAATCCCGACTACGTGTTCCATCTGGCTGGTCAGGTCGCAATGACAACCTCCATATCCAATCCGCGGCTCGATTTTGAAACAAATGCTATCGGCACATTCAACCTGCTTGATTCAATACGCAAATACGCACCTTCCGCCGTCATACTCTACTCCTCGACCAATAAAGTCTACGGAGATTTTGAATACCTAAATTTTACCGAGTATCCTACACGTTACGTCTGTGACAAATATCCATATGGGTTTCCTGAGGAAATCGGACTGGACTTTCACTCTCCATATGGATGCAGCAAAGGTACTGCCGACCAATACCTACTGGACTTTCATCGCATCTACGGGGTAAAAAGCATAGTATTCCGTCACAGTTCCATGTACGGAAGCCACCAGCATGCCACTTATGACCAAGGATGGATCGGATGGTTCCTGCAAAAAGCTCTTGAAATAAAATCAGGAGAGGCAAACCAACCATTTACGATTTCAGGAAACGGCAAACAAGTGAGGGATGTTCTCCATGCTGATGACGTTGTGTCGCTTTATTTTGCGGCAAAAGACTGCGACAAGGCTTATGGTCAATCCTTCAATATCGGTGGCGGAATAGATAACAGTCTGTCTCTATTAGAACTATTTGACATGCTTGAGCATATTCTTGGCATCAAAATGGACTACAAGAAAATCGCATGGAGGGAAAGCGATCAGAAAGTATTCGTAGCTGACATCACAAAAGCTCGACAACTGATAGGATGGTCGCCTCGAGTCACAAAAGAAGAAGGGATACAGTCTATGCTTGGATGGCTTCAATCAAAATAATTCCGGGCTATAGGCGTGGGGCGAGCCAGGAGGCAAGGACTACGGCGTTGTTGTGTTCGGTGTCGCGGGAGGCGTAGAGGAGGACTATGTCGGGATGGGACTTTAGGGCGGCGGCGAGATGCGCGGCGGCGGGGTTGGAGTTGAGTTCTGCCTCGTAGCGGCTCTTGAATTCGTCCCAGCGCGCGTCGGGATCGGCGTGGTACCACTCACGCAGGTCGGTCGAAGGCGCTACGTCTTTGACCCACAGGTCATAATGGAATTTTTCTTTTGATTCGCCGCGCGGCCACAGACGATCCACGAATACTCGGTATCCGCCGGTCGTGCCTGCCGGGTCTTCATAGACACGTTCTAATCTTATCTTTGACATAATCTTAGTTTATTAACCGGAGGGCGTTGCAGAACTGCATTGAAACGCGTTCGTAGGGTCGCTACATGTAGCGACCCTACAATTTTGACTACGTTTGTTGCATAATTCCTGAGTTCTGCAGCCCATCCATTCGGAGTTTATTCATTTATCCAAACGGTTTGGCGGTGATTAAAGTTTAATAGCGGATTTTTCTTATCTTTGCAGACATCATGAAAACTTCTGCTCTCACAGGTCTGCGCGACCATTATGACTATCTGATTGTCGGCTCCGGGCTTTTCGGGGCTACTGTGGCTCGCCGTGCAACCGATGCCGGCAAGCGTTGCTTAGTGATCGAGAAACGCCCTCACATAGGAGGTAATATTTATTGCGAAAACGTCAGCGGCATCAACGTACATCGCTACGGGGCACACATCTTCCATACATCTAACCGGGAGGTATGGGACTTTGTCAACCGCTATGTAGAGTTTAACCGCTACACCAACTGTCCTGTGGCTTCTGCTCCAGACGGTCGTCTATACAATCTGCCCTTCAACATGAACACATTCTACCAGATGTGGGGAGTGAAAACACCAGCCGAAGCAGCCGCCAAGCTTGACGAGCAACGGCGCGAAGCTGTCAAGGCAATGGAAGCTGCTGGAGTCACAGAGCCGCGCAACCTTGAGGAACAGGCATTGGTGCTGATAGGGCGCGACATCTACGAGCAGCTCATCAAGGGCTATACCGAAAAGCAGTGGGGACGACCGTGCCGTGAACTCCCCGCCTTCATCATCCGCCGCCTCCCCGTCAGGATGGTATTTGACAATAACTATTTCAACGACACCTTCCAGGGCATACCCGTCGGCGGTTACAATCCGCTGATAGAAGCACTGTTAGAAGGCAGCGATGTGCTTACCGACACAGACTTCTTCGCCGACCGCACACATTGGGAATCCATCGCCGACAAAATCGTCTTCACCGGCTGCATCGACGAGTATTTCGGCTACCGTTACGGTCACCTCGACTACCGCACGGTGCGCTTTGACACCGAGACGCTTGACACCCCCAACTATCAGGGCAATGCCGTCATCAACTACACTTCCGCCGACATCCCTTTCACGCGCATCATCGAGCACAAGCACTTCGAATCGTTCGGACAGGATGTCTACGCCAACCCTCACACCGTCATCTCACGCGAATACTCCGCCGAGTGGCACGAAGGCGCCGAGCCGTTCTACCCCGTCAACGACTCGCGCAACACTGACCTCTACAACCGTTACAAAGCTCTTGCCGATGCTACACCAGGAGTAATCTTCGGAGGGCGCCTCGCTGAATACCGCTACTACGATATGGCTCCAACCATAGCCCGCGCCCTCTCCCTCCTTCTCTGAAACCCCCATATGTCATCACACCTGTAGGGACATGCCGCGGCATGTCCGCCGACACGACATGCACATTCCTTCTGCCTGAATGCGGACATGCCACGGCATGTTCCTACACAATCGACAGTCCTTTTGTTAAATTTAAACGCCAATAAAATACAATAATTTACATATTTTAAACATCAAATTAACTGGTAAGATTTTGACATTTTATTTAACCGATATTAACCCCACAAATTAATCCACTGATAATCAAGGTCTACAGGTCTACAGTTGCACAAACGCAACTTACGATGTGCAGTCAGATAAAGGCTATAATTTGCGCAAAAACCTATGCTTCACTACCTTTGTAGCGTTGAACACGTCAAGTGTGAAAATATCTAAACACATTCTCCTCAATTCTCTAAACATCTCCTCTTGCTTAACATCTTACCCATGCAAAAAATCAGCATCCGAAAATTTCTTCTGATAGCAGCTGCGTCCTTTGCCTATGTAGGACTCGCAGCACAAACCTACCACGTACCCGCAAACCACGAATCCCAGCACCGCAACCTTCTTGCAAGCCAGACTCCGCTGATGGAGCACATGAAGCTTGAAAACACTCAGAAGTTCATACAAGACATCGAAAACCGCGAAGCTCTTGACGACAACGACCTCTTCACCGCATTTTGGGACAACCAATCAGTCAACCCCTACGGAAGCAAAGTCGCCATCCCCGACCACAAGGACATCAACGTCAGCTCATATGTAGCCCCAATCGCCAGCAATACCGTCTCCAGCGAATTCGGTTACCGTCCGCGCTTCGGTCGCATGCACAAGGGCATCGATCTCAAACTCAACATCGGCGACTCGATCCGCTCAGCCTTTGACGGCGTGGTCCGAATAGCCCGTTACAACCCAGGAGGTTACGGTTACTATGTAGTAGTACGCCACTACAACGGACTTGAGACAGTCTACGGTCACATGTCGAAATACCTCGTACATCCCGGACAGCACGTCAAAGCCGGACAGCTTATAGGCAAGGGAGGCAACACAGGCCGCAGCACAGGTCCTCACCTCCATTTCGAGACCCGCTACATGGGCATAGCCATCAACCCGCGTGCCATCATCGACTTTGAGAATTACACCACTCACCGCGATGTATTTGCCTTTGACCGCAAGACATGCGAGAAAGCTGTAAATTATGCTCCCCGCTATGCCAAGCACAAAGCCAAATACGCGTCAAAATCCAAGTCAGGCAAAAAGAAAAAAGCCACACGCCGCAAAGCGCGCCGCCGCTGAGCATCTGCCACCTGACGACAAAGACATCAAGAGTGCCGCATAAAATTTGTGTGGCACTCTGTTTTTTTCGTATCTTTGTAATTGTGGAAACCAATCAACGACTGACCAACCCCTACAAACAGGGAGCCGACAACGGTTTTGTGCTCGGAGCTTACCTGAGCGCCCTGTTTTTCACGACCGCTTTCGCTCTCGAAGTGCCGCTCCTCGGCATCCTGTCCACATGCATGATTGTCGCCATACCGGTCATCATATTCATGATGCTCCGCCGCACATGGATACGTGACCGCGGCATGTCGCTGTTCTCGAGCCTGTGGATGCAAGGCATCATGGCATTTGCCTGCGGAGGCATCATCTCCGGACTCGTGGCTTACGTCTATATCCGCTGGATTGAGCCTGAGTGGCTCACCATGCAGGTCAAGAACATGATAGCCCTCTACCAGTCGGTCGAAAACGGCGAGCAGGTGGCAGACATCCTCCAGACCATCCTCAAGCAGGGGCTTCTGCCCACACCCATACAGATGGTAATCCAGATGCTATGGTTTGAAATATTTGCCGGATCAGTCGTATCGCTTATTGCCACTCTGATCGTACGCGCCATCAAGCCGCGGCAGTCCTCTGAAAACCGATAGACCATACCCGACATGTCACAGACAGCAACCGACACGCCCGACATCTCCGTTGTCATCCCCCTCTACAACGAAGCCGAATCCCTTCCCGAACTGGAAGCATGGATAGTACGTGTGATGGCTGACAACCATTTCACATACGAAATACTCTTCATCAACGACGGCTCAACTGACAACTCATGGGAGGTCATAGAGAATCTCAGCAAGACCAACCCTTGCGTACACGGAGTGTCGTTTCGCCGCAACTACGGCAAGTCGCCGGCTCTCAACACCGGCTTTGCCCGCGCCCGAGGCTCAGTGGTCATCACCATGGATGCCGACCTACAGGACTCCCCTGACGAGATACCCGAACTATACCGCATGATCACCGAGGAGGGCTACGACCTCGTCAGCGGCTGGAAGCAGAAACGCTACGACCCCCTCTCCAAGACCATCCCGACAAAGCTCTTCAATGCCACCGCCCGCCGTGTCAGCGGCATCAAAAACCTCCATGACTTCAACTGCGGGCTCAAAGCCTACCGCAACAAAGTGGTCAAGCACATCGAAGTCTACGGCGACATGCACCGCTATGTGCCATATCTGGCAAAAAACGCCGGATTCACACGCATAGGCGAGAAGGTGGTGCACCACCAGGCTCGTAAATACGGGTCAAGCAAATTCGGTCTTGACCGCTTCGTCAACGGCTACCTCGATCTCGCCACGCTCTGGTTCACAGGCAAGTTCGGAGCCAAGCCGATGCACTTCTTCGGGCTGCTCGGTTCGCTGATGTTTTTCATAGGACTCATCGCAGTCATAGCCGTAGGTGCCATCAAACTCTACAATATGTACCACGGCAACCACTATTCGCTCGTGACCGACTCACCTTATTTCTATATCTCCCTGACAACCATGATACTCGGCACGCAGCTGTTTCTCGCTGGATTCGTGGGCGAACTGGTGGTGCGCAATTCTCCACGGCGCAACGAGTACGAAATCGACCAGGAATTTTGAGACCAATCATCAATCACACCCCATATACCTTACACACTATGAAATTTGCAGAGAAATGTGACCGCATCTTCGCCGATACAACATCACGATACCATATCACCGACGATGTAGATGCCAGTTTCGAGAATCCTTTTGAAGCCGGCACCATCGAGCATACCCTCGCCGAGAAGAACTGGATAGACGCCGTGCAGTGGCATCTTGAAGACATCATCCGCGACCCCGACATCGACCCCGTGGCTGCGCTGGCTCTGAAACGCCGCATCGACCGTTCCAACCAGGACCGCACCGACATGGTAGAGGAAATCGATACATTCTTCCGCACCAAATATGCCGATGTAAAGCCCAGCGCAGATGCCACCATCAACACCGAGAGCCCTGCATGGGCACTCGACCGCCTGAGCATCCTTGCCCTTAAGATCTACCACATGGAGTGCGAGGTCAACCGCACAGATGCCACCCCAGAGCACGTGGCTAAATGCCACGCCAAGCTCAATGTACTCCTCGAGCAGCGCGTGGACCTCACACAGGCTATCGACGCCCTGCTTGACGACATCGCTGCCGGACGCAAGTACATGAAAGTCTACCGCCAGATGAAGATGTACAACGACACCGATACCAACCCTGTCCTCTACCAGAAAAAATAACTCCACCTATCATACATGCACATCATCATATCCCGCTTTTCAGCCATCGGCGACGTGGCTATGACCATCCCGGTCATCTACGGACTGGCAACAGCCAATCCACGCCACCGCTTCACCATGCTGACCAAGCGGGGTATGGCGCGCATATTCGTCAACCCTCCGCGCAATCTGGAGGTCATAGGTCTTGACTTCAAAGGAAATCCTCTGAGTGACTGGCGCACCCTTGCCAAGGCGGTTGACTCTGTCAAAGACAAGGGGCGTGGCAAACGCTATTTTGTGGACCTGCACGATGTGTTGCGCTCACGACTGCTGTCATGGGTATGCCGCACACGAGGTTTCAAGACACTGCGCTTTGACAAAGCCCGACGAGCCAAGCACGATGTCATAAGCCACAAACCGGGAGCTGCCGTATCGTCAAATTTCGTCCGCTACGCAGCCCCATTCGCCAAAATCCCCGGGCTGAAACCGGCAGTAACATTCCGGTCGGTATTTCCTGACGGCAAGGGAGACAAGAAACTGTTTGAATCCGTGACAGGCATCCGCCGCGATGGCGAACGGTGGATAGGGATAGCTCCGTTTGCCGCCCATGAGGGCAAAATATATCCCCCCGAGCTGATGAAGCAAGTCATCGACGAACTTGCCTGGAAGGGCAGTATACGCATATTCCTCTTCGGCGGAGGGAAAAAAGAAAAAGAGATTCTTGATAGCTGGGCTGCTGGTTATGACAATGTCACATCGCTTGCCGGAAGCGGGCTGAACCTTGAAGCCGAACTGTCACTGATGAGCCATCTTGACATCATGCTCACCATGGACTCAGCCAACATGCACTTCGCTTCGCTCGTCGGCACGCCCTCGCTCAGCATATGGGGAGCGACATCACCTGCGACAGGTTTCGCCCCCTACAGCGCACCTGACACTCCGCACCACAACGAATATATACAGATTGAAGATTTGCCCTGCCGACCTTGCTCGGTGTTCGGCAACAAGCCTTGCCGCATAGGTGGCTATCCCTGCCTCCACCGCATCACCCCTGCCCAAGTAGCGGAGCGCATCATCGCATCCCTGAAGCGATAAAAAAGACGCGCTCAGCGTCCGCGTCACCACCGTTAATATTGCAGAAGCCCGTAACGCAGACGCATAGCGCGTCAAGAATGCCTTTATGTCTATCAGTCGTTGATATGGATGAGCATGATCTTGCCCTGCTCCAATGCCTTGACAGCATGTAGAGTGTTAGGAGGCATGACCACAGCATCGCTTTTCTTCAGATAATGAAGATTGTCCTCGATACTGAACTCGAAAGCCCCTTCTACTACCTGCACCCTCACTGCAAACGGCACAGAATGCACATCAATCTTGACATCCTTGTCAAATGCGAGCATGCTCACACCGCCGCCTTTGGCAGAAATCAAGTCCTTACGTACCACATACCCGGTCTCATACTCAATCTGTGATCCGAGACGGAACGGATGACGTTCCATTACATTTGATTCCATAGTCTACTTAAATTTCAGGTTATACATCAAGGATAAAACAACCTGCCACGCGTAACAGTTCACCCCAGCCCCATAGTGACAGACTCGCCATCAATTGTAGGGACATGCCATGGCATGTCAGCTTTCAGCAGCACTCGCAAATGCAACGCCTGATGGGTGGACATGCCACGGCATGTCCCTACACTTTTTACTTAAGCAAAGTCAGTGAATCCAGAAGTAAGAGGTACGTCGGAAACGTATCTATCCGCATCAGAGCCTTAAACAGCGTTGCAATCGCGATGACTGATGTTTTCGCATGCTGTGAGGGGAAAAGGATGGTAGATTTGCGGGAAAAAGAGGTTATGGAAGCCAACAACATCAGGACAAGCCGGCGGCGCAAAGCTGCCAAATGGGATATGCCAGTGTCACGCAAATTTTACCAGCGGCTTATGGAGCAGGTGGAATCCGTCTGCCGATGCAGTCCCTCGCTTGACGTAGCGAGAATGAAAATGATCATCACAGTGTATGCACAGGGAGCCATATATACCCATCGGGTCAGCGAGATGGAGGCTGTGATAATCAAGCTGCTACGTCCCTTGATAGAGCAAGCTCAAAAACGCTCCTGGCGGGCGCGTCTGACTGCAAATGAACGCCAGTTGGCACGAATAAGGGCAGAGCGGGCAGCTGCCGCAGTTGCCACCGACACCACAACCCGGTCAGAAGCGGCATCTGCCGATACACTATCCTCGCGTCGCGAAGCAGCCAAAGAACGCCGCCGCATCAAACACCTCAAACGCATCGCACGGCGTCAACGTGACGCTGCGGGGACACGCCCACCCACAATGGAGGGTGTAGCCTCGCCTGAGAAGCGGACATGCCATGGCATGTCCATACAGACCGAAAAAGGAGGCGGCATCGGTGGGTGATGCGCCTCCTTTATAGGGGGATTGACTTGTCAGGGGATTAGTCTTCCTTCATGTTGTGGAAGACGTTCTGGACGTCTTCGTCCTCTTCGAGTTTCTCGAGGAGCTTGTCGAGGGTGGCGCGCTGTTCCTCGGTAACCTCTTTGAGGTCGTTGGGGATGCGCTCGAACTCTGCGCTGACGATTTCAAAGCCGTTGTCCTCAAGGTACTTCTGGATGTTGGCAAACTCCTCAAAAGCACCATAGAGCACGATTTCGTCCTCATCGTTTTCAAGCTCATCCACGCCGTAGTCGATGAGTTCCAGCTCGAGATCCTCGAGGCTTACGCCGTCTTTGGGCTTGATCTTGAATACGCTCTTGTGGTCAAACAGGAAAGTCAGAGAGCCCTGTGTGCCGAGCGAGCCGCCGTGTTTGTTGAAGTAGGAACGCACGTTTGCCACGGTACGGGTGTTGTTGTCAGTGGCAGCTTCCACGAAGATGGCTATACCGAAGGGTCCGTATCCTTCGTAGGTGATTTCCTTGTAGTCGCTGGCATCCTTGTCGGTAGCCTTCTTGATGGCACGTTCAACGGTGTCCTTAGGCATGTTGGCAGCCTTGGCGTTGTGCATCAGCACACGCAGGCGGGGGTTGGTGTCAGGATCGGGACCACCAGCCTTGGCGGCGATGGTGATTTCCTTGCCGATGCGGGTAAATGTACGGGACATGTTACCCCAGCGTTTCAGTTTTCGCGCTTTGCGGTATTCAAAAGCTCTTCCCATAGTGGTGAGTTAGTCTGAGTTATGTTTATAGTTGTGTTTGTTGCGTTCGGTTGTTATCGGAGGGTTGCGCCGAGGCGTTTGCCGAGGTTGGCAGTCACCTTGTTCATCACAGCCTCAATCTGCTTATCCTGAAGGGTGTTTTCGGCATCCTGTAGGGTGAGCGAAATAGCATACGACTTCTTGCCCTCGGGGAGGTTCTTGCCCTCGTACACGTCAAAGAGACTTACATCCTGGAGCAGGCGCTTCTCGCTGTCGCGCACCACCTGCGCTATCTGTTCCATGGTCACGCCCTTGTCGACGAGCAGAGCGAGGTCACGCTTGACAGGATGAGTCTTGGCAATGTTGGCAGCTGTCACGTTGCGTTTGAGAGCCATCGATGTCAGAGCCTCCCAGTCAAGTTCGGCATAGCATACAGGCTGCTTGATATCCATCATGTGGAGCTGGCTCTTAGCCACGATGCCGAGTGTGGCAAGGTGCTTGCCGTTGCGGCTGCTTACTGTCATGCAGGCAGCCATGAGCGGATGCTTAGCCACTTCCCATTTCAGTTCACGCATGGAGATGCCGAGCACATCGATGACATCCTCGACATATGCCTTTAGGTCATAGAAAGTCGACTCGGCAGAGGGGCGCACCCAGTTGCCGGGGGCGATGTTGCCAGTAATCCACATGCCTAATTTCGCCTTTTGGCTGTATGGTACCAGCGGACGCTCGGCAGTAGACTCAGCCTCGGGATTGAGCGAGTAGACATTGCCGCTCTCCACGAGCATCAGCGACTCCTCTCGGCGGTTAACATTGCGCGCTATCGACTCCAAGCCGCCGTAGAGCAGCGTCTGTCGCATCACGCTGAGGTCTGTGCTGAGCGGATTGAGCAGAGAGACGCAGTGGGCAAGCGGGAAAGCCTCGTTGTCGGCGTAGTAACGCTCCGAGGTCAGCGAGTTGCACATGATCTCGTTGAAACCCTTGGCTGCAAGCATGCCGACGATTTCGGCAGTGAGATGTGCACGCTTGTCGGTCGGGGTCATGTATTGCAGGCAAGAGTGCACCTCATCACCCGGCAACACATTATTATATCCGTAGATGCGGAGTATGTCTTCCACCACATCACAAGGACGTGTCACATCCACACGGTAGGTAGGAATCAACAGATCCACAGCACCGTCAGTGCGTCCGGCAATCTCCATCTCAAGCGACGTGGCTATTGAATCGACCTTATCAGCGTCGATATGAGTGCCGACGAGACGGTCAAGATAGCTGTATTCAAGATGCACCTTGGCGCGCTCCACCTCTCTGGGGTAGATGTCAACCGGCTCGCCGACAATCTCGCCTCCGGCGACCTCCCTGATCAGGATGGCTGCGAGGAGCAGATTGTACATAGTGCCGTTGGGGTCTACACCACGCTCGAAGCGGAACGAAGCATCGGTGTTGAGACCCTGACGGCGCGCAGTCTTACGAACCGAAGTAGGATGGAAGCATGCACTCTCTATAAAAACATTGTGCGAAGCCTCTGTCACACCCGAGTCCAGACCGCCGAACACGCCGGCGATGCAGAGCGGACGCTCGGTGTCGCATATCATCAGGTCACGACTGTCAAGCTTGCGCTCCACGCCGTCGAGGGTGACGAATGTCTCTCCCTCGCGGGCTGTCTTGACTATGATTTCGCCGCCGGCGATGCGGTCGGCATCAAAGCTGTGAAGAGGCTGACCGAAACCGTGGAGGATATAGTTGGTTACGTCCACGATATTGTTGATAGGACGCTGACCTATGGCTGTCAGACGCTGCTGAAGCCACTCGGGACTCTCCTTGACAGCGACATTGCGGATGGTCAAACCGCTGTAGCGGATACAAGCCTCGGTATCCTCTACCTTGACCCGGATGGCATCACCGTCGGGATTGTCGACCTTGAAGCCGTCAACAGCAGGACGAATCAATGATGCGCCCTCACGGTGGCAGGCATCCCATGCGGCAAGATCACGCGCCACGCCGTAGTGGCTGGCGGCATCGATGCGGTTAGGGGTGAGATCCACCTCTATCACATAGTCGGAGGTGAGGTTATAGTAGTCGGCGGCAGGGGTGCCTGGCTTCACATCGTCAGTGATGACGATGATGCCGTCATGGCTCTTGCCCACGCCGATTTCGTCCTCGGCGCAGATCATGCCGAATGATTCCACGCCTCGGATTTTTGATTTCTTGATCTTGAATTCCTGGTCTCCGTCATAGAGAGTGGTGCCTACGGTAGCCACTACGACAGTCTGTCCGGCAGCCACATTGGGCGCGCCGCAGACAATCTGAGTGGGCTGACCGTCGCCGAGATCCACCGTGGTGATGTGGAGGTGGTCACTGTCGGGGTGCTCCACACAGGTGAGCACCTTTCCTATGACGATGCCCTTGAGACCGCCGCGGATTGACTCCACCTCCTCGATGCCGCCGGTCTCCAGACCGATGGATGTGAGGGCTTCGGCAATCTTCTCTGCGTCAAGGTCTATGTCGATATACTGACGCAGCCAGTTGAGTGATATATTCATATTGGGGATATTGTCGTGACGGTGGGTAATCAGTTGATGATGTCAAATCCGGTGTACTTGCGGAGCACTTCGGGAACTACGATGCCCTCGGGGGTCTGGTTGTTCTCCAGAAGGGCAGCCACGATGCGCGGCAGAGCCAGGGCAGAGCCGTTGAGCGTGTGTACCAGGGCAGTCTTCTTGTCGGCTGTGCGGTAGCGGCACTTGAGGCGGTTAGCCTGGTAGGTCTCGAAGTTTGACACAGACGACACCTCAAGCCAACGCTTCTGGGCAGCTGAGAACACCTCGAAGTCAAATGTGATGGCTGATGTGAAGCTCATGTCACCGCCGCAGAGGCGGAGTATATGCCAGGGCAGACCGAGCTTCTCGAGCAGACCCTGCACGTGGTCCTTCATCTCCTCAAGAGCAGCGTAGGAATTTTCAGGCTTCTCGATGCGCACGATTTCCACCTTGTCAAACTGATGCAGGCGGTTGAGACCGCGCACATCCTTGCCGTAGCTGCCGGCTTCGCGACGGAAGCATGCCGAGTAGGCGCAATTCTTGACCGGGAGCTGATCGTCAGTCAGGATGACGTCGCGGTAGAGGTTGGTGACAGGAACCTCGGCGGTGGGGATGAGATAGAGGTTGTCCTCATTGATATAGTACATCTGACCCTCCTTGTCGGGGAGCTGACCTGTGCCGTATCCCGATGCCTCATTGACCACATAGGGGGGCTGTATCTCCAGGTAGCCAGCCTTGCCAGCCTCGTCAAGGAAGAACTGGATGAGGGCACGTTGCAGACGTGCACCCTTGCCTACATACACAGGAAAACCCGCTCCGGTGATTTTCACACCGAGATCGAAGTTGATCAGATTGTATTTCTTGGCGAGGGCCCAGTGGGGAAGCGCATCCTCGGGAAGGTCGGGCATCGGACCGCCGGTCTTCTCCACCACATTATCGGCAGCCGTTTTACCTTCGGGTACTGCGGCGCAGGGTATGTTGGGGATGGTCAGCAGGATGTCGCGGATGCTTCCCTCGACCTCTGACAGCTCGGCGGCTTCAGCAGCCTGCGATGCTTTAAGTTCTGCCACGAGAGCCTTGGCTTTGTCAGCCTCGTCCTTCTTGCCCTCTTTCATGAGAGCACCGATAGCGGCAGCGTGCTTCTTCAGTTCGCCTGCCATATTGTCGCTGTTGAGCTGGAGAGCGCGGCGGCGGTCATCCAGAGCGATTATTTCGTTGATTCTTTCCTGAGCGTCAAAGCCCTTTACTGCCAGTCGCTCGACTATCAGCGCGGGGTCTGCTTTAATCTGCTGTAGAGTAAGCATATATTTTGTTTTTGATATTATTTCGTGAATTTTTCAGGAATCAGGCGAGGAGTTCGCGCACTTTGGCAGAGATGACTTTGCCATCGGCACGTCCGGCGAGAGCCTTTGAAGCCACGCCCATGACCTTGCCCATCTCCTTGGCAGATGTAGCGCCTACCTGAGCGATGATTTCGCGAAGCTTGGCGGTAAGCTCTTCATCGGAGAGCGGCTGGGGGAGGTATTCCTCGATAACGGCAGCCTCGGCAAGCTCGTTGTCAGCGAGATCCTGACGGTTTTGCTCGGCGTATATCACGGCTGTCTCCCTGCGCTGCTTCGACATCTTGGCAAGTATTTTCAGAGCGGCATCGTCACTGAGAGTGCCGTCGCCGCCTTTGGCTGTCTTGGCTTCAAGAAATTCTTTTTTGATGCCGCGGAGAGTCTCGAGACGCACCTTCTCCTTGGCGAGCATTGCCGACTTGATGTCGGCACTGATTGTGTCAAATAGATCCATAAGGCTATTTCTTCGTTATATCGTTTTGTGTACTTTAATGCTGGTGCACTTGTGCAGGACGGAAAGCGTTGGAGAACTGGAGGATTATCATCTT
The DNA here is from genome assembly GCA_001689515.1 of Bacteroidales bacterium M7. GTDB lineage: Bacteria > Bacteroidota > Bacteroidia > Bacteroidales > Muribaculaceae > Amulumruptor. The sequence continues at coordinate 19,228 of LUJR01000031.1, forward strand.
GTAGGGACATGCCATGGCATGTCAGCCTTCCTATAACTTGATTCAAGCCATCACAGACAGCCCAGTCAGACATGCCATGGCATGTCCCTACAGGCTTTAGCGTGATTTTTGGCGGTTCTGCAACACCCACCCTACAGGTATGCTAAAGCATTTCCTTGTAGGTCTTTGGAAGTGCAAATTTAGCGAATTTTTCAGAATTTAATATTATAATGTATAGATACAATCGTGGCATATGGTATTTTTTGTTTTACAAAATTTTAATATCTTTGCCATTAATTTGGAAAATGCGCGTTAACCTATTCTCTCCGTCATCCGAACCAAGGTGACGAGGGTTTCAACCAGGCTATGCAATATCATGATAATTAGAAACATACGATTTTTCAGAGACTGTATGGATTGGCACACTCTGTCATGGCACTGCTGTATATGGACTTCTATCTGCACCATAGCATTCGGCAGCACGGGATGTGTCCGCGACAATGAGAATTATCCACAGGAGACCATGGCGGCTTTCGAACGCATCGACTCCATCATGTCAATCCATGACCACATCATAGCCGACAAAGAGCAGCAGCTCAATCAGATGCGCATGCTCCAGCATGAGCTGGACGACCGAGGGCGCGTGGGTCTGTACCACCGCCTGTTTGAGGCATATTACTCCTATGACTTCGACTCGGCAGCCCATTACGCGCGCCTCAAATACGACGCCGCACTGAAAATCCGAGACACCCACACGATGGCTCAGGCAAAGGTCAACATCGCCAAGACAGAGCTCGCTTCAGGAAATGAGATCATAGCCATGGACACGCTCAAATCCCTTGCCATGACCGACACCGCGAGATATGCCGACATAAGGAAAGGCTACTACGATGCCATAGCCAACCACCAGTTTGCCAAAGGCAACCGAGCCGACAAGGAATTTCAGTGGCTCATCGATAACGCAAAGCCAGGGAGCAAGGGACTCGCCTACAACAAAGTAGCATATCTCAGAAGCCAAGGACGGCACAAGGAAGCATTGGAAGTAATCACCGCAAGCCGCGAGAGACTTACACGCGACATACACGGAATAGCCATGGCTGACTTCGTGACTGCACAGATCTATCTGTCGCTGGGTGACACAGTCGGCGCAACGCAGCTGCTTGCTAACAGCTCCATCCATGACCTGATGTCGCCAGTGCGCGACTACACTTCGCTCTACCAGCTCGCCACTATCCTCTTCGGCAACGGAGATGTGGACCGCGCCTACCGCTACCTGACCTTTGCCACCAAGGACCACTACGCATCAAAGGTCAACAACAACCTCCTCGCTATCAATAACATGATGCCCGTCATCATATCAGCCCATGACAAACGCAACTATGAACGCACACGTCTCCAGACTGCCATGACCATAGGCATCGCCATTCTTGCGATAGCTCTGCTGATAGTGCTGTGGTTTCTGTACCAGCAGCTACGCCGAGCCTCCAGGGCAAACCGCGCCAAGTCACTTCTCAACGAGCGTCTTGTCATTGCATCCAAGCGTCTGAAATCACTTAACCACACCCTCACACAGAGCAACACCACCAAAGACGCTTACATACTCCAGTATCTCAACCTGTGCTCATATTATATCGACAGCCTTGACCGTTACCGCAACAACCTGCGTGCGATAGCGCGAACCAAAGGTGTCCAGCAGATGCTCGACCACCTCAACTCGTCAAATCTCCACGACCGCGAACTTAAAGAATTTTATCACAACTTCGACACAACGTTTCTGCGGCTGTTTCCAGATTTCGTAGAGCGCTTCAACGATCTGCTCGAGCCTGACAAACGGCTCGTGATGCCTGCCCCCGACACCCTCAGCACCGAGATGCGAGTGTTTGCCCTGATGCGACTCGGCATCACCGAGTCAGACCGCATCGCCACATTCCTCCGCCGCAGCACTTCGACCATATACAACTACCGCGTCAAAATGCGCAATGCAGCCATAGGAGACCGCGACAGTTTTGAGGAAAAAGTGATGAAAATCGGGCAATAAATCCGCCTAAACCGACAATTAACCACTACTATTTAGAGACCTCATCACAAGACTAAACACTTGATTACCAAATAAAAGGCATTTTAACAATACTACTATTTGGCTACAATTGATTGACAAACGCCCGGAGCTGTCGTAATTTTGCATCACCTCCTTGAGAGCAAGGGTGGCACAAGCAAGAACTTACGATATAGAAAATGCTCTGATAAATTATTCTCTCTCGCTTTGACTCCTACAATCATGGGGTGGTTTCCAATATGATATTCCCGATTTAGGAAGCAATGACACAAAGGAATTATTAGATTATTTTGTCCTACGCATATATATTTCTACAAATTAAGAACTCTGATTTAGAACATCACCTGAGAGTGGAAACGACGATAGCCGACTGTGAAGCCGGCTATCTTTTTTTTGCACACTGTAAATAAGCGGCAGCAAGCTGCCTCCACGAGGGCAAAACGGGTCAGTAGCAAAAGCCGGTTGAAT
>LUJR01000032.1 GCA_001689515.1 Bacteroidales bacterium M7
CTAACACAGCCTTTTTACCATGCGCCATGTCATTGTCAGCAACATCACGCTAAAAAACGGTTCAACGACTTCCATGGTAACAATGGTGCCGGGCGGCTTTGCCTTTTATTTCGCAGAATATGCAGTAGCCGGCATAAACCATGGATTAAGTGCCTCAGGAGAGGCGGCCAGTGTAGTAAACGAGGTTTATTCCCTCCGTCCTGACGGTTCATATAGGCTCATCTCCCGTTACAAGCCATTGTTTTTAGATACTATACAGCCCCAATAAGCACATTCTTACTCATACCGAAACCGCCCGGCGCAACGTCTCATCACCGGGCGGTTTTATTCCAATGACAGATAAACAACGTATCATCGGCTTGTGTGGCACATTCTCGCCAAAGGAAATCGCCGAATCTATCGGCGTAAGCATTCATTATGTCCATAGGGTAATAAAAGCCCATACAGCCAATTTAAGGCCGCCTCTGACGCTTCAAAACTATGTGGCGGCACTTTCCCACGGTATTACACGCAAATGCGATCTGGCGCAATTTTTCGGCGTCACACGAGATGCTATTTATAAATTTGAGCAAAAGCCGGAAATCAAATCAATGCTTGAAAGATATAGAAAAATTTTCTGTGTTGACCCAATTAAACGACTTGAAAATGAAATGAACGAAATCCTGTCCGTATTAATTGAGTGCGAACCCAACAGTAAAACGACTTCTACAATCAAAAAAATATTAAAGGCTATATGCGACAAAAAGGACAATTAACAATTCCAAGAAATCATCTGTGAATTGTTAAATGTCCTTCTTAATGTCACTCCACTATACATTTAACATAAAACGAAACGTATCATTTTAGTTATATTGCTGGCTTTAAGATAATTACATTTCACAATAAGGCGAAAATTCACTATACATTTACCCGATATGTTAAAATTTTGTGTGTTACATTCAAGCAAACGTTAGAATGACATTATAATACTTTTCGGCCAATATCTATATTCGCGCATCTCCAGCCGCACACAGTAGTTTTGCCGCACCTTTATAGCCAGAAATGTAAAGCAAATGTAAAGCAAATGTAAACTTTTTGGCGTAAACTATTTCGCCATTTCAACCAATCAAAACAATCACTTTCAGCAGTTTAGCGTGTTACAATCAATATAACGCTTCGTTTTATGCCCTATAGGTATCTTGCGGTATGCATTTTATCTCTTAATTTTATTAATTAACTCCTGAAATTTATCGCTCCTGATATATGCTTTGGTTTTGCCATTAAGAGAAATTTCAGACAGGTAGTCTTTCCGTGTAAGATCCTTAAGGTCGGATTTTGCCGTTCCTTGACTGACCCCTAAGCGGCTGACGATATCTGCAGTTGTTACAACCTCATCAGGACTTTCAATGTAGCGATTTAAAATCTCAGCTTGTCGGGCAGTGATATTGCCCAGATGAAGCAGCCGCTCAGCCTTTTTCTTCTCCTTATTTTTGCGTATAAGGTATTTGCGCAACTCTTCGAATGCCCGATGAAGCACGTTCAGATTGTAATGTATGAAATAGCCCAAATCATTAGCGTCGTGCTCGGTATAAAGATAAGCTTTCTCATATGCTCTCTTGGAGCCTTTAATTATCCTTGATATCGAAAGATATTGCACCAACCAATAATCCGACTTCATCATATACCAGTAGAATAGTGCTCGTGCGGTGCGTCCATTTCCATCAGCGAAAGGATGATAAAAACCCACCATGAAGTGTATGATAATGGCTCGGATAATGGGATGAATGAACAGCGAAGACTTCGTATCATTAAAAAAGTCGCACAAGTCGGAAATGAATTCTGGAAGGCACTCAGCCTTAGGGGGTGTATGAACAGTTTCTCCGGTCATCCAATTGCCAACAACAATATTCTCATCAGAACGCCTGAGTCTACCAGCATCAGCTACATCTAATGCCCCCTCGGTCATCATTGCGTGCACTTGAAATACAAGCTCTGGAGTAAGCTCATCTTTGGCATGCTCGCGAATAAAATTGATGGTGGTATAGTTGTTCAATATCATCCGTTGGCTTTTATTCCGTGGATTGATTTTCTTTCGGAGCATCTCCTTTGCCACCTCGCGTGTAGTAGCAGCCCCCTCCATTTGACTGGACGCTATCGCCTCTTCCATTATGGAGCTGATCAGGTAAAGCTCCTGTGTAACTTTGTCATCCGGGAAGATTTTTGAAGCGCCCCACGACCCTCCGAAGTTCATATCAAATTCATGGCACTGCCGCCACATACGATTTGTAAGACCGAAATGCAAATCTGCAAAACCAGGAATCTGCACATCTGTCTGCGAACGCGAATATTTAACGATGCTCCATAGATCCTTGGGGGTTAAACCCAGAGGCTGTGACCTATATTTGACATCGCTCCAATAGAGATATTCATTGTTTATTTTACTTATTACCTCAACCACCAAAGGATAGCCATCGGATGCTATTATTTGCTTCCGGTTCTGTCTTTCCTGATCCGTAATCGTAGGAGGCGATTCTATCATTATATTTGCTTTATCAGTGAATATGCAGATATAACAATATATCGCAAAATATCAAAACTTACGATATATTCAAGCACAAGACATTGATTACAATCAAATTAGTCCAGCAACAGCAGTAACAATGTTAAACATGGCTAAAAACCGTTTGATTTTCAGCCATGCTTAGCCTCTTTCGCAGGATATCATTTAATTGAGTTGAGTTCTCTGAACAGTCGTATATATTTAGGCAAGTAGTACACCACACTGATTATCAGGACGACAGACAGCCCTATCGCCATCGCCCAAAATCCGAAACGGTTATACATCCATGCATTTTGGAAAAGAAGGGTGAATAGCACCACTAAGCATATGCCAAAGAATATCTCACCACTGATGACCATCAGTTTTAACGAAGCAGTCTGAGCAAACAACTTGGCAGGCGGCAATGCAGTCACATCTATACGGTTTAATTTCCTGTAAATAAACGCATACCACACAGCTGCCATGGCAAGGAAGGAAGCCAGATATACTTTCAGATAGAGCGGGAAAGAGAGCGGATTGATGTTGCCGATGGCTGCCGCAGTGAATACGACCGCAAGAACCAGATTCACGACCACTCCCTGCCGCAGTTTGCGAAGTATTTTGCTTTTTGCGGTCTCTGAGGCAGACACGTTGATGCTTATGTCAGCATCGGTTTTGGCGAGCACCTGCTCGAGGGTCGACATACTCTTTTTGAGTTCGTTTAGTTCCATATCATATTGATTTTGAGAGTTTTTCTTTGATTCGGTGTATTTTCGTTGCGACTGTGTTACGGTTGAGTCCGAGCGTGTCGGCTATCACGTCATATGGATAGTCGTCAAGCCACAGGAGGATTATCGCCTTTTCAACCGCCTCAAGCCTGTCTATCAGAGCGTGTAACGCCTGTAGATTTTCACGTTGGGCATCGTCAATCTCCGACGACGCATCAAGGATTACGAAGTCAAGTGACACAGTCTCTATCCTCGGCTTTGACGCCCTCAGTGCCATGAGAGCGGAGTTGACAGCCACGCGGTATATCCACGTAGTCATCTTGCTGTCACCCCTGAACTGCCCCAACGCAGTCCATAGGTTGACGTAGATTTCCTGCCGCAGATCCTCAAACGGCAGTCTGTCGGTAGCATAGAAGTAGCTAACTTTGTTGATGATGCGGGAGTGCTGCTTGATCAGCGAGTCAAACTCCCTTTCGGCTATCGGCGGACTTGTCATTTCTTCAGTATGTTTTTTGCTTAATTAGATGCAAGTCCGCCATCAATAGTTTCACAATCCAAGTTTTTATTTTTCTGCAAAGATATAATCTCCCTATGAACTCAACGCAAAATCGCTATATTTGCAGCTAAACTATTATTTTATGAGCCTGAACCAAAATTCCACCATATTGCCGCACATACGCTATTTCGTCGTAGTAACGCTGCTTGGCATATGCGGAGGCGTTTTCCTCCCCATGCTATCATCTTCACCGTGCCCCACGGAAGTGCGCATAGTCCTCGCATATCTGTTTGTCTCATTCTTTGCCGGATGGAACTTCATTGATGAATATCTGTCCAATCCACGAAAAACGATCATAAAGGTCAAAGGCGACAACTCCTTTGTCGCGGGCTTCCTTCTCTCCAGGCTGGTCCTAAAACTGTTTAAAGTGATTGCAACTGTAGCCATCGGCATCGTAGTATTCCCCTATACATTCATAAAGCATGTTGTCTTGCTCATCAAGACACAAACCAACCCATCATGAAGCAGCTATTTAGACTTATCCTTCTCATCACGGCTTTGACAATTTTCAGCCGCAATGACTCGGCAGCCCTGACAGGCGCGTGGAGCGGCAAACTGACATATGGTCAGTTCAAGATTCCGCTCGTGTTCAATTTCTCCGAAAATGCTGATGGGAACACTGCTTGTACGCTTGACTCGCCATCACAGGGCGCAAAGGGGATACCGACGACGGTCAGTCTCTGCACCGCCGACTCCATCGAATTGGAGTGCCCCATGATAGGAGCACGCTTCAACGCCGCAGTAACCACCGATTCAATCTCTGGAACATTCACACAACGCGGCATGTCGTTTCCTCTGACTCTGACACCCGAGACATCAGCGGAGGAACGCCGACCGCAGACGCCCAAGCCTCCGTATCCCTACACGACTATAGACACTACATTTTGCGCCACAGACGGCACATTGCTCAGCGGCACGTTGACCATTCCAGCCGACCACAGCAAAGGCAAAGTACCCGCCGTGGTCATGGTCACAGGCAGCGGTCCGCAAAACCGTGACGAGGAACTGTTTGGCCACAAACCCTTTGCCGTGATCGCCGATTACCTCGCACGTCGCGGAGTAGCCTCACTCAGATACGACGACCGTGGCACCGGCGAATCCAAAGGAGACTTCCTCAGCTCCACCACATATACATTTAAAGAGGATGCCAAGAGTGCCATCGACTTCCTCCGCACCATACCGCAGATCGGCAAAGTCGGCATCCTCGGACATTCCGAAGGAGGCACGATAGCCCTGCTGCTCGGAGCTGACAAAGTGCCCGACTTCATAATCTCACTCGCCGGCATGGCAGTGTCGGGCAAAGAAACCATACTCAAGCAAAACAGCCGCCACCTCGACTCCGCCGGACTGCCCGACGATGCCAAAGCCAACAGCATCGCCGTCATAGGCAAAGTCTTAGACCTGTGCGCCCATCAAGCCCGCGACGGAGTCTCAACCCCGATAGACATCGATTCGCTCATAGCCACCTCAGAGGCTGAAATACCTGCACCAATCATAGCGTCACTGAAATCCGCTCAAAAGGTCCGCACCCCATGGTTTGACACATTCCTCACCATCGACCCGCGTCCAATCCTCCCCTCCATCACATGCCCCGTCCTCGCCCTCAACGGCGACAAAGACACCCAAGTCGACGCATCCACCAACATCCAAGCCCTCCGCGCAGCCCTCCCCCAAGCCCAAGCCTACATCCTCCCCAACCTCAACCACCTCCTCCAACACGCCACCACCGGCGAAGTCACAGAATACTCCGAAATCCGCGAAACCATCTCCCCCGAAGCCCTCCACCTCATCCTCACCTTCATCACCCAACAACCGCGTCCGTGAGCGATGACCTGAAAAATCATCCGTAAAAAATATACATTTCAGGCAATGGTCAGTATCTTAGGATTCGGATGACCACCGCCTGAAATGTATATAATGTTGAGAATCCCCATCGCAGGGACGCACGGCTCCGCTGACCCTCTGACACGGATATAAACAAAAAAAGTGCGTGAGAGCCTTATATGTAGCTCGTCCCGCAGTCTTAGGCCTACCACAGCCCATCCAAGTAGAACGAGCAACGTAGACCTCACGCATATATGAACATCATACGGCATCTGCATCGTGGCGTCACGCCACAGCAGATCCGCAAAACATATCCATATACAGATGAGAACATCTATCGCTGCCGTATCCTTGACTCAGATTTTAAAAGTGGTAGTTTTAAGACTGCCAAGAATAAGCGCAAATAAACGCACCTATATACACATGACGCACAACCGCCGATTTCGCCTCTGCAAAATCCTGTGACGATTGCACAATAGCAAAATTAATCAAAACAAATCAAACACACAACAAACCACATAAACAATATCAATATTGAAGGAAATTTGGCAGTCCGACAATTAATATCTATATTTGTAAATATCACTAAAGAGAGTGTTATAAGCAAATACAGCTCATAAATATCATTATAATGACACTATCAAACAAGTCTTTGTCGACACCTGACGTGATTCGGAACCTTGGATTGAGGTTTCGTGACTATCGTTTGCGTCTGCGGATGACCCGTAAGGAGATTTCCGAAGCTGCATCTATTGGCATGACTACTCTCTACAAATTCGAGTCCGGCAATATGACAGACATTTCGCTCAGCACATTGCTACGGCTTTTAAAGGCAATCGGACTTAATGACAAATGGGATTCATTGCTTCCGGAACTGCCGGAATCTCCTTATTTGTATGGAGACGATGAGAAGAAAGTTCAACGTGTTCGCCATTCATCCAAAAAGTAACTGCCAGTATGAGATATTTGAAGGTAAAATTATGGGGAGGAGAAATCGGACGGCTCGTGTGGGATTCCACTACGAGACGGATATATTTCATGTATAATCCAGAACGGAATGCTAATAGTCTAAAATTTAGTCTTTTCCAACACTCTATCCCCAAAATTTGTTATATCTTTGCAGAGAAATTTAACACCAATAATTTATGGCACGACCAATCAAAGAAACCCCAGAATTATTTGGCAGGGATGCGGAACGCTTTGAGAAGATGATTTCGCAGTCCAAACCAGTGTCAAAGGAGGAGAAAGAAAGGGCACGCAAAGCCTACGAGGTCATGAAATCCATAAGCAATTTTCAATGGTGACATGGATTTCACGCAACTGACCCAAATCCAACTATCTGATGACACAGAGATAAAGCCGTTCAGATGCGCAGACGCTGATTTGAACGGTTTTCTTTTTGATGATGCCAAGCATTTTCAGAAAGAACTTATGGCTGTGACATATCTCCTTGAAGATTTGCAAGAAAATGTGACAGTGGCATATTTCAGTCTGTTAGCCGACAAGATTTCGTTTAATCCTGATGAGAAAAGCTACTGGAACAGACTAAACCGCAATATACCTAATCCCAAACGGCGCAGAAATTATCCGGCTGTGAAGATTGGGAGGCTTGCGGTCAACGAAAAGTATGTGGGAACCGGCGTGGGAACGTTTGTTATTGACAACATAAAATATGCCTTTACCACTGTTAAACGACTTGGTTGTCGTTTTATAACGGTGGATGCACTCTTGTCTGCCGTATCATTTTATGAAAAGAACGGCTTCCGATTCCTCACAGATCTGGACAAAGACGAAGACACGCGTCTCATGTTTTTTGACCTCAAAAATTTCATTGACTGAGACATATCAAAATAATTGCAATTGTTGCATCGTCACAGAATAAACGTAATGTACATTTCTTCCTTGTCTATCGATTTTTACGCTGATGGCGGGGATGTCATTTGGGCGGTTGGGGGGAATTTGCTAAATTTGTAGATTGAAAACTCATATACAATCATTGCATTCTGCGTCATGAGGCTTACAGCCACATAATCTGCAAATTACATACGGCTGGCAGGATGCGTCAACTCTGTATCGATACGACACATATGAAAGTTCTGAAATTTGGCGGCACTTCGGTAGGCACTGTCGAGAGTCTGCGCAATGTCAAGAAAATCGTCGAAGGCATCCACGATCGCAAGGTCGTGGTGGTATCAGCCCTCGGCGGCATCACCGACCAGCTCATAGCGACTGCACACCTTGCCGTCAAGGACGATATATCCTACCTCGAATCATATGCACGGATAGTGCAACGCCATGTCGATGTCATCGAAGGCATAGTCCCCGAAACACGACGCGCCGAAACGATGGACAAGGTGCGTCTGCTCCTTGACGAACTCGCCAACATCTACCGCGGCGTGACCCTGCTCCACGATCTGTCGCCACGCGCCCTCGACATCATAGTCAGCTACGGCGAACGCCTCTCAAGCGTCATCATCAGCAACATCATAGAGGGAGCCACACATTTCGACTCCCGCAACATCATCAAGACCACCACCAATACCTACGGCCAGCACATACTCGACAATGAGCTAACCCAGGAACTGATACACGGCGCATTTGACGGCGGCAACTGGACAACGGCTGTCATGGGGGGCTTCATCGCATCCGACTCCAAGGGCGACGTCACCAACCTCGGACGCGGAGGCAGCGATTACACCGCCTCCATCATGGCGGCAGCTCTCGATGCAGATGTGCTGGAGATATGGACCGATGTCGACGGCTTTATGACTGCAGACCCGAGAGTCATCAACTCTGCATATGTGATTGACCACCTGTCGTTTACCGAAGCTATGGAGCTGTGCAACTTCGGCGCGAAGGTCATCTATCCCCCGACCATCTACCCCGTCTACCACAAGAACATCCCCATCCTGGTCAAGAATACCTTCAACCCCTCGGCACCCGGTACCTGCATCAGCAATGAAAGCGGCAGCGACGGCCAGCTCATCAAGGGCATCTCGTCAATCAACGACACCTGCCTCGTCACCATCACGAGCCTATGCATGGTGGGAGTCATCGGTGTCAACGCACGCATATTCACAGCCCTGTCACGCAACGGCGTGAGCGTATTCCTCGTGTCGCAGGCAGCGAGCGAAAACAATACCTCCATCGCCGTCCGCAATGCCGATGCCGACTTGGCAGTCAAGGTGCTCAGCGAGGAATTTGCCGAGGAGCTTTCAAGCGGCATGTTCAATAGCATCAAGGCGGAGCCTGACTTAGCCACCGTGGCTGTAGTGGGCGAGAAGATGAAGCACACCACAGGTATCGCCGGCAAACTCTTCAACACCCTCGGCTCTAACGGCATCAATGTCATAGCATGCGCCCAGGGAGCATCGGAGACCAACATATCATTCGTAATCGACAAAAAGAGCCTTCGTAAGGCTCTCAATGTCATCCATGATTCGTTTTTCCTCTCCGAAAGCTCGGTGCTCAACCTATTCCTTGTGGGCATCGGCAATGTGGGCAGAAGCCTCCTGAGCCAGATAAGCAAGCAACAGGACGAACTGCTCCGCAACAAAAACCTGCGGCTCAACGTCGTAGGCATTGCATCAAGCAAACGCGCCATTTTCGACCGCAACGGTCTTGACACCGCCGATGCTTCTAACCTCCTAAAAGAGAAAGGGATAGATGCCAATCCGCAGATTATCGTGGACGAGGTGCTGAAGATGAATATCTACAACTCCGTATTCGTCGACTGCACCGCCAGCGCAGAAATCGCCGCCCTATATCCCACCCTGCTCTCACACAATGTCAATGTCGTGGCTGCCAACAAGATAGCCGCATCAAGTGACTACGAGAGCTACAAAGAGCTAAAGACCATAGCCCGCAAAAAGGATGTAAAATTCCTATTCGAGACCAACGTTGGCGCGGGTCTTCCCATCATCAACACCATCAACTCCCTCATCAACTCCGGCGACAAGATTCTCAAAATCGAGGCGGTCGTGTCGGGAACGCTCAACTACATCTTCAATGTCCTGAGCAAGGACGTGCCTCTGAGTCGCGCCATACTGATGGCACAGGAGGCTGGATACACCGAGCCTGACCCACGCATTGACCTCTCTGGCAAGGACGTGATACGCAAACTGGTCATCCTCGCCCGCGAAGCCGGCTACAAGGTCGATCAGGCTGATGTGGTACGCAACCTCTTCGTCCCCGAAAAATACTTTGAGGGCACCATAGAGCAGTTCTTTGAAAATATCAAGTCGCTCGACGGCGAGTTTGAGCGTCACCGCGCTGAAGCGGAGGCTAAAGACGAGCATTTCCGATTCGTGGCAACTCTTGAAAACGGAGCAGTCAGCGTCGGTCTCAAGCGTGTGGGTCACAACCATCCATTTTATTCGCTTGAAGGCAGCAACAACGTAATCCTCCTGACCACCGAACGCTACAAAGAGTATCCCATGGTCATCAAGGGCTACGGCGCAGGTGCCGAGGTGACAGCAGCCGGTGTTTTCGCCGACATAATCAGCATCGCCAACATCCGATAAATCTCCACGCAAATGAAACATATAATCGTACTCGGCGACGGCATGGCAGACGAACCATGCGAAGCTCTCGGCGGCATGACTCCGCTTGAAGCCGCCGACACCCCCACTCTCGACATGATGGCGGAGCGCGGACGGCTCGGACTCCTCGCCACCGTCCCCGACGGCATGCACCCGGGCAGCGAGATAGCCCACCTTTCACTGTTGGGCTATGACGTGCCCAAGGTGTTTGAAGGACGGGGGTCTCTTGAAGCGGCAAGCATGGGCATCGCCATTGAGCCTGACGAGATGGCTGTTAGATGCAACCTCATCTGCCTCAACCCCGATGGCACCATAAAGAACCACTCTGCCGGGCATATCACCACAGAGGAGGCTGACCAGCTCATCGACACCCTCAACACCCGTCTGGCTGACGGACGATTCAAGATATATACAGGGGTCAGTTTCCGTCACCTGCTCAAAGTCAAAGATGCAGACAAACGCATCTCTTGCACTCCGCCCCACGATGTGCCTGGCGCGCAGTCGATGGAGGTGATGGTACGCGCCGAAGTGCCCGAAGCCGAGGAGACAGCCGACTATCTCAATTCTCTCATACTCGACTCGCAGGAGATACTGCGTGACCACCCAGTCAACCTCCGACGCATCGCCGAGGGCAAAGACCCAGCCAACAGCATATGGCCATGGAGCCCGGGCTACAAACCGTCGATGGAGACCATGATGACCCTCTTTGGCATCAAAAAAGGCGTGGTCATCTCAGCCGTTGACCTTATCCGTGGCATAGGCGTGTACGCAGGTCTTGAACCCATAATAGTTCCCGGTGCGACAGGTCTTGCCGATACCAACTATGAGGGCAAGGTACAGGCTGCCATAGAAGCTCTCAAAGGCGATGCCGATTTCGTATTCCTCCACATCGAGGCAAGCGACGAAGCAGGCCACGAGGGCGATGCCAAGCTGAAAAAGACCACAATCGAGTATCTTGACCAGCGTGTGCTGCATCCGCTTCTCGAAGCGGTTAAAGAAATAGACGAGGAGGTAGCCATCGCCGTCCTCCCGGATCATCCTACCCCTTGCCACCTGCGCACCCACACCAACCGCCCCGTCCCATTCCTCATCTACCGTCCCGACATCGCCCCCGACGATGTAAAGGTCTACACTGAAACGTCCGCTGGCGATGGCGGCTACGGACTGATGCAGGGCAATGAATTCATCCGCGAATTTTTAAAATAAACTCATGAGCCAGCATATCAAATACTACAGCACATCGGGCAATGCTCCGATGGCGACTTTGGAGGAAGCTGTCGTGCACGGTCTTGCTTCTGACAAGGGTCTGTTCATGCCTGAGACTATAGGACTGCTCCCTCAGGCGTTTTTCAACAACATCGCCGAGATGAGCCTTACCGACATAGCCTATGTCGTGGCAAACACGCTCTTCGGAGGCGACATCGAAAGCGAGGAACTCAAGCGCATCGTCAGCGAAACGCTCAATTTTGAGATTCCTCTGGTCCACGTGGCTGAAAACCGCTATTCGCTCGAACTTTACCATGGTCCCACTCTGGCATTCAAGGATGTAGGTGCGCGCTTCATGGCACGTCTGCTCGGCTACTTCAACGCCAAGCGCGGCAACGGACGCATGGTCAATGTGCTTGTAGCCACCTCAGGCGACACCGGCAGCGCGGTAGCCAACGGCTTCCTCGGCGTAGAGGGTGTCAGAGTGTTCGTGCTCTATCCCAAGGGCAAGGTCAGCCGCATCCAGGAGGCTCAGTTTACTACCCTCGGGCAAAACATCACAGCCCTTGAGGTCAACGGCACATTTGATGACTGTCAGGCTCTCGTCAAGCAGGCGTTCATGGATGCCGAACTCAATGAGGCGATGCAGCTCACATCTGCCAACTCCATCAATGTGGCGCGTTTCCTGCCACAGATGTTCTACTATTTCCATGCCTACGCACAGCTCGCTGCTAAAGGCAAGCGCACTGACAATATCGTGGTGGCAGTGCCGAGCGGCAACTTCGGCAACATCACCGCCGGACTCATCGGCAAGCGCATGGGACTGCCCATCAAGCGTTTCATCGCCGCCAACAATGCCAACGACATCTTCTACCAGTATCTCCAGACTGCCAAATACAATCCCCGTCCGTCCATAGCCACCATAGCCAACGCTATGGACGTGGGAGACCCGAGCAACTTTGCCCGCGTCCTTGACCTTTACGGCAATGACCATTCGCGCATCGCTGCCGAAATCTCAGGTTGCACCTACACTGACGAGCAGATAGCCGAGACCCTCCGCGACACTCTCGCCAACGAGGGCTATCTCCTTGACCCCCACGGAGCAGTGGCATACCGCAGCCTTCTTGAAGGTCTTGCGCCTGACGAAACAGGTATCTTCCTTGAGACCGCCCATCCCGCCAAGTTCAAGGAGACCGTCGAAGCCATCACTGGCAGCGAGGTTGACATCCCTGCGCGTCTCAACGCTTTCCTCAAAGGCGAAAAGCAGTCGATACCCATGCAGCGCACATTTGCGCCGTTCAAGAAGTTCCTCCTCTCACAAGCATAAATTATGAATCTCCGCATCATGCCGCCTGACGGCATACTGGAAGCTACCATATCGCTCCCTGCATCTAAAAGCCTCTCCAACCGCGCACTGATACTCAGCGCACTTACTCCAGGGGGCGAAGGCTCAATCAATGGGCTGGCACAGTGCGATGACACCGATGTGCTATCTGCCGCTCTGTCGCAAGGTCCCGATGTCCGTGAGGTAAATATAGGTGCCGCAGGCACTGCCATGCGCTTCCTGACCGCTTATTATGCCACGCTTGACGGCTGCGATGTGGTGCTTGACGGAAGCGAACGCATGCGTCGCCGCCCCATCAGCGCACTCGTGGATGCTCTGCGCCAGGCTGGTGCCGACATCGAGTATGCTGCGGAAGAGGGTTTTCCTCCTCTCCATATCCGCGGACGCCGACTGGCAGGCGGAGAGGTCAAGGTCAAGGCTGACATCAGTTCGCAATACATCTCGGCGTTGCTGATGACAGGTCCCCTGATGGCAAACGGACTCACCTTGACCTTAGAGGGCGAAATAGCTTCGCGTCCATATATCCTGATGACCCTCGGCATGATGGCTGAGCGCGGAGTGGAGGCGGAATTCTACGGCAACACCATCTCTGTCCCTGCGGCATCATATCGTCCGGGCGACTTCACCATCGAAGGCGACTGGAGTGCGGCTGCGTTCTGGTACGAGATAGCAGCTGTCAGCAGCGGTTTCGTCGGACTCAACGGCATCAAGCTCCCAAGCCTGCAAGGCGACTCGGTGGTGAGCAATATCTACACCCACCTCGGCATAAACACCGAGGATGGCGAAGATGCTGACATCGACCTGCTTGCTTCTCCCGATCAGGATGCGCGTCTCAACTACGATTTTGCCGACTGCCCCGACCTCGCCCAAGCTGTGATTACAACCTGCGCGTTGCTCGGCATCCCGTTCCGCTTCACAGGACTGCACTCCTTGCGCATCAAGGAGACTGACCGCATAGAGGCGATGCGCCGCGAACTGCTCAAAATAGGTGTACCTGTGACCGTCACCGGCGATGACCTGATGGAGTGGGAAGGCAAACGCACACCGGTGTTTGAGATGCCTAATTTCGACACTTACGATGACCACCGCATGGCTATGGCTCTCGCCGCTGTCAGTATCTTCATCCCTGGCATCATCATCAACGATGCCGAGGTTGTCAGCAAGAGCTATCCCACATTCTGGGACGACCTGCGCACAGCCGGATTCACCGTCATCGATGCATCTGAGCCTTATGAGGAGGAGGCTGCCCGAGAAGCTGCCGAATAAACATACATCATAACCATGCTGCCGTTAATCCTGCTCATACTCTGGATAGCTCTCACTCTCTACATCTTCTACCGCTACTCGCAGTGGCGCAAACGCCGTGCCACATCCCGACCGATTACGGCTGGCGACAATACACAGTCATCCGCGCCATCTGCCACCGATGACAGCTGCCACTCCCACTCAGGCATCTGCTGCGGACTCCACGCCATCTGCGAGAAAGGCTTGCCCAAATCGGCTGAAGACCTCTACTTTGACGACGAGGAGCTTGACCGCTTCCAAGGCAAAAAGCCCTCGGATTATACCGACGAGGAGATAGAGGAGTTTCGCGACGTGATGATGACCGTCCCCGCTGACGAGCTCGGACTATGGGCGCGGTGCATAGGCATGCGTCATCTGATGCTGCCTGAGGCTGTGCGTGACGAGCTGTTGCTGCGCATGCGCGAAAACGATGCCTCCACAGCGTCCCAATCCTGACCTCCATGGATATTCTCAATTACGGTTTCTTCCAAAACGCCCTCTGGGGCATTGGGCTTATCAGCATCACAGCCGCCGTCATAGGTGTATATGTTGTGTGCCGCCGCATGGCTGCACTGGCAGGAGGCGTGACGCATGCATGCTTCGGTGGACTCGGACTGGGATATTTCCTCGGTTGGAATCCGCTATGGCTCGCTATGGCTTTTGCCATAGGCTCATCACTGCTTGTGGAGCGCATGTCATCTGGCGGACGTGTGCGCTCTGACTCGGCGATAGCCGTGGTGTGGGCAATAGGCATGGCTATAGGTGTACTGTTCGTATTCATGACTCCGGGATATGTACCCGAACTGACCACATTTCTCTTCGGCAACATCCTAACCATCAGCACCACCGACCTCATCATGGAAGCGGTGTACGCTGCCATACTGGTTGCGGTTTTCGCCATAGCCCACCGTCAGATAGTGGCATGCGCCTTTGACCCTGACTTTGCCCGCGTAAGCGGACTGCGCGTGTCGGCAATCAACCTGATGATGACCGTCCTCGTAGGCATAGGCATAGTCCTGACCATACGCCTCATCGGAGTGATGCTACTGATGTCTACCCTCGCCCTCCCCGCCCTCGCCGCCGAAAACCTCACGCGCCGCTACATCCCCATGACTCTCGCAGCCGTAGCCCTCAGCCTCGCCACCTCCTACGCCGCCCTCCTCCTCAGCACCCTCGTCGACGTCCCATGCTCCGCCTTCATCGTCCTCTTCCAAGCCACCGCCTACGCCCTGACACTCCCCCTCCGCCACCACTGAAACGCCCTCTTGGACAACCGTAACACACTCCCGCAAACATAACCTACATTTTGTAGGGACATGCCGTGGCATGTCCGCACCCCAGCCGCCAACATTCTGCGCGAAAGCGGACATGCCACGGCATGTCCCTACAATTTGCACGAATACTGACTGCGTTTACGATACAATAAATCAGACAAAGGAGTCCCAAAGGGACGGATTTATCCATAACCCCGGATGAAGCCAGCGGCAGCGGCTGAGTCCTGGGCAGACAGCACTCCTCTCGGATCATAATCCCGAAGGGATGGATTCGTGGTAGAACAAACGTGCTACCATTATTTCGTCCCTCCAGGACTTGGTTTCTTCAGTTCATCTTTTGCCGTGGACTCGTCATGGCTCCGCCATTTTCTCATCCACGGTTAAGCACAAATCCGTCCCTCCAGGACTTATATCAGAAATGACAAGCCCCATGCACAGCGCGGCAGCGACGTACATGGGGCGTTAATGAAGCTAAGACAAAAATCCCGGAAAGGTTTCGGCACACGAGATGACGCAGCAAAATATCAGTCAGTCACGGCTCTAACAGAAAAACCGAGGGTCCTATAATCATAGTCACGGTCTATATCAACAAATCCACTACTGAAACAGATAAAGTATGTATATACTCCAATATGGTCTCCAATTCTATAATAACCGTTAACATTATCATAGGAAAGTCCACCATAGCCAGGATCGTCACACTTGCGACCCCCAGCCGGCATAAATATTGATTTACCATTCGATCCAGTCACCTTGTAACCGTTGATACCGTCAATATTTGTCCACGTCCAGTTGCAGTTATCAACGAGCTCATTTAATTCAGCATAGGTAGGCATACGCCACGAACCACCCCACTTAACATGAGCAACATCCTTATCCGTACCACATAAATTCATATCCACATGATTTGGATTAGGGTCAATGTAGTTTTCTCTTGTATAAACCTCTTTCTCCTCCGTTTCGCCCCAGGCATAGTAGCCGCCAAAATCCGAAGGGGTGGTTGCGCCAACATTGCAGGTAGCCCACTTGACACTCAGACCGAGGTCTACCGCCTCATGTCCTTGCAGGTCTTCACCGTCATCGCTTCTGACATCAAAGGTTATTTCCTTGATTTTATCGATGTCGATGGACTGTGACGTGCCGTCGGTCATCTCTACTTTCATCACCTCCCTCTCGGCATAAGCACTTATAGCCATGACGAGGATAGTAGACATAATCAAAACTTTCTTCATCGCTGGATCTTGATGGCTTTGTCATTGACCTTCACTATGTAGACGCCCTTGGGCAGAGATGCAAGGGAGACATGCCCGAATCCCATCGCTGCCAGCGTCCCACCCATGTCATAGACATAGATTTCCGCCCTGTCACATTTAAACACGTGTCTTTCATAACGATACAACACGTCACAGTCGGCATTGACATCCCAGCCGTCAAGCGACACCGTGAAATCCACCGCCTTCACATCGTCACGCAGATACTCCGATGACACTTTTGATGTAGCCACCAACATGTTGTCACCTGAAAACGTGATGACAGGCTTCTCGCCGAGACGGTAGCCCTCAACCTTACCATCTGTCAGCGTCACCCGCAGATAGCTGTTGGCACCATTAGCAAACAGACCGCCAGTCAGCAGAGCCAACAAAACATATAATTTTCTCATAGTCAAGATTAGTTTATACTCCTCCACAAATATAGTCACTACACCTGTCAACCCCATCCTATCCCTGTAGCATATCCTTTTACATCCATCGCAATATCCCATGTGCCTAACATTGAAAACCAACGTAGGACGCGATATATCGCGTCCGCGTAACAATGTCCTATAGCCTCGCCAGCGTCGACTTTGATGCGGACGCGATATATCGCGTCCCTACGTTGGATGTACCCTTGTTAGTATTTCAGCAAATCGGCGGCGACGTTCTTGAACTGTGGCATCGCCATGCCTACAGGGGCGCCGATGAATGTGGGATCGCAGACGATGTACTTACCTCCGCCTCCTACCACGAAATCGCCGGGTACGTCACCGTTGAAGCGGACGGCGGTGGCTATGTGATTGGGATAGTCAAGGAGTATCACATCCAGTCCGAGCAATTCTTTGACCAAGTAACGGTAGAGCATTGAGCGGTCCTCGCAGTCGCAGTAGGGATAGTAGAAAAGTTCTTCTACAAAGAAAGGCTTCTCGTAGCCAAACTGCTCGGGGTCGGTGGCATACTCAAATCCGCTCTGCACGAAGTCAAGGAGTATATTGGCAGCTTCGCGTTCGCTCTTCCCCTTGATGGCGGGGCGCAGCGCGCCAAGCACCTCATCGGAGAATTTCTTGTCCACCTTGGCTGTGGCATATACGCTGTAGTCACACTGAGGCAGACGCTTATAAAACTCCATCAGCTCCACAGGCACGGAAGCCGAGGCTGCCGCCTTGTAACGCTCGCCCTGATGCGACGACGACTTGCGTGTACCTCCGAAACGCGGTGTCTGGCGCATGCTCATGTCTATCTTGTGCTTGGCATCAGGAGCCTCCTTGGCACACATCTTATATGAATAAGGCTGGTCGGCTTCTACATCGTAGAACTTCGCACCTCCCTCTGATATGAACGCGCACCCATAGAGCTGTGAGGCGGGAGCCACGAGCAGAGTCAGAGCGTTTTTCTGTATCACCTTTGCCATGCGGGCGCGGAAACCGAGATTGTTGAGGAGGAACTGGCGCATCAACACGCTCTCGTTCTTGCCTCCAAACTTCTCTGCGATCTGCTTGACCACGAGATACAGTGCCCAGTCATTGCCGAGGTCACGGCTACGCATGGCGCGGAGATCGTCAAGCAGCGGT
The DNA here is from genome assembly GCA_001689515.1 of Bacteroidales bacterium M7. Lineage (GTDB taxonomy): Bacteria > Bacteroidota > Bacteroidia > Bacteroidales > Muribaculaceae > Amulumruptor. The sequence continues at coordinate 18,101 of LUJR01000032.1, forward strand.
TTGTAGTTGCTCTTATAAAGCGTCTCTAATCCATCGGCAAGCGAGTTCTCATCTATACCCTTGAGCGTCACAGCCTTGTCAAGCGTATTGCTGACATGGTAATCTACGCCCATGAAGTTGATCTTGGTGCGCCCTGCTCCACCGCTGTAGAGAGGCGAAGTTGACGGTTTAGGAGTCGTAGGCTGCGTCGGTGCCGGCTTCGAAGTAGTCGGTGTGACAGGCGCAGGAACTGGTATAGGCTTTGACGGAGTTGGAGTCGGAGTCGGCTTTGACGGTGCCGGTGTAGGTGTAGGCTTGGGTTGCGGAGCCGGAGTTGGTGTGGGCTTCGGCTTCGTGACCTTCACCGTGTCAGGCTTAGGCTGCGGAGCGGGCTTGGGTACAGGCTTGGGGGTGGGAGCTGGAGCAGGTGTCACAGATGTCCCTCCCTGAGCGGTGGTAGTGCCCTGCTGCTTGCCCTCCTCGGTGGTAAGGTCCAGAATCTCCTTGATGGTAAGCCGCTTGGGTGGCTCTTTTGCCTCCGGGGCTTTGGGGTCATAGACGGGCATCTTGGGCGGTTCGGGCACCACGCGCTTCTTTTCGGGCTCTTTGCCCTCATATTTCTTCCACGGATGGCGCATGAAGTCGATGAAGTCACGGTTAGCATCGGAGATAAACGTGTCAAACCCCTTCATGTTATCATTCATGAAGTCATCGAAATCATCGGCAACTGCGCTGCCTGCCCCCATCATGGAGCACAGCAGCGCAGCTATGATAAGTCTATGGCGTTTCATAGGCTCAAAGTCTGGATTATTCGGCTTCCTCCGCTACAGGCTCTCCGATAAATTCCTCGACCATCTCGGTCAGATTGCCGAGCGATGCCTGCTGCTGAGCCTCGCGGGCTGCTTCCTCGCGGGCTTTGCGCGCTGCGGTCTCGTCAATCGACATGAACACGTTATATTCCTTGACGTTACCCTCTTTTTTCTTGGGGATGCGCACTAAGGTGAAATGCTCCTTGGCAAGCGATCCGAGTGAGGTGTTGACAGCTGACTCGTAAGCCTCGCCGAAGCGGTCTATCTCCTCCTGTGAGGTCTTGTTGGCATCCGCAGAAGCCACCGACTTGAGTTTGCCGACCACCTGAGCTTTGGCACGGGCTGCATAGTTGGCTATGCCTGAGTGCATGGCGTTGTCACGACCTATCTTGTTGTTCTGACCGAGAGCAATGCCGGTGATGGGGATGCGGTTGTCCTCGTCGCTCTCGATATAGGTGCGGTACTTGACCAGGGCGTATTCCATGGTCTGGGTACTTGCAAGAGGCTCCCAACCAGCCTTTTTAAGCTCCTTGGCACGTTTCTTGGCATCCTTCTGGATGGCTTTTTCCTGCTGCTTGGTGAGCTGCTGGGCTTCGATTGTGCCCATGCCGCCTGCGATAAGCATCATAAATGCGGCAAAAATTGCGATAATCTTTTTCATGTCTCGTTAAGTATTTAAAGATGATAATGATTACATATGTGATATATCAACTTGTAGGGACATGCCATGGCATGTCAGCCCGACAGGCGTGATAATTGTAACTGCTACAGTACGATGACATGCCTTGGCATGTCCCTACTTTCATGTAAAATATGTCAATCCCAGTTGACCGTGAAAGGCAATGCAAAGCGTAGCCTCTCCACACGTTCGGTCAATGGATTGACCACATCGATGGTGCCTGAGACTGTCTGTGACGGATGGCGCGATATCACGCGCAGTGTTCCCATCACCTTGCATCGCACCTTGACGATACCGCGTGAGGTATATATGGCATCGATGTTGTCAACATCGATGGGAGTCGCCAATCCCGGCACCGACATGTGCAGAGCCTTGACTCCGAAGTCGGTATCGCCACGGTTGTCAAGCGTCATGGTCACATTGACCGCCCCGATGGTTGCCTTGGCGGCATTGATGGAGTCGGCAGTCAGCACCACTCTGTCACACGGCACTATAGAGAACTTTCCATTTCCAGCACCCTCTCCATCGTCAGCCTTGATGACAAAGTGGCGCGCCACTTTCTTGCCTTTGATTCTGAATGTGACATCCACATAGTTGTCCTCATCGTCTAAGCAGTCGGCAGTCTCATAATATACCTTGAAGATGCCGTCTTCAGGCGACACTTGTATGTTATTGGCACAATTGGAGGTGGCTACTGGTGACATGCCGCAGCTCACAGGGTGTCCCTGCACGGTCAGTGCGCACTCTATCGTCCCGGGCTTGACGATCTTACCAGTCACACCGAGCGATTTGTAGAGGTCGTTGTACTGCGTGCGCAGTCCTTTGACCCGCGCAGCCCGTGCCTTGTCAAAGAAATACTCCCCAAGGGCATCAAGACGCGCTATGCCGGAGCCAATCTGCTCCATGGCGGTGATATTGTCTACCTGTGCTTCAAGGTTCTCAAGTTCTGCCACCTTCTGCCGGTCAAGTTCCTCAAAATCAGCCTGTAGCATCTGCTGCTCAAGCCTCGTATATGGATATTTCACGGAATATTCATAATGCTCTGCCCCGGTTTTCTTGTCGCGGAGCTTCGCCCAGTAGATATCGGCGGCTTTTGACAGGGAGATACCCTTGATAAAGGGCAGATTGGCAGTGCGGATGCTCGACTGACGGCTGTAGGTGTCGCTTGACTCCGACACCCCGCCGTTGGTTATGGTCTCGGTGGCGATATTTGACTGCTCCACAGTGACATTACTTGCCACCGAGTGGATGATTCGCTCTGTGATTTCGGCTGTGGCACGACGTTGCGCCTCGGCAAGCGACGGAGCTTCCACCGTGACAATCAGATAGCCGTCAGCAGCCGTCCCGAGCCATTCGGGAGCCTTCTTGGCACTCTTTTCCACCACCTTGGTCTCGGCACTAATATGCGTTGACAACATCAGGGATGCCATTATGACGAAAGCGACACATGTTAATTTCCTATACATAGGCTGAGTATATTTGTTATTCAAACCTGGTTGTAGGGACATGCCGTGGCATGTCCGCCTCTCCAAGAGGGCAATACGCCTGGCATTTCGGACATGCCACGGCATATCCCTACACATTTGTATTTTTTTACCGTTGATTACTATCACCAACTGACAGGCAGATTCCTCACCGTGACGGCGATGCCGCGGATGGTCATGCCCATGTAGCTGATGGTGTCGATGCGTGTCCTCACTCCGGGGATGGTGATCTGCATCTTCACAGGCACGCCCTCGGGCATTGCCACATAGCCGCTGCCGTAGTTGTGGTCATTGAGACGCAGGTCTCTGAACTCCGTGCCATCGGAGGTAATGGCATTGTCAAGATTGACATACACCCTCGCATCGTCAAGATTGTCATTGAGCGCACGGGCGGTGATGATGATGCAGCGGCGTTTCAGGTCACCCTTGCAGCTGAGCATCTCGAAGTCGATATTCTGACCCTCGATGGTCACATCGCCAAGCCCGCTTGGTGCAGGTGCCTGCGCCACAGGTTCGGTAACCACAGGCGACGTCTCCTCTGCCACGGGCTGCTGCTCCACAGGCACTTCCACCACCGTCTCTACGACCTTTTCGACCACCACGGTGTCAGGTGCCTGCATCAGGTACGGCATCACCTCGCCCATCAGAGCCTCTGACTGGTCAAAGCACGCCACGGACGGTGGCACGGCTGACAGGTAGCTCGCTGCCTCGGCGTAACACCCCATACCTTTGAGCCGCTGAGCCTGCGCTATGATATTGCCACAGTTTTCGGCATAGTGGTCCTGGATGCGCTGTCGGCTCGTGCGGACAAACCGTACAAACACCGGGTCTGTAGCCTTGACCGAGTTGGCAAGTTTGCGCATAGCCGCGTCCTTACCGCCGGCAGCACTCCCTTTCAGCGGAATTATAACAGTGTTGTACACCGTGCCGTCAATCGGATTCCACGCCGACAGTTTCAGGTCAGCCTGCACACGAGCCACCTCACGCATCATCCCCTCGGTCTCTGCCACTTCGGTAAAATCCACAGCCGGGATGATGTGAAACACATTGTGCGGCGACATGTCCACAGCCTCCGTGCGACTCAAGGCAGCCAACAGTTTGTCCTCGATAGCACCAGCCACATCAGCCGGCATCGACGAGCTTTTAAGGTCATCAAGATAGAACTTCACCGCCGTCTCCCCTGCCACCGCATAAGAGAAAGCCACCAGAAGTGCCACCATACACACCCACAACTTTTTGCTAATCAGCATCTTTCGTTTCATAATCCAGTCATGATTTAGTTAACATGTAGGGACATGCCGTGGCATGTCCGCTGATACTCAGACACTTGTATATTAGACATGCCATGGCATACCCTACCACATCGTGTGATGTGGAGTTTTGCAACACCTTCCAATGCTGTTGATTTATACAAAGACGATGAGTCCAATATAAGAGGTACGTCGGAGACGTGCCAGCTGTGCGTAACCCCATGCACGGAGCGTCAGCGAACGTACATGGGGTACGAAAAGCTCCAGTCAGATCAACCTCGGAGAGGTTGTGGCACGCATGATTATATATGTAAGTCATTGATTTAATGCAAGAAATAAAATTGACGGTGCAGAAACGAGGGTATGCCCCAACCTCTCCGAGGTTGATTCTAAGCGTGTGTCATCTAACCCCATGAACGTTCGCTGACGCTCCGTGCATGGGGTTACGCACGACTGATACGTCTCCGACGTATCTACCCACATCAGTGTCTTAATTAAATAGTATTGCGGCATGTCTCTACAAAATCGCCTCTCACTCGATCATGATGGTCATGCTCTGACCCATGGCGGTGACGTTGGCTTTGTAGTTTTCGCCGAGCTGCTTCTTGAAGAATTTGCGCAGGTCGCTGCCGAAGTTCGACAGCGTGTAGGAGCGGTTGCGGGCAGCGTTCCACAGCGGCACGTTGATCGAGGCGCGGATATACTTGTCTGTGCTCTGGCTCATGTCATACACGCCATGGAAAGCGTTTTCGCGGAGCCAGTCATCAAGCGCATCCTTGAAATATTCGCCGCTCTCAGGCGAGTCCTGGTCGAAGTCCCAGTCGCTGACAGTCTCCGAGAGGTTGATGTCGAGCTGCACCTCGCGCCCCTTGTTGATCATCTGCTCGAATGAAGCCTGCAGCTGCTTGAAAAAGTCATTTTCAATCTGCTTGATGGCTTCGCGCACGAGAAATGTGGTATCTGTGGTGTGGTAATATCCGCTGGCAAATGTCTTTGTGGCAAGCCGTCCGGCGGTCTGACGCTCTACCGCGCCAGTGTTGAGGCTCACGCGTGTAGTGTTGCCGTTGGTCTGCGCGCTGATGCCCACAGTCACCACGATGTCACCGGGGAGCTGCTGCACCATCATAGTGGCATCGTCAGCCTGCGAGCCGGCGCGGAGCACATCGGCGTTTTTGCTGTTCTGTAGCTGCGTCACGAAGTCGCGGGTCTTGAAACCATGGTTCTGAAAAGCCTCTGCCACGCGCTCTACCGCATACCTTTCGGCAGGATGAGCCTCTATGCGGCGGCGCATCGCCTCGAAGCTGTAGCCATCATTGCCGTCGGTATACGGCACCACGACTATCGTAGGGTTGAGAGCCGATGTCGGGTCTTTCTTCTTGGCATCAGCCCATGCAGGTGAAAACACCTGACGGTTACGCGTAAGTTCGGTCTTGAGAGTGCGCAGATTGATCGAAACCACCACAGTGGCGCGCTGCTTGTTGCCAATCTTCTTGGTTTCAAGTGTGCGAGGCTGACCGATGATATAGTTGATATACCGCCCGTCGTGGAGGAAACGGTAGTCATAGTCGGGCTTCGTCTCGCTCAGTATCGGCTGACCGTCCTTAAGCCCTGCCACGCCAGAGTGTAACAGGCAGTGGAAAGCCGACTTTATAGCCATCGCCTCTGCTTCCTTCTTCTTCTCGTCAACGCCCGTAGCCTGCACAGTCACGGCGTTCTCGTCCCCTGATATATACTGCACATCATCACTATAATTCTGTGCCCGGGCGATGCCCAGACACAGAATCACAGTCATGATGCACATGAACCTACGCTGCATAGTCATGTGTTTTGTGGTTTATCGTTGGTTTAAAGCTTGAATCCGCCCAGACCGCCGGCTTTTTTGGGAACAGACTTGAACACGATAGTCTGTCCGCCATCGATGGCTGCCTTAAGCTCCTTCTGATTCTTCTTGATTTTCACGGCAGAGATGTCGTCACCTTCTACGGCTGTAACTTCGGCTTCTGCGATAGCTTTAACAGACTTGCGACCTGCGATTTCACGTACTACGCATACGTCAAATTTGTCTTTCTTTGCCACACCGTGAGCTTCGCCGAGACTCATGTATGCACTGTTGACCTTACCGTCTTTCACCTCACCAGCTTCAAGTAGCAGACCAAACAGGGGGAATGCTTCCTGGAAAAAGCCACTCACGCCATCACGAGCTTTCTTTACAGCCTTTGTCACAGCTTCTTCGGGGGTATTGCCTACATTGTCGCCGAAAAGTTCACCGCCATGAGTAAAGCTGCGGGTGAGGATGGTCTTACCATCATTGGGGTTGATGACCTTAAGGGTGTAACCTACCTGGCTGGTGTAATAGATGCTGCCGTCATCGCTCTTCTTTTTCTCTGTAACAAGCGAAGTGATACGTCCGTCAACAAGGAAGTTTGCGCCCTCCTGTGCCATGACCTTCATGCGTTCGGCATCATCTCCAGCCTCTACACCTGCCTCGCGACGCTCAGCCTCGATACGTAGTGTTGATTTGGTATCTACATCCATGATCTCGGCACGCTTGGTGTTTACAAGGCTCTCCATCACATAGCCGCGGAGCTGTTCGGCAGCAGCAAAGGGGATGTCGGTCGAACGCCAGAAGTAGTCGATGAGCACATTGGGTTTTCCCTTTGATTCCATCTCCTGCACGTTGGCTGATGCGACGAGCGGCATAGCAAGTGACATTGCGAGCGCGATTGCGCTGACTGTTCGTGTAATAATCTTCATGGTTAATGCTTTTGTGTTTAGTGTTGTAGAATGTTATTTGGTTAAAAATGTGTTATTGCTGATTGGTCATTTACGGCGCATACACCCTTGTCTGCGCTTCTGTTTCCACAAAATTAAACAGAATTTAATAAATTACCCCCCCCCCATTGTTAATATTCATTAACAAACCCTTATAACTGCAAAACCATGCTTCTCGCGCATGTTCTACAACACATTTCCCATTCCCTCAGACAAGTCATCACGCCATATACACACCACTGTGAATCTCTTAGACTGACGCCAACCTGTCAATATACACGATGCAGCATAAATTACACAAAACGGCAAAACGGCACGTCGGAGACGTGGCAGCCGTGCGAAACCCCATGCACAGAGCGAAGCGATGTACATGGGGTAGTCTATAACCAACTAAAAATCTACCTCGGAGAGGTTGTGACACACCTGCCTATGTAAGTAGATGTTCATCCCAACGCATAGACTCCCCCTCTACCATGGCACGGAATTCAGCCTCAAACGTCACTCCCTTGCCATAATGATGCTCTCGTTGGCATTTTATATACTTTATCACAGTGTCTAATCCTTCGTGGCTGCGACTGCATGCAAAGTATTCCTTTCCCCAACCCTCAAATGCCGGAAACAATCCTGATGATTTCATCCATTTACTGCTCTCGCGCTTGATGTCGCGCATCACGTCCATCAAAGCATGGCGTGGATGCAAATCAAAAAGCATGTGGACGTGATTCTCTATCCCTCCAATGCGGTAGAGGTGGCAATCCCTATCACGCAGTAACGACCATATGAAACGGTACAAAGACTCGGCATGGGCGATGTCTATGGTCATACGCCGATGGTAGGTGTTGATGACGGCATGGATGTGATTGCTGTCTTTACTCATGCGGACAAAGATAACAAAATATTTAAATATCGGATGATATGTGGGTCACAACCTCGCCGAGGTTGTGTCTTTAGATGAGCCACTTCTGCCCCATGTACGCCGCTGACGCGCCGTGCATGGGGTTTCGCACAGCTGCCACGTCTCCGACGTGTCTTTACGCACCAGCAATCCATTAGTGGCTTCCACATGAACCGCGTCACTACGTTACTTTATTTCCCTTCTCACCGATATTCCCCGAGGGCTTTGCGGTAGACGCGGAGCAGGTCGGCGGTGAACTTCGCGGGGGTGAAACGCGACACGTAGCCGCGTCCGGCATCTACCATGGCGGCGCGGAGCGACTCGTCGTCGAGCAGACGGTTGACGGCATGCGCCATCTCCTCTGCATCGTCAGGATGCACATACAGTGCTCCCGGACCGCCAGCCTCTTCAAGGCATGTGCCGGTGCAAGCTACCACTGGCGTACCGCAATTGATTGCCTCGATTACCGGGATGCCGAAGCCTTCCATGCGTGATGTATATGCCGCCACGGTAGCCCCGGCATACAGAGACGGTAAGTCGGCAAACGGGGCATCATGCACAAACACTACCCTCTCGCCAAGATGCTTCTCGCGGACAAACCGCGCCAAATCATCCATATAAGGTGTGGCGCGACCGACAATGACCGCCTTGACATCATGTGGCAGCTGCGGCAGGGCGGCAAGCGTGAGCATCTGGTTTTTACGAGGCTCTATGGTCCCGACGCTGACTATATACCGCTCAGGCAGAGAGTATTTAGCCCTTACAGCTGCTATTTCATCCTCGGCAACGGGGCGCAGGAAATCGGCATCACACCCTTGATATACTACATCGATCTTGTCAGGTGCAATTCCATATGACGATATGATGTCACGGCGTGTAGCCTCCGAGACCGCGATGATGCGCGTGGCTGTCTCTGCTGCCCGACGGAACTTGAAATCATAGATAACCCTGTCGGCGCGCTTATATCCGCGCGTGAAGTGCTTGAAAATAAGATCATGGATGGTAACTACCGTCGGTATGCCGGCACGGGCGATGTCAAGCGGCAATTCATTGCTCAGTCCGTGGAACAGTTGCACCCCGTCAGCCATCACATCCGATGTGATGCCCCTCTGCACACGCCAGAGCCCCGGGGCACGCCGCCATGCCGCACTGCGTGGAGTCCTCACCTCCACATTGTCATGCTCCAGCACACGCGCCAGTCGGGCTGACTGGCGCAGACGGGGAGCATAGAGCAGCAGGCGGTCGTCAGGCAGTTCGTCAGCTAATGCGTCCACCACCAAGCGGCTGTAATTTCCCAGACCGGTGAAATTGCTTACCGCTCTCTTGCCGTCAAATCCGATGATCATGGACGGGCGAAGTAGAATATCACCGGCTCCGTCTGGTCAGGCCATTTCACTTTGACGGCATCCATGCCGTCGACCTGCGCCTGGCCGAGTATCTCGGTGGGCTGCAAATAGTTGCGCACAAAAGCCATGGCATCCTCGGTGGTAAGCACGATGAAAGGCTCCTCTCCTGTCACTCCGCTGCCCGACGAGAATATGAGCGAGCAGATGGCATCAATTCGCTTCTGGAAGTTCTCGGCACGGGCTTTCACGCGCGGCTCTGTGCTGTTGGCAGCTGCCACATATCCGCGGAAAAGCTGATTGAGAGCCACCGGATTCTCGCGAAGCACTGCATCGACCAAGGTCAGCGTGGCGGGATAGTCCTTCTTGGCATATGCGGCATCCACATCAGGATAGCTTGCCGCTGGCTTGTGACCGGGCACATAAGCCTGACCGTAATACACCACAGCCATCTCAGCAGGTGTCAGGCTTTCACCCTTTTCATACTTTGCCACAAGGGCATTGCGCTTATCCGGGGTCTTGGTCACGACCGATGCGAGAGCCTTGCGGTCCACTTTTATACGCTCGGCTGCCACGGCAGAGCCGCCAGCCAACACTATGGCTATTAATGCGATGATGAATTTTCTGATAGTCATAACATTTTCCTTTGGTTTCAAATTTACGTAGGGACGCGGCGTGCCGCGTCATCAAAGGTCATACGCATCGTCTGATACGATGACGCGGCACGCCGCGTCCCTACTTTTTAACATTTTACCAACTATAACGCTTTACTTGACCGCTTGGTTGAGTATCTTCACAGGCACCTGGGTATTGTCATAAAATCCGGTGAAATCCTGCGCCCCTGTCCCAACAGCATAAAGGGGCACAAAGCAGCCGGAATGCTCTCCCGTAGTGAACCCTATGCCGTAGTGGTCACCGAGTATGCGGAATGTCTCCATCACGAGCGGCGAATAGCTTTTATAATATGTGACAGTGCGCTCAGAGTTGTCACGGTCAACGAATGTCTGCTTGAACGCCTCGCGCAAAGCTGCATCCTGCTTCTCAGTGACAGGGATGGCTGTGTACATGCCGAAATCCTCTGTCAACATCTCCTTCACATCGTCGAATGTGTAGATGCGGCGAGACTTGAGCATCGCCTCGATATCGCGGTTGAAGAGGTCTTTTGACTTCTTCTGGTTGTCGATCAGATCAAGACGCAGATTGTATCCTGTAAATGTAGTGCCGAGTCCCATACCGCCAGTCTCATGGTCGGCGGTGACCACTATCAGAGTCTCGTCGGGATGCTTCTTGTAAAACTCATATGCCACCGCGAGGGCATCATTAAAATGTGACACCTCTTTTATGACAGCAGCGGCATCGTTGGCATGACCTGCCCAGTCGATATTGCCGCCCTCGACCATCATAAAGAAGCGGTCAGGGCTGACGCGGAGCATCTGGTCAAGACAAGCCTTGGTCATATCCACCAGAGTGAGAGCCTGGGGATCGTGGCGGTCAATGGTATACCCTAAGTCATAAGCAGCACTATCAGGCGACAGCATAACCATCTTGGCAGATGTGATAGTATCAAGCCCGGCTGTGCCGCGCACAGTGACATAACCTGCCTCGGCGAAACGCTCCGGAAGGTCGGTAGGCTTCCCATGCTTGTCGCGGAGTCCGCGCCAGTTGCTCCCGGATATGAATGCGTATCCGCTCTCAGCCGCCTGACAGCCAATCTCATAATACATCTTGCGGTTAGGCACATGGGCATAAAATGCGCCTGGAGTAGCATCGTCGGGAGCCACATTGGTAACCAGACCGATACCGTAGCCGTCCTGACGCAAAGTCCGGGCTATGGAATAGACCTCAGTGGTGTCTGCTGCCATGCCGAGCATGCTGTTACGGGTCTTGGAGCCAGTGGAAAGCGCGGTACCTGCCGCAGCCGAGTCGGTCACAGGGCTTGACGCAGAGTATGTAGAGATAAGCCCTGTCACAGGGAACGCCATCATCAGCGGTGTGTCCGCCTTCTTGATGTCACGCATATAGCTTTCGGTAGCCATGGCGTGACCTGCGCCCATACCGTCACCGATGAAATAGAATATATATTTGGCATCGCCAGCCATGGCGGACATCGCTCCGCACACTGCAGCCGATACAAACAATGATTTGAGAAGATTAGCTGTTTTCATTGACTTTGGGAGATATAAGGTTATTGATTACGTTCGTTAAGCGCGAGCATCGGCTCTATGATATGTCGGTCAGGGCACAGACGCGGCACCTTGCGCTGTCCTCCGAGCTTGCCGGTGGATGCAAGCCACTCGTCAAACAGCCCTTTGCGCGCCTCTACTATGGCAAGTTGCGCGAGAAATATATCACCAGAACGCTTTGCCTGATAATCGCTGTTGACACTTTGTAGAGCCTTGTCAAGCGTGGCGGCAAAGGCATCCATGTCAGCAGGCTTGGTCTCAAATTCAACGAGCCACTGATGCCGTCCCTTGCTCTTGTCGGTGGTATATACCGGAGCGGCGGTATAATTGACCACTGATGCACCAGTCTGATGGCAAGCCTCAGCCATGGCAGCATCGGCGTTGTAGACCATCAGTTCCTCGCCAAAAGCATTGATATACTGCTTGGTACGCCCCTCGATGGTGATGCGCAACGGCGAAGTGCCGTAGATGCGAACGGTATCGCCGGGGCGGTAACGCCATAGTCCGTTGCACGATGTGATGACGAGCTCGTACACCTCACCATCTGCCACTTCCCACGCTGGGACGGCTTTGGGCGCCTCGTCAGAGGAATGTACCACAGGGATAAATTCATAGAACACACCATCGGTGATCATCAGCAGCATCGCACGTATCGCAGGGTCATCCTGCACGGCAAAGAACCCTTCCGAAGCGTTATAGGTCTCTAAATAGTGCATCCGCGAGCTGTCAGTGATTGCAGCATACTGCTCCCTATAGGGGTCAAACGAGATGCCGCCGTGGAAGAAGACCTCCAGATTAGGCCACACCTCATGAATCGATGACGCTCCACGCTCTTTCAGCACTCCACGGAGCACCGTCAGAAACCATGACGGCACCCCTGAGATATTGGTGACATCCTGAACAACTGATTCGGAAATAAGCCTCGGCAGTTTTTCGTGCCACGCCTCCATCAGGGCGGTGTCATGCGAAGGCACCCGCAGACGCTCCACGAGTGGATTGATATTGTCAATCAGATGTGCCGACAGGTCTCCGACCTTCACTCCTTCAGGCAGCCCTGCTATTTCGTTGGCAAAAGAGCCGCCGAGGATGAATGCCTTTCCCCCGAATATATGACTGCCGAGATTATTACGCAGGTAGTGTCCGACGCTGTAAAGCCCACCGCGGTAATGATTCATGCGCAGCGAGTCATCGGTCAGAGGCACATACTTGCTCTTGCCGTCGGTAGTACCCGATGACTGGGCGAACCGCTTGGTGATACCGGGCCACAGCACGTCGGCATGCCCCTTCACGGCATCCATTATGTCAGCCCTGACATCGGGATAACTGACAAGCGGCACACGCTCGGCAAATTCCCAGTACGTCATGCCACGCGTGATGCCATATCTGCGTCCATAGCGCGTGACTTCCCCCTTGCCGACAAGACCGCGCAACACACGCATCTGCGCGCGCTCCACATCGTCATGGCTCCTGAGTGCTTTCAGTGCCACATGACGGAAATACGGTCTGAGCAAAGGCGTAAAGTCAACCATGCCAATCTAATAATGTGTATAGTGTGATGTCATTAACTTGTAGGGACGCGGCGTGCCGCGTCACCAAAGCTCTTACGCATCGCCTGATACGATGACGCGGCACGCCGCGTCCCTACCAGGAGGGGGAATCCGTCGGTCAGAACGACTGCATCTCCACGAGCCGCTTGTAGTAGCCACCGAGAGCCATCAGCTCATCATGAGTGCCCTTCTCGACTATGCGGCCCTCATGGAGCACACATATGAGCGAAGCGTTGCGTATGGTGGATAGACGGTGGGCTATGACAAGGGTGGTGCGCGACTTCATCAGTCGGTCCAATGCCTCCTGCACGAGGTGTTCGCTCTCGGTGTCAAGAGCCGAAGTCGCCTCGTCAAGTATGAGTATCTTGGGATTTTTAAGGATAGCGCGGGCTATGGATATGCGCTGACGCTGACCTCCCGACAGACGGCATCCGCGGTCACCGATGCAGGTGTCGTAGCCCTCCTCGGTAGCCATGATGAAATCGTGGGCGTTGGCGACCTTTGCGGCGGCAATCACCTCCTCGCGCGTTGCCTCCTTGACTCCGAATGTGATGTTGTTATATATAGAGTCATTGAAGAGTATCGCTTCCTGGTTGACGTTGCCCATCAGCGACCTCAGTTCCGGCACACGGAAATCACGAATGTCTGTGCCGTCGATGGTGATATGCCCGGCATCCACGTCATAGAAGCGGGGCATAAGGTCTGCCAAGGTGGATTTGCCCGATCCGCTCTGACCTACGAGGGCTACAGTCTCGCCTGGCTTGATGGCAAAACTGATATCTTCTACGACAGGAGTGGCTGGGTCGTAGCCGAATTTCACATCGCGGTACTCCACTGTGCCCCCCTGCGGATTGATGTCCACCGGGTTCTCGGGATCTTTGATATTGTTTTCGGCTTTCATGATAAGATCCACGCGCTCCATCGATGCCAGACCGCGCTGTATGTTGTAGGCAGCGTTGCTCAGATCCTTGGCAGGGTTGATGATGCTGTAGAATATCACCATATAATATATGAAGGAGGGAGCGGTAATCGACGAGGAGCCATGAAGGATGAGAGTGCCGCCAAACCACAGCACTATGGCTATAGTGATGGTGCCGAGAAACTCGCTCATGGGATGAGCAAGGCTCTGACGGCGCGCCAACTTGCATGACAGCTTGTAGAGCTGCTGGTTTTCGCGATGGAAACGCTCCTTGACCTTCTCCTCGGCTGTGAAAGCCTTGATGATGCGCAGACCTCCGAGCGTCTCCTCGATATTACTGAGGATGGTGCCCCACTGCTGCTGGTTTTCAAGCGAATTGCGTTTCAGACGCTTGCCAACGCGACCCATGACCAATCCAGCCAGCGGCAGCAATATCAGCACAAACAGAGTCAGCTGCCACGAGATGACTATCATCATCACCAGGCATGCGATAATCATCACAGGGTTATTGAACATCATGTTGAGCGATGACATGATGGAGTTCTCAATCTCCCCGACATCGCCGCTCATTCGAGCCATGACATCACCCTTGCGGGCGGATGTAAAAAATGAGATAGGCAGCGTGGTGACCTTGTCGTAGACATAGTTACGCAGGTCTCGTACCACACCGGCACGCATCGGTATGATCAGATATGATGCCAGATAGGCGGTGCCGGTCTTGAGTCCGGTCATCACCACAAGCAGCAGTGCCAGCAGAGCCAACGTGGCACTCGTGCCCCACTCCGATATGCACACCGTGGTATAGTAATAGAAATCGTTGACCACCACATCCTTGAAGCTTGCGCTGCCTATGGGCAGGAATGTGTATTCGGCTTTGTTGATGCCGAAAAGAATCTCAAGGATAGGGATGATTACAGCAAACGAGAACAGCGTCAGAAACGCCGTCAGTATATTGCAGATGATATTGCCGATGAAGTACTTCTTGTAGGGAGGTACAAAACGTATCAGCAGCTGCCAAAAGTCTTTCATGCTGCAAAGTTACTAATTTTCCGTGTCACTTTGTCATGCGTCGGTCATCCTTTTGACGAGCCACACGGCGCAGATGCAGATGCAGCAACAGTATACACACCAGCGTCAGGAAGATAAGTCCGAAATAATAAAGGTAATTGCCGGCTGCAAGTTCGCCGCGCCCTATGTAACTCATCACGGCAAGATATATAAGCAGCAAAGCAGGAATCCAGGTAGAGCGTTTCATTAAAAAAGATGTGTCAAGGATGGTAAAGGAAATAATTGGTCAGAGAGAGAGAAGAATGTAAGTGAACGATAAGAGAGAGTGTGTGGCGATAGCGGACTTTAGCACTACTCATGATGCGGCTCAGAAGCCACTTGTTCCACGGGACGCTTGAACGGCGACTCGTCAGGGTCGAAATCCCCAGCCTCAAGCGCATTGTATATCTTCAGACACGCCCATGCGTCTATGGCGGCATACACCTGCTGCGCGTGGGTCAGCGAC
This sequence comes from Bacteroidales bacterium M7, assembly GCA_001689515.1. Taxonomy (GTDB): domain Bacteria; phylum Bacteroidota; class Bacteroidia; order Bacteroidales; family Muribaculaceae; genus Amulumruptor. Next base: position 33,474 of record LUJR01000032.1, read on the forward strand.
ACTGCCTCCCAGTTGCTCAGACGTTGCGACTTGGATATGCGGCCGCCGAAGATTATGCCATAGATTTTCTGCAAGCTCGCATCTGTGATGCCAAACTGCTTGACAAGTTCCTGAAGCTCCACGAATCCGGCTGGTGCAAATTCGCCACGCCGATGGAGCATCTGGAAGTCATCACGCAGCGACAGCCCTATCTTAATGACGCTGTCATCCTGCAGGAAATCCCTTACAGGGTCTATGCCTATATTGTTGAGTCTGAAGAGATATGCGCGATCAAGGGTCGACACCTGCATCAGTGCCACCTCGTTCATATGCCCCTTGCGAAACGACGGACGTGTCTCCGTGTCAAAGCCCACCCGCCGCTGGGTCTTGAGATATTCAAGTGCTTTGGCGGCGTCCTCCGGTGTGTTGACCAGACTTATATCGCCGGCGAAAGTGACCATCGGCATCGAGGCCAAGCGGTCCTTGGAGATGGCAATGTGGAAGTCTTTTAAGTCAAACATACCACAAAGGTACGCATTTTCCGCGACATATCCGCTAAGAGGTGTTTAATAACAAAAGTTCAAGCCTGAGTGTATAACTGCGTAGATTGTAGGGACATGCCATGGCATGTCCGCGTCCTCAGGAGGGCATCAATCGGTGTGCGTGGCTGACATGCCATGGCATGTCCCTACAAACGTCTGCCGATATGCAAAATGACCATATATCTTGTGCGTCACTTATAAAACTTCTGCTAAAACTCGGTAAATGAGAGCGGAAGCAGCGACCGCACTGACGGCAGGATGAAGATGTCATCACGACCCACAAGCAGCACTCTGACATCGGCTGCTCCGAGATGCTCATACTCCAAAAGTGCCTGTCGGCATGCGCCGCACGGTGACACCGGCTCAGCTACCTCCTTACCATCGGTGCCTGTCGCAGCGATGGCAATGCTTTCAAACCGCGCATCGGGATAAGTAGCATGGGCATAATAAGCTGCCGTGCGCTCGGCGCACATGCTTGACGGGAAGGCAGCGTTTTCCTGATTGGCACCGGTTACTGTCTCACCGTTGCTCAGGCGTATGGCTGCCCCCACGCCGAAATGGCTGTAAGGCGAATATGTGCGGCTTGAAGCCTCGCGTGCCGCATCGACAAGTTGCCGGTCGGCTTCATCAAGCTCCGCATAGGCAGCCACCTTGATCGGAGTGACGATAGTTATATCTTTCATGGTAGGTATATTAAAGGTTACAGATCCTTGCGGTAGGCACGGCGGCGGCGATGCTGCCTCCGTTCGAAATACTGCCACTGGAGCTGTACTGCATGATTGTCTTCAAGTTCGAGATTGCTCTCCGCCCACTTGTAGCCGTTGGCGATATAGTTGGGTAGCAGGTGCGAGAACAGCATGGCGTTGACACCCTTGTTCTGAAACTCGGGCTTGATGGCGACAAGCATCAGATCCACTATGTCATTGTGACGGTAGAGTGCCCGCAGGATGCGCGCCCAGCCCAGCGGCAAAAGCCGTCCGCGGCTCTTCTGAAGAGCCTTCGAGAGCGACGGAAGCGATATGCCGGCACCTATAAGATTGTCGTCCTTGTCAACGATGATGCAGATGTCGTCAAGGCGCAGCACACCGAGATACATGTCTATGTAGTGGTCTATCAGTGCAGGTGTCAGAGGCGAATAGCCATACAGCTGGTCATACGCTTCATTGACCAGATTGAAAAACGCTCTGCCGTAGCGGCGTTTAAGCTCCTTGCGGCTCTTGACCTCCGCTACATGCAGGTCATACTTCTTGCTGACGATATCGGAGATGCGCTGGTATTTCTCGGGCACCTTGTCAGGCACGGTCATGCGGTACTCGACCCAGTCGGTATCCTTGACGAAGCCCATCCGCTCCATGTGGCGCGGATAGTAGGGATGGTTATATATGGTGGCTATGGTGCCGAGTTCGTCAAAGCCCTCGACGAGCATTCCCTCATGATCCATGTCGGTGAAACCCATCGGACCGACTACGGTCTCCATACCGCGCTGACGAAGCCAATCGGAAGCAGCGCCAAACAGTGCGTCGGTGACTTCCTCGTCATCTATGAAGTCCACCCAGCCGAAACGCCCCTCTTTTCTGCCCGAACGCTCGTTGACAGTGCGGTTGATGATGGCAGTGATTCTGCCTACGGGTTTACCGTCGCGATATGCCATAAATGACTGAGCCTCACAAAATTCGAAGGCGGGATTTCCCTCGGGGCGCAGTGTAGCCACTTCGTCAAACACCAGCGGCGGCACGAAGCAGTCATTGCCCTTATAGTGGTCTATGCCGAAGTTGACATATCGTTTCAGAGCCTTCTTGGTCTTGGGTATCTCCCTGATTTCTACTGACATATATTTTATATACTTGTATTCAATTTATGAAACAACCTATTATTGACTACGGATGCGGAGCATAACCCGACGAGAGCCATGCAAGCACTGCCAGCATGACCACCAAGAAGGCAAGAAGCCACACGAGCAGACGATTGTTGTTGCGCCCTTGCAGAGCCATGTGGAGGTCGTTGGCGGAGCGGAAATGCGGCTTGCCCTTGCTCAGACACTGACGCGCTATGGTACGCAACCGCGGATTGTGGCTGTCAAGGGCATCAAGGGTCTCAGTCAGCACCTGACCGAACTGCCTCACATCCTCCTCCACGTCATCAGGCTTGAGCGACTGCTTCTGGTCAAACCCCACGTCTATCAGCTTAAGGTTACCGATATTTTCGGTAAACTGTATGGTCTCCGGGCGTATCGGTTGGTGCACGAGATGGTTTGCCTCGATATACTCCATAGCTTCCACGAGCTCATGACATACCTTGCGCAGATGCTCCTCAGTGACCTTCTTGTCATCGATGAGCTTGCGGAGCGAGTCACCGTACACATCATCGGTGATGATGCACATGCCCAGCCCTGGCACTTCCTCGAAGTCGTTGATCATCACGATGTTGGGATGGCAGAGATTGTAGCGCACATCAAACTCGCGCTCTATCATCTCTTTCATCGCAGGGTCATCACGATACTGATCCTTGAGGGTCTTGAGCATCACCCACTTGCCATGCTTCTTGGCAGTGTACACATCATAAAACTCCTCGTCCCAAAGGGGCAAGTGCTCGATTTCGGTCCATTTCTCGTTCTCAGCCATAAGCATCTCGGTTAAGCTGCCAACACGCCAGCCTCACAAAGTTAACAGTTTTCCCCACAAATTCAAAACCCCACTCCACCGGACCTTTGCTGGAATATGACTTAAAAATGCCATTGAATATTTGCTATCCGGATTTTTGTCATTAATTTTGCAAATAGAAACCACGGTTTCCGAAACCACGGTTTCCATTCTTTCAGCAGCCATGAGATTTTTTGACCGTAAAGATGAAATAACGACCCTGCGCAAGATAAGGGACAATTCTGCCCACACAGCCCAGTTCACTGTCCTCACAGGCCGACGACGTATTGGCAAGACTTCGCTCGTACTCAAGGCCTACGGAGACAGGCCGATGCTGTATTTTTTTGTAGGAAGAAAAGCCGAGAACCTTCTCTGCGAGGAGTTTCGTCAAGAAGTCGAGGAAAAACTCGATACCAAACTCGGAGGCACCCCCGCCAACTTCGCCGAGCTGTTCGGCTATCTGATGGAACTGTCTAAAAGCCTGAACTTCACGCTTTTCATTGACGAGTTTCAGAACTTTGAACGCGTAAATCCATCAATTTTCAGTGACATACAAAAGACCTGGGACATCAATCACCAGAGCTCTAAAATGAACCTTGTGGTGTGTGGGTCGGTATATTCCATGATGACAAGGATATTCAGAGACCACAAGGAGCCACTATACAACCGCCAAAACCGCTTTATGACAATCCGTGCCTTTCAACCGTCCGTATTAAAGGAAATCATGGCGGAGTATCATCCCGGGCATTCCAATGAAGACCTGCTTGCCATGTATGCCTTTACGGGAGGGGTGGCAAAATACATCCAACTGCTCGTGGACGACCACGCCCTGACTCTTGACGGCATGATCGACAGCATGATCAGCTCCGACTCCACATTTATCAACGAAGGCCGGTCCATTCTTGTAGAAGAATTCGGGAAAGACTATGACACCTACTTCTCCATTTTATCAGCCATAGCCAGCGGCAAAACACATCGCAGCGAAATTGAAGCAACCATCGGCAGACAAATCAGCGGCTACATGACGCGTCTGGAGGATGACTACAGCATAATATCAAAAGAGCTTCCAATTGGAGCAAAGCCGCTAAGCAAAAATGCAACGTATAAAATCCGTGACAACTTCTTCACTTTCTGGTTCCGATTTGTATTCAAGTACAACCACATCTTAGAAATCGGGGCTTACGAACAGCTGCGGACTCTGATCCGACGCGACTATATGACATTTTCCGGCATAATGCTTGAACGCTATTTCCGAGCCAAAGCAATCGAAAGCAGACGTTACACTCTCATCGGACGCTGGTGGGATCGGAAGGGCGAATTTGAGATAGACATGATTGCCGCAAACGAACTTGATAACACGGCAACAGTGTATGAGATAAAACGCAACCGGAAGAACATATCCATGAAAGCCTTAGAAGAGAAAGCCGAAAGGATGCTCGCAGCAGTCCATACCCTTAATGGATATGACGTGAAAACTGCTGGCCTTGACTTGGAGGATATGTAAATCCGACTTTTGCCGGTCCCGGCATCTGTAGAAGTTCCGACCACTCATCACGAAATTTAAACCACGAAGCACGGCAAGCCGTTATACGTTTTTTGCTAACTTTGCCGACATGATTAGAGTGATTACAGCATCCTTGAGGAGCATAGCCGCAATGATGATGCTGTCGGCATGCTGCCTGATGACCATGGGGCAGCAGGCTAGCCCTGCCGACAGCCTGACAGCTGCCACTGACTCGCTCCCCAAGAAGAAAAACCTCATCGAACGCATAAAGGCGTACTTCGACGAGTCCAACAAGCCCAAGGAGGATCCTAAAGCCTTCGACATAGGAGTCATAGGCGGTCCCTACTACTCCAATGAAATCAAGCTTGCCCTCGGCATCGTGGCTACAGGATCATACTCCCTCGGCGAGCCAGACTCGCTCGTCCCGCGCTCGTTCGTAGCTATCAAGGGCAAAATATCCACATCGGGGTTCGTGGAAGTAGGACTGGAAGGGACCAACATCTTCCCCCATGACCGCTTCCGCATCAACTACCTGCTTGACTATTACTACCGTCCCACCGACTACTGGGGCATAGGTTACGAACGTGCCGTCAACGATGACTACAAATCAAAATTCAATGAAATCCACTTCTCCTCGCGCATCGACGGTCTCGTGCGCATCGGACGACATGTCTTCGTAGGTCCCGGGCTGCTCTTCTCGCGCGTCAAAGCCACCAACATCACCGACGAGGCGGTATGGACAGGACAGCCGCAACGCGTGACATCGTTCGGCATAGGTGTATCGGGCATGTTTGACACGCGCGACAACCTGACAGCACCGACGCGCGGCGTGACCGTGGAATTCGAACAGCAGTTCTACCCGCGCTTCATGGGCAACACATCACACTCGTTCAGCTCCACCGCTCTGACCGCACGAGCCTATCAGCGCGTATGGAAAGGGGGCATAATAGCCGAACGCATACACGGACGCTTTGCCTACGGCAACGTCCCGTGGAACATGCTCTCGACCCTTGGAGGCAGCAACAACCTGCGCGGATACTACGAAGGGCAGTACCGTGACAAATGCGAGATGGACCTGACCGTGGAGCTGCGCCAGCATATATGGCGGCGCAACAGCCTGGTAGTATGGGGCGGTGTAGGCGCGATAGCCCCCGACCTCAGCGGTTTCCGCCTGAGCCAGGCTCTCCCCAACGTAGGCATAGGTTACCGCTGGGAATTCAAGAAAAACTCCAACGTCCGCATCGATATCGGCTTCGGCAAGCACTGCAAAGGCTTCGTCTTCGGCATCAACGAAGCCTTCTGATATCAAACCGTCAACACACTGCCCTAATGTCAATACCACAGTAATTATAGGGATGGTGTTGCAGAACCCCCAAAAATCGCGGCAAAGTCTGTAGGGACATGCCATGGCATGTCTGTTTTGGCTGTTCATGACCGTTTAAATCACGCATAATGAGGGCTGACATGCCATGGCATGTCCCTACAAGTCGAGGAGTACCAGTACTGCAACGCCCTCCACAAATAGCAATGGTTGGTATCTATCACGCCATCGGCACCCGTCACGCCTTGAAACGCTGCTGGCGCTTGGCGGCATATTTCTCGATCTCGCCCTTGCCCTTGAGGGGCACTGTCGAACTTTTGTCGCGGATGAATATCTTGCCGTCAATCATCGGCACGACCCCCGGGAAAGGTGTCACGGTAATCTGGAGCATGTCACGACCGCTGCGGCTCTCCCACCTATAACCGATAAACTGGTTGAGCGAGTGGCCGTCATACAGCAGACCTATGTTGCGGCGGATACAATCCATAAGTTTCAGCTCAAACACATCGCGGATCTTACGCGTATCATACTTGTCGCTGCCATGCGACAGGTAGATGAAATCCTCGTTCAATCCTATGGGCACCTTCATGTCGTTGACACCGAGATAAAGCGTGCCGCCGTCGGCATTGAGCATACCGTCGATGATTTCGGCAATCTCGCGCCCCTGCGCTTTCTCGTCAGCCCTCATCTTGTTGCCTGCCGGATATATGAGCGAGGTCTTATATTCATGCAGCTGATCCTCGTCGTTATCAAGCGTTTCGGCATATTGCTGTGACGGTCTGAGCCCGACAAGCTGGAATATCTCGCTGCGGAGCTCGCGGCGCACACCGCGCACACCGTAACGTGACACGATGTTATAAGCCTCCACCAAGCTGCGCAGACGGTCTAATTCGGGACCGCAATCCTCCGTCAGGCTGTCTTTGAGAGGCTTGTCCGACTCCATATATGAAAGCATATTGAGCGTCTGGAGCATCTGTACCAGATCCCTGTCATTACGCGCACCCTTCATTTTTGATGCCCGTTGCTCCAGCTCCTTCAGGCTCGTGACATCCACGCGCCCTGCCAGAGCGAAGGTATCCATAAGCTCAAGAGCCGAGAGCTTAAGCGATATCACGTCGGCATCCCCGTGGCTGAGCACAGCCAGCAGCCGGGCATAGGCAAGATAATCATAGCTCGTACCGAGTTCTTTGCGTTTCAGAAACGCCGCTGTCTCAAAGAATCGCGCCAGCGGCTGCACCTCCTCCTCGTAGAGGAAATCCACATCGCCCGACACCTCCGCATCCGGGTCAAACTCATCCGGCTCGCTCCATGCGAAACCCGAGGCGTCCTCTTCGGAAATGTTCAGCAGCAGATCCACAAACGCCTCCTGAACATAACCCTGCACCTCTTCGGGCGACCATTCCGCCACCTCTCCGTCAGCCTCAAAGCAGTTGACATACAGTTTGTCTTCGTCAAGACGCGGCTTTATATTGTCGACCCTGACATTGATGACGCTGTTACAGTCCACATCCAGATTGTCGACATTGTGGAAGAGTGCCGGATAATACGACTCTGTCAATATGAAGTAGGTGTTTCCGTTGCCCGGAACCCTGCCTGTGACGATGGCTTGAAGCGCACTCTCCTGATCATAGTCCTCCTGGGCACGGCGCAGATAATATTGCAGAGTCTTTTCGGTCAGTGACAGTTCGACACTCGCCTGAGAGGCGGCACTTATCACCTTACCCTGAAACACCATGGGCTCTCCGTCCTTCATGAACATATCCACCACAGGACGTTTGATCAGCAGTCGCGCGATATCCTTCATCCTGATAGAGGCTTTCACCTCCGGGAATCCAGCCACCTCGCACTCAAAGAGGTATTTGTCATAATCCGACTGGGATTTAACCCTGAAATAGACCATGTCACCCACAGCGAGCATCTGCGACTCGGGCTTCTTCTTGGTAGTGCGACGCACCACAACGTCGCTCGTCAGCCCTGCCTCGATTTCAGCCCACAGTTCAGGACGCCGCCCGATGGTCTGTGCATCTGCGTTAAGCTTCTGTGACAGTCTGTCATCAAGCATGACGCATGCCTCGATATCGCCTGCCGGCACGAGTGAAACCACCTTCTTGGCGTTCCCTTCACCCATCGACTTGTAGAGCGTCATAAAATTACCCCTCAATCTCAGCGACATCTCTTTATTTTCAAATATTGAATTTTTAGGCGAGACATCATTGGTGGGATTGGCAAGCTTTGTCGATGTCAGCATATTGACATCCGACGTATCGTTCCAACTATACTCAAGCGGTGACGCCATCTGGGAGGTCAGCGCATAATAAGCCTTTTTCAGAAGTTGCTCGTTAGGACAGATGCCGAGCATGGCAGCATTGAGATACATCATGCCTCGGTGACGGCTCCACATAGGGAAGTTGATACCCTGCGTCATCAGCAGCTCGAGAGCTGTAGCCTCTATGATAAGCGAAAGCCGCTCGCGATTAAACGGGAAAAACCGGCTCGACTCTTTGTCTATCAACGCTTCCAAGAACGCGATGATGCCCGGAGCATAATCCTTGACGAAATGCGGGTCGGCATGGCGCTTCCTGATCAGACCGAATATCTCCTGCATAGCATCGACTGACAACTCGGTGCCCAAAGAGAACAATATGCCCAGCAGACCAAACTGTATATCCGCCCTATATATCGGATGATTGTTTTTGAGCTGGCTGAACACCTTGGCGACAAAAGCGTTCTGCTCATCTTTTGCGATTAATCCGAGTGCCTTTATATATATTTCCGCCCTATGGGCAGTCGCTTCGATAGACGACTGAGCTGCTGCAAACTCATCTCCCTGAAACTCATGAAGATAATCCGACCCTTCTATGACCTCAATTACAGCATCATAAAAAGCCTTCATAAGATTAGACCTGCGGCCGCGGGTCCATGACCTGGCTGCATCCATGACCTGGCTCAGCAGATCGAGCAACCAGTATTTGTTGCCCGCGCTTTCACGCTCCTGCGCAGTGGTCCACAACGTGTCGGATTCAAAGGTCTTCCACCATCTCATCTTTGTAAATTTCGCTACCGACGGCAATTTCTTGAATTTTGACACGCTGAAACCGACCTTTCTGACCGATTTTGGCTCCTCAATAAACTCCAGAATAATGTCCGCGTCCGAATCCGCATCAGGATACCTGACCCTCAGATTGGCGCGCTCCGACTTATTGAACTTCCGCCCCGCGATGGGCACACGGCTGAAATACACACCGCTCGCATCATCAATCACATTGCAGACGCTGTTTTGTCCCCGCGTCTGCGAAAGTATAGTAAATTCATGCACCGAGCCGTCTTCATAGAGCAGAGGGACAAGCTCGCGCTTGACCTGATGAAATTTGCCTTTATAATACTTGCACACCAATACATCGGGGATATTTACTTCCTGAAATTTAAACGGAGCAATCCTGATCGGGTATTCAGTAGGCGAATCATTTACAAGAAACAGGGTACGCCCCGCCTCCTTACTTACGGTAAAATCCTTTCGCTCAAGGCGATAAATCTTATTATCCTGATAGTTCATAAATATAGTATTTAATGTTTCTGTCACTTTCCCTACAAAAATACATCAACTTTCCCTATCTCCCAAACCCATTGATATCAAATACATACATTCCGCACTACAGACTTGATTGTTCGTCCGTTCATTTGTAGGGACATGCCACAATGCTGCTATTAACTTAACGCTCGCGGTGTTAACCGCGAGGGGAGCAGTAGCCACATGCAAGCAAGTCATCAGGCTTGCGCAGCTTGTGGGAAACGGATGGATTGGAAATCCGGCGGTGTAACTGCCGGGGCAATCGCACGCGTAAGCCCCGGCAGCTGACGCCGCCGGTATATGAGGGGGTATTTTAAACCACAAGCTCCACAAGTCTGACGACTTGCTTGCATGTGGCTACTACTCCCGCCGCGGCTATGCCGCGCCTTTACAAGCGAAATAATCTTAAGTTCATAGCAAAGAGGATGTTGCAGAACTCCGAATCGTACAATATTGTAGGGACATGCCATGGCATGTCTAATATGCAAATACCTGAGTACCAGCTGACATGCCATGGCATGTCCCTACAAGTTTTAGAGTGATTTTGGAGTTCTGCAACATCCTCGCTTTGCGCTGATATTATAGCATGCAAATGCCCGATTCCGCTAATCCGCACAGCTTTATGGCACTTTCGGAAACTATTCCCAGCCGACCATTCTCTGAATTTTTGCTAACTTTGCACCCGTAATTCAGATGCCTTTACAGAGGATGACCCTGACAGATGGAAATTTATGGCAAGGAAAAAGAATCATGACATAACACCACCGGCTTCATCAGGACGGAGAGAAACCGCCCTGTGGGGTCTTTTTGCACTCTTTGTCTACGCTTCGCTGCTCCTTCCCAATGTGGCTCTGTGCATCACCGAACCGCTTGACATCTGGGGCATCCTCGCCAACATGCTCCTTCCTGGTGGCGTGTACCTGTGGCTGATGAGCCTGTCACGCCGCATCGGCAGGGTGACGCTGTGGTGCTTTCCGCTGATGTTTTTCGCGGCATTCCAGTTAGTGCTGCTCTATCTATACGGCAGGTCGGTCATCGCTTCCGACATGTTCCTCAACCTCCTGACCACCAATCCCGAGGAAGCCGGAGAAATGCTTGCCGGGCTTATGGTCATCGTCATCGTCGTGGCAGTGGTCTATGGCGGCGGACTCATCGGAGGCATCATAGCCGCAGTGCGCCACATCCATCTGCCTCAGGCATGGATCAGCACATCCCGCCGCATCAGCTATATCGCCATGCTTCTCGGAGCATTGTCGGTCGGCGCAGCATATATATTCTCCTACAGCTATAGGATTTCGGATGATCTCTACCCTGTCAATGTAGCATACAACATCGGACATGCCGCCCGGGTGGCTTCAGACCTCAGCAACTACAGCTCCACTTCGGAAGGCTACACCTTTGATGCACGGATGTCAGCCAATGACACTGTGCCGCGGCTCGTCATATTGGTAATAGGCGAGACCGCCCGCGCCGCTAACTGGCAGCTTCTCGGCTACGACCGCCCTACCAACCCCCGTCTAAGCCGTCGCGACGGACTTGTGGCTTACCCCTATGTCATGAGCCAGAGCAACACCACCCACAAGAGCGTGCCCATGCTCCTCAGCGCAGTGGATGCGGCATCATACAGCCAGCTGCCGCAGTCCAAGAGCATCATAACGGCATTCAAGGAGGCAGGGTATGCCACCGCAGTCATCACTGCTCAGAAACCCAACCACAGCTACGTGGAATTTTTCTGCGCCGAAGCCGACACTACCTGTTACATAGCCGACAAGGTCATCGGTCATCCGCTGACCGACATCGACCTGCTCCCCTACGTACGTGACCGTATAGCCAGACGCGCCGACCGTCAGCTCATTGTGGTACACGCCTACGGTTCCCACTTCGACTATCGCGACCGCTATCCGGCATCCATGCGCCGCTTCACCCCCGACGGTCCGTTTGAGGCAAAACCTATCTACCGCCCGCTGATGGTCAATGCATATGACAATACCATACTGACCGAGGATTACGTACTTGACAGCATCGCTGCAATGGCGGAGCACGAAGACATACCGGCTGCGATGCTCTACACCAGCGACCATGGCGAAGACCTCTATGACACCAAGGATGAGCGGTTTATGCATGCCTCACCCATCCCGACGGCGATGCAGGTCCACGTTCCGATGATCGTGTGGCTCAGCCCTCGCTATCAATCCCTCCATCCAGAAGCCTTAGGTATCCTCACATCACATCGTGACAGCTTGGTGTCCTCCTCATCCTCTTATTTCCACACGGCGTTGCAGCTCGCCGATATCACATCTCCTCGCATAGACACGAACCTCTCTTTGGCAAGCCCCGCATACGCTCCGCTCCGTCCGATGTATGTGACTGACCATAACACCGCCGTGCCGCTAAAAGAACTGCTGCAACGCTATCACGAACCGCTCCCTCCCGGGCTGCAATAACCCCATATCATACCCACACCCCACATGAAAATAGGCAATCTCGACATAGGCGACCGTCCGGTCATGCTCGCTCCGATGGAAGATGTCACCGACCGCTCCTTCCGTCTCATCTGCAAGGAGCAGGGAGCCGACATGACCTATAGCGAATTTGTGTCGGCTGACGCGCTCATCCGCAACATCGCTGCCACGACACGCAAACTCGCCATAGACCCTGCCGAACGCCCCACCGCCATACAGATCTACGGCAGAGAAGTCGGTCCGATGGTCGAGGCGGCAAAAATCGTGGAGGAGACCGCCCATCCCGACATTCTTGACATCAACTTCGGCTGCCCGGTCAAGAAAGTGGCAGCCAAGGGCGCGGGTGCTGGCATGCTCCGCGACATCCCCCGAATGCTTGAGATCACATCTGCCGTGGTACGCGCCGTAAGCCTCCCCGTGACGGTCAAGACGCGTCTCGGCTGGGACCACAACAGCAAGATAATAGTAGACCTCGCCGAACAGCTCCAGGACTGCGGCATACAGGCTCTGACTGTGCACGGCCGCACCCGCTCGCAGATGTACACAGGCGAAGCGGACTGGGAGATGATAGCCCGTGTCAAGGAAAATCCGCGTCTGATCATACCCCTTATCGGCAACGGCGACCTCCGCACCCCCCAGCAGGTGCGCGATGCCTTCGACCGCTACGGTGTCGACGGCGTGATGGTGGGACGCGCCTCCATAGGCGCCCCGTGGATATTCCGCTCACTCAAAGCCGCCGTACTCGGCAATGAGCCTGTCGAGCCTACAGTAGCCGAGAAATTCGCCCTCATCCACCGTCAGATAGCCGAGAGCATCGACCGCATAGACGAGTACCGCGGCATACTCCACATACGCCGACATCTGGCAGCTTCACCCCTGTTCAAGGGCATACCGGATTTCCGCCAGACACGCATCGCCATGCTCCGCGCCGACACCAACGCCACCCTGATGGAAATCCTCACCCATATCGAGCACGCCATCATCCCCTCGCTCCAGCAATAAGACATCCACACTTACCCATCACTTATCATATCCGTAAACTTTTCGTCATGACATTTCCTAAGATAGCAACACTCTGCGCATCCGTGGCAATCATTCTTACGGCACATCTTACCAGCGCACAGACCCTCAAGCCCTACTCCCTGAAACTCAACGATTTCACAGAGCTGAAGGTGCTTGACGGCATCAACGTCAACTACTCCACCACAGCGTCAGCCGACAGCGTGGAAGCCCATTTTGAAGCCCCTGATAATATGGTATCTGCCATCCGCTTCGAGCAAAAGGACGGACGCCTCACTCTGCGCCTGTCTGAAAACATGCTCGAGGCAAAAGGCATACCTACCGTCCACGTCTCATCCACAATGCTCATAAAGATACAGAACAACGGCGACTCTACCGTGACAGCCATGACCGATGTCCGCGTACCGAAATTCCAGGCACGACTTGAAGGCAACGGCAAGCTCGCCATCGTAGGCGTGAACGCCCCCGAGGTCAACGTCAAGAAATTCACCGGCAACGGCACCATCACCGTCGAAGGGGAGTGCACCACCGCCTCCATCGGCAACACTGGCACCGGCATCGTTAACTGCGCCGCTCTCCTCTCCCAGACAGCCAAGTGTAACATCATCGGCACCGGATCCATCTACTGCCACGCCTCCCAGACCCTCTCGGTCACTGGCATGAGCGGCACCATATACTTCGGCGGCAACCCACGTGATATCAAATCCCGCTCCCTCGGCGTCAAACTCAAACCCATCGAACAGCTCGAAGCCCAATAACCACCCCTCAACTTGTAGGGACGCGGCGTGCCGTGTCATCGTATCAGGCGATTCCAAGCCTCCCGCCAATCTGTAGGGACATGCCGTGGCATGTCCGCCTCCACGAAAAAACGACCAAACCGTAGGGATGCACCCTGGTGCATCCGCCCCACATCCGAGCATGAAACGCGAAGTAGCCGACACCATCAAATGGTCGCTCATCGACAAAGTGGCGACCCAGGTCCTCTATGCCGTCACCGGCATAGTGCTCGCCCGCATGCTCTCGCATGATGACTTCGGTCTCGTCGGCGCGATACTCGTGTTTCAGGCGTTCGCCAACCTCTTTGTCGACAGCGGCTTCTCCTCAGCCCTCATCCAGCGCAAAGCTCCCACACGCCTCGACTACTCCACGGTCATGTGGTTCAACATAGCCATGGCAGTGGCAATCTACATAATCCTCTTCTTCTGCGCACCGCTGATAGCCGACTGGTTCCAGGGCGACGAGAGGCTCATCCCTCTCTCGCGGGTAATGTTCCTGTCGTTCATACTCTCAGCCACAGCCATCGTCCCCACCAACCGCCTGATGAAGCAGATGCAGGTGCGCATGATAGCCGTCGCCAACAGCATCGGACTCACCGTAGGAGCCATCATCGGCATATGGCTCGCCGTCTCAGGCTACGGCGCATGGGCTGTAGTGTGGCAGACCATAGCCCTCTCGGCAGTCAAAAGCATCGTCTTGTGGGCTACGACATCATGGCGGCCGCTGTGGAGCTTCTCTTGGACGGCATTGAAGTCGTTCTTCTCCGTAGGCATGGGAGTCATGGGAGCATCCCTGCTCAACACCGTCTTTCTCAACATCTACAGCTTCTTTATCGGCAACCGCGCCGGCATGGCATCGCTCGGTCTCTACACCCAGGCTGACAAGTGGAGCAAGATGGGCATCATGTCCATCGGGCAGTCACTCGTACAGGCATTCCTGCCCCCCCTCTCTCAGATACAGGACGACCCCACGGAATTTGGCAGAGCCACCGCCAAGATGAACCGCTGCGCCGCCTACCTGACCTTCCCCGCCCTCGGACTGCTCGCCGTAATGGCGACCCCCATCTTCCACCTCTTCTTCGGCACCAAGTGGGACGCCTCCATCGTCCTCTTCCAGATACTGCTGCTGCGCGGCGTATTCACCGTCCTGTCGATGGTGTTCAACAACTACATACTCGCCCTCGGCAAGTCGCGCATGCTCATCGTCAGCGAAACCCTCCGCGACGGTGTAGCCATCGCTGCCATCATCCCCACCATCGGCAGCCTTGCCCTCACCTCCGGCACCGACATCACCCTCGGCATCCGCATATTCCTCTGGGGACAAGTCGCAGCCACCGCCGTAGGCTGCATAGCCACCATGCAGATAGCCGCCCGCTACACCTCCCGTAGCATCTGGCACATGCTCTGGGACCTCGCCCCCTACATCCCCCTCACCCTCGCCGCCATGGCAGCCGCCCATTACCTCCCCATCCTCACCGCCACCCTCCTCCCACAGTGGCACTGGCTCACCCATCCCGCCGCCATCCTCCCCCAGCAGCTCCTCGCCGCCGCCACCATCTACCTCCTCCTCAACACCCTCCTCGGCAGCCAGATCCAGCGCCAAGCCCTCGCCTACCTCCACCCCCCACAAATAACTACCCATGTACAATGTTGACACCCAGGCAATTACCCCCCCCCATTGCAATAATCCCAATTGCAATGATGCTCGTGGCGTAGACCTCTTCAAATTCATATTTGCCCTGTGTATCATGGCAATTCATTCCGGCATTGGACAGTCGGAGGTATATATCAAAGGGACATTTGCCAGTTACTTATACCCGTTACTGTTCCGGCTTGCCGTCCCTTATTTTTTTGTCGCTTCAGGATACTTCTTCGGCCGCAAAATTTACAACTGTGGTGTGTACAATGGTTTTGATAAATGGTGGAATTATCTTCGCCGACTGGCACAGAAACTGCTCATATTCGAACCGTTAGCTCTGACAATATACCTGATCGGGCTATACATCGCACATCTGTCTCCAATCGTTATTTTCCTTAAAGGAATCCAGAGCATCCTGTTTTATCCGATGGGAGCATTGTGGTATATACAAGCTTTAATCATCGCATTCGTTCTCCTTATACCTTTTATCCGTTATGGCAAGGAAATCCTTGCATTAGCTATCGGCGCAATACTCTACCTGTTTGCCCTATTGTCCAACAACTACTTTTTCTTAGCCGACAACCTCAACCTTCAAGACATCATAGAGGGCTACAACCATATTTTCATATCTGCTCGTAACGGTCTTTTCGTTGGTTTAATCTTTGTTACACTCGGCATATTGTGCGCCAAATACCAGAATAGTGTTCAAGCCATTGACACCGGTACAATATTCATTGTAACAGTCATCATGTATGGACTTACAGCTATAGAAGTCTGGGCTACATCTGGAAAGGCTTTCATTGACGAACGCTCGCTTTTCATACTCTACTTGCCCCTGATTCCAGTCCTGTTTCTGTCATCGCTGCGATTGTCTTTGAAAAATTTATCTTGCGCCCTAACATTGCGCCATCTTAGCACAAGCATCTACCTTCTTCATGCTATAATCATCAGAGGTTTATTGCTTTTAATAACACAGACAACCCAATGGCATCCTTCTCCCTATGAAATCTTCCTCATGACAGGAGTCATACTGACCATGATAATCATCCCGATCTATCGTAGCCATCGGCAGCCTTTCATGTCATGGCTGACCTAATCATCGAGTACTCATAACGCCTACATTACTAATACATTGATTATCAAATGATTACCCCCCCCCATTGCAAAACACATGATCACAGCATCTCTTCCATAAGAGCAACCAAAGGAAAGGAGAGAATCATCTACCTTGATATGCTCAAATTCTTTGCTATATTCCTTGTCATTTGGGGACACATAATACTTTTTGCCAGACCTACATCCAGGGAAGCGGACGCATGGATACACAACGGCACCCTTCAATTCATCTATTCTTTCCACATGCCGCTATTTATGATGCTGACTGGATTTGTATTTGCGATGACTATCAGAGGCTCATTTATGTCTTCAATGAAAAAGAAATTCCGACAACTAATAATCCCGTCGCTAACTTGGGGTATCATAATGTTACTGATAGAGATGCCTTTATCTACAACCACCAGTCACAGCAACATCTTGATGACCTTATGGCAAAAACTCTGGTTTCTGAAAAGTGCTTTTTTCTGTGGTATTGTTGCCTTCCCTGTCTTCAGATATGACAACAGAACCTCTACGGTATGGATAATTCTGTTAGCACTCATAGTACAATTTATCCCCGAGTCCACACCTCTGCGCTATGTGTTCATGTTACCTTTTTTCCTGATGGGCGGTTTGATATATCGCTACAACGATTTTTTTTCTCGCCATATAATGAGCATAATGATCATTTCAGGCATCACTTTCTGGAGTATGACCGCTACATGCACATCCGATGTGTTCATAAAGTTCAACCATTACTCCTATAATTGGGATAGAATCACCCAGTATCCGTCTTTAATACTATATCGAATCTACAGTATAGCTATCGGAACAACTGGCTCACTATTTTTCATGACGCTTTTCCAACTATTATTTAAAAACAGCACTACCAATCCTATCGTACTGAAATGTGCCGCATGGGGACAACTTACATTAGGCATATATATATTACATACCATAGGTATCCGGGAATGGTGCAGACATCTGTTTTTCTCACAGCAAACAGACACATTAATCTATTCTTATATCTATACCCCTTTATTTAGCATATTAACCTTAATAATATGTATATTTGTATCAAAATTAGTTAAGCAATTCCGATGGACAGCGTGGCTGCTAATGGGAGAACCACGACCTCAAAGCACGCCATAAATATATGTAAATGCAGCATCAAAACAACTAACACATTAAATATGAGTATATTACCCCCCCCCATTTCAAAATTTGTTATTTTCCTCATTGATCTCATTAAAAATCCGCGCTCATTTTTTATCTCATTAAGATACGTCCCTTTCCGGCAGGCCCTAAAGATACCTATCAAAGTAGCCCATGGATTCAAATTCAAAGATTTAGGAGGCAAGATTATATTTGACACGCCTTTTATCCACAAAGACATGCTACAATTAGGATATTTCGGCTCAACCGGACACCTTGAAGCAAAAGGAGCCATATATCTTTTCAAAGGGTCTACGCTGGTCCTCAAGGGGTGCGCATTCGTAAGCCAAGGGTCTCTCATAAGATTAGGGGAAAACTCGACACTTGAATTCGGAAACAACTTTTGGTGTAACAACTACTGCAAGTTCTTAGTCTACACTGGCACACGACTGATATTCCATCCCGGCGTGCTGGTAGGCCTGAATGTAGAATTTGGAACGGCAGATGGTCATAGCATATACATAAACTCTGTCAAAACCAATGCCCCTGCCGACGTCAGCATCGGTGAACATGTATGGATCGGCTCCTGCGCCACTATTTCAAAAGGCGTGTGCATAGCTCCAGGATGTGTCATCGCCCGCTCTTCACTAGTCACCAAAAGCTGCCTCACACCTAATTGCATACTCGGAGGCATTCCTGCCAAAATATTGCGTACAGACATATGCTGGGAAGTCTGACCATCGGAAATATTCAATATTCACTACTGTAGATTCAAAACCGAAGTGCAAAAAC
>LUJR01000033.1 GCA_001689515.1 Bacteroidales bacterium M7
AGTTGACGGCACTGTTCTAAAAGGAATTGCTCGTGATTCCGATTTGAAGCCGCAATAAAAGACTCAAATCAAAAGTAAATCTTGTTGACTGGACGAGAACCGGGAGCCTCCTAAACCTTCTGGTTCTCGTCTTTTTATATTTGCAAAGTTAGCAAATATTTAATTGATAATCAAATAAATCATATAAAAAGAAACAACAATGGCAAGAACTGCAAACAAGAAAGCACCTGGGAAATCAACACGTCCCACAGACTACGAACCTCAGCCTGGTCACAAGGCAACTCTCAGCCTCGCTGATTTTACTGACAACGACTTATTCGCAGAGCTCCGGCGCCGTGGTTACAATGGTGAGCTTCGTTCACTTAAAGTTGTGACGGTATGAGAAATTTCAACCCTAAGGCACTTTGCAACAAGTGTCAAATCAAGAAAGCCTCAGGTCTTCACTCTTGTCCTTTCGAGCAGAAACACATGTGTCCTGACTATCAGGCTTATGTCGCAGATAATGCGTTACAGTTTGAGGACTCTGCGCTCCAAATTCCAGTAGAGTCGTTGCTGACCGCATTGAGATTTCACGGTTACTCTGGTGAGCTTCGCAAATCAGAGATCGTAGTAATCTAATAGTAGAATATTCAGTTGAATACATAGAATCTCCCTAATTTTTATTAACTTTGCAGCAGCTTTATTGCTAAGGACATATTAGAAAAAGTGCCTCACACCTTGTGAAATCGCCAAAATAATCACGTAAGCACGAGGCACGGTGACAGCTCATATATCGTGGGCTGCCTAACCGTGCGTGTTTACAGGTGTTTGGCGATACCTACAAGGAAAGCATGGGAGGGCAGTCCACTTTTCTTGTGCCTATGCTGCGAAACTTATAAAACAAGAAAACAATGAGCAAAAAAATACCTGCCCCAAATGAGGATGGTAGAGAAATTGTATCAATGGTAATGATAGGGGCTCTTATGGGCTTCTTGCTCACTGGTATATTTCTGGGTACCATCGGATTTTTAATTGATTGTATGAGCGGTGAATGGGCCTGGCGATGGACAAATTTACTTGGAGGTGTTGTTTGTATAGGGCTTGGAGCTGTAGTAGCGTTATTGCTTTTTCTATATATCTACTTTTTCCTGCCACATAATATGGCAAAAGTGTTCCCAAGATTATGGGGATTCGGATTCATACCGGCACTCCTTGCATTGTTTTCAGCAATGATTACTGGTATTCAAATATCGTCATGGGTTGTTCCAAAATGGTTAGGCGTATGAGAAAGAAGTTAATCACATTAGGTAAGACTTTAATTATCTTAGGCTTCCTGAATCCTATTCCTATCGGTTTTATCGGATTAACACGTTCAGCTAAGATAATCTGGGATGGTAGTGAATATTCCAGTCCTTATGATTATTGGTGGCCCGGTCTCATCCTGATTATGGTTGGGTTTATATTGTGCAGACTGTCGGGAGGCAAACCGATCGCACTATACAACAAAAAAATCTGGAAGGAAGAAGCAAAGCCGTGTGTTAAAGGTTTTGCTTGGGCTATATTGGGGTCATTGGCATTTGTTGCAGCGTTCTTATTAGTAGTGTCATTGATTGTAGGCATATATTATGCTTTCTTCTCTAAATATATGCCGACCCTATTGCCTATATGCGGTGGAGTATGTGTTTTTGCCTATTTAATTTATATAGGATTGCGAATCTATAAAAATACTAAGTGATATGACGCGGCAAGATTTTTCTCAAATGTTAGCAATCGCATCAGAAAACGCTACAGTGAAAATCAATGATTGCTTGCCTCATATCTTCAAACTTTCTAAACATATAATTGATGTTCTCCTAACAGGAAGCGAGAGTTTCAATATGACTGATTGTTTTCATTTCATCCAAGCGTGTGATTTCACGATGGAGTTTGAAGGGGAATATTGTACAGAGCTTTCAGACCTAAGAGCTGCCATAAAGAAAACTCGCCAAGACTATAAAATGTCTCGTAGAGATCTGTCAATTAAATCTGGAGTCCACACCAATGTTATTAGTGCATTTGAAGATGGTAGCTGTACTCTAAAAATCGACAGTCTGCTCAGAATCGCAGATGCTCTTAATGCCACTATAACAATCGAATAACAAGTAAATATGAACAAAGAAAGACGTGAGGAGCTACTGGAAGTTATCCAGTCGCTCGATGACGCTATAGATAAACTGAACGAAATTCGTGATGATGAACAGGAGGCTTTTGACTCTTTGCCGGAAGGATTTCAGTATTCTTCAAGGGGTGAAGCTATGATAGATGCAGTAAGCACTCTTGAGGGCTTTGGCGAAGAAATTGCTCAAATTAGTGCAAAGATTGAAGCGTTTTCCAAGCCTCCAAAGAAAAAGAAGAAGACATGAAAAGATTTCAGTTCAGTAATGACGAATATCAGAAATTAAGCACGATCACCGGTATAGCGATGATGGACCTTCAGAAGCTGGATGCTCAAGGGCTTTTAGCGAATGAAGTTGCGGTTAAACTGGTTTTTGAATACGAATATCAGTTACAGCAAAAAGAAAATAAGGTGCTTCCAAAACTTGTGATCAGAGCAATTGCACGAAAGTATGGTCTTTCTGTTGCACGAGTAAAAAAATACTTTTTCGCAAAGGAAAGCCCAATTTATTATTGCGAGAAATGCCGACAAGAAATTTCAAGTTTGGAGTTCCGACGCAATAACGGTATCTGCAATCAATGCGTAGTTGAAAGTATTACCCTTTAATATTTGATAATATGAACGCAAGACAAATTGAGGTGCAAAGCTACTTCAAGCAACAGCACCCTGAAGCGCTCATACTGTATCATCTTCCAGGACAATATGTGTTGCTGGGTGAAGATGTAGATCGAGCGTCAAAATCCTTTCCGACCATTCAAGTGCCGGAGCCTGGTGTGGGCATTCTTCCAGATGACATCACTATACTATCAACATTAGGAGAAGATGGGTCCGAAATACAGCTCATTGCTTACCGAAATGATGCTGGGATGCTCGATTTCCCTGATGTAAAACGCCTGATTGAAGAAAAAGAGATGGACTATTAAAAAATTTTTCGTCTTAACATGAATCAGGAAATACATAATCGTCTTAATATGCTTATATACAGCAGGAAATCCAAAGTTCAAACCGCACTTTCAAACTAACAGTAAATACACTGATTATCAGTGTGTTATGTGAATTTTTTAACACTTTTTCTTGCTGATTTTAGGTGTTTTAGAATTAACTTTGTACCACTGGGTCGCACTTTTAGTCGGCTCGGTGGTACTTTATTTTGAATAATCAATAAAACGCAATTGAATAATCATGGTACAAGAGACCAACAATTCCGAAACCGTCATCAAGACGGCTGTGGAGAAAATCCACACCAAGCTTAAATTCATAAAGTCTGAGCGGAATGGAGCGCTCATCAGCTTTGTTTCTCAAAACCCTGTTAACAAAATTGTATGCGGGGTACGTCAAGACTCTCCTTACCCCAAGAAGATTGTAATCATCGATCGCGAGATTGCGCATAATCTCATTGTAGATATGCTATACGATTGCACTCTCATCCCTATGACTGAGGTGAAAAACCCCAAGACAGGAGAGATGCACGTTCCCGGCTTCATTGCAATAGAAGCGAATCCGGTTCAGTTCAAAGCAACCATCCAGACTAACTACATTCGTGGAGTCAAATATAATGTCGAAGTAAGTTTCGGCAACAAGGTCATCCGCTTTGACCCGTTCCGTGGTGTCAAGGAAACAACTAAATCACTCCTGGCATGTCGGGCAGTATTGGAAAAGCGTTGTGACATCCGAGACCTTTTGGATGTTGTTGAGCAGTTCAATATCGCAGCTAACAATCTGCTTGCTCTGATGAAAAAGGATATGACTGACATCAACAACAAGCGCAGAGGTAAACGATGAGAAGACCGACAGAGGGCATTGCAACCGACGCGGCTCATTCAATGAAGAATGGGAAGACTGAGTATCAAGCAATAAACCTTGCTACCAGAGAACGAATCTTTTACCGTAATCTTGGGAATCAAACTACAAATATCGGTGAATTTCTGGCGGTTGTCGAAGCAGTCAAATATATCATAGAGAATGATTTTCAGCCTCGTGTGATATTTACAGACTCTATGACGGCAATAGCATGGTTTAAGGCTAAGAAAACATCATCTACCAAACCTAACAAAGACCTTCAGCGGGCTGAAATGTTTCTTAGAGCTTTGTCAGCAGATGTTGATACCATAGAAGTTATTCATTGGGACAACAAGCGTTGGGGAGAAACCCCGGCAGATTTTGGTAGAAAATAAATGCCATATTTTTTTCACCTTCGATTGTTCCAATGACTATTCTTTAATGAGACCAATCTCATAAACTCAAATTAAACAATATGGAAGCTATTTTCAACAACCGCCGTGACTCTGTTCTGAAGTCACTTCAGGAGAACCAATCCGAGATCGCAATCTTAAACGCTGACATTGAAGCCAAGATTGCCGCCCACAAGAATGAAATCGCAAAGCTCAAGCTCCAGCAGAAAGAGCTGAGGCAGACCAAAATGAAAGGCGGCTGGTTGCTGTCCTTGCTTATCCGATGGCTCAAGTAACATATAAGCCTCAACGGAAGAATGACAAACTCTAAGTTGAGGCGCCAACAGGGTTAATGACGGAATTGGTAGACGTGTCGGTCTCAAACACCGATGTTGAAAGACGTCCGGGTTCGACCCCCGGTTAGCCCACCAAGAGAACATTTACATTTTAATTACCAAACATTATGAAACATTTCATTAAACTGTTTCTCGCACTGATTATGTGCGTTGCGGTCTCCAGCTGTCATGGTGTCCGACCTGAAGCTGACGAGGAAGCTGTGTTAATCAAAAAGCCGTGGTTCTTCGGGCATGGCGGTGTTGACTTGGAGCCGGTAAACACTGGTCTCACATGGTGCTTATGGAGCACATCCTCAGAGTCGTTCAAGATTACTCCTGTGCGTTATGAGGAAACCCTCGATGACATCATCTCTAACGAAAACACTCCACTCGACTTCAAGACGCAGATTATCCTGCGCATCAAGAAAGGTAAGAGTCCGGTGCTTTTGCAGAACTACGGAGTCAACTGGTATGAGAACAACGTCAAAGAAGTTTACAACAACCTTACTCGACATTATGTCTCCCAGTATTCACCATTTGATTTGACCAGTAACCGAGAAGTTGTCGCTCATATTGATTCGTGTGTGAAAGCCGATATGATCCGCTACATTGACCGACTATCTGTGGAGAAGGAATTTCCCATTGTTGTCGAGAATGTCATTACCGGTCGAGCGATTCCTAATGCAGCGCAGCTGAAGGAGATGAACAACACTGCGGCTCAGATTCAGGCGAAGCAAACTCAGGAGCGACGATACGAAACGGAGGTCGCACGAGAGCAGGCTGAACGACAACGCGCAGTATCAGATAAAGCCTATCAGCGAGAAATGGGTCTGACTGCGGAACAGTTCATCAGTTTGAAAGCATGGGACGTAATCAATTCTAAGCAGGGCGCAAACATTGATGTCCTCTTCGATGGAGGCACTTCCAGCACCATGTGGAATATCAAGCGATGACAGTAATCCGCAATTAGAAATCACTATTAAACAAGAAACCGCAAAGGAGCAATATCCTTTGAGCCTTTGCGGATTTGGGGCCATAGCTCAGTTGGTAGAGCATCTGCTTTGCAAGCAGAAAGTCCGCAGTTCGAGTCTGCGTGGTTCCACGAAAGGGTGGTGGGAGTTCGAGTCTCCCTGGAGTTCGCAAGGACTGCATAGTTTAGCGGTAGAACACCCTTTATGGACTGGTAGCTCAGTTGGTCAGAGCAGCGGCCTCATAAGCCGATGGCCTCAGGTTCGATTCCTGACTTGTCCACACATCCTTTGGCCGAGTGGTTAGGCGGCGGTCTGCAAAACCGTACACGCCGGTTCGAGTCCGGCATGGGTGTCTATTGGCTTCGTAGCTCAGTTGGTAGAGCGGTACGCTGTTAACGTAATGGTCGCAGGTTCGAGTCCTGCCGGAGCCGCAAATTGATATAGAATATGAGGAAAAGAACAGCATACATACGACAATACATTCAAGACCACCTTGACAAGACCAATGCAGAATTGGCTGATGATTTGCAAATGGAGAAGGGCTCGGTTCGGTATCACATCAGAGCATTAAAATTGCAAGGAGTGCGAAAGACATTGGGTTATTATCCACGTACCCCACATGATGAGTATATCAGAGAGCATTACCCCAACAAGTCTGCTTCTCTTATCGCTAAAGAAGTCGGAATGACCCCTGGCGGTGTACGATGCGCTGCTTACAGGTTAGGCATTAAACATAACCCAGGCTATGCAAGAGTGCAATGTAGTCATCGCCAAATTGGAGAAAATTTAACAGGTCAGCGTTTTGGGTATTTGGTAGTCAAGAGGCAATTAGGAACAAACAAGTATGGGCAAATGAGATATGAATGTTTATGTGATTGCGGAAAGATGACCGAATCGACAGCTGGGAATCTAAAACATGGACATAAAAAGTCTTGTGGCTGCTATCGTAGGCAACTGGCCGGGTTCAAGCGTAAGAAGCGCTAAATAATATACTGAGGCGTAGTTCAGTGGTAGAACAGTGGATTTTGGTTCCACGGGTCGTCGGTTCGAGTCCGACCGCCTCCGCAACAATTTACTTTTTCCAAGAAGTGTTTAGATTTGAGAGCGGCGTGCGTGAGCATTATCCGCTCTTTTTTCATCAATCATAAAACTTCTGGTCAATAAAATCTCTATTCGTAATAAAAGACAGATTATGACACGATATTTCAAATGGCTTACTGAAAGCAACCGTCCCAAGCATATCCTGGTCGGCTTCCTGATAGGGCTCGCATTTGGCATTACTGGTGCCTTTGTGGCAGCCACTACAGCCGAAGTTAAAGATTGGCTGTGGAATGGTCAGAAAGGCGGTATCTTCGGCTGGATCAAAGGTAATGGTTTTGACTGGCTTGACTTTGCTGCAACAATGATTGGTGGTGCCATCGGATTTGGCATACAGTGTATATTCTAACATCATTATGGAAGCAAATAATAAAAAAGACATTCCGACCATAATTGAATGGCTGGGAGACGATAGAGGCGATAATCTTGCTATCAGATTCGGGCTCCGTGTATATACCGTTGACCGATATGGAAATCTCAACTCCCAGCGTTATAAGCGGGCTTTGGCAAGTCCGTTGCCAGAAGGAACATATACAGCTCCAATTGAGGGTTTATCTGACCTCAAACCAGGCCATACGTTTGTTATCTCCAACACTGAGATAGTAGTAGGCAAGCTGATCGAATCTCATCTGTTTGGTTATCGCTTCTTATGTGTAACCCCTGAAGGAAAGATTGTGATTACAGATGTGAGTTATGAAGACATTATACGCCATCATAAAGATGGTGACATCAAGGCAATTTTTAAGGTAAGAATCGAAGATTGATTTTTAGGTTTAGGCATTTCTTTTTTCATTGTTGTTTTTCCTCCCGTTGTGAAACGGGAGGTTTTTATTTAGATATGTTGAGTATTGTAGGTTATATGTGTACACATAAACGTGTTAAGATGAAAATAATCAGAAGATAGGTATAAAGAATTGACCTGATTGGCATTGACTCAATTTTGTCAATTCCAATTATTGTTCTATCTTTGCAACAGCAAATGAGAGCCGTTTGCCAAGTGAGTGTGCTAAAAGTGTGCGTTCACTACCCAAGACAAGTCTAAAACTGTACTATATATCAATCAGTTAGATTGTCAGAGTTTGTGGTGGCCTGGTGGCACCACAGAAGACCGCTAATTCTCAATGAGTTAGCGGTCTTTCTTTCACTCATACCCCTCCGAGTCACCACAAAAGTCACCACAACCACCGTAAGTTGTTGAAATATTGACGATTGTGCGTGTCGCGGTGTGAGCGTATCTATTTCGGTAGATGTGTAAGATATTGATTATCAACGCAAATTAGTATATAATTCATAGTCATTCACCCTCATTCACCCCCACGCCACAGCCTCGCAACCTCAAACTTTAACGGAGTTTAACTATAATCGCGCGATGAAAATGTGGTGACCTAAACCGAAAATCAGCCGGGTCACCACGCTCAATCGTTAAAAATTGACAAAAAATTAGTAACTTTGCAGTCGGATATGAAGAATTTTATTTGGATAATGATTTTAGTCGCCGTGGGTATGATTTCTTGCTCTCGGTTAGCACAACATCGTGATGTTCTCTCAAAGGCTGAGAGAATTGTTTCTGCATATCCTGACAGCGCTCTCTGTATCTTAGAGGAGATTGACCCAAAAGATTTGAAAGAAGATTCTCTTAGGGCATTGTATGCCATTGTGGTTGGCACAGCACATAAGGCAAGCGACAACTCAATGGTCGCAGATTCTCTGACTCGATTTGCATTTGAATATTACAGAGACAAAAATTTCAATAGGTTCCTACAGGCAGGTGACTTATTTGCTATGCACAGATTTTGGCTTGGAGATGGAAGTGGATCGCTAAGTCTGCTTGACTCCTTAATTGCTCTTCCGAATATACCCAAGGATGTAAAGATTGAATTGCTACGTTCGAGAATGGGTATCGGTGGTGCCGAATTTGATTGCAAGCGCAACATTAGGTTTATCAAAGAATTGCAATCATTAGATACTGACTCAACCTATCAAACGGAATATTTATATCAACTTTGTGAGAACTATCAGTTTGCAGAAAAAAATGATTCAGCACTAATCATAATCGATGAATTGATTGATTATGCTCGTCGTAATCATCTTGAAAGTGACCTGTTCACCTATACTTATGAAAAAGTTGGTATATTGGAAGAACTCGGGAGATATGAAGAAAGTAATCGTGTGGTAGACTATATATTGGAACACGCTCCTCACAATTCAGCTATACCGTATTTGCGTTTTTGGAAAGCATTGAATTATTTCAATTTAGGCGATATTGCGCAATCGCAGCAACATTTAGCTTATGCCGACAGTTGCGCTTTTTCTCGAGATGATGTTGACATTGATTATTACGAGAGCTTTGCAGGTCCTCTACGCGAATTTCTAAAATATCGAAAAGATGGCTCTATTGGACTAAGCCAACTTGCAATTTTTAATAATAGTCAGCGAAATCAATCGCAAAGAATGGAATCGACGCGCTTAGAGTCTGAAAAGAGCATACTTAAGTCCGAAAACCGAGCATTAACATTCAAGTCACAGAGCGAACGCAAAACTTATATCATCGTGATAGTTTCTCTCGTTGCCCTTATTCTTGTGGCTGTTGGAGTGTGGCTACTCCAAAAACGTAAGCGTAAGACCGTCGAGGCAGAGGAACGTGCGGAGACTTTACAACGAATGATAGATGAACTTCAGAAACCATCCGCACCCACCGACAATCAGGAGGCATTGCGCCGGGCGATGCTCCAACAGTTGAACATTATAAAGATGGTAGCCGAGACTCCTACTGAGCAGAACCGTGAGATGCTTCGCAAAATATCGTCAGTAGATAATAACGCGGATGGTCCATTGATAAACTGGGCGAATGTTTATGAGATTGTCGATAATCTTCATTATGGATTCTATTCCAAGTTGCAAGAACGGTACGGTGATACTATTTCCGAAAAGGAAGTACAAGCCATAGTACTGTTGGCGGCGGGATTCTCTGCGAAAGAAATAAGCGTCATCACCTCCCAATCGGCAGCCTCCGTCTATGTGAGAAAATCTTCGGTGAAAAAGAAACTTGGAGTGCCTGAGAAGGAGGATGTCATGGCGTTCTTGCGGCAGGAGCTGTCATGTTAAGGTTGTTTTAGACTGAATAATGCCGTTTTTAGATTTTTAGTCGCGACTACGGTTGATAATCAATAGATTACATCAGACGTTTTAGATTTTTACATTTGGCGTTAAGATTGGCTTAGATGTAATTTTGCGGTATTGAAACCAAAAAATGTACCGCAATATGAACGTAAAAATCTTTACCCAAATCGCTCTGATGGTCTTGGCAACTTTAGTAGTTCCGGCCATAGCAAACGCGCAGGAAATGGTAGATACCATCGCTGCTCAAGAACTCAATGAGGTAGTTGTACAGGCTCCCAAAGTAATCCGTAAGGCTGACATGGATGTCTATTATCCTTCACAAAGCGCAGTCGAAAACTCCCGTAACGGAATGCAGTTGTTGACCCACTTGATGATTCCATCCCTCACAGTGACTGACGCACTCGGTTCCATCCAAGCTGCGGGACAATCCGTGCAGGTTCGCATCAACGGACGTGTGGCTACAGTCGATCAGGTTAAGGCTCTACTTCCTGAAACAGTAAAGCGCGTTGAGTGGATGGATAATCCCGGCTTACGCTATAATGGCGCAAACTATGTGCTTAACTTCATCGTTGCCAATCCTACTCTTGGAGGTTCTCTCCAAACAGAGGGGCGACAGGCACTCAACACAGCATGGGGTGACTACTTTGCTGACGCTAAGTTTAACAATGGTCGCTCTCAGTTTGAGATTGGTGCCCAATACAAGCTTACTAACAAAGTGAAATCATACCGCGATTACAAGGAGACTTTCACTTATGCTGATGGCAGTTCCCTTACACGCACTGAGACTCCTCTCGGTGGAAATATTGACAATACTTTCGGTAAATTGTGGGGGGCATACAGCTACATAAAACCTGACACCACCATTTTCTATGTTGAGGCAAGCGCCGCCCCCACATTTTCAAATGAATGGAGGGCAAATGGTCGTCTGTCACTTAGCGATGGTAGTGATGACATACTTCTTACTGATTCGCATGGAGACAAAGGCCTCACTCCAAAATTCTCAGCATATCTTGAACAGCATTTTGATAAACGCCAGACTCTTGTAGTTGATTTCAACGCATCATTCTACAACGGTAAGTCCTACTCTGATTATGTAGAGCAAGTATCAGGTTCTGAAAGCTACCTTACCGACATCCACACAATGATAAAAGACCGCAACCAAGCATACGCCATTGAGGCAGATTATATAAAGAAGTGGAGTAACTCCCGCTTTACAGCTGGTGCCTCATATACTGCAAACCGTAACCGTTCTCAATATGAAAATCTGGGAGGCGAGATTTTCCATCAGCGACAGGACAAGGTTTATTTCTTTGCCGAATACTTCCAACGTATCAACAAAATAAGCCTCACCGCCGGACTTGGCGCTCAATATACCGACTTCATGTTCAAGGAAACGAATCAAGGAAATAATTCTTGGAATCTGCGGCCACAAGCCACTATAGCCTACACCCTTAACCGGAATCACAGATTCAGACTGAGTTTCCAATCATGGCAGTCAACGCCCTCTCTTGCAGAAACAAATGTCGCTCCTCAGCAAATCGACGGTTTCCAATGGCGCATAGGTAATCCCAATTTGAAAACTTCCACGTCGTATATGCTGACACTACGCTATAATTTCAGTCTCCCAAGAGTTGAAGGCACTTTCGGTGTACGCGCATTCACAAGTCCTAATGCCATTACCCCATATCTTTATTGGAATGAAAACAAACTCATCACATCATATGAAAACAGTAAGGGTTTACAGAATCTCTCTTTTTTCCTTTCTCCGCAGGTTGAGATTATACCCGATTGGATGATGGCAAGTGCTCATATTCAGTACCGGATTGAACGTATGCGTGGGTCTGATTACAAACTCTATAACCATAATTGGAGTGGCAATGTCAGTGTAATGCTTGCACACTGGGGATTTGAATTTGTCGGTCAATATGTACGAGCCCAACACGATCTATGGGGTGAGAAAATAAGTTGGGGAGAGAATCTTTCCATTATCCAACTCGCTTATAACTGGAAAAATTGGCAATTTGGTGCAGGCGTAATAATGCCGTTTGGCAAATACGACCAGGGTTCAAAGATGCTCAGCAAATGGAACACCAATGAACAGCACCAGCGACTTGATATGCGTATGCCATACATCAGCGTAAGCTATAATCTCCAATGGGGACGACAGAAGCGCGGAGCGAATAAAATCATCAACGCAGATGCCAACACCGACAAATCAACTGCCGGAGGAAGATAATAAACGAAAACAGCGTCTCATACCAAAAGAGCCAGCACCCGGCGTGAAGTCGGGCGCTGACTCTATTATGTAGAAGTATTGATTTACTATGGACTGAGTTTCGGTCCTTGCCTTACTCTCGCTTTCGCCTTCTGTTCTTCCTTGAATTTACGTTTGGCATCGTAGAAGTCCATGTCAGGGTGGTTTTCAAGGAATTGCTTGAAGTCACCCGATACGGGTTCTCCATGGGCTATGCAGACATCATCATTGGGAGCATTGCTCAGCGAAACATGCGACATTCGGAAGTCAGATGATTCAGACTGAGGTGAAGATGTGGATGTCGGTTTGCCGGATGATACCACTTGTTGCAGGAATGCAGGAGGGATTTCTCGGCTCTTGGGCGGGTCGAAGCTGCATTGTGGCTTTCCGGTCTTGAAGTCATACCATATCCAGTAGTATGCCTTATACCTATCAGCCGGTTTGCGTGCAAATGTGTAAACCGTCTCGCCTCTGCGGTATGCCGCCTCATCACTCTTAGGTACATCCCACAAGAATTCAAAAGGCAATGGTGGTATGACAATCGGCTTGTGCGATTGAATGGGGTTCTGCGATTGGGCAGATACTCTCGGCTGCGAAGTTGCTTTTTTCTCGAGCTTTGGTTCTTCGACCGCATGGCGTTCTGCTCGCTTAATAACGGATTCAGACTCCTTGAGTCGCCGTTCAATTCTCTCCCTAAAAACTCTTTCAAGATTCTCCCGAGTGAGAAATGGGTCAAGTTTCATAGACCAAAACGACTGCTTGCCCACGCAGTAATAAAGATTCGTCCTACCGCTTTTACCGACTTTCTCTTTTGTAGTAATGCCGTTCCGCAAAAGGACAATGAGAAAAGAATTCCAATCTTTTACATCGGGCGAGACAAACAGTCGGGCAAGATCATGGGTCAGTTTGTATCTTACCTTCTCCTTTCCGCGCAGTTTGCTGACATCGGTATCAAGTTTGCTTCTGCCTTGCATGAGCCGGTGTTTGAGGTTGAGGGCTTTGCAGACGCGCTCGTTCTTTTTGAAGTTGGTGGTCTGCGTGAGAATCTTGCCGTCGTAATCAACGCGGCTGAACACAAGGTGGCAATGCGGATGAGCCTTGTCGAAGTGCCGGACGATGATATAGGGAGTGTTTCCCAATCCCATTCGCTTCATATAATCGCAAGCAATGTCGGCCATTCTTTCGTTGGTCATTTTGGGTGCGTCCTTTGGGTGGAAGTCGAGTGAGATATGGCCCACCGGGTCTTTGATAGGCTTCCTTCTCCTCGTAGGCCGTGCTATGTCATCAGCGATTGCCTTACGACCCTCATAGAGCCGAATATCGGAGGATGCGCCTATCGGTTCCCAGTCTTTGGAAAGGTGGTCAACTATGCCTTCACCGTTGTTGGACTCATACTTTTTCTCATCGGCTCTCTGCTTCTGAGCGACTTCCGCGCTCAGTTTTTCTTCAAGTGTCCGGCGTGTCACATAGTCCACACAGTTGCCGAAACTCTTGCCGTTAATGATGTATGCAATCATAAAAATTAAGGGCTTAATCGTTATTGAATTTTCCGAAGAGACTTCGGAACTTACTGAGGTAAAACTCAGCCTCTGCTGCCATCGCTTCGAGTCCGTGGATGTGGCAGAGCCTCACGAACTGGTTGAAGTTGTTGCTGAAGCCGGATAGAGCACGGGCTATCCTCAGTTCTTCCTCTGTCAGCCGTGGAACAATCTTCGGATTGAGTGACACGGCCCGGATATATTCGCTTACGCAGGAGAGTCCACTTTGATGAAAGTTTTCCATCAGCACGGCATCCTGCTCCTTGTTGAATTTGGTGTGTCTGATTATTGACTGCTTCTCATTTTCGGGAAGAGCAGGGCGACCGTTGCGGTTGCCGTTCTTCAGATTTGACTTGGCGGTGGTCATCGGTTTCATAGGGCGTATGGGATTAAAGGGTGGATAATTGGAGGGGGTAAATCACGGTTGGTACACTGGTGTACCGTTGCACCGGGTGCAATGGTGGGGTGCGAGGTCGGAGCGTTGACGCGACCGTTTTCGGTGTCACCGAAAACTAACCTCGCTAACCCCCTCCATTTACATTCCGGGGTGCAGTACCGCTTGGACTGCTGACTTCTCATTTAGATGCTTAATTTCTGACTTGACAGCATACGGTTGAGCAAATCGCGGTTCTCATCGAGCCATGCCCTGATGATATGGATTGCGATATGCGAGGGGGACACCTTGCCGCCGGGTATGAGTCGGGCAACCAATTTTAGTGACTCACGTATGTCCGTCGGGAAAAACAGTGGCTTTTTCTCTGCGAGGTCTGTCGGGTAGATGAACTGGCTCGCCAAGATGTCGAAGTCTGCCTCGTCCATCCGTGCGCTTCGTCGCGTCTTCTTCGATTGTTCCACGGCTTCGGGCTGTGGCTCAACTGTCGGCTTTGACACTTCAATGGGAACAATCGGTTCCGGAATGGATATGGGTTCAACAGTAGGAGCCATATCAACCATTCTTGGCCTTGATGTTGTACGGGCAGACTTGGGAATGGCCGTGGCTTTCTCTTCCTTTATCGGCACTTGGTTTGATGCAATAGGTGTACTAGTGTCGCAGTGTACCTGTTGTACCTCTCTCGCCAGATTTTCGTCAATATTTTTTCTGGCATTCATCCGTTCAGTGACAACAGACACGTATGGGACAAGTTTCTTGCCGTTGACAGAATATCCTTCCCTTTCTTCATCGGGAGTCGTGTCTATGATACGCTGTGTGTCCTCCTCGATAATTTCCATTTTCTCCAATTTGAACGATTCCGGACACCACATATTGATGTCGGTGTCGTAGTACATTCTGGGAGCTGGTGCATCATCCCAAAAGTTGCCTTTTACAGCTCCAATCGGGATATATTGACGGATATTACATCTTGCCTTTTCTTTGGCGTTCATTTGAGCCGTAAAAAGTCGGGCATCTATTTTGGGTGTGATTGTTCTTGCCATACATTTATTGGGTTTATGGTCGCTGAGAAAATTGCAGCAACCGGGGTGAGTGTTGAATTTGATGGATTGATGAAAGATGAGAATATAGCTCTGATTTGTAGATATTTATTCTTTCATCGGTGTTTCATCATAAGTTTTAGCAACGAAAAGAAACGTATCGGGCGATGAGAGAAGATGTTTTTCTCTCGTTGCGTTATTCTTTTGTTGCCTTTTCTTTTTGTTGAATATCTGATGAAAGGGCGATGAAAAGAAAAGTCGCTGATTACTACTCTATTGTTGCTTCATTCATCAAATCATCAATCTATCAAATCCAACAAGAAAAAATTAAAGGTTCTCTAACATCTGCCGTGTTACGGTATAGAAGCGTCCGACCTTCTTGCTCTCGACGTATGCTGGTTCGTTGAGGAACACTCCCATCTGATAGGTGGTGTAGCATAGCGAGTTCTGGGCTGGTCGCAACTTCCAACAATCCTGCACCACTTTTCTCAGTGCCGAGCGGTCGGCCTTTACCCTCTGATAGTCGAAGAGGTTGAGAATGTCGTTGAGGCAGAAGTCAACGGCATCAATCTTCCGGCTGTCCATTATATCGGTAAGCAGTTCCGCGAGTTCTACCTCGACACGGTTGCGGTTGGCGCGGATTATCTTCTGCAACGCCTCGGTGTCAATCAGCTTAGGGTCAAACCACATCCGGCTTTCCTCGGTTGTGGACAGCTGACGGTTGCTCATGGCATGGAGAAATGCCGGGATTTCATCGCGGATCTTCTCCAAGAAACAGGTGTCGTCAGATGCCAACTGCGGTATCTTCCTCACCCAATAACGGGTTTCACCGGGGTCTATGACTACGGGCAGATACTCGTTGTTGGAGCATAGCACGAACTTGGCGAAGAAACTCACCTCCTCGCGGTCGCGTCCTTTGGCTTCCATCTTGTAGTTGTAGGTGGTGCTGAGGTTCTTCAGACGCTCCGAATCCTCGCGCTTGTTGAGCAGCACCTCGTCAACCACGATTATCAGCTTGCCGTTCCAATCATCGTTGAACTGACTGCGGAAATTCTCGTTGGTGTTGAACGTGAGATTTGTCTCAAATACAAGTTTGAGGAAATTGAGGAATGTGGATTTACCTGTGTTGCGTTCCTCGGATACCAGCAGGAGTATCGGTAGTTTCTGCAACGGCATGGTGTAGAGGATTTGCAGGTAGTCAAGACCGAGTTCGTATTGGTCGCCGAATATATGGCGCACGAGTGCCTCGATGTGAGGCCACGCGCCTTCTTCCGGCAGATGTGTCAGCGGCGAATACTTGTTCTTGAAATTGCCGATTACGGGCTGATAGTCAATATGGGCAGGGACACAGCAGAATCCATCATACTTCGGAATGTTGGCGAGGAAGTCCTTGCCATAGTCCTGACGGATAGCCTCGATAGTCCACGGTATGCTGCGTTCCACAAGCTGTCCGGCGGCATTGGGCTGTCGGACGAGCTTGTAGTAGGTCGTGCCGATGCGCTCAAAGCGGTCTTCGGGCAGTTCGGTGGTGGTGTGAGTGTCATTTTCTTTCATTGGTTCAATCGTTTTTAGCATCAAGAATCGCGGTCACCTCGCTCAGTTTGTAGCGGCTGCTGCGGCCAACCTTGATTGCGGTGAGCTTACCCTTTTGCACAAGGTTCCATACCGATGTCGGCTTGATACCGAGTTTGGCACAAACTTCGGCTTTGGTAAGAAGTCGGTCTTCTTCCGCCTTCATGAATAGGGGCAGAAGACGGTCGCGGGTGGCGTCGATGGTGTCAACCACAAGCTGATGGAGATCACTGAGGCTGACGGTAAGGAGAATGTTGGGAGAGTTGGGGTCGGAGAGAGAGGCTTGGAGAAGGTTATATAAATTCATTGGCAGTGGTGTTGAATCTATAAGATATTCGCCGACTTTATACGTTGGCACAGCCCCGGCGCATTGGGCGGTGACAAAGGTCCGAAAAGGACATAGTGGGTGCTGTCGGCTCTTTTCGCTGAAGCCAACAAACAGTGTGTTCCCGACACATCTTCAGTCGGAAACGGACGCAGTTCTCCCTATCCTGTGCCGCCTTCAGAGTGAAGACAACAAGGGGGCTATCCGCCACGCTTGGGCGAACATACGTCGGGTGCAAACGCCATCACTGGGCGAGTGCCATCATTTTTAGTGGGTAAATTTCGCGCGGGTCGCGCTTTCTAAGACCTTGTTTCCAATATGTCAGTCAGACGCTTCCGATATTTCAACTTGACGCTGCCACTATATCCACAAAATCCAGCGTGTTGACAATCGGGTGCAATCTTCCCTTATAATTGGAAAACCGTCTTTCTCTGAGCCATTTAACAGCAGCCATTCCATTTGTTTGCAAACCGTTGGGTCATCGCTTCCTCAGTGCGTGTTGTTTGCGGTTCGCGTCTGCCGTCCTTTTCAGGCTCTTATCTTCATAGTGTTCCGGACGACTTCATCCGGGATTAGGTGTAGGTATGAACACAAAAAAGCGTAGCACAGTCAGGAGCATCATTCCAATCCGATATATAAAAGTTGAATGTGTCGGACGGTGGCTCTGCCATCTTGTGTTACATAAAGATACGAAATTTTTTTCGCGTTTCCAAATCATCACAGCTCCAAAGGTGCTTTTTAGGGCAAAAATAGCCCTGTAACTATATCATCTTGCGTGTGTTACAAGAAAATGCAATTATCGGCCATCCGGGCAGGAAACATAGGCGCATAACAATGGCTATACCATTCGCCTCAATGCCTCCGCATTCTTCCCATGCGCAGATGGCGGCACGCTTCTTTGGCTGTGCGTTGATAATCGTTCCCCTTGCAAGGGGATATATGTCTTTTCGCCCACGAATGGACTTTGACGGACAAACTCATGCCGGGCGACCGTCACGGCAGAGCTATGTGTGTGATTTGCCCATGAGATAGGCTGTGTGTTGATGCTCCGCTATGGTCACATGAAAATGCCATCACGTTTCTGATTAGTCTTATCTCTTGTCGCAACCGGGCCTGACGCTGTCACGAAGTGCTGGGGCACATTCGTCAACCCATGTCACAGTCAATGAAAGACCATCAGTACAATTCTAACGAAGGTAAGTTGAAAAAGGTTCAGACACCTATGTATTTTTTTACTTGAATTATTCAGACTAATGACCTCCCTACTCTGTAAAGAAAACACGAACCATCAACTCACTCCTATATAGTATTGGGACTATGTTCCGTGAAAGAACATATTACTTCCGTTTTATGGCGTTCTTATGGTGCTCATTTCTATGCTCAATCCTCAAAAAACACTTATAATCCCCCAAAAGTAGGTCAAAAACCATAGATTTGGGGGATTATAACGAGGTCGCAAAGCGGTTGGTTTCGCTAACGAACTAAAATCATTCACTTAAATTTCAATAGAGCCAAATGGTCTATCAAATAAAGTTTCATAACATTCGATTGCATAAGTATCCATCATACCAGCAATGTAGTCAGATG
Source organism: Bacteroidales bacterium M7 (assembly GCA_001689515.1). GTDB lineage: Bacteria > Bacteroidota > Bacteroidia > Bacteroidales > Muribaculaceae > Amulumruptor. The sequence goes on from LUJR01000033.1 coordinate 18,537, forward strand.
CTGCTTTAGCAAATTTCTTGCGTTTCGTTATATCTGTATCACTACTAAGTATGTTGGGTCTATAATCTGGAGGAAGTAACTGACCATTATTGTTTGCACTAAAATCCGTGTATAGTTCAAACAAACTGGTTATCACTTTTGCGCCCCGTTCTTCATATAGAGCGACATTTGGACTTCGAGTGACTCCCTTAAATATTTTTTTGACAGTATTTTGCACAACGAGCGGGTTGATCCTAATTTCAGTTCGTAGCCACCAACTAAGGTCCCATGTTCAGAAGCTTCTTTCTCTGTTATTTCACCTAATATTACGTCATCAACGAAAAGACTTGTGAGTGCCGTAGTTAAAGCCTTCCTGAAAACCTGAGAATATTCCTGAAGATTAGAATGAGATGATGATTTATTCGCTTTTCTTCGTGCAATTGCCACTAATGACAATAATGTTTTATAAGCGGAGTTAATTTCATCATCCGAGAATTTGTTTGTGCTGTTATCCCTAACGCTCATTTCATAAATTATCTCGTCTATGTTGAAATAATTCTGAGCAAGACCATCTTCCAAGTCGTGTACAGCATATGCGATATCATCTGCTAATTCTATTATTTGGACATCAATAGTTCTGATGTTTGAAAGCTGGTTGGCTGATCTGAATTCTTCTAAAAATTCAAAGTCATCAGCATACATAAATTTTTCCGTACCAGCCGATTCCTTTATTAAATATTTATTGATTGCCAAAAGGGTGCGATATGACAGATTTAATCCTGTGAATTCAGGGTCTTTCTTTTCAAGATGTCGTAACACCCTAAAGTTCTGAGCATTTCCCTCGAAGTGAAGAGATAATGGGGAAAGAAGTGCATTAAGAGTTCGTTCTCCTTTATGTCCGAATGCCGGATGTCCTATATCATGAGCTAATGCGGCTGCATCTAAAAGGAATAAATCGCCTATCTTAGTATCTCCTGCATAGCATATTTTATCAATTTGCATACGAATACCCTTAGCGATTTGTGCTACCTCCAAACTATGCGTAAGGCGATTTCGGAAAAAAGCACTTGTCTCAATTCCAAGAATTTGCATTTTACCCTGCAAGCGTCTAAATGCTGAGCTGTAAAGTATTCGAGCATAGTCTCGTTGGTAAGGATTACGAGTCGAATATCCTTTTAGACCATGTTCTCTACCCCATATCTTCGCATTATTTCGGAGTAGCTTATCCTGTCGTTTGATTTCTTTTATTTCTTCTCTTGAAAATTTCATAATCTGTTTATTACCAATTTAGAAGTCCCGGTTTAAGTAAAAAATCCATCAGCCCTATGGTGACTATCCCATCTTCGTTGCGTTTAGGTTTGATGTGGTCTTTGACTATGATGGTTTTTTTGAAAGAGTCATCTATGTTCAGGAGGGAGGCCGATTCTTGACGCTCTTTTGCATCAGTCGGCATCATAAACGCAGACTGAATATAGTACCGTTGGCTACCTTGGTTCGCGACGAAGTCAACCTCGTATTGTTTGCGGATAGTCTTACCGTCTTTATCCGTAGTGCGATGTTCCACAACACCCACATCAACTTGGAAACCACGTATCCTTAGTTCATTATAGATTACATTCTCCATAATATGATTTTCTTCTTGTTGTCTGAAATCAAGAATGGAGTTGCGAACACCAACATCTGTAAAATAATATTTTGAGAGAGTGTTGATATATTTCTTGCCCTTAATGTCATATCGAATTGCTTTTTCGATCAGGAATGAATCTGACATATAGCCAAGATAGTTATCTATCGTCTTATTGGTCAAAGAGACATTTTTAAGACTTTTGAACGTATTAGCCAGTTTGTTTGGATTAGTGGGCGACCCAATGGTTGAGGCAATTACATGTACCAACTCTTTCAGTTCGGCTTCGCCCCTGATATTGTATCGTTCCACTATGTCATTGACATATACTGTGGCATACAACCGTTTCAGATAATCCTCTTTTTTCTTTGGCGTTTCCAATGTTATCACGTGCGGTAGCCCACCATAGGTGTAATAGTCCGGCCATGCTTCGAGTGGATGCCGCTCATCAACTGACATAAATTCAGCGAAAGAAAGAGGATAAACATGTATCTGGTCACCTCTCCCTCTAAATTCAGTGATAATATCAGAAGACAAAAATCTCGAATTGCTTCCGGTGACATAAACATCTGCATTGTCAATCTTCAGATAACTGTTCAGCACATCTTCAAACTCTGGGACATGCTGAACTTCATCGAGAAGAATGTAGTACATATTGCTGTCTTTCAACAGAGAATCTATGTGGGCAAGCAACGCATCGGGATTACGCAAGGATATATTTCGCCTATCTTCCAAATCAATCTTAATAATGTGGTTGTCATCCACTCCCTGCTCTTTCAAGTAAGAAGCGAACAATTTAAACAATAGGTATGATTTACCAGAACGGCGTAGTCCAGTAATTATTTTTATCAACCCATTATGTCGGCTGTCAATCAGTTGATTGAGGTAGTAATCTCGTTTTATAATCATAATGTATTCCCAAAAGTTGGCATTTATGCTATCTTTTGGGAATACAAAAATAGGGATAATATTTTTACTAACCAAATGTGCGTTCCAAAAAAATGACATTTATGCCGATTTTTAGGAATAGCACTGTTGGTGATAGGTAAGAAGTCTTACCACATCTCGCTGTCTTTCTTGGTTCTGGCGGCGATTTCGTCGGCTATCTCCTCGGAGGAGAGTTTAATGTAGTCCATGAAGGTCTTTTGGGTTTTGTGACCGCTGACGTGCATCATCTGGACGATGTCGTATTTGTGGCTCAGATACATGTTGGTTATTCCTGTGCGTCGGGCAGTGTGGCTCGTCACACATTTATAGAGAGGCAGTAGTACGTTACCGTTCAGGTCGGTTTCCGGCTCCTTGCCTTCTTTTTTCAACGCGTCCTTCTGCTTCATCGTCAGATTGGTCGGCACTTTATCTTTTAGTGTCGGCACACTCTCGGACAGATCTTCAAGAATATCCTTGATGTAACGGTTCAGCACCTGCTCGTTGGCTTTCGGTATGTTGTAGCCGTATTTCTCGCAGATTGCAATGAGGTTCTCGTTCATCACGGGAATAGTCACTTCTGTCTTGGTTTTCTGCTGAACAAGCCGGATAATGCGTGTGCCTTTCCGCGTCGTTTCAAAATGGTCTTTGTTGAGATTATTGTAATCACTGACACGCTGACAGGTATAGCAACCAATGAGAAAAACATCGCGCACATGCTCTTTCTTCCCGGTCAGCGGCATTTCATAGAGTGCCTGTAACTCTTCCTCGGTGAGATAAATCTCGACAGCCTTGTCGCGGTCTTCAATCTTATTTTTGACTATGAGCGATGCGGCGCGTTGGTTGTCATGGATACCGTCAATAAAAGCGGCGTTGATAAGTGCTTTCAGATTTATCATGTGCTTGTTGACTACCTTGGGCATATAGCCATGCCGACGGAGATAGTTGATGTAGCGACTTACAAAGGCGCGATTGATGTCAGCCCAACCGAACTGATGCAAGGGGTCGAAGCCTTCATAAACGCCTATATAGCTTTTCCAAGTCTTGCAGGATCCGGCTGAATAGTCCTTGCTGCCAATCTTCCGTGCTCCGCTCTTGATGTCCTCGACAAACTGAACGAGGAACGGCCAGATAAGACGGTTCTTCTCATCCTCGATACGTTTCTTTTCCTCGGCTTTCTTGCGGGCTTTTTCTTTCGCCGCCTCTTTCTTAGCCAAAGCCTTTCGCTCTGCTTCTGCCGCTTCCTCTTTCGCCTTCCGTTCAGCCTCGACTTTCTCCGGCTCGGATATGTAGCGCACATCCATATCAAGAGCCTCACGGTCGAAATTGACTTTGGTGAGGTGGGATTTAACGATGCCTTCAATCTGTGTCAGTTTGGCGTGAAGTTGGTAATTCTTTTTCTGATGTGCCAGCCACGCACGGGGCGAAGCGGTCGCTTTGAGCCACTCGCTCACCTCCACTTGCAGGAGCGTCGAAACAAGCACATCAATCTTGCGGGTATGTACGCGGATAAACAGTGTCGCGTTTTCTTTCTTCAAATCCTTGTTGCGGACATGAAACGGGGTCAATTTCTTCGCAGGGCGAAGCGACTGAGTTGATAACTTCGGAGAGGGTGTTGTTGCCATCTTATTTTGTGTTGCTAAATTCATTCGCCACGATTCACAGTCATTCACTATCAATCGTTTTGGTTCTGCAAATATAACAACTCAAACCACGTTTTGTCAAGTCGGGTCACCACCCAGGTCACCACGTTTTTTGAATTTCTGTGAAAACTCAAAATTCAGCCAAACCACATATTGCGTTATTATTCAGCATTTTGCATCAACACAATATTCACCTACATTCGCCACAATTCACAAACTCAGGTTCTGGTGGCACCACCTCAAAAAACGACTCGATTTTATCGGGTCGTTTTCTGTTAAGATGAATTTTAGATGTAATTAATTGATTATCAGACAATCTAATTGAGGGTCAGTAGCAAAAGCCGGTTGAATTG
>LUJR01000034.1 GCA_001689515.1 Bacteroidales bacterium M7
TAACAACCACTTTTTTACATTGACCCGATTTTTGACTATAGAATCTCTGATTATAACAACGATATATACTTGAATTTTGGTTATGAGGGAGGTGCGCATCTGTGAAGATGTGCACTTTCACTTTTTATATACCCACAGGAACGCGAGATCATTATTATGTATAAAAAAACAGTATGAGCGGCGTTTCACAACGTCGCTCATACTGTTGCCGATTACATTCGGCTAAGAGTTTAAAAACACATCTTTCTTACCAATTCTTATTTCTTGCATTAACCTAAAAACATCGTCTCTAAAACGAGAGGTCAGTGTCTTTGTTTCTGACATTGCAAAGTTACACATCCATCAACGCCCACACAAGCAAATACAAATAAAATATAGATTAAATCAAAACATATATTCAATTAAATATCTGATTATAAGCATTATCACTTCGAGATACTGATATGAAAATATAGATTAATATATGACAAAATATAGCCATGTAATTGCCTTTAGTATGCTCCAATATCATATAATCGGAGATATAATCAAGCAGTCAGATACGTCGGAGACGTATCCGGCGTGGTTAACCCCATGCACGGAGCGATAGCGAACGTACATGGGGTATCGGGACACTCCAAACGACTTACCTCGGAGAGGTAATGGCACACCAGCATATCCACGCCAATTATTGAGGGCCACCTCGATGCCATATGCATATGGGTCACAACCCCTCCGAGGTTGAATTGACAGATGCTTATGCACCCCATGTACGTTCGCTGTCGCTCCGTGCATGGGGTTAACTATAGCTGCCACGTCTCCGACGTGGCTACTTGATAATGATGATACTCTAAACAGTCGGTAGAGGTCCGAACTCCTTGTCTAATGCATCGAAACGAGCCAAGGAGGCTTCGCCGAAGCGTGCCATCTGCGCCCTGACTTTTTCTATCGACTTAGGGTGTGCATCGGCGATAGTGGATTTGCTGAAAAACTTGTCGGCGTAACATATCAGGCGTTCGAGCACTGTTTCGGGCATGTAGTCTTCTGCTGGTAATGGTAACGCGCTATCCAAAATCTCTTGCGCTGTAAGCCCGGAGCCGGTATGGCGCTCTGCCACTCGTGCCATCACCTCGTCTGCTCCGCACTCGCGGAGTATCTGTGCTCCTATGATGCCGTGGCGTATGTATGGTTCTGTGCCGTGGCATTCGATGGATGGGGCATCACAAGCATATATACCTATGTCGTGTAGCATCGATGATGCATTCACTTGCTCCGGATCCAAGCCTAAGGCTTTTGACTCGTTTATGGCGAGAGCCATGGCGGCGACCTGCCCGCAATGGCGCAAATAAATATCCCGCAAGGCTGTCCCTGCGGGATAATATAGGTCGATTATTTTCTGGTAATCAGTCATTGTTGCGTTCGGACATGCCACGGCATGTCCCTACAAGTGTGGGATGTCGACTTTTACTCTATGATAGTGTTCCAGCCGTAGATGTCCTCTTCTTCGCCGAGCTGTATGCCACGGAGCTTGTTGTAGAGGGCAGTGACCACAGGACCGGGCTTGCCGTCTTTGGCAATGATATATTTGGTGTCCTTGTCAAGGTCATGGATTTCGGCGACAGGAGATGCCACGGCTGCTGTGCCGCAGGCAGCTGCCTCGTCCACCTCGGCAAGTTCCTCAACAGGGATGTGACGCTCCTCCACGGTCAGCCCCATATCTTTAGCCAATTGGCGCAGGCTGAGGTTGGTGACAGAGGGGAGTATCGATTCTGATGCCGGTGTTATGTACTTGTCGCCCTTGATGGCAAAAAAGTTGGCAGGACCGCACTCGTCAAGGTATTTCTTTTCCTTGGGATCAAGATAGAGCACAGCCGAATAGCCTAATTCATGTGCTTTTTCACCTGCCACGAGGCTGGCAGCGTAGTTGCCGCCACACTTGTAGCGACCAGTGCCCTTGGGTGCCACACGGTCAAACTCGCGCATGATGCATATATTGGTGGGCTTGAAGCCGCCCTTAAAGTAGGGTCCTACAGGTGTGACGAGTATCATGAACAGATATTCCTGCGAGGGCTGTACACCCACGCGCGCCGACAGTCCGATTTCAAGCGGACGGATGTAGAGCGATGCTCCGCTGCCATAAGGGGGGATAAAACGCTCATTGAGCTTCACGACCTTCTTGACCATCTCCTTGAAGAGTTCTTCAGGGACAGGCTCCATGAGCAGACCGCGAGCCGAGCTGGCTATACGTCGGGCGTTCTCCTCCATGCGGAACACCCTCACCCGTCCGTCCTTGCCTCTGAAGGCTTTCATGCCTTCAAATATCTCCTGCCCGTAATGGAGGGCTGTGGCGGCAATGTGGAGGTTGAGATTTTCGGAATCCGACACCTCTATGTCGCCCCATTTGCCGTCTTTATAATAGCAACGCACGTTGTAGTCTGTCTTGATGTAGCCGAATGGGAGATTCGCCCAGTCTATCTGCTGCTCCATGATGCTTTCAGTTATGAATTATATCGTTATGATTGATTTCAGATTGTCGATGCTTTTGCACACTTTTGTTAGTATTATGCAAATATAGCATTTAATCTCCGACAGTCCAAAAAATAATGCAATGCCTATGCCGAAGAGATGCCACTATGTGATGTCATGATTAAGAGAGGGTGTTGCCGAATCTCAAAAGTAACTGTATCAGATGTAGGGTCGCGACCTGTCGCGACCGCGAACGCACTGGTTATCATTGCTTCATCCTTGCGGTCGCGACAGGTCACGACTCTACATCTGATACAAATCAACTGTTCTGCGACACCCTCCATACTCCCCTTATAGCGAAGCGACCCTGCCGTATTATCGGCAGGGTCGCTTTCAGTTATGAAATGGTCAGTCTTTTACTGACGAGCCTTATACCAATAGGGCTGCCCACCATCAGATACGGCATGCACCACACCAGCAGGATTCTGCTGCCCCTTGAGGAGGATATTCGCCTCAAGTTCGCGGGTAGGAATCATGTACTGGAAGATGTTGTCATTGGCAGGGATATTATACATCGCCTCTTGGGGGAAGCCTCCACTGCGACGGTCTATGCCTTTCTGTAGACGGAGACAGTCAAAGTAGCTGAAGCCCTCTCCCCAAAGTTCTATACGGCGCTGGAACCAGATTTCGTCAAGCATCTCCTCTTTTGAAGCGGCAGCGCAAGTGTAGCGTGCCGTCTCATCAGTCCAACGGTATTCGTTGACGAAACTCTCTATGAGGCTCTTGGCATCGGTCCACATGCCTTCCATGGCAAGACCCTCAGCTTTGATAAGAATCATCTCTTCAAAGCGCATCAGAGGTATGTCGGTAGCCCCAGTAGTGTTCATGAGCTCATCCTTGTAGGGAGCGAACTTGACCACGGCATAATCAGGCATACCTACCAGAGCAGGGTACGCGGCGGCAGGGTATCCTTCGATGGTCACCATCGAATTATCAACAATGTAATTATCAAGTGCAGAGCTGCCCACACCGTAACGCCCTGCTATAGGGCTGGGCTTATAGTCATAAGGATTGAGCCACCAGCTCTTACGCACATCGCCGTCAGGAATCATGTCCCAGAGAAGCTCATTGATGGTGCGCCACTGACCAGCATAGGCATAACCGTAGGTCAATGAACCCATCATACCTGCAAAGGTATAGAGACCATGAGCCTCGTTTTCGGCGATATGGATGCCCCACATGAAGTCACGTTGTGCAAAACTGTTGAATGCAGGTTTCTCTACATCCTCCACGAGAGCCTCCGAAGCATCTGCAAGCTGCATTGCGGCATCTGCATCAAGGGCAGCTTCGTGACCTTTACCCATCAGAAGATAAGCACGAGCGCGCAGACCATATGCCACGGCAGGATCAACGAAACGCTTGTCATAGCGACCACCATATACTCCGTCGGAGGTAAGCAAGTCTATTGCATCGTCAAGGTCATTGATAATCTGCGTATATACATCGGCAACTGTGCCGCGAGGGATACCTGTGGTTGCGCCCGACTCCTCGTTGAGTTCGGTAACCACAGGAATACCCGGTGCCTGTGGATTGACACTGTAGGGCTTGCAGTAGAGTTGCACCAGATTGATATAAGCCCATGCTCGCATAGCTTTTGCCTGTGCGATGTAGCAGAGCAGTTCGGGGTCTTGGGTGTTAAGATCCAGACTCTTAAGAAGGTTGTTGCTTGAATAGACCGTCTTGTAGAGTGTACCCCAGTTGTCTGTAGTAAATTTGCTCGTGGATGAGTTGTCGGTATAGAGCACATTGTCCTCAAACCATCCGTAGGCATTTATAACCATAGCCTGATCCTGGCCGCGGTTTTCAAGTCCGAGAATAGTGGCAGGATAACCGAAATCAGCCAGATAGTCATCTATGTTTTGCTGGAAAGCATACAGATTGGCATAGACAGCCGACATCTGAGACTCAATGGCTGCAGGATTCTTGTCTACTACGTCCTTGCGCTGTCCGTCGGTGTAGGTGTCTCCCATCGGCAGCGTGTCAAGGTCGTTACAGCCAGCCAAGACAGCCGCAGCCACCGCTGTAATAAGATATTTTGTTGTTTTCATAAGAAAAATCTGATAGGGATTAGAATTCCAGTCTTATACCGCCTGACAGACAACGCATAGCCGAGTAAGAGCCAGCATAAGAAGATGTATAGCTCTGACGGGGGTCAAGGCCTTTGCGCTTTGACCAGAGATACAGGTTGTCACCCGAGAAATAAACTCGCAGAGTGGTGAGGTGCATCTTGTCAGTGACTGACTTGGGCAGAGTATAACCCACTGTGATATTGTTGATTGAAAAATAGTTGCTTGAAATCAGCCAACGGTCAGACAGTGCAGACATGTATGTCGACTGATTGCCTGCCCATATCAGGCGCGGCACATCTGTGTTAGGATTCTCAGGAGTCCAGGCGTTGAGGAGATCCTGATGCAATGCCATACCGGCATCAGAGCTTCCTGCACCGTTCATAAGGGTCTGATATCCGTAATCCACCATCTTGCCACCTGCCTGGAAACCGCAGTTGATAGCAAAATCAAAGCCATAGGCAGTCACATTGGCACCAAAACCGCCATAGACGGGAGGTAGCAGATTGCCCGACTCGCAGCGGTTTTCAACGTATTGGTCGCCGTCACCGTTGCGGGCGAGAGACCAGTTGTTGGTCTTCTCCTCAGTGCCGTCAGCACGTTTTGCCCAGTAGAGAGCATCGCCGTTTTCGGGGTCAACACCTGCATATTTGACTGTGTATATCTGATACATCGACTTGCCTTCCTTGAATATGCGCAAACCGTTGATCCATGTTCCGTTGAGTTCGGGAGCCAGAGAGAGCACCTTATTGTTTATCCATGTAAGATTGGCATTGAGGCTCACCTCCACATCCTTGTTGCGGAATACAGTGCCGGTGAGGTCAAGTTCTATACCGTTGTTGCGCATAGAGCCGATGTTCATAGGCATCGAAGAGTATCCGAGCGACGGAGCCACAGGCTTGTAGTAGAGCATGTCGTGAGTCTGACGCTGGAAATATTCAAGTGAACCCATCAGCCGTGAGTTGAAGAAGCTGAAATCAAAACCGACATTGAAGTTGTTTGAAGTCTCCCATGTCAGATTGGGGTTGCCTTTGTAGTCAAGCGGACCTACCGACCAGAGACCGTTCGAGCCGCTTGCCTTGTACTGGTCAGCCCAGGCATACCAGTTGTTGGAGGTAGACGTAGCGAGATTGTCGTTGCCCTGCTGACCGAAAGAAGCCTTGAATTTCAGCAGATCCACTGCGGTAAACGGCTCCATGAATTTCTCTTTGGCTATATTCCAAGCAGCACTTACTGACCAGAAGTTGCCCCAACGGTGATCTTTGGCGAAACGTGACGATGCATCGCGACGATAGCTTACACTGCCGAAATACTTGTTGTCGTAGTCATAGTTGACACGACCGAAGATGCCACGTGTAGCGTATTTGTCGATAGAACCGCCGTTTTCAAGGTTGTCGATAACGTTGCTCAGCGTATAGTTGTCATTGGAGTAGATGGTTTCGCCCTGACCCCACAGGTCGGCGATATTGAGGTCATAGCTCTCATAACCGAGAAGCACGTCAAGATTGTGCACATCGGCAAATGTCTTGGTATAGTTGGCGAGCACTTGGAGATTGATGGAGCGGTTGCGTGTGGTCTCCTGAGTGACATTGCCGCCATACATAGCCATCTGACCGTGTAGGTTGTTGCCAAGACTATTGTAGCGCATCCAGTCAGTCCAATATCCGATGGTACCGGTCAGTTTAAGCGACTCGATTGGTGTGATCTGGGCGAACCATTTTCCATTGAACACATCATGCAGATATTCACGCTTGTCATAGATAAGAGTACCCGTGGGATTGGCACCTCCGAGAAACGTACGTGACATCGGCATCCCGTCAAGACCTTTCATACCGAAGTCATAGAGTGGATGACCCGAGGTTTCGTCATATTTGATATTGCCTGCGGCATCGCGGAGGAACATAGGATACATCGGGCCCATATAGTTGGCGGTATAGAATGCATTGCCTGAATAACCGTCCTCGGTCTGACCATAAGGCTTGTTGGAGTTCTCGTAAGTATAGGCGAGATTCGTACCGAGACGCAGCCATGATTTTGCTTGATATTCTATAGTGGCGCGAGTCGATAGACGTTCGTAATTTGACTCGGCAATCACACCGTCATCAGTCAGATAAGATGCGCTGACCATATAGTTGAAGCGGTCACCGCCTCCGCTGACAGCAAGGTTGTACTCCTGGCGGAAACCGTTGCGATATGTGCCCTTCTTCCAGTCATCGGGCTGGAGATAGAAGTCATAGTCCTCGTCACGGTAGCCGAGAGTCGCATTGGGGTTAAGCGAACCGTCGGGCATAAACAGACCTTCGCCCGTGGGGATAGTCCACATCTGATAGCCGAAGATATTATTAGTGCCGTTGCCTTGCACCATACCGCTGCGCTGACCGAGACCGTTTGCCCATTGCCAGGCGAAGTCACCGTTGCCGGTAGCATCCATGGCATAGTTGTAGCGTGACTTATAATACTGCTGATAATAGGTAGGTATATCAGAGATCGTCTCATAATCACTCACCTGGCGAGAGTTGGCACCCCAGCGGGCATCAAAAGTCACCTTGGCAGGACCTGCCTGGCCACGCTTTGTGGTGATGAGGATCACACCGTTGGCACCACGTGCACCGTAGAGTGCTGCCGAAGCGGCATCCTTGAGCACGGTCATCGATGCCACGTCCTGAGGGTTAATGGAGGTAATACCGCCGTCATAGGGGATACCGTCCACCACATAAAGGGGATTGGTAGAAGCGTTGATAGAACCTACACCACGGATAAGCACCTTTGGCTCTTCGCCAGGGGCACCGTTGTAGCTCTGGAGCTGAACGCCAGCCACAGTTCCGTTAAGAGCAGAAGTCACATCAGTGACCACAAGGTTACCGATCTGCTCGGCTCCGACCACAGCAGCCGAGCCCGTGTAAGATGACCGGTTTGTGGTGCCGTAGGCGACCACCATGACTTCGTCGAGGCGGTTGGCTGAGCTGACCATCTTGACGGTCATGCCGTCGGTGGCTGAGACGGTGGCGGGGTGCATGCCGATGTAGGTCACCTTGAGTTCCTTGACCCCGGCGGGGACGGTGAGGGAGAAGTGACCGTCAATGTTGGTGGCGGTTGCCTGTCCGCCCCCGACTGGGGTGACGGTGGCACCGACCAATGGCTCGTCATCCTCGGCACCGACCACGGTGCCCGTCACTGTGCGTGACTGCGCCGATGCCGCCGCGGCGAGCGCGATGACTGCCATGAACAATAGCAATAGCTTTTTCATAACTGGTTGAAAACTTGGTTAAAACATACTGATGTTAATTGGATTGTATCGGTCTGCGTCCCCCAGGAAAAGTGTAGGGTGTCCGGGCCGGACAAC
>LUJR01000035.1:0-100207 GCA_001689515.1 Bacteroidales bacterium M7
CAATTCAACCGGCTTTTGCTACTGACCCAAAATATCACCCCAAATGTCCACATCGCCTTATTTTGTTATTTTTCATGTCATATTTAAAGTGTGTATATGGCAAAAAAATCCTGTGGGCAGGGATTGCTTACAGGATTTTAAGATTAGCGGAGTGACCGAGATTCGAACTCGGGATACGCTTTTGGCGTATACACGCTTTCCAGGCGCGTGCCTCTCCAGTATATCAGCCTGCATTACAGACGTTTATACTATAAGAGCTTTGCATTTGCGGGTGATTTGCGCAAGAGCCGCAATTTTAACATTTTTTGTTGGCCTCGCCAACTCTTGCTCTGTCACTTCATATTTGCTATGCAAAGTTACACGCTTTTAATCATATTTGCAAATCTTTTGTGAGATTTTTCATCAAAACGAGTAATTCGTCATCTTCAACAAGCCTGTCAAGTTCAGATTCGTTGAAATGGGGGCAAGACAACACGCCTATTGTTTCGGCGAGTCGATACACACGGCTAAATAAGGCTCCCCTCTCCATAGGAGAAGCCGGGAGAGATTCTGGCAGGATCGTCAGCAAACGACAACCCCAGCCAGAACACTCAGGAGTAAGGCGACACCAGTCGGCATTAGAGCGCAACCGGCAACAGTCATTTATGTTTGAGCACATTCTTGATTCTTCTGAGGAAGAGGTTATGATAATACTGTTGTAAGAATGTCAAACTGTTTTTTTAATTCCTACGCCAAGTTCCTCCTCGCGCTGCTCAATATCGAGCTCACGCGCATTGAGGGCCGCTTCCCTTTCATTGAGTTCTCGCTCAAACTCGGTAAGACGCGCCGACCGCTCGTTCACCTGATCGAGCATATCCACAACTTTGTGGAGAAGTCCACTGATGTCAGCAAGACTCCCCTCTGGAACAGAAGTTGTTTCGTGAGCCGGAACTTCCTCAACCGGCTCCACTTCTTCAGGTTCGGTATTAAGCACATTGCCCTCTCCTGTGAAAAGGTAAGATTTGTTCACTTCGGGAAATTTTTCACAGATGAGGTTTACAATCCCAGGGTTAAACTTCTTCGTCCGGCCTCTCATAAGGTCGAATATCCTCTGGTAGTTTATGCCCAGGGCGTCGGCGAACTTGGGCGCGGTCAGCCCGACGGCTGCCAGCACCTCTTGAATGATGCGTTGGGTGGTAGGAATAAATTCGTCCTGCCTTACATTTTCCTTCATATTTGCTATTGTATTATAACTACTTTTCTTTTCTTATCATTTCCGCAACAACACATCGTGAAGTTGCAAAGATGATTAAAAAATGTTAAATCTAAGCAGAACTTGCAAATATGATTATTTCAATTTTGCCATTATTGCGAAAATGATTATATTTGCACTACGATAACGGCTCAGACCGCCACAAAGATAAGCAATTTCTCGCTTAAATGCAAATAAGAGTTTAAATCAAAAACAGCAGAAAGATGAGCAAATCCACAATGATTCATCACGAAATCTCCGAGTGTGGTTATCAATTTCCACGCTCGGAGCTCGCGGCAGCCGAGAGAAAGGAGGTCGCATGGAAAGTATAGCAGTGAAGAAACTGCCAATCTCTCCGACTATTAGAGCGCTCTCTATCGGAGAAACGGCAATCTTCCCCATTGAGCAGAGCAGTTCAGTCACTGCGGTATGTAGCAAATTCCGCAAGGAGATGGCCCGGATTGGATGGGAAGCGGAAGTCAAGTACGACCGACGCACTTTCACCGTATCGGTGCACCGCACCAAATAATGCAAATAAGAACCGCCGCATTAGCGGCACAAACTAAATATCAATAAAAACAATTCAAAATGGGACTCATTAAGAAATCCAATGAATTGGTCATACCCTCGACTGTCAAGATGATGATCTACGGTCAGGCCGGTATGGGTAAGACCACGGTGGCGCTCTCTGCGCCTAAACCGCTTTTGCTTGACTTCGACAACGGTGTTAAGCGTGTAAACATGGCCCACCTCGAAGGCGTTGACATCGTTCAGGTGGACAACTGGGGTGAAATCCAGCAACTTCTTCAGCAGAGTCAGTCTGAACTCGCCCCTTATCAGACAATAGTCGTCGATACCATCGGCAAGATGATGGACTTCATCGTGGATTATTGCTGCAACGGCCGTCAGCCTCAGATTAGAGATTGGGGCCGCATCAACCAGGAATTCACATGGTTCACCCGCGCACTTTCGGCCCTCAACAAGCATATTGTCTTTGTTGCCCACCGCGACACTCGTAAGGAAGGCGAAGATACCGTATTCATTCCGGCTCTCCGCGAAAAGTCCTACAACTCCATTGTAACCGAACTCGACCTGCTCGGCTACCTCGAAATGAAATCAGAGCGCGGCGTTCAGGCCCGAACAATCACATTCGATCCCACCTCTCGCAATGATGGCAAGAACACCTGCAACCTCCCATCGGTGATGAGGGTGCCAACTGTCCTCAACGCGCAGGCTCAGCCTACTGCCCCCAACGTGTTCATCGCAGACAAGGTTATCAACCCCTATCTCTCGATGCTCGAAGTCAAGGCCGAGGAACGTCGCAAGTATGACGAACTCATCGAGGCCATCACTGAAGATGTTAACAACATCACAGATGCGCGCTCGGCCAACGACTTCGCTGCAAGAATCAAAGAATACAAACACATCGGCAGTTCAATGGCTAAGGCCCGTTCTCTATTCGGTGCTAAGGTCGCTGAACTCGGACTCGTTTACGATTCCGAAACCAAGACCTACAACGATGCAGAACCGGCAGCCTAACGTAAAGTTCCGCTTCTATGCGACTTTGCTCGACGGCTTTACCGACTACCTTAACAGCGATATAATCTACGAGAAGTATTGGGGTTGGAGCGAGAATCCGCCCCATACTCTCGAAGAGTTCAGACAGAAACAATTCCAATCTCTCATTGACCGCATCAACCGTGTGCCATTCGACAGCGAAGCGGCAGACAAAGGAACTGCGTTCAATGAGCTTGTTGATTGCCTGATTGAAAATCGCAAGCCATCGGAGAAGTTCAAGTTCGAGCGTGTTGTGGAGCCGGAGGTAATAGAGCGCGTGACCGGGCAAGTAGATGGTTGTGGGCCAGACGAACGTTGGGCCGATGTTTCGTATGAGGACAATCCCAATGCCGGAAAGGTAGTCGGGATTCGTGCCCACTACAATAACCGGGTATTCTACTTTGACATCAAATTGGTGCGTGAGTTTTCCAACTACTACAAAGGCGCTCTCACACAGCAGTTCGTATCTGCCATCGTACCGACAGCCTTTGGCGATGTTGAGGTGTACGGATATGTTGACGAACTGATGCCTCAGTCGGTTCACGACATCAAGACAACCGGTCGCTACTCAGTCGGAAAGTTTAAGGATCATTCCCAGCACATTGTCTATCCATACTGCTATTGGAAGAATGGCATGCCTCCCATGCTATTCGAGTACAACATAGCGGAGATAGACAAGTACGGACGATGGGAAACCTTTACGGAATCCTATATGTTCGTGCCGGAGCGTGATGTGCCTCGCCTTGTTGCACGATGCGAGGATCTGATACGATTCTTATTGAAATACCGACATCTGATTACAGATAAGAAAATCTTCAACGAAGCATCGTAGTATGGTAACGATGGCTACACTTATAAAGAATAGAACCGAGGGAACGAGAATAAGCCGCTCTTTGGTAGAAATGATAGAAAGCTTGCCGGAAGGCAAGTACCGAATCATCATTGAACCGCAGAGCGTACATCACTCTGTACCCCAACGTAAACTATTATTTATGTGGCTATCGTTACTGGCCCGTGAAACCGGAAACAGTAAAGTATCACTGTATAACTATTACTGTAGAAAGTTCCTATTGGAAGATATGCCGAGCGTGTCGCAGATGACATCAGCCCAGCTCACGCACTTTATGCACGAGATCGAGGCCGATGTTGCCGGCACGCTCGGCTTTACTTTACCAATTCCGGAAGACGGCGATGAATTCATTGCATTTCTTAAAGACTACAAAGACAAATGAAATACCAACTCAGGGATTATCAGCAGGAGGCTTCTGATGCAGCAATTCGTTTCTTCCGTTGTAGCGGCAATGAGAACGGACTTCTTGTGCTACCTACTGGTGCCGGTAAATCACTTGTAATTGCCGATATAGCCCATAGACTTGATGGTAATGTTCTTGTATTTCAACCCTCCAAAGAGATACTTGAGCAGAACTACGCCAAGTTGAAAAGCTACGGAGTGGAAGATTGTTCAATATATTCCGCCTCATTCAACAGCAAGGAGATAAACCGAATAACATTCGCAACAATCGGAAGTGTAAAGTCCCACATGGAAGACTTCAATCACTTCAGGTACATCATAGTTGATGAGTGTCACGGTATAAATCCGCAAGGAGGTATGTATAAGGACTTTTTCGATTGTGCAGCGCGTAAAATCCTCGGTTTAACAGCGACTCCCTACCGTCTGAGCGCATCACTTCAGTACACTGATTCTAATGGAAAAACAGTATTCCGGCCTAAAGACGAACACGGGAGCCAGGAATTTGATGACAAGTTACACAGCCGAGAAATCACGGCTGAGAACAAATGTATCCTTAAATTCCTTACCCGCACACGCCCAAGAGTCTTTCACAAAGTCATATATCAAGTTGCGATTCAGACACTGCTCCAGCGAGGCTACTTGTCTAAGCTGAACTACTATGACATGACAATTCTCCCGCAGGAAGGATTGCGTCGCAACTCCACCGGCATGGACTTCGACGATAGGAGCCTATTTGAAGAATATCAGAGAGTCAATCTTCAGGATTACCTTGTGAGTATCATCAAACGCTTGCAACAGCCAAAAAGTGGGATTCCACGCAAAGGTATATTGGTATTCACTAAGTTCCTTGAAGAAAGCGAGGCATTGTGCAAGAGCATCGATGGCTGTGAAATGCTAAGCGGTGAAACCAAGAAAAAAGATCGAGAACGAATCATCAATGATTTCAAGTCAGGCAAGATTAAAGTTCTTGCTAATGTCGGCGTGTTGACAACCGGCTTCGACTACCCGGAGCTAGACACTGTTGTTATGGCCCGACCCACGATGTCGTTGGCAATGTATTATCAGATACTTGGCAGGGCAATACGCCCTCATAAGGACAAAGAAGCCGGGTGGATTGTCGATTTATGTGGAAACATAAAAAGGTTTGGCAAGGTCGAGGATTTGAGCCTGATAGAGCGGAAACCCGGAGAATATATTATTCAAGGTATTGCAGACAATCAGTGTAAGCAACTTACTAACTGCTATTTTTGATATGGAAAAGAATAGTTTGGCCGACCGCTTCATTGTTCCACCTTACTCTGTCATCGATGCCCGGAAAGGCTCATGGAAAGAGCGTAAAAAGGTGTGGCTGTCAGAGATTGGAACCGTAGCAAATAGCCGGGAAGAAACGCTGTATGAATCCCTTGCTATGCGTATGCCTGATTTATATGTATCAACTTACGAACACCGCAAGCAACTCGGCATATCTTTCAAAGACTATGTGCAACGATATGTTGATAAAGAAGTGTTGGAGAAAGAAATGCAGAAGATGCCATTCTATGGAGTGAGCTGCTTCGACCCAGTGCTTGCGGAGATTATTTATCATTGGTTTACGCCAGGTTCTAATTCAAAAATATTCGACTGCTTTGCCGGTGATATAACTAAGGGATATGTGGCGACGAAATGCGGGCACATATTCACTGGTATAGAATTGCGGAGTGAACAGGTAGAGGAAAACAAGGTCAGGTGCGCCGAACTTGGAGTTAATGCCAGGTACGTACAAGATGACGGCCGCAACGTTGTGAACCATCTGGGGTGTGCGACGCAGGATTTGTTCATTACCTGCCCTCCATACTACGATTTAGAGATATATAGCAATAACGCTAACGATGCTTCAGCAAGACAAACTTATAGGGAGTTTCTGACGGTTATTGATGAGGCAATCACACAATCTCTGATAAGCCTCAAGAAGAACCGCTTTGCAGTGGCTATCGTGAGCGACATAAGGGATAAGGCCGGGGCCTATTCTTGTTTCCCAGAGGATATTATCAGTATCTTTCGTAGGCGTGGCTGCATATTATGGAATGACATAATCTACTTGAATAACGATAGCCATGCGCAGATCAGAGCTGCTCAATACATGAATCGTCGTAAAGTAGTAAGAATGCACCAGCGGGTACTTGTGTTTTACAACGGGCGCCCCAGTTCTATACAAAAGTATTTCGGGAAAATCAGCAACTATGATACGAGAGGCAATCAAGAATAGAATAGCGGATCTTGGACTATCGCAAAGAGAGATATGTTCTTATGCCGGAATGAGGGAACAAAACCTAAGTTCTTTCCTCTGCGGTACGAGGTCATTCTCTATGCGTAAATTAACCGCACTGTTGGAGATACTCGGCTTGACTGTCGGCGATGCTCGATACGTAGTCGGCAAATATCCTCCGGCAGAAATATACCTTGCTGTGGCGGATAGGATTTCAGAGCGCGGACTGAAATTGCGTGAGTTATCCTCCCTTTGCAGCGTAAATGAATCATCACTTTCTCTCTTCCTCAAAGGACGTCGCTTGCTTGAATTAGAGTCTTTGGAGCGTGTTATGACTGCACTTGGACTTGAATTGGTAAGTTATGGACGTCCTCAACTTCTATGAACTAATACATCACATCCAATGGCAACAAGAAAAGATTCATATAATATGCGTGTTCTTCAGGCAATCCGTGAGGGGCGCGACCCAAAGACTGTAAAGCGTCCAAAGAGAGATCCGTCTGAGGGCCCCACCGAAAGCCAAATACAGCAATCATGTATCAAGTGGTTCCAAATGCAGCATAGAGCATTGTGGGAAGATGGTGTGCTATTTCATATAGCCAACGAAGGGATACGCCTTGGAGGACAAGGTGGCCGTATAAAGCGAGAGGGAATAGTGAAAGGCGTGGCAGACTTATGTTTGGCAATCCCCCGGCATGGTTATGGGGCACTCTACATTGAAATGAAACGCCCCGGTTGTTATCAGCAACCGGAGCAGAAAACGTGGCAGAAGAATATCGAGCGCCACGGCAACAAGTATGTAGTCTGTAAATCCCTTGACGAGTTTATGGTTACCATAAACCGCTATCTCGCTCAATAGAATGGCATCTGCACGGTCATATATCAGTATTATCCGCGCTTTCCATAAGCTCAGGCAAACGATGCGTATCTCAAGCTACGCAGCCGATTTGTACTTTATGCTTGTGGAAGAGTGCAACATTGGCCGTTGGGAGAATCCGTTTTATGTCGAAACTCGCCACATAGAGCATATATTAGGCGTTTCACGTCCGACAATATGTAAGGCCCGAAAGGAATTGGAAGCCCTCGGATTGATACAATATGAGGAGGGTAAAAATGGTAATGCCGCCTCAAAATACACCCTTTCCAGTGTAAACGTGGTTAACACTGAGTGTAAACGAGATTTACACTGCAAACCCACCAAAAAGAGCGGTAGTGTAAACGTGGTTAACAGCAGTGTAAACGAGGTTAACACTGACACCTTATTATATAATATAGACATTAAGACTACTTCTACTGACGTAGAAGTGCCGACCGCTGACGCGGACGGCGTTGTTAAAAAGGCAAGAAAAAAGGTTGTCAAAAAGAAGGAGGTAGAGCCTGAAATACCCAAGCCAGAGAAGCCTAAGAAAAAATCCACTCCCAAGAAAAAAGATCCGCCCAAAATTGTAACGAGGGCAAGAGAAATTTTTGAAGCATATTATGAGCAGGAATATGAGAGTGCATACTATTGGGAAGCCAAAGATGCCGTGGCCATGAAAAAGCTTCTTCAAAAAATCTCTTACAGTCGTGAGCATAGGACGGTGCCGCTCCCAATAGATGATGATTCTGTCCTCGATGCCTTAACAAAATTTCTATCAAGCATAGAGAAAGCGTGGTTGAGAGACAATTTCTCGGTGACAAACATCAGCAGTCAATACAACAATATAGTTTCAGAAATTAGAAACCGTTCAAAATCTCTTACTCCAAATGTCAGATATAATAAGACGGCGCAAGCCGGGCGAGCCAGTGTCGGAGCCGACCTCTCTGACAGCGATCGTCAAAGGAATACTATCCTCGCAGATATCGCAGAGGCAGACCGCAGATTCCTTGCGCGTCGCCAATCCGTTAGTGACGTACCTTACACAGAACTTCCTGCCGTCGCAGATGAGTGAGGCATATTCGCCCCAATTACAATCAGCAGTAATGTCGGCATTTCCTACAATTCTGCAAGCCCACGAAGCGACTAAAATACCGGCCATTGTTCATGTTGCGCAAGCCTATGATGAAGATGTGGCCGTGAAGTGGGTGCAACAGCAGTTATTGGCCGTAAATGAATTTGCAGGTGCCAAGGCAAAATTGACAGATTTTCAATTAGACGAACTCGCAATACAGATACGCCTTGAGTATGGATATTTGAATCTCTTTGAGTTTATTTTATTCTGCGCCCGATTACGTTCCGGCAAGTACGAAGATTTCTATGGTTCGATTGACCCAATGAGAATACTGAAATCACTTGATGCTTTCTGTGATGACAGACGCAGAGAAATAAATCGTGCCTATGAGGAAAAAGAGAGAATAGCCCGTGAGCGAGAATATGAGGAAAGCAAGAAGAACAGTATCTCATTTGAGGATTGGTATTTGAGCAAATCCGAGGAAGAACGTGCTAAGACTCGTGAAGTTCCCTATTTCGCAAAGATGGCTAAGGAAATCGAGGAACGAGAAAGACTTAAGAGCGGGGAAAATAACCCCAATGATAATAATGGCTAAAAATCTTGCGAATATGATTAAAATAATCGCTCTATAATTTGCAGATATGATTATTTTTGATTACTTTTGTATATGCAAATAAGATGTTTAATCAAAAACGAAACAAGATGAAAATAGACAAATCAGCCCTCTTCAAAGTAGCCAATGCCATCTACACCGGCAAAAAGGCAACTTCATTCAGTGAAGCACTGAAAATGGCGTGGAAAGCAGCAAAACTCCAAGTTGCCCTCGCCAGTGGAGAAGTCAAATTTTGCTATCGCAAGTGCAATGGAGAAATCCGCGAGGCTGTGGGTACGCTCAAGAACATGGTCATTGACAAACTAATAGCGTTCAATGGTGCAGCGATGTATTACTTCGACATCGAGAAGAAAGGCTTCCGTTCATTCTCCGTAGCAAATCTCATCTGACAGCGTTATGACTGTATTAGAGAAACAAACGATGGAAGCCGCAGGGGCATACTTCCGGGCAAATACCAGAACCAATGTGGATTGGGATCAGCGCCGTTACGAAATAGCCAAAGATTGTATCGTCGCACTTATGCCAACAGTGGTCGAACAATTCAAAATGGCTTCGTCATCTACTAAAGTTGGCGAAGCAGAAAAGACCTGTCAACAAATATGCATAAGTGCAGTTAATATGGCTGTAGATTTTGCTGATTCTCTTGTAGAGAAGCTCAAAGACTCAAAATAAACTAAATTTCTTAACCAATGAATTTATTCACAACTCTTTCCGATGTTCTCGGAAACGGTTGCACTGCAACCATCACAATCGCGCAGAAGGACGGCATTATGACCGTCGGAGTTCTCCCCGGTAACGATCTTGTAAAAGACGCCGCCAAGAACAGCATAGTCCCCCTCAATATCTCCGGCACTCCGGAAGAACTCGATGAGGGTTTTGTCTCGGCCATCGCAGAGCCAATCAAAAAGACAACGGGCCTCCTGGTGGATATGGCCGCATATGAGAGAGCCGCAGAAGAAGCCAAGGCCAAGTCCAAAATGGAAGAAGAACGCAAGGCGGCCGAAAAGACTCGCAAGGA
This sequence comes from Bacteroidales bacterium M7, assembly GCA_001689515.1. Classification (GTDB taxonomy): domain Bacteria; phylum Bacteroidota; class Bacteroidia; order Bacteroidales; family Muribaculaceae; genus Amulumruptor. Next base: position 9,848 of record LUJR01000035.1, read on the forward strand.
GCAGTACAACGGCTATGTTGCACTCGCTGAAACCAACCTCAAAGAGCAGAAATATCGCGACGCTCTCAAATGCGTAGAGTCAGCCCGCAAAGTAGCAACCGATGCTGAATGGCCCGTGCTAGACGCCCTTGAGCGTAAAATCAACGAGACTTCAGGTGCCGGCGCACTCTTTGGCCCAGCCGATGATAAGTCTGACGGCAAGAACGTGACACTTACTCAGGCAAAGGGTAAGAAACAAGCCGCACCCGTGAATGAAGATGCCGAAGACAACGACGATAACGACGGGGAGGAATAAGCCATGGCACTGAATACAACTAAATACCCGCGAGTGTTCAAGCACAAGAATCAGACACTCACAGACCCGAATCCCCAACTCTCCCCGGAAGAAGTTATGGCCTACTACTCCAACCAGTATCCTGAACTCACAACCTCAAACGTGTTCGGTCCCAAGATTGAGAACGACAAGGCCGTGTATGAGTTCAAAACCACTGTAGGTACCAAGGGATGAGCGCATCGCCCATAAAAAGTAAAGAAGAATGGCAACTACTCACAAAAATCGGAAAAATTCTCCTCAACGAACGCGAACGGCTAAAGTCAAGGCGCATCCAAGAGAGAGAAGATGTTTTGCTCCCCAAGAAAGCAACCAATACGCCTTTTTGAGTGAATGTCTAAATGCCATACCTGTCGTTGATCTGCCCGAGAGTAATGCTGCTTTCGGGCAGTCAACTAATGGGAATCAAATAATTTGGCATCTTCCTGAAGATATTGAGATTGACGCACGGGAGAATATCCAGTATTTGCAGAAAGGTGTTCAAAAATATTGCTTGGTGCATGAGCGTTCATTTGCCTATGAGCCAAGTGGAAACCCCAAGCATGATTTATGTAAACTCTTCGAGTTGTTGCAAAATTGTAAACCTGACAATCGCGAAATATCCATTGACTATGATCATAACTCGAATAGGCTCGTTTTCGTAGAATATGAACTGTGCTCATTTGAATATTATACCCTATTCTTTCTTCCTGTAAGATTTTATCAAAAGTTGCCAGACAGACTAAAGCCACTTGTGTCCGATTGTCTTGGCTATCTAATCTGCGTATGTGGACTTAATGCACCATCTGAGCATATGGATATATCCATTGCTCTTGGCGATTGGGGTGTTGAAATGATAGATGACATATTGGCAAGTGAAGGTGATGATGAGTACGCTACGATTTATCGCGAAACGATGGAGTCCTATAATGAGGGCGCAATATATGAACTCATAAAGGAAGTTAGTGGATGTCCTACCGATATTCCTAAGATGAGGAAAGAATTGGATGCAGCCTTAACCGAGTACAATATCGATAGCTCCATATGGCAAGTATTGAAAGAAATTAAGAATGGCATCGAACTCCACCAGACAGACAATATCGGTAACTACCTAAGAACGCCAGATTCTTGCACGCTTGAAGATTATGCCAACAATGACAACATTATTGACTTTGAAAGACTCTTCGCTGTAGTTTATGACATCTTTGATCCCATCGCAGAACGAGCTGAAGAATCCTTGAATAGCGATGGCGGCTCTCTTGAAATCCAAGGATTATATGATAGTCAAATTATTGATGAGCAAGTGAAAAAAGAACTACAAACAGCCAAATTCACAGTTCGTTGGTGTGAATGGTTTAACAATCTCAGAACTGCGATAGATAAAATATGAACGGATTATCTGAAAAATTATCAAGCTCCTATATCCCTGAAATGGCGATTATAGTGTATCGATGCGATACAGACCGAAGTGTCTATCTTGAGCAGCGAGGAATAGAAAATGGAAAGATGGGAGCAGGAAGCCCCTTGTCTAAATCCTGTATCACTAATATCATTAGTGCTCTTGCAGAAGACAACGATGAGATCGAAAAGGGATTTCATGGAGTTATCCCCAAGACATTACTCTATGCTGATACGACCACGGGCAAGACAAAGATGGTCTGGTACAACCCACCTCAGAAGCGACATCTGTTCTTTGTGGAAAGCCTTGGTATTCCTGAAGGGGATATGCTCATGCCGGGCCTCGTATATATTGCAGATGGAAATGTACTATCAGTATTTGCTTTCAAAGGCAAGCATCCGACCAATCGTCTGTACCACGCACCATTCTTCAATGTTTACGGTGACGGTAAAGTTTGCCTCGGTTCTGCAAGAGCGAAGAAGCCATCAAGACTGACATACATTGAAGCCATAGAATATTGGGAAAATCTATTTTGGAATTCAGAGTTCTCACATCTCATTGGCAGCACTCCTATTGATGGAAACCTTGCTGTCATCACGAAGCATTGCATCAAAACCGGGGAACCCTTTCCAACGAATAAATTAAACCCGCACAAAACGACTCTCCAACAAATACTAAAATGAAAACGCATTTTACCCACGAATATATCTTAAACCCCAGCCATAGGGTTACAGTAAACTTAGTCGGAGCCGGAGGTACGGGTAGTCAGGTTCTTAGTGCACTTGCCCGAATGGACTACGCACTATACAAGCTCGGCCACCCTGGACTTTATGTACGGGTCTATGACGATGATGTTGTTACTGATGCAAACATAGGCCGCCAACTATTCCGTGGCGCCGACATAGGGCAAAATAAAGCGAATGTTCTTGTTACAAGAATCAACACTTTCTTTGGTGTTGATTGGGAGGCTGTGCAGGAGCGATATGGGGAAAAAAACAGTATAGCCAACATTACCATCACCTGCGTTGATAATGTTGCCTCGCGCATTACCATAGGCAAATGGCTTCGTAAACAAGCATCAGGAATCGATGATACCAAGGCTATTTATTGGCTCGATTTCGGAAATCAGCTTGACCGAGGGCAGGTAGTTTTAGGAACCATCGGGAAAGTGAAGCAGCCCAAAAGTCGCAAAACTAAAACTGAACCGGCATTGAAGTGTGTCGATGAAATGTTTGACCTCACTTCCGTAAAAGACGAAGATAGTGGCCCGAGTTGCTCATTGGCGGAGGCCTTGAGAAAGCAGGATTTATTCATCAACTCTTTCTTGGCACAGGTCGGCTGCGATCTTCTCTGGAAACTTATCTACAATAGTTCCATTGACTACCAAGGGGCGTTTGTAAATCTTAACACTATGAATGTAAATCCTATCAAATTATGATTCAAGACCCTACAAAACCACTGATTGCGGTCTTTGAAAAGTACCGCACCAGATTAGAACCCTATACTCTATTTGAGAGGTTTATGGAGTATGTCATTGCCGGATTCGATGTAACTTTCTCAAAATTAGATAGGCCATTTACCTTAGATGAAAGCACGGCGTGTATGGAATTATTCAGCGCATGGGTAACGACAATGAACGAAGTGCTGAAAACCAAAGAGTGGTATGATATTCTCGGAGATGTATATATGAGTTACCTTTCAGGAACAATGAAAAAACAATGGACGGGACAATTCTTTACCCCTAAGCACATTTGTGATTTCATGGCTAAAATAACTGATCCTGGAGAGAATGGAGGTGAGTCAGTAATGGATTGTTGCTGTGGCAGCGGAAGAATGTTGTTGGCCTCTCATGTACTACATCCCGGAAACTATTGCTGTGCCCAAGACATGGATAGAATCTGCTGTTTAATGACTGTATGTAATTTCATAATACATGGAGTCCGAGGTGAGGTTGTCTGTGGCAACAGCCTCGATCCCACCGATTATCGCGAGGGATGGAAAATCAATGAAACCTTGAACATAATTGGTATCCCAAGTGCAAGGGCAATGAAGAAAGAGGAATCATTCTCATATCGCTCCGGTATGGCTATGATGAAGCAAATTGAGGTTGAATCTGCTGAGGTGAAGACTCCAGCCGCCGTCATTCAACCCAAGAAACCCCAAGAACCAATTCAATATTCTTTATTTGATTGAATGAAGCAGTTAATTGTAAATGTCGGGACGGATTACCCAATGACATCTCCCTCCCACCCATACAGCAGTGCCGTTGCAGCCAAGCGAATGATCGACCGTATCAATTCCACTCCTGATACCAAATTCGAGGTCAACGTAAATACAGTAGAGGCGGTTAAGATTCTGGAACTGTATGGCCGAAAATGTGGTCTGAAGTTGAAATACACCATCAATGGCAAAAGTGCCAAGTACAAAGATGTGATAACAGACCTATCTCGTGGAGAAACCTATTACCAACAACTAAAGAAAGAACTTGAAGAAATATGAGCAGATTTGGAGAAACAACTTTTCGGTACATAATGCGCAAATCCGGCCGTAAGCCCACATGTTGCCAATGTGCCAAGTGCCAATCGCAATGCCACACTCCTTGTCTTGGTACACCTGAAGACATTGTGAAGTTAATTGAAGCTGGTTACAAGGATCGTCTATCGCCTATCGAATGGGCTGTAGGAATGATAACCGGGGTATGTTCTAAGCCGGTGTATATGATACAAGCCAACGTAGAAAATGGCTACTGCACATTCTTTCACGAAGGCAAGTGTGAACTACACGACAAAGGACTTAAGCCGACCGAGGGCAAACTCTCCCATCACTCAATCAAAATCGACAATTTCAATCCCAAGAAATCGCTTTCGTGGCTAATAGCGAAAGAGTGGCTTGATGAAAATAGTGTATACATCGGCAAAATCATTAGATATATGCAGGAATGATGATTTTTTAAGTCGTAATCTTGCGTATTTGATAAATTTTGCGTAATTTTGAGCATTGCAAATAAGATACATTTAATCAAAAATCAACTCACAATGAACCCTTCATCAGAGGAAATTAAGGCTTGCGCCGAAAGACTCCACCAAGCACAGAAAGAGAATTATCCATGGTGTTTCATCGAAGATGACGTCGTGGAAAGATACGTTAAGCATAATTGGAATCGGCATGACTGTCTGACTGCGGATAGTCTGTATGATTATGCTTTATCCCAGGGTCTTTGCGAAGTTGAGGAATGACATTCTCTGAATTCTACGAGCCTCCCTTTTGGTCCGACGGCGTTTTCATCTGGAGTAACAATGGCAATATGTCCTTAATGGCAAATCAGCTCTCGGAACGTTCAGATTCGATACTCCAGCGCACATGTGAAATCCTAAATGGAACTGCCAAGCCACAGAAAGTTCCGTCCCTCGAATATATAGGCCCGGATATACTTCTCAACGGAAGTGTGTTCCTTACAGTCAGAGGTTGGGGCACGCTGGCAGGGGCATTTGGACTTTCAGTTGATGCAGCGAACAAGGTTCAAGATGAGTTTGGCGCGTGGGTTATTCAAAAACTCAAAGGCTTATGATACAGCTTTCCAATACTGATGCAGAAAGGGTGTGCCGTCATTTGAATGAAATATTTCAGTCGAGGAAGACGAGGCGCGACGGAGGCTTGCGAGAGATAAACGAAACGAGAATGCTCGGTTTGCTACTGGAGAAAATCAACAAGAAACTAAATAAAGAATGCCCTAATCGGCAATAAATCAATGCCAAATAGAAGTAAAGACAGTCTGCGGTCCTGCGTGATAGACGAACTAATCACTGCTGATAACTGGTTTACCATCGTCAAAGACGAAGAAAAGGTTAAACTGTTTTCCTGCACCACTCCACAAATACTCAAGTCATCAATCGTGACCCTGATGCTTCAGGAAGAGCAATATGCCTCTCTTTTTGTAGATGCCGTCGGAGAATATGTCAAACGACAGCGGTCGATAGATCTTCTCAGAATATCTAAAAACTAAATACAATGAGTTTCAAAGGAAAAGCAATATATAATCCCACCGGCAAGGCTGCCGAATACGCTCCGTGGGCATGCAACTTTTACAATGGCTGCTCGAATGATTGCAACTATTGTTATTGCAAACGGGGCGTAATGAGCCATGTCTGGAGTCCGGCTCCAACATTGAAGAAGTGCTTCAAAGATGAGGAACATGCAACAGATGTGTTTATCGCGGAAATGGAAAAGAATATCGACCAACTCAAGAAGTATGGTCTGTTCTTTTCATTTACCACTGATCCTATGCTTCCTGAAACATTGGATTTCCATATGAACGCTATCTGTCTAGCCATAAATCATAATGTACCCGTACAAATCCTTACGAAAAGAGCGGATTTCCTGCATTATTGGCTGTTCGATGAAAACCAAATCATTCATCCCGAGAAAAAGAAACTGATCGCGGTCGGATTCACTCTTACCGGGTGTGATGAAGAAGAGCCTAAAGCATCGCTCAATGTTGACCGGGTAAAGGCTATGCTTGAATTGCACAAGCGAGGATTTAAGACTTTCGCAAGCATAGAGCCGGTAATATCAGTGCAGGCATCTTATGCAATGATCAATGCCGTGTCAGGTTGGTGTGATCTCATTAAAGTTGGCTTGTTGAGTGGTGGAAAACGAACCTACAAGCCCGGCGAGATTCAATTCCTCTTTGAAATGCTGAAAGCCGATACTCGTGGAAGTAAATTCTACATCAAGGACAGCATGGTGGAATATCTCAATCTTGACCGTGAAAAGTTGCCTCACCATTTCGTAAACCAGGATTATAACATTTTCAAGCAATGAAAAGAAAACCCAAAATACAGATACGGTTCGGCAAAATACTTGCGGCCGTGCAGTCATTCATATTCTCGCCATTCTTGATGTTCTTTGTGTTTCTTGGAACAATCAGCAATAGTGTTCTGACCGGCTGGGAAAGATACCGACACTGGCTGTGCAATAAAATAGACAATCCCAAAAAGAAATAACTATGGAAAAGATAGTCCAACTCCGAGAGTACGAATATAACGCTCTTAAGGAAAAGGCTGATATGAATCAGGCTGCCATCGACAAGGCTATGGAGAAGGAAATAAAGAAATCCTGCAACGTTACGATTGAACTTGAAATGAACGTTGGCCGGGATTGGAACGATGTATTTTCCATCAAACCCTATGTCGCTGTATCGTCAGGAAGTTACAATCCCTATAACTCTATCGAGCCACCGAAGGTTCTCTCCTACGAGGCTTGCAAAAAACTTGCTGTGCGCATACAACGTTGGATGGCTGAAACTGTGGAAAAACGCTATGGCTTCAGCATAGAGCAGGTAAATAAATACCGCCGAGCGAACGAGAACCGGTGGAAGTGGAACACCCTCTTTCTGATTCTATCCTTATCTGGGTGGCTTGTGGCCCTCTTTATGATTTTCAAGTAATGGCTCAGATTATCGAAAATCCAGCCGGGTTCAAGGTCATAGAGATATCGAGAAGCGAACTTGTAGGCAAACTCGGCCACATGGGCGCAGTGGGTATTTGTGACTATTGTTCTGCGATGCCTACGAATGGATTCTATGTGGCTGTTCTGGACCAATGGTATTGCCCGGAATGTTACAACCGATTCATACAAGAGAATCAACCAGATCCAAATGACGATTGGTTTGAAAACATTCGCTTTGCTTGGTTCAGAAAACTATTCAATCTATCATCCAAACCACACGAATAATGGAAACAGACGAACTTATATCGACCCTTGGTGTCGGTTACATCGACGAAATGCTTCAAGAGTATGAGCATGACTGTCAATGGTTACAGCAAATAAAGGCTGATCTGGGACAGCAATCAAGGAATATGCTCAATAAAGCGAACGCCACATTACGCTGCGCAATGAACGACCTGAAGATGCTTCAAGAAACAATACTTAAAGAGCATCAGACAAATAACAACCCCAAAAAAGAACATATGAAACAGTACACTGGAACAAAGACGGTCAAGGCAGAGCCGATGACCTACGGAGAGGCATACAAGCGTGGCCTTATCCGAGAAAACGCCTATGTCGAGGAATATTCCGACAACAAAGGCTACCATGTAGTTTACCCTGACAACTACGAGTCGTGGTCGCCGGCAGAAGTATTTGAGGACGCTTACAAGGTGTCTGAAACACCACTCGACCGACTCAATATCGAGCTCTCTGATCTTAATCTGAAACGTAAGAAACTCAGAAATTTCATATACTTCCAGAACGACGGCAAAGACTTTCAGGCTCTCCCACTCGGAACTCGTGCTTTCCTTGTCGCTCAACTCGACACTATGGAGGCGTACTTCAATCTTGCAGCCCTTCGCCAATCCTGTATGGAGGGGAACGAAGAGTGTCGGCCTTCAGGTCTCTCATTCGAGCAAATCCTGCCTATGCTCCGCGAAGGCTTCTCTATCCGTCGTAGCAGATGGAATGGTAAAAGTCTCATGGTGTTCAAGCAAGTGCCGGCCCACATCACGTCTGAAAAAATACCGAATATGCAGTCGCTCCCGGAGGAAGCAAAGCGTCATATCCTCGCCGCCGGCGACCACATAGACTATGTTGCGCAGTGACTCATTTTCAATCTTGATACTGGACGAGCCGATTCGTGGACTCCCTCAATTGCCGACGTATTTGCTAACGACTGGGAACTGGTGATGTAAGTAATGTCAAAACCTCTCTGTACAGCAGCACATTGTCTAATCTATCGCCTGCGGAAGAAAGGAATACGTGTAAATACCAAAGAGCGCGTAATCTTTCTCCCGTATGGCGAGAAGATTAGTGATTATGTGCAGATAGAGCGCTTACACCGTGAATTCTATCTGAATGTGCAGTATATAATAACATAGAGATGCAAAACGAGAAACTATTCTTCTCCCGGTTCGTATATAATGGGGAGTTTATAAATAGGGCTTGCTTGAAAGAACCTTTTGAGCGTAACGGTTTTATTTATGCTTCAGACGCGAGGATTATGGTGCGAGTTGAAAAATGTCTTTGCGAAGATTCTTATAATCATCAAGGCGGCCCGGAAAAATTGCCATCATTTCCAGCACCGGAGAGTAATTACAAACTTGACTTAAAGGAACTCATAGAAGTATTAAAGAGCATACCACAGTACGAAACCGTTGCTGTTTCAGGGAAGGAAGCAGAATGCGACGAATGTGAGGGCCGCGGAGAAGTCGAATGGACTTATGAGGACTCCAATGGTGAAGAGCATTTTGACTACTTTGATTGCCCCATATGTGATGGCAAGGAAAAGTCAAAACCAAGGAATACGAGCGTGAAGAACGTGCCATTGCGATTAACGGAACATCATTTAATGCCGGATTACTTCAGACAATAGCTGAGGCCATGAACGACATTGGATTGTCTTATAGCGTAATAGCATATCAGGCCAAGGATTCACGCCCTATGTTGATTCAGCTTAAGAAAGGTATTGATGTCATTATCATGCCGTGCATTGGCGTAGAGCCGTGTCGGGAGTTGCACTTGAAGCAAGAATAGTTATGATCCTGCATCGTTTTTGCTCCAAAGAGGAATTTGAAGCCTATCAGCGTGGCGAAGTTCTTGTCAACGAAACTAACCATAGTCTTCATAGAGGAAACGCTTCGACATCGATAGGCTTTTGCTTTTTTGTAGAAGACCCGGACGAGGCTATTCACATGTTGTCGGGAATAGTTGACCTTGATTATTGCATTACAGTGAAAGTTGATGAATCCTTTGTGATGAAATCGACTGGCAGGTATGGGAATCGCCAGCTTAATGCGGTGGAAATAAGGCAAGAGTATTGCACCACTAATTACGACAACAAGCGGTTCCGTTTGGTTGAGGCAACGACCAAGTATTCTACTTATGCGCCTAACCACCGTGACCTGAAAAAGATGTTTCCATTCTTGTTTGTCTAAACCCCTCGAATTCGGGGGAATTAAAAAAATAACAACCTGATTTACAACTATGGCTAACAACCGGAAATGGACTCAAAATGAGATTGATGAACTTCGCCGGCTGAGATCTTTGGGAATGGAGTGGAGCGAAATAGCGGTAAGACTTGGTCGCACACGTAAAGCCGTAGAGCATAAAATATACAATAAACCGATAAGAAAGGTCGCAACGCGCGGTCGGCAATTAACCGAAAAAGAGCTGACTTGGGTTATCCGCCATTACAAACACACAAAGAACGATGAGATAATGGAGAAATTAGGGATTAGCCATTCTTCATTGCATAGGATAGCGAGGGAGCATGGATTAACCAAATCTCGACAGTTTATGAAGAAAACACAAGATGAAGCACAGGTGGCCGCAGCCGAAAGTCATCGTAGAAATGGCACCTATCCCCCAAAAGGTTTTAGAATTCCAGGAAGCGAGAATAACGGCTTCAAAAAAGGACAAAGCAATAAGGAACGCCTATCTCCCAAAAGATATGCTGAAATGCAGGAAAAGCGGCGTGCGTCCTGGCGCGAAACTTATAATCGAGATAAGAGAAGAACTCTTTCGTGGGGTTTTGAACAGCGCACTAAATTCCGCTTTGTAAAACAGACCAAAAGTAAACTGTGCTATCGCTACAATCTTCGCAAGAAAGGATATATCGAATCTCCGGAAGACCACAATCTTTATTTCTATCCATCAGAGGAAATGCGCCGTCCAATTATGGAGAGCCACGCAACTAAGTATGGAATAAGATTTAAACAATTAAGCAATCCAAAACTATGAGCAAAACAAAATCACTTCACTACGATATGTGCTGTGAAGCCGCTAAAATACTTCATAGGAGTGGACTTGATGGCACCAATCCACACAAGTACGTCGCAGTAGAACTTATCACATACGGACGAGAGGACGCTGATGTATGGGGCACGAATGGTGCTTCCACTACACTCGTTGAGGTTAAAACCTCTCGTGCAGATTTCCTAAAAGACCGAGAGAAACAGCATCGTAAAGATCCAATCTCCGGAATGGGTAATTTCAGATGGTACTATGCTCTCGAAGGTATCATAAAGGAAACCGAATTGCCGGAAAACTGGGGATTGGTGGAAGCCGATGAATCGGGTAAGATGGTGCGACTTGTACGCATCGCCTCTTATCAGGAAAGCACCTCCTTGTCATCAATATCAATTCTTTGCTCTATAATGCGCAGGGAAGGGATCAAGGGACAAGTATTCAACTATAGAAAGAAAAAACTGTAATGTCACCTGACGGAAATGGTATTGTCGAGATTGCTGTAAATAAGCAAGTCAAAGAACGAGGGTTTAACTGTATGCAGTTGATTCGCTTCCTTACGGATAAGGACGTGAAGGATTGGAACAAATGGCACGAAGCTCATATATTGGCCGCCAATGGGCAGTGTGAGTTTGCGGCTGTTTGCCCTGTGTATGCAAGAACCACCAAAAATAGACCTATTCAACTTAAACTTTTCTGAAATGAGCATAAAAGACCAAATTCATTCATCGCATGTCCTGAGCGTATTAGTCGCGCTCGGTATAGTCTTGGTTGCCGGAGGTTGTTCAAGTTCCAAAGCAATCCCCACTCCAGGCAGTTCCGATGTTAGTTATAGGCTCCCGGCTATACACAAACATACACACGAACAGTTATTGCGCAAGCAGAAGCAATTATTTGAAGAAAGCAAGCAATGAAAGCGTTGACAGTAAAGCAACCTTGGGCCGGTTTAATTGTCGCGGGCGGCAAGGATATTGAGAACCGCACATGGAGAACGTCGTACCGGGGAAGAGTGTTAATTCACGCAGCGAAAACTCCAGTGCCTTATGCTGAGATACGGGATTGCTACCCTCTTCCAGTAGCACGTACTGCGCTTCTCTATAATTCCAGTAATAGGGCCTTATATCCCACTTCCGCGATTATAGGTAGTGTAGAGATTGTCGATTGTGTTCAAAACCACCCATCAGAATGGGCCGAGAAAGGTGTTTGGAACTGGGTTCTTGCCAATCCCATTAAGTTTGACAAACCAATCGAAAATGTAAAAGGCAAACTCTCTTTATGGGAGTATTGCGAAGAAATTCAATAACATAAGCCGACACACCCCGCAGCAAATGGTACGTTCGCACTTGACCTGGAGATTCCGCCACATCGCATAGACAGGAACCAGAGCCTATCGCATAAGTTACCACTACCCCGGCGGTTCAGCACGAGATGCACATGGGGTTTCGACGGCCGCGAAAAGCGAAACGGCGGGTCATCGGCTTTTAATAGCATACCAAACATGAAATCTAAATTCTCCGTTCTCCGCTCTATACGACGTAAGGAATTTGATGCTGAGAACTATATTACAAAACCATTTGCCTTTAATGGTAAGCAGAAGTCAGTCTATGAGAATGCGAACCTATCAATATTTGTAAACGAATCGTGTAATGCAGACTGTCGGTTCTGTATAGATCAGTTGCGATTTGAGGGCAAAGGCAAGACTTTCATCAAAGAAAGAATCTCTGATGATGAAGAATATTTTACCCGGTTGGCTGAGGTATTGGAAACCATACGCCCCCTTAATCCGTCAATATCTATCACTGGTGGGGAGCCAACTAAATCCCATCGACTACTGCGTATCTTAAAACTTGTTTCCAAATACAACTTCCGAAAGCGAGTAATCACAACTAATGGAAGTGGATTACTCGATATTGTTGATGGGAAACGCATAATAGACCATATTATTGAAAATGGGTTTCATCATCTGAATATTTCCAAAACGCATTATCTTGAGAATGTGAATGCGGATATTATGAAATTCAGTAACAGCTACTTCTGCAATGAGCAGATGCACGAAGTTGTAAAAGTAGCCTTGTCTGGAAATGTTAGGCCACGCCTAAGTTGCCTTCTTCTGAAAAGTGGAATCAGTAGCATTGAGGCAATGATGCGTTATTTGGATTTCTATGGAGAAATGGGGGTAGATAATATAATATTCCGGGAAACAATGGATTACGATAAGTCAGTAATGCATAACATTCCGAAGTTACGTTTTCTTGAAGAACAAAAGATTAAGTTGGATGACATCTGGAGCGAGATTGATCTCATGCCGCATATTTTCCGGCCTATAACTCAAGTGTTGGGATATTACTATTATTGCGAGGTTTACAAGTATAAGAATATCGATGTCGTAATGGAGAGCGCAGATCTTTCCGCCATAGACCCACAAAAAGAAAAAACACCAGATACGGTTTTTGAAATAGTCTTCCATCCAAATGGAAACCTATGCGGATCTTGGCTCGAAGATGAAGATATTCTCTTGCCTTACGAATGTAGTGGTAGCCAGCTCAGTTATTCAACCAGAGGAATTTAATACACCCCCATAATAAACGAAAAAAACATCATGTGTAATTGTAAGAATGTAGAGCTCGGTTCTTTCGACAATCAGATTGAGATATACCACGAAACACTCGGAAGAAAGATATGGGTAGATACTTGCATCGTCGAAGAAGTTATCGAGCTACTTAGTAATGGCGTGAAAACTACCGGTAGTTGCTGCGGCCACAACAAGACAATTCCATCAATAGTCGTGGCGCCAGAATCAATCCCATTGATGGAGGCTATGGGTTACAAACACTGGTTCAATCCATGTGTGCCAAGAGGCAAGTATTCACGCACGTTCTTCTTTGCCAAAAGTGTCAAGTGCTCGTGGTGGATAAAACTCAAACGGATTTGGCTTCCGTGGATATGGCTTCACATCATTAAACTGCCGGAGCCATAAACAAAGAAAGTGAGCGGGCCCTCACGGGTTAACTCACTTAAATGCAAATAAGATATTTAATCAAAAACCCCAGTTGCCCCAGTAAAAAGGGCAAGGGACTCTAAACTAAATATCCATAGTGCAAAGATAACGAAAAAAGCCCAAATAATCATCATTTTAAGTGTGAAAAATCACCAAAAGCGCAATCCCTAACCTTATCAACTAATCATATTGATTATTTTATCTATAAATACTTGGCTAATCTACGCATTTTGATTATCTTTGCGCTTAGAAAACTATCAATATCACAATGGATAAAAAAGACATACGAAAACTTAAACCCAATCCTGACAATCCTCGTACCATGAGCGAGTTTATGGAGGGAAAGCTGATCGAGAGTCTGCTCGTATTTCCGAAGATGCTCGAATTGCGCCCCATTCTCGTAAACCAAGACGATGTAATTGTTGGCGGTAACGGTCGCGTACAGTGCTTGAACAAAATTCTTGAACTCGATGACAATGAGATTGAGGATTATCTGTTCAACCAGAAGAAATTCCGTATGGCCTCTGACGAGGAGAAAACTGCGCTTCTCGCTTTCTGGGCCAAATGGAAGAAAAAGCCCACAGTGTTCGTTCGCATACTCGATAATGTTTCTGCCGAGGAAGAGAAAGAGATTCTTATAAAAGACAATCTCCACTACGGCGAAGATGACATCGAAATAATGAAGCGCCATTTCGAGCGTGAGGCCATCGGCGACTACCTCGGCTATGTGGCGTGGAACCTCTACGACTACGACGACAAAATCAACGACAAGAATCTTGACCTATCCAAGACATATCCTGAAAAATTCAAATGCGGTTATGTGGAATGTCAGATGACAGACCAAGAATTTAAAGGCCTTTCTGCACGTCTTGATGAATATCTTCAGGAGCACGACGGCATAAGTGATGGATTTTTAACTGAATTACTTCTCGGCAAATGAAAAAGGACATCAAAGAACTTATCATAAACCCCATCAATCCTCGTAAGATTGTCGTGGGGCAAAAGCGTCGTCTTCAGCAGAGCATAATGCTCTTCCCGAAGATGCTCTATTACCGCGACATTATTGTCAACAAAGACAATGTAGTGCTTGCCGGCAACCAGCGCACCACAATTCTCAAGGAAATCCTGACAACTACCCCGATGGATTGGATGGTAATCCTTCAGGAGAACGAAAAGTGGCTCGGCATGACCGAGAAACAGCGTGACGCAGTAATCGATTACTGGAAAGAATGGCTCGAAAATCCAATTGTTCATGTCACGGTGGCCGACCTATCCGAAGAAGAGGAAAAGGAACTGATTATCAAAGATAACAATGAGTTTGGCGAGTTCGACTACACCAAGCTCCAGCAAATGTACGATGAAATCAACCTCGTAAATTTCGGCTTCGATGAAGGTCTGTTCTATAATCCTGACGATGATGACACTGTAATGACCAAGATTAAGGGTTCTACTCCGAAGAAAATTAACATGCTGACATTCGGCAAGTATGTCGTGTCTGTAACCAAGGAGGAATACGAAGCCCTTGTGAGTCGCTACAATGACTACGTGGACCAGACCGGTGTCAACTTCGGTTTCGTTAAGAGCCTACTGGAGGATTCCGCGCCTATCGATCAGGACAGTGGAGAGGATTCTGACACGGTATTTGAAATGCCTGAATAAATATTTCCCCAAAACGACTAAATATCACAACAATCATGGATTACGTAAAATTCGCAGACATCCGACCAGCATCTTACAATCCCCGTAAGATTACTGACGAGGCATTTGTGGAGTTGCAGGGTAGCTTAAAGACACTCGGCTTCATTCTTCCGATTATCGTCAACCGCGACAACATGACAATCGTTGCCGGGCACCAACGTACCAAGGCCGCAACGGCTGTAGGACTCACGGAAGCACCGGTTTACTTCATAAGCGGTGTTGACATCGAATCTGAAATCCTCTTCAACCAAGTCCACAATGGCGTGGAACTTGAACCCGAAAAGTTGAGCAAGTGCAAAGCTTCTCGTGAAGCCGGGACTTTTCACGATGACATTCCCGCCTCAGACTTTGAGATTGTCGAAGCCAACGCTTCTATTGTGAAAGACATCTGCCGTCTTATCGTTAAATTCGGCGATGCTCTCTGCGCTATCGTATGTGGCGATGAGGTGGTCTTCGGAAACAACTACATCAAAGCTGCAGCAACTCTCGGCTATCCCATTCATTGCTACTTCCTCGAGGGAGGCAAGCGTGGTATCTTCGACTACTACTTCAAGAAAGACTACGGAGTGTTCAACTATGAGCATATCGAGCGAGCCGACTTTATGCAGGGGCGAGCCCAGCCCCCGCGTCACAAGGGTATAGACTGGTCAGTTCTTTATCGTGAGGTTGTGCCCCACCTGGAAAAAGAAGACAAGCGTAAAGTGAAGATCTTGGACTTCGGTTGCGGCAAGGCAATGTTCATCAACAAACTCCGCCGCGAACTCGGCTACCGCTACGCCATCGGTCTTGAATTCTTCAATCACAACCTGAAGGGCATATCAATTGCCAAAGGCCACGAAATGATTGATGCGTTCATTTCCTACATCAAAGAGAATGGCATAATCAATGGTGGTGTGTTCGATTACACCATCTGCGACGCAGTGCTGAACTCTGTGAACACGCAGTATGCTGAAGATGCCGTACTGACCTGTCTCAATCTATTCACAAAGATGGGTGGCAAGGTATTCGTGTCCGGTCGCTCGAAGGAAGTTGCAATGAAGCAGTACGGAGCTAAGCGCAACACTGTGGATTGCACGACAACCGTTCAGTTCTTCGATGAGAACGGTCTTACCGCCTTCATGCAGGAGGGCCAATGGTTCTTCCAGAAGTTCCTCACAAAGGAGCAGGTTCAGGCTATGTTCGAGCGTTTCGGCTTTGAGTCTTTCATGCAGTATAACAAATCCGGCTATTGGGGCTGGGGGGCTTACAAAGTCCGTGAGTTGACACGCGAAGAGTACATCAACGCCATCAACTACGAGTTCAATCTCAACCTCCCGAACAATCAGTCATACAACCGTCAGGGCGATATCCTTCCGCTGTTTGGGTTGAACGATTAAGGTGCTGAAAATTTGCAAATTTGATGATGGCTTAACCTTGCCAAAATTTGCATAATTGATTAAAATTCAGTATCTTTGTTATTGCAAATAAGATATTTAATCAACGACTCAAATGGTAGAAATAGAATACTGTGAGTTTCGCAACACCTACAAAATTCTATGGTTGCGATACGTCTATGGTGTTGACCTCAACACCCACTGCATGAAATCCCTACTCGGTCATAATGACAAGCGTGTCCGTGGATTTATGCGTTCATTGCCCCCAAATCTTGAACTTGAAGAAAGTCGATTCTACTATCTCTGTGGCGTCGATGTGAACTTTGATTGGAACAAAAATCTCCATGTGGCTTTCGTGCGCAGTGTAGGCCGTCAGATTATCATTGACAACGAATTTGTCAAGCTGAAAATCAATAATGCGCGGCAGATATTCATCGACACGAAATACATAAATTGGCGACTCCCTCAATCAAGAAACCGGCTCTTCAGCACTTGCCGAAATTGGCAATTCGCTAATATGCTTGCATCGCTACCCGACGTGCCGCAGTCTCCCACTCAACAGCAATTTGGATTATTTGACGACCCCAAAACCTAAAATATGCGAAAACCAAATTTTGACGAGTTTGAAGACGCGATAAGAAAGACCGGCGGCAATCTGACACAGACCGCCGGCATTCTTGGCGTGACGCGTCAGACCATTCATAACTGGATTCGCGAAGACGAAATGTTCAAGGCTGCTGTAAAGGATTCGCGAATGAAGCTATTCGACCAGTGCCTCGATGCTGCCCGTATTATAGCCCTTGGCATACCCCATATCGATCCTGCTACCGGCCACATTATCGGTTGGAAAGAGAAACCAGACGGCCAGATGTTGCGGTATATGCTATCGACGCTCGGCCGAGAAGAAGGCTTCGGCGAATCTGTTAATGTCAATCTTGAGAACCCAATGCCAACAGTCATCAATATTGTGCGTGACCCCGACGTGAAGCGAGATTAAAGTGCCGTGATTGAGATATTCTTCATAGAGAAAGAGAAGGAGGGCTATTATGAATTGAATTTCTATAATAGCCCTGCTTTGGCATACTTTATTCAGAAAATCCCATCGGCGCGATTCATAATGCGTGATAGGTGTTGGAGAGTGGATTTCCAGCATCGCCGGTTCTTGAAGGAATTTTGTGAATATGCTGTCAAGCGAGGTCTTGCCTCTGGAGTCCATCGTGTAGATGACCGTTCCGAGATTCTTGGCTTCCCGGAACGCATGCCGGACTTGCAGTACCCAATCACTCACTTGAAATTGCCTCCCTTTGACTACCAACGACAGGGGATTCAATACATGATTGAGCATAAGCGGTGTTTCAATGGCGACGATATGGGTCTCGGCAAAACTATGCAGAGTATCGCTGCGGTATCTATTGCCAGAGCGTATCCATGTCTTGTCGTAGCTCCGGCGACAATGAAAGTGACATGGCAAAGAGAGTTTCAGCGATTCATTGGCAAGCAAGCCATAATACTTTCTGATGCGAATAAAAATAACTGGCATAAGCATTTTGAAACGGGCACTTGCAATGTATTCATCACGAACTATGAAAGCGTCAAGAAGTATTTTGTAAGCCGTGTACGTGGCAGAACCACTGTCAAGAACATTGTCCTTGATAAGAGAGCCGGAATGTTCAAGTCGGTTATCATCGACGAATCCCACCGCTGTTGCAATACGACGGCTTTGTGGAGCCTATACCTCGAAGCACTTTGCGCCAACAAGGAATACATATGGCTATTGACTGGCACTCCCATTGTCACCAGCAATGAGGATTTGATACAGCAACTCCGTATCATGCGACGCATAGATGATTTCGGGGGCGCGGCCAGATTCAGAGAGAGATACTGCCAAGGCACGGATAAATCCTCGAATCTATACGAGCTTCATTACCGCCTATGGCAATCGTGCTATTTCCGCAGGGATAAAAGTCTTGCCTTGAAAGACCTTCCGGAGAAAACCCGCCAGTATCTCACAGTGGATATTGATAACCGCCAGGAATACGAATTTGCAGAGAATGATCTTATCCGCTATCTGATGGAATATGAATCTGCCTCGGACTCTAAACTCCGAAGCGCGGCAAGGGCCACGGCCATGGTACAGATTAACCACCTCCGGCAAATATCGGCACGCGGAAAAATGAAAGAGGCTATCAACTTCATTCACGATGTCATCGATGGCGGCGATAAGCTCATTGTCTTCGCATTTCACAAGACGGTCATCGCGGACATAATGAAAGCGTTCCCCGGCACGGTAACAGTAACTGGCTCTGACTCGCAGGAGAAAAAGCAAGCGGCAATAGATAAGTTCCAAAACACCCCAGATTGTAGGCTCATAGCCCTCAATTACAAGTCCGGAGGTGTCGGCATCACTCTCACGGCTGCTTCCCGAACTCTATTTATTGAGTTTCCGTGGACGGCTTCGGATTGTGAACAGGCTGAGTGCCGTGCGCATCGTAATGGGCAGAAGAACGCTGTTAACTGCTACTATCTCCTCGCGCGCAACACTATCGACGAGAGAATCCTTGAGATTATCCAAAAGGAACGCGATGATTCCAGCGTCGTAACCGGCGCCGATAATAACATAGAAGAACGTATCGTGGATATGGCTCTTCGGCATTACAAAGACAAACATAAAATTTGAAAATATGGCAACAGTTAGAGAGAAGATATTTCTCCGCATGAAAGAACTCAATGTGAAGCAGGTTGAACTCAGCGATAAGGTTGGCATAAAGACTCAGAATCTTTCAGCCTACCTGAAGGGCAACCGAACGATCCCTTTCGATGTGCTTGAGAAAATCTGCATGGTGCTTGGCCTGACTCTGGGCAACACCGATGAAGTTTACAAATCACCTAAAACCACAGACAATGTTTAGAGAGAAGATAAAAGGTAAGATGAATGAGGCCGGTATCTCTGTGAAAGACCTTGCCTCCAAGACGAAGATAAACCCCAGCACTATCTCGTCATTTCTTGTCGGCAACCGCGCCATCAGCAATGAGAATCTTGACACGATTCTTGATGCTCTTGAACTCACGCTCGTGCCGAAATCCAAGTTCGTCTATCAGGGCGAAAAGCCCCAGATTGACCCCGGAGTGCAGGTATAAGTTCTCGCACGAAACATTTACGAATTTTACAGTATCCATGGAATAGCCTGAATTGTCAAATATCCCAAAGGTGAATGAGTGCGGTCGATGTTCACGTTTTCAGCAAACAAGCAGAGGCACTTGACTATTTGTCCCCGGACAATAGTGAGGTGTCCGAAGTGCTGTATGGTGGCGGAGCGCGTGGAGGTAAGACCTATCTCGGTTGCCTTTGGCAGATTTTGCGAAGAATAACGATGGCCGGATCCGTGGGCTTCATCTGTCGAGAAGAGAGTGTGAAGCTGCGCGATACGACTGTCGTTACGTTTTTTGAGGTTTTGACAGATTTACGCCTGAACTCAGTGGTAGAATTTAACTCGACTCGTCTTATAGCGAATTTCTCCAACGGGAGCGTGGTGTATTTCCGCGACCTCAAACTGATGCCCTCCGACCCGGAGTATGACCGTCTTGGCTCATATGGAATCACAGACTGTTTCATCGACGAGGCCCAGCAGATATGCGCAAAGGCAATCTCAGTATTGAAAGGTCGTTTCTCAGTGCTCAATGGAAAGAACCCGGACGGTACCAGATGGCATACAATCCCTAAAGCCCTATACACTTGTAACCCTCGACGCAACTGGATATACACGGATTTCGTAAAACCGGCGAAGATGGGGACAATGGCTTCGCACCGCAGGTTTATCAAATCACTGCCGCTCGATAACCCCCATGTGGACCAAGCCTACATCGACAACTTGCTCAAGGCGGACAAGGTTACAATCCAGCGTCTGTATTTCGGCAACTTTGATTACGATGATGACCCCTCAACTCTCTGTGACTACGATGCCATCAACGACCTCTTTACCAACGAGCACATTCTTCCAAAACCGGCAAGATCCTGTTCGGCCGACATCGCGACCAAAGGACACGACCGCTTTGTGGTGTGCGTATGGGAAGGCAATGTGTGTCGCTTCGTGGTCGATGAAGTCTATTCTCCCGGCAAGCAGGTCTATGAAACTCTCCGCGACATTCTTATCAAAGAGAAAGTACCAAGATCATACACTATCGTCGATGCTGACGGCGTAGGAAACTTCCTCGAAAGTTTTCTACCGGGCATTAAGGAGTTCCACGGAGGTGGGCACCCCAATAACCGAGAGAAGTACGAGAACCTGCGAGCCGAGTGCTACTTCAAGTTAGCGGAGATGATCAATGAGCGCAAGATTCGTGTAATCTGCACTCCGGACCAACGAGAAAGGCTAATGGAGGAACTGGGAGCATTGAAGCAGGCTTACATCGACAACGATGTCCGTCGAAAAGGTATCATCTCGAAAGAAGTGATGAAGATTATCATAGGTCGCTCTCCTGACTATATGGACGCTATGATGATGAACATGTTCTTCCGCCGAACCAAGCCAACGAGAGGTGCTACAATGAATGTCAAGTCGTACGCTACTGAATAAACCGTTGCACTTGAAACACCTGAAACGCCAAGCGTTCCCCCATTCAATAAAAGTAACTTTGAACCAATGAAGAAGAACAAAAAATACAAACAGCGCAGGACAAGAACCCAAAGGCACTACACCTATGGGGAATTCCTCGTGTTGTTTCCTTGCTGTTCCGTAAGTCATCAGAAAGAGCTGTTGGCAACTCTGGGGCAAGCACACAAACCCGGTTTTCTTGCCGGGCGAGAGGTCCCGGAATCTCTTAGTATGATTAGCTATGGTAAACTTGTGGACTTGAGGAACGCGGCCAGTGCTTCTGATCCGGCGGCCGAGTGTCTGAGGATTCTTCTTGACCTCAAGCCATGGGAAATAAGCCGACTGAATGTATTTGATGTGTTCGGCTTTATGAACTTCATCAAGGAGCAGGTTACAAATATCAATAACCTGTTCTCAGCACTTAAAGTCAATTATTCTTCAGAGGAATTGTCGGCCGGCGTGAAGGAGTTGGATTTTGGACCGTTCGGCGTGCTCGACTGGTATGCAAAGCGAATGGGCATCAGCAATCAGAATGAGGTTCGTGAAGTGGCATGGGTCCGCATTTACAACTGTATGAAGAATGATACGGAGCAGAACAATTATGAGCGTCGCCTTCGTAAACAGTATCAAGTTAAACCTTCAAGAAGATGAGCAACCCGGCATTTGACAATGAACACAAACTCGGCACAGTTGAGGGCAAAGTCCGCGATGTGGTGCTGAAGATGGGCGAGAATATTGAGTATCGCTTTATGAACTGGGCGCAGGCCAATGTTGACTTTGATAAAATCAACAAGCCGACCATTGTGTATATCCTGCCCCCGTCGGGAGATTTCTATATCGGCCGTCAAGAAATCAAGGATTACCCGGAGGCCCAAATAGCCTTTGTATGCAGCACCGAGTTTGATTTTGAAAGCGATGAAAATGATGCCCTTGTTGAGCAGATGAAACGCCTCTGTATGCGATTCATCAATGCTATCAATGAGAGCGGCTATTTCGTGCAACTGGAAGGCAAACTGCCTTATCAGGTGCTCTACGATCATCTTGACGAAAATGTGACTGGCGTTGTTATCACTCCCATTCTTGAAGAAGAAGAAGGAGTTAGCATCTGCGAGGACTCCGATATATATAATCCTGAAGAACTGGAGAACGACTAATGGCAGAAATAACTGACATACTAACACAGCACCTCAATACAATAAAAACGAGAGTTGCAGAGCGCATGGTGGCTGAAAAGCGTAATGCGAGTGGCCGCACTGTTTCTTCCCTTTCGGTAGAGGTTAATGGCGACCACGGCACTCTATGGGGCTCGAAGGTATTTCTTGTAATGGAAAAGGGTCGCGGGCCTGGTGCTGTGCCCAAAGGCTTTCAGGAAATCATATACGAATGGGCGAAGTCAAAAGGTATCTCTGCAAAAGCGAAAGCCATCGCAGGACAGCCCCAATCGCCGGAAGGTGCTTTGAGGTCTTTCGCCGGAGCCGTTGCATACAGCATAATGAAGAAAGGGACTCGGCTCTATAGGAATAAACAATACAACGACATTTTCTCTACTGTCCTCAACGAGGAACTGGAGAAGATGAGCGAGGAACTGGCTATAAACCTGCTTGACAAGGTGTCTGGCATAAATGAATCTGCGGAATGAGAACTGGAACATTTACCCTTTTGAACATAGCGGATTGCGTGGTTCGCTATCCTGATGAGATGTGCTTCGCTTTCAACCCAAACTTTGTGGAGTTTGAATCATCGTGGCCAGCGGGTGTCTTGACGGTCACTGTTGAAAAATTATCAGGATTAACTTCTATTGACCCTCAGACAATCAAAATCTCTTTCTACAAAGGAAAAACCAGAATATATCTATCCCGTCTATTTGAACTGATGTTTGATGATCCACGGAACACTCGGTGTGTGGAAGCTCAAGTTCAGATTAAGATAGGCGTAACCACGCTATTCACTTTCAGTACACTCGTCATTTGGGGAAATCTCGCTGTCGGAGAGCGTTTTGGCAACTTAGGAGTTTACAAGCGCGAAGATAACAAACAATATTTTGAACGAAATCTGATATGGTTCAAGAAGTTTCCGTTCACAGTTTCGCTTTTCCGATATAATCGTGAAGTACAGTTCTACGGCCGCGTTGACAGTGGTCGTTACGGGAGTGAGCCTATTTATCGCGACACCAAAGTTTGCCTATTTGAAAAAATAGAGAAATACGCTTCCAAACTGCCTGATATGTCATCTGTATTCATAGAACTGCCATTTCAGATTGTCTACTACGCTGTCGCTAAGCGGTTCGTTGCATTGAAAGATGGGAAATACCACTCTCAGTGGGTCGGCGACAGTAGCGAATTCTGGGGCGATACGGCTGATTATTGCGATGCGTCTAATGACAATAAGCCTCGCACTGATGTTACATATCTTCTGGAAACAGAAAGAGGCTTTGCTCGATACCGATTCATGAATGATGAGTTGGTTTACTGCGGAATGTTTACTGACCTTGGATTTGAAGATATTCCGGCAGGTCAAATATTTCCGACGGCAAAGCATACAGCAACTATCAAATACAAGATATCTGAAGAGGACCGCACAATGTCGGTGTTTGACAGAACCTTTGATTACACATTCTTCCAAACCGGCGAGAATGTGGCACTCATCAATCTCAAAGTATGCAATGACACGGCGGGCTATTACTTACGATGGGTGGATAGACATGGGAACCTACAGTATTTCCTCTTCGTCAAAGGCGACACAAATTACAAAAATAAACTTGGCTCCGACAAAGTGCTACAAGATGAGCCTATCAATGACCTCTACTTCGCCAATATAACTCGGACACGTAGCATTGAGTGTACAGTAACGCGGAAATGTTGCGCCGTCAATCTCCCTGCGGATATCTTTGAGTACGTCATTACAATACTGTCATCGCCCATTATAGACCTTTATGGCGGCAAGGACATTTCTGGAGAAGATATTTGGCTCCCTGTGAATATTCAAGCAAGCACTGTAAAGGAAGATCCGCAAAAGTTAATGAACGATTTAGAAATCACGTTCGCATTGCCCGAAACCAATGCCCAAACCTTATAAGCTATGTACGAAGAACTATACATCATAGATAAAGGTAAAAAGTTGAGGGTTGATTTATCAATCCCCTCCGGCATAACGCTCAACTTCAAGAGTAATATCTTCGGTGACTTGTCGAAGATAACTTGCTCGTACACCTATACGTTCAAGTTGCCCCTTACAGCCAATAACCGTCGCGTGTTTGACAACGCCGACGATATTCGTTGTAATTCAAATAAAATTCGCCGTCGGCTCAAAGCGGAGTATGTGCAGAATGGGATTCCATTGTTCTCTAACGCGAATCTGTACATTGACAGCACTGAAACTGGTTTTAACGCTGTTATGACGTGGGGCGTAATAGATGGCTTTCAAACTCTCAAGGACAACGATATTTCCATTCGAGAACTCTGGCAAGGCAAGGATGGTGCTCCCTCTGTGGACTTCGGCTACACGAACCCCGCTATAACTGAATTCGACAATACTTTGCCAGTGTTAAAACCGGCGTATAATGCAGGTCTCAAATACATTGATGACGACGGCCTATTTCATGCGATGGACTGCTATTGCGTATGGCCTATGCCGGTAGTTCCTATCAATGCTCTTGTAAAAGTGATTAACGATAAATATGGTACGAAATTCAGATTCGATGCAGATTTTAAGTATGTCGATGGTTGGGGAAATCCTCGTAGCATTGTTATGCAACGGGGCGTTGTTCCTTTAGTTAAGGCTGAGATTTCTTCTGATTCAGTAGGAACATTTATTATGTCTATCCTGAGGGAAGAAACAATATATGATGTGGGCCACGTGTTGAAAGGAACCAAAAATGGGCATTCTTTCAATGCGGCAGATTACGGTGTAATTCTAGATGGAGATGGATTAGTAAATGCGATAGAAATTACAGGCACTGGTGGAGAGATAGAAATCGATGGGTATATGTTATGCTCTTTTACATATCACGATCCCCAAACCTGGCCGTACAAAAGGCTTCCGTTAACTACAGGAGCCGCCGGTATGGATAATAAGCCAAAACTTATTGTCTATAAAAGGTCGGGTAATGCCAATTCGGAGATACAAACAATAGAAGGTAAATATGTATTTGAACAGTTTTCAGAAGATGGTATGACGACAACTCGCCCTGCTGGCTGGATTTTCAATTTCTCCAAAGAATGGGGCGCAAGTAGAGTAACAACCGAAGTGGCTGCTGGAGATAAAATATTCTTTGCCTTTAGCTGTAATAAAATAAATTTTCAAGTTGACCAGTGGCATCAAGGTAATGCTACTCGAATTTATAAAGCTGCGACTATACCATTGCCTGACGGACTGAATGTCCCTGGAGATTTTGTTTCAGAATACAACAAAACCAAAATAGACGTAATGTCCAATCTTCCTGACATAAGTTGTATGACGTTAATGAAAGCGTTATACTTCATGATTGGTGCATTTCCATCTTTGAACTCAAGTAATGAGGTCGTACCATTGTATCTCACTGACCTCAAAAATAACATCATAGCCCAAAACGCTACTGACTGGAGTCGTAAAATTAGTGGTGAGACATCTAAATTGCCTTCCAAGATTTCGTATGCGATAAGTGGCTTCGGGCAGCATAACCATTATTTGATGAAAAATGATGAATTAGAAGCCAACGATGAGGAAGAGGATGCCGATGTATATGAAAATGGATTTGGCATTATTGCAGTAAGTAATGAAACTTTAGAAAAGAACAAAACTATAATCCAGCTTCCGTTTTATGGAGCCTACCTACAAGACGGGAAACACCCCAAAACAAAAGTCGGAATTCTAAAGTTTTGGCAACTCGATGACGATGGCAAATTTGCGTACAAGGAAGCCAAGCCTTGCTTTGGTCTTATCAAAGAATTGCCATGGGAACTGGATAGCAAAAGAGGTGTAAAAATGGGTATGACAATTTGGAATGGTTTTGCCAATATGCAAGGCGATCCCAATTACGAATACCTTACTAAGATTATGGAGAATCCTGTCATCATAACAGAAAACCTGATATTGAATGAACATGACCTTCGGAATCTCGACTACTCTATCCCAGTGTATATTGAAAAGTATGGTGCCTACTTCGCAATCGTATCTATAACACGCGATAGCAAAGGTGTCTGCAAATGTGAACTCATAAAACTACCTGAAGAAGAAAACCAAGTATAATATGGCGTCAGACGTAAGAACGAAAATACTGGATATTCAGGTGCGGACCAAAGACGCGCTTGATCAGATTGCTAAATACCGCAAGGAGGTAGCCGAAGCTATGGCCCGGCAGAAAGAACTCAAAAAGGAACTTAACGATGGTGCTATATCAGAAGAAGAATACGGCCGTCAAGTAGAAGCTTCGCGCATATTCATCATGCAGCAAAACCAGGCCATCAATACTTTGACAAGGCAACTCAACAATCAAGAGAAAGCCCAGGCTGAGAACCTTGGTTCTCTCGTTCAGTGGCGTGCAGAACTGTCTAACCTCACGGCTGAATATGATAAACTGAGTCAGGCCG
The DNA here is from genome assembly GCA_001689515.1 of Bacteroidales bacterium M7. Taxonomy (GTDB): domain Bacteria; phylum Bacteroidota; class Bacteroidia; order Bacteroidales; family Muribaculaceae; genus Amulumruptor. Next base: position 36,524 of record LUJR01000035.1, read on the forward strand.
AGCGTGAGGGTGCCCGCGGAGAGGAGTTGAAAGCCCACATCAATGAGTTAACTACCAAACTTAAGGAGGCCGAGCAAGGTACGCAGAGGTTTTTCCGTAACGTAGGTAACTATCCCAACGCTATGGGACAGGCTGCGACTGCCGTAGAGGGCCTGATTGACGCTCTTTCCAAAGAGTGCAGGACAGCCGAAGAGGCAGAGGAAGCCAATGATATTCTCCGCCGGGCGCTTGCCGGAATCGACCCCTCTGCGGAAGGAGCCGCTGACGCTATAGAAGCGCTCAACAAGAAGATTGAAGAAAACAATGAGGTAATAGCCGAGCATGAAAACCAAAGCGAGGGTCTTATTGATTCTCTCGGAGAGTTGGTGGGTGTAAGTACAAAGTTCGGTAGTTCTCTTCAGAATCTGGCAAACAATTCTGCCGGATCATTTATCGACGGGCTAAAAGTCAAGATTCAGGCATTAGGCAAGACCTTGATGACGTTGCTTGCCAACCCATATGTTTTAGCAATACTTGGAATTGCGGGAACTATAATGGCTGCCAAAGCGTGGTTCGACTACAACAAGGGATTAGTTGAAGCCACTCGACTTACCTCTGATCTTACTGGTAAAAGTGGCAACGACCTCAAGAACTTCAGAAATGAGGTTCAGGCCACCGCTGACACATTCGGGGCTGATTTTGAAAGCGTCTTGACGGCCGCGAACAATGTCGCCAATCAATTTGGAATAAGCGTTGATGAAGCCTTGAAACTGGTTCAAGACGGTTTTGTGTCTGGTGCTAATGCCAACGGCAAATATTTGGAGAGCCTTGAAGAGTTCCCGGCTTATTTCAAAGAGGCAGGCGTAAGTGCGGAAGGTTTCATCGCCATCACGACACAAGCCAGCAAAATGGGCATTGTGTCGAATAAGGCTCTCGATACTATAAAGGAGGCCAATATCCGTCTTGGAGAAATGTCTGATGCTACGGCCGGTTCGTTAAAGGCGATAGGTCTGAACTCAACTGAGATACAGAAGAAACTGGCAGACGGCTCAATGACAACCTTTGAGGTAATGCAGCAAGTCAGTGGAAAACTGGCAGAGTTGCCTGAAAGCTCCAAGGTAGCCAGCGAGGCAGTTGCCAATATCTTCGGAGGCCCCGGTCAAGATGCCGGTTACAAATATCTTACCACGCTCAAAGATATGAGCGTGAGCATGGACGAGGTTAAAGAGAAGTCCGGGGAACTCGGCCGCCTGCAAGAAGAACAGTTGCAGAGCCAGGTCGAGCTCGACAATGCCATAGCCGGTTTATTTGACCTCACGGGTGGCACGTTTGAGTCAATGATGACGCAAGCCAAAACATTTGTCAACAAGGGTATTACTGCAATCATCAAAGGAATAGTAGATGTTTGCAACTGGTTCATTGAGTTATATAACGAATCTCTATTAGTCCGTGGAATTGTCGCATCTATCGGAAACACATTCAAAATCCTGTGGTCAGTAGTCAAGAATGTGCTTGGATTGATTGTGGACGAGATTGTCGGACTTGGTAACATGATAAAGGGCGCTTTTACACTGAACTGGGATACATTCTCTGCCGGTTGGGAGAAATTTCGCTCAGCCTCTGGTAAGGCCCTCAAGAATATCGTGAATGACACGGTAGCCAGCACAAAAGAAGCCTGGGATAGCCTTGACAAGAAGCTCCCTAAGATTGAGATTCCAGTTGAGGCTAAAGCGACTGTCGATACTTCTGTAACCACTAATAATGACGGCAATGGGAAGAAAGGCGGAGGCGGTAAGAGCGGAGGTGGAAGTTCTTCCAAAACAACTTCCAAAAGCGGTAATGATCCTGCCAAGGTTGAGGCCGAATTACTTCGTAAGGCGGAAGATGAACTGCTGAAGATAACCAAAGAAGCCGCTGAAACTCGACGCAAACAGTTGGCTCTGTCCTACGACCGTCAGATTGCGGACTATAAAAAGAAACTGGCGGAAGATAAAACGTTGACTGAGCAGAGCAAAACTGCAATTCTCAGTATCATAGACTCTCTCGGAAAGCAGAAGGAAGCCGCCATGGCCGAATTCGATACCGAGGAGTTGAAGAAGCGTGTTGAACATCAGTCCAAACTCATTGAACTTCAACTTCGTGCCATAGAAGAAGGCTCCAATGCTGAACTTACCCTTAAGATGGAGCAACTTCAGAAGCAGGAGGAGTTGGAACTCGCGCAGGCCCAACGCGATTATGAGAATGAGGAGGAACGTCAAATTGCTCTTGCCGCCATTCGGGAGAAATACAACAAAGAAAAAGATGCGGCCGTTGATGAGTATCAAACTCAAATTTACGAAAAGCAGAAAGTAGTTCTCCAGAATGAGATCGACCAACTTGACATAGCCGAAACCGAAAAGCAACTCCGTCGTGAGGGTTGGCGAACCATGACCGATGAAGAAATGGAAGCCGACCAAGAAAGGAAGTTACAATCTATTGGGGGCTATGAGGCCGAACGTTTAAGGACTGAACGTGATGCGGCAGAGCAAGAGTACCAAAATTTGCTTGAAAGAGGACAATTATCTACACAAACCGAAGAAGAATGGATTCAAGAACAGAATAACGCTAAACAGAATTGGCTTGATAAGCAGGTTGCCATCAATGAAGCCTATGTCAAGAACGAGCAGGCAAAAGCCCAAGCGGCCCGTGCAGTTTCCAATAGTCTTATCAGTCTATTGGAAGCCGTCGGAGAGGAAGGCTCCGCGGCTGCGAAAATGGCTAAAGTTATCGCTTTGGCTCAGATAGCCATTGATACAGGTAAGGCTCTCTCCGCCGGTATCGCATCGGCGTCAGCAGTGCCGTTCCCTGGTAATCTTGTTGCTATTGCTACCACAGTCGCCACTGTATTGGCTAATATCGCCACAGCAATTTCAACTGTTAAGAGCGCGAAATTCGCCAAGGGTGGTAAAGTGAATGGCCCGGGCGATGGAACGAGCGACAGCATACCTGCAATGCTTTCAAACGGCGAATATGTGATGACAGCAAGAGCGACCAAGATGTTTGAGCCGGTGTTGGCGGCAATGAACAGTATCGGAAGCGGAGTGCCTATCCAGGTAGCCAATTCCTACGAAAGCGTTGACAATGCTGAAATGCTTACGGATTCATTCTCGCAAGCTGCAAGAGAGATAAAGCCGGTTGTTTCCGTTGTGGAGATTACCGAGGCACAAGACCGGGTAGATATGATTGAAAACTTAGATAACTTCTGATAACATGAACTGCTACGAACTTATTAAAGCCAACCAGAGTCTTCTTCAGGTGCTGAAGAATAACAAAATCAGCGTAAACGACATAGATTCTCTGCAAATCTATGAAGAATTCCGCGCAATGAAGAAGCATAGCCACAAGACAATCTATTGTGTGTCTGTTCTTGCTGACAAATACGGTAAGTCCCAGCGCACAATCTACAATATCATCGACCATTTCCGCAGTAATGTGGAAATATAAAGGGCCGGCGGCTATCCGTCGACCCTCGATCCGTTCGATACTGTTATCAGAAGTCCTCGGAGAACGAAGCCTTAGAATTTGTCCTTATCGCATCTTGGATAAGGGATGATTCTTTGGCAAGTATTTTCCCGATCTTATCTTTCATCCATTCTTTCTCGTAAGTTTTGGAATCCCCTAATTCTATCCGAATCTTTGTAACGCCTTTCTCAAGTAATGCCAACTGATCAGGCGTGATTGAGTATTGGGCGGAAACCTCCCATATGTTTACTCCGGAAATTGATTTCAAATCAGCAGACCCACCCATGTATGTGGATAATTCAATCACATCGCCATTCGTGGTTTTTATTAGCATCCGGCCACCTTTGTGTATAGTTGTAACTTCTCCACAATTCAGCTGTATGCAAAGAGAATACAGCGGGGAGCCTTCCGTAGGCTGCATATAACTCAAGCCAATAAATAGTTTCATGCGATCAGAGAATCCTCCAACATTCTCTTTTGAGCAAAATATGTAGCGATTCCCATCGGCCGGAGTGTCATCAGACACAATCTTTTGAGCAAAGGCAGAGATACCGATAATGGTGCATATCAGGAGGGTAAGTAACTTCTTCATATCATTTTGTTTTCAATAGTTCCGGGTAAAAGTGCCCCACCATCCAGCGGAAGATACGGCAGGTATAGTAGTGATAATCGTAAGGGGTGTTAAAGAATCGCTCCGGGAGTTCTTCTTCGGTGGGAATCCGATCTACATATCCCCCGTCAATCTCAATGCGCCAACCATCGAATTCATAGACATCGGTTCGACCCTCGGCCGGTATGATTGCACAGTGCACGTTGTGGGGATAGTTTTTCTTGGTTGAGAAGCCTTGCTTGAATACTCCGCAAATATAAATTGCTCGGAAACTTCCTTGTGGCTGTTCATCAAAAGTAATCGTGGGTGAAAATGGTAGCGGATCGTCAGTCTTTGGGTCTTTGTTCCATGCTGCGCAGAACTTCTTGCTCCAAGAGCCTTTCACGCAAGCGGCGCAATGATGTGATAAATCTCCCTCCCGGACGTACTTGGTCCAGAAGAATTTGAATTTGACTGGGTCGATGTTATGTCTGATAGTTACCATTGGTCTTCATATTTGCTTTCAATCACGTTATTCAGCAACTATCCGACGTCACGCAAAAATGGCGTAGAACAACTGCCTAACGTCATCGAGGCCTACCACAGCCTACTATCCCATAGGAGTGTCCTACGCCAATGGCGACCGGATACACTACTCCCAATAGGATAGTATCTATTAGCCTTTTTCTTTATCAATGTGGTAGTTTCGATGACGATTAGGCTATAATGTTCCTTGAGTGTCGTATGGGTATATGCCTCTGCATTTTACGAAACTCTCCGCAAATTTAATCATTTTTTGTGAAAGTCAGAGAAAAATTTGCAGATTGGATTAAAATTTTCCTCTTGAAATTTGCACAGATGATTATTTCTTTGTAATTTTGTATATGCGGATGTGATGATTAAATCATTGAGGCACAACTCCTAAAACAACAAATAGTATGACAATAACCAGCAAATCAAAGACATTCAGACCGAGGAAGGTGCGGACAAGCGGAAACGCCCCGGCGGAGGTTCATACTAGCCTTCGTAGGACACCCTCCCTCGGTTTTTCACTTCCTAAAACAACAAATAGTATGGCAACTTACAGCAAAGAACTCGCCCAGAACTGGATCAACAAGTACAACAACTCAGCAGCCAAAGCAGAAGGCACCTCATTCGAGGACTTTCTCATGGACTGCATGATGGATTACGGCCATAACGAAGAAGCGGCCGTTGCAGTCTGCGAGTCTATCAACATCGCCACATTCATACCTTTCTGCGAAGAGGTTAACGGCGGAGCACTCTAAAATCCCCACATCAAAAACATCAATCATGGTAGCCGGTTCGTCCGGCTGCCTCTAATCCCACACTCGTATGCAAGAGACAACATCAATGGATGTCGCAAGAGCATTAGGAAGGAAAAACCACGGCAATTTCCTAATCAGCTTGCGACGGATCGAAGCCAAAACCGGATATTCGTTTACCAAGGCGATGCGGACAATCGGAATGAAACACGGTTTCAGCAAAGAATGTCCATACTATAAACTGACGATTGAGGATTGCAACATAATCAAGAGCTATCTAACGAAACCTGAAGAAAAGGAAATAATGACGGCATTTATATCCGCCTTATTCTCAAAGGAAAAACCGGCCATCCACACATCTAAAGCTCTTGCTTCACAGCCGCGTATTGAATTGTTCAAGTCAGATGGTTTTGGCGAACTGCACGTTACATTCGATACAGACCAGTTGTGGTATTGCCTATCAGATATATGCAGAAGCCTTGAATTGCTAATAAAAGAGGGCGAACGCATAGTTCGGCAGAATGTATGCGCTACGAAAGATTTTCTTGTAAAGAGAATGAAACGCACCGCAGGAGAATTATTTGTAGATTACGATGGATTGTTATCCGTCATAATCGAAAGCAAGAAATCCAAAGCCAACTCATACCGAAAATGGGTAACAAACATTCTTCCAACCAAACAAAATGTTGCACCCGCTATTGTGCCGGAATGTTACCCGACATTAGATGAATACTTCACTTTATACGTGCCTGCACCGGAATTCCATGAAGCCCTTTCTGAGGTGAATGCTCATTGCCTTACTGCGGCAGGACGATCAGGGATGAATTCAGAGAAACGTAAATCCCTCATCAGGGATGTTGGAATCCTCAACACATTCTGCGACACACTAAAAGCCGTTTACCAACTCGCTTAAATGCAAATAAGATATTGATATTTCAGGGATTGTCCGTGAGGTCAGTCCCTTTGTTGTAATAAAAAGGAGAGAGTTACCTCTCTCCTCGTTGGCAGGCTGTGGAATTGCTATTTACCTTTTGGGGGCATTGGGCGTTTGTTAGATTTACGCCGTTTCTTCCGTTTACCCTTTCCATTAGTGAAAAAACTCCAGATTGTAATAACGGTAGCGATGAAGTTTAGAACATCAATGAAATGCTTGAGGATTTGTTCCATGTTGTATGTGCTACCCATTTGAGCGTAGCCTGCCAACTCCTAAAGCGGTAGGCCAGTTGCTCACTTATTTAGCCCGGTTGCTGCACGAATAATGGGTCGGCAGATAACTATGGAACCAAGTGCCAACGCGCAAATGTAATCAAATTAGGCTGAATACGCTCTAGGCCAGGCGAGAAAATTGCAGATACGATTAAAATAAATGCTCAAATGCTTGCGTATATGATTATTTTTGCTTACTTTTGTATAAGCAAATAAGATGTTTTTATAATCAAAAACCATAGGACATATGAGAAGATACAAATTAGTCAAGACAGCCACCGGCTATGAAGCCCGAAATACCAAAGGCTAGGCGATTGCCTTTGTGTCGCAGGATTCCCCTAATATAATTCGCGTTGATTATGAAATTCCTTGTGGATGGGAAAAAGAAAAATTCGAGGGCGATCTGTCAAAATGGAGCGAGAAGGATATTCGCAATATGTTGCGAACCTTAATTTGATGCGCCATGAACACGCTGACAAAAACGACAATCCCCACTATAGACTGCCAAGAGTTGTTATCATTGTTAACTTGCGCTCTCGACTACGGATACAACTTTTGTCTTGCCGATGAGTTGACTATATGCAATCCCATTGACGGCGATGTTTACTATGATGAGATTGTTTCAGCATTGCTCGACGGCCGTGATATAGTTTTCAAGGATAAAGCCGACAGTTCAATTAAAAACCTTACGTATGGAGGGTTACTCCATGCTGCCTTTGAGTTTGCACAGGAATATCCAAAGATATATTCTCGCATCGGTGGTGAAGATGGATACATCCCTCAGGTTGGGTTGCGAATACTTCTGGTTGCCCTATATGGTTGGGCGCGGGTTGCAACCGACATAGGAGAACGGTTTTCCAACTTCATCAAACTCAACTGAAGATAAATGCAAATAAGATATTCACAATTAAAAACCCATAAGTATTATGTTCGACTTTCACGAACCTGAGCCACCGAAAGTATACTGGCTCGATGTAAGAGCCGGTTTGTCAGATGTGGACCGGCACGAAATCTACGCCGATTTTGAAATGGCTCGCCACAACTACGAAGTCTGGAAATATGACAGCAGAGTCATGAACGCTCACGGATCAGTGTCGCTTGTCGAAATGACTCCGGACGAGAATGGCAAGTATGTTGTTGCCCGAGAACTCGGCGACAAGCAATGGTAATAATCCTCTAACAATATCAATATGGAAACTGCTCTATTGGAAGTTGGACTCGCGCCGTCATGTGTTCATACGGACAAACGTGAACGCAAATATTACCTGATGAAGAGGTTTGTAAGGGCCGCAATTAGGCTTCGCGAAGCCGGAATTAACCTTGGCGTTAAGATTGTAGCCTTTTTCTACGAAACTCCTTTCAACTTCAAGGTAATGGTAAATGGCGATGCTCACTTTGAGAAGGTTGCCGACATCTTCTGTACTCTTGAGTTTACCAACGACGAGCGCCGAGAGATTCTTATGGCATTAGATATCACCACTTTTGAAAAGATGGAGTGTGAAGTTGCTGCTCGAGGATATCAAATGAACTACGCCTCTCCCATTTTTGCCGTAATAACATTCTAACATCATTAAAGATATGCCTAACGAAAGACATATATCGCTCGTTGCGTTTCTTAACTCAGATATTAACGAACGCAACAACAACCTGCCTGAGCAATACTGTCTGAAATCCGGCTATGCCAACGGCTATGTTGCTGTACCGCCAGAACACCCTCTCCATGGGAAATCATTTGTGGACTTCACGCTTGATGTTCACGGTGGAGTCACATTCACCGACCATTATGGAACAGTGAAGCGGAACTTCAAGAATATAGAATACATCGATGATGCGTCAGACGTGTCCGATAATTGGTGGGTAATAGGTTTCGATACATGCCATTTTGAAGATTCGTTGGAACGTTGGCCCAAAGAAGCAGTAATCGCTGAAACACAAAATTTGAAACACCAACTCGAAGAACTATGCACAAACTCAGGCCAATAATCTTTCGAGGCAAACGCCTTGACAATGGCGAATGGGTTGAGGGCGACCTCATCTGTAACGATGGAGCCAGCCATCCGAAAATCAAGTTCGCAAAAGAGAGCGGTATCGACTACGACACTAAGGCTGTCGATGAAGCGACCGTATGCCAACTTGCCGGGACTTTCGGTGGGTTGAAAGTGTGGGAGCACGACCTCATCGTTTTCAATGCGACATTTCCTTGTGAAGTCGTATGGAATCCTGACACCGGTGGCTTTGCACTCCTTGAGATTATGTCGCAAGACCTCGGAACATCCAGCCTCGGATATATGCTATCAGAGTATCGCTTCAAGCATATCAACTTTGGCTTCATCGGAGACAACATAGAAAATATACCTTACAAATGAAAACAGTAAAACAACTACTGTCAGGTGAAGGCGACTTGCGCCCTATAACCTTGGTATTCGATGACGACCGTAAAATCACTTGCCTCATCACGGAATTCCGTGTGGATAGATCGCGGAATACCGAGGGTAAAAACCTCTACGATATACGCCATTCTGATGACGATTGGTGCGACCCTGCCACGGTCGAGGACAACGTAGTAGTGAACTGGTTCGGTACCATCATTACATTTAGCCCGATTGATTTAGGCCCTGACAACTATCTCGAAATTAAAGACTACTGGTATGAAGACGAGTGAAGAACTCGCGGACTTGGCATGGAGTAATGCCGAGAAGTATCAACTACCGCTCCGCGGATCATTATCTCCGCAACCGAGAGTTCTATGAGAACGAAGACAACTACGCACTTCATCCAAGTTTTTAACTAAATATCAAATCTCAAATGGAAAAGAAAATCATGAAAGCGATGTATTCAAGCATCGTGAGCAAGGACCCAATCCGTCCCATTATGACGGGTGTGTTCTTCGACCAAAACTGCTGTGTGGCAACTGATACCCACATGTTGGTAGTTTTCAACCACACCAACCCTAAATTTGTCGGCAAAGTAATGTCGGCGAATGGAGAAGAAATTCCCGGCAAGTTTCCCGACTACAACCGTGTGTTTCCGTCGAAGGAACGGCTCTCCAAGTTTCACCCGCGCATTGACCTCGCACAACTCCAGAAAGCCTGCGCATGGTTCAGCCGACAGCCCGGTTTCACCGAAAAAGACAGCGTGGTAATCCGTGGAAAAGGGTTGTCAATCAAATTTCTCGGCAATATCCTCAATCTCATAGCCCTCACGCCGGAGATAAAGAGTGCTGAAATGCTCCAAACGCCCGAGGGTAACGCAGCGGTTATCAAGAGCAAAAGTTTCCGCGCGTTACTGATGCCCCTGACCGTCGATGAAAGCAAGGTCGATGCACCTCGTGAAGAAGAATGCCCGGTTACGCTCACTCTTGAAAACCTCATCAACATGTTCGTCTTTGAAGGGTGGAAACCAAAGCCGCAGGAAGACCCTATGGCGTGGATGGACTAAAAAATCAATGACAACTCAAACTAAATATCAATAAGAAATGCAAGTAAGAAATATCCCCATGTCGGAGATAGTGCCCAGCGCACTCAATCCCCGTAAGACTTTCGACCAGGAAGAACTCGAAGAACTCGCGCAGAGTATCAAAGAAAATGGCCTCGTTCAGCCCATCACGCTGCGCAAACTCGGCAACAAGAAAGACTCCAAGTATGAAATCGTATGCGGAGAGCGACGCTTCCGGGCCAGCCAAATCATCGGAGCCGACTCCATTCAGGCAATCGTAAAGGACCTCAACGACAAGCAGGCTTTCGCCTGTATGATTATCGAGAACCTACAGCGCAAAAACATAGACCCAATGGAGGAAGCCGCCGCTCTGCACCATCTCTACACCGAAGGCTCCATGACCGTCAGCGAAATGGCAAAAATGCTCGGCAAGAGCACCAGTTTCGTTTCCGGCCGTATCCAGCTCAACAACACTATCGAGCCATTTGTGCAACTGATGCGCGACGGCATACTCGTTCTGACACACCTGCTCGACATCTGTAAACTCCCCAAGGAACAGCAGGAAATCCTCTATGAGTCTTGCTTCACAGAGGCAAGCCGGGCCCGTTGGACTTACAAGTTCCCCAACATGCCGCAACTCCACGAAATGATCGACAACCATGTCATGAATCAACTTGCCGGTGCTCGGTTCTCGCTGTCCGACGCAACGTATGCGTGTGGCACTGCGTGTGAATCATGCCCTCTCAACACAGCCAATAATCCCGAGAATTCACGCGACGCTAGCACTCCGCGTTGTATGAAGCGCGAGTGTTTCCTTGCCAAATCCCGCGAGGCTGTATTCCGCGAAGCAAAGCAAGCCGCAAAGAAGGGCTCTCTGCTCGTGTTCTCCGGCGTCTATTCAGACAGCGAGGATATTCTTCGTGCGGCCGACGAATATGGACTGGAAGTCATCGGCCTCGGCAATCGTCAGTATGTTCTCGCCCCGGTGGCACCTGACCCTGCTATGTTCAAAGACGAGGAAACCCTTTCCGTCCGCATGGCAAACTACAACAAACTGAAATCAGTATTCGACGACAACATCAAGGATGGCACCATCACGCCGGTATATGAAATCTGCTATGACGGACTTCTCAGCGGTGAAACCAAATATGTTTACAGCGTTCCCGACAGCAATGACGAGCCTTTCGCCGGCGACAAAGTGGCTACAAACAATCAACGAATCTCGGAGTTGAAGATGAAACTTCGCGAGGCCGACGACCACCGCAATGAGGATTTCGTTGAAAAGCAGCGAGCCTTTATGGAAACCTCCGAATACTCCAAACTCAACACTGACCTTACTCCAGCGGAAACTCTCGTGTTCCAGGCCCTCGTTCTCAAACGTCTGCCTGTGGCGTTCAAGGAAAGCATAGGCTGCGGAGATTCTGCCGACTTCAAGTCCGCAGGCAAAATCATCGCGTCCAATATGAACGCGATTACACGAGAATTTATCCGCTCAATCCTCTCGGAAAAGAGCGTCAACTTCTCGGAAGAACTCGCCGCCATGCTCAACACTGTCATGGAAGAGCGTTATCCTCACAATGCCGAGGAAATAGCCAAATCGCTCGATGCCCGATATAATCAGTCCAAGAGCAATATCCAGAGTCAGATCGACACCCTCCGCGAAGAAATCCGCAAGGAGCAAGCTGCTCTGGCCGAAGTTGAATCCGACAAAACCGAAAGTGAATCGGACGACAGCAAAGCCGAACCAGCAACCGACGCTGCCGCGAATGAAGTGGCTGAAGAAGTCGCTGTGACTGCGGAAGAACCTGAGCAGGTCGCCGATGACTCCGAAGGAGAAGAATCTTCCGAGGTTGAAGAAAAGGCTGAAGAATAAATATAACCCATGGGCGTAGGCGCTTTCCGGTGCCTACGTCCATAACCTTTACAATATGAAATTGAAATTACAACGACTTTCCAGTTGGCAATCCAACGATAAGTTCAACATCGCGCTTTCCGCACCGATGTCGCCGATGATGGCTGCGCAGGACTTCGTAAAAAAGGTCTTTCCAGAGAATCAATTCATACTCACTGGCCTTTTTCGTATCTTAGGCGATGAAGAACCAGCCTTTACTACATGGGAGCATGCCGATACTGAGCCGGTACAAATAGATGTAATCGTTGGTGTCCTCAACTTCCAGCATCTATTCGTGTTCGGTGAAATCGGAAGCCAATACATGCCTATCAGTATAGTTCTCGATGGCGATGCCCAGTTCAGTGAACTCTATACTCAATACAAATGGATCGCCGCTCCTACGCCACAAGAAATCGCTGATATTCTCAGTACAATCAATCTCTCTGAACTCAAGTCTGAATTTGAAACTTTTCGTTGGAAAGTCAAGGGCGAAATGGCCGATGATTGGTTCCTCGAACGCAATATGCAGGAGCAATCCACGATTACCGGCGAAAATATTCCTCGCGATGCCCTTGCCAAATGGGATCGAATGACCCCACAAGAAAAATACTCTTCATTCAAGAAATGGAACGAGAAGTCATAATTCTACAAGCCGGCGACCCGTGGTTATCGTGCAGTTCATTACGTATCCTCGGAATATTCTCCGATGAGGACAATTTCAAGAAGTATGCCGGCCAACTTCTTGAGAAGAACATTATCACAGAATGGGGCTACAAATCCCTGACCGGGTATTATGGAAATGGCCGTCAATGCGACTACAAAGACGGCGCTCTGACCGTATCAATCGAACCGCTCAATCCGAGCATTGAAGATACCGACATTTAGAACGCGGAGGTGGACTATCACAATGATAGCCCATCTCTGTTTATCTTATATAATCTTGCGTATATGATTAAAATAACCTCTCTAAAATTTGCGTATATGATTATTTTTGATTACTTTTGTATATGCAAATAAGATGTTTAATCAAAAACGAAACAAGATGAAAGAAATAACCGCCTACTATGTATCAATCGAGGATGGACGCAAGGTATATGCCCGACGCAGATTCACAGACAAATGCAATGCAGTAGACTTTGCGAGAACTTATGCTGAAACGTGGTGCAAAAAACATTCCACACTTCCAGTGGACTCAACTCCTGAATTTCGTCGCCAAATACTTCACATTTGTCTGTCCAATCGCTCGAAACTATATTGCAATGTCGAGCAATGTACAGAACAAGAAAACGGATTGCAAGCGCAAAGTACATTTGGCAACTTTTGACACTCTTCCAGCGAGCGCATAAGGATTGCTACTGAATCTTTACTCTCGTGAAAATACTAAATCGACATGACACGACAAGAAGAAATAAATGTGCTCCAATCACTCAAGGAGGACACATACTTCGCGCAGGTATTCAAACCTGATACCATAGACGCCATGTGCCGCAACATTGAAAATGACTTTCCCCTCGATTGCGGCATAGAATTGTTTGAGAACTGCCAATCGGTAATAAGAACCCGAAATGAAGTAAAGACCCTCAAGGGGCAACTCGACGAAAGTGTCGGAGAGGTGGAGGACTTGAGAGAGCAGAAGTCAGAAATGGTAGATTTTCTGCTTGAGCAAGCTAACCAAATCTCCGATTCCAAAATCAGAACCAACATACTTGACAAGGTGCAATATATGGTAGGACACAAAGCTACTATCAAACGGAAAATTCAACTCAGTCTTGACCTGACCAAAGAGGATAAAGAATGGTTGGCACAAAATCTCTGAAATATGATTGACCAAGATTATACCAAAGATGACCTCAAGAAGGCAATGCTGAACGAGGCCTGCCCCAATATGATAGGCTTCTACAGCGATATGGTAGAGGACTTCAAACTCATCGACGAAATGAACTATGGAGACAAAGCCCAGTGGTTCTACCGCAAGCAAGGAACCTGCCTTGAAGTGGAAGATCCGCAGATGTTCCAGCAGAATTTCGATTATTGGGAGAAGCAGATATTTCGCTCTTTTGAAATCATTCGGAGAGGTAAAGACCTCTACAGCGTAAGAGAAATCCACCCTAAGCACAGTTGATATGGAAACAACCTATTACAACCCAAAGTCCGGCAAAGTCAATTACAAAGCCATCGAAAAGGCTGTCGGCCATAAACTCGACTACGAAGAGCGAGAGTATGCAATTTATTATTATGAATCAGGCAACACCGGCTTACCGGATTTTGACTCAGAAGCCATGTCTGACTTCTGCCTGATGCTTCACGGAGGATAGTAAGATGAAGCCGACAACACAAATCGAATACAACGAGGAGATGTACCCTGTATTCTTTCTCCCGATACATAACGAAGGAGAGATTCATGTGTACAGCATAGGGACTGAATCGCTGCAAGATGCGCTTCTTATGCCAAACACATCGTTCCGTGATGACATAGCGCAACGAATTGATGAGAAGATATTCTTCTACATTCCTGACAAACTCGCAGATGCAACCGAGAGAGAAATTATAAGTTTCATCGAAAACAACCTGAACTAATGACAAGCGAAGAAAGTTTTGCCCGGCTTGATGCAATCAGGGCAGAAAAATATCCTTACGAAGAACGCGACCGAGAGGAATGGCGCGCAAACGCTGATAATCCCAAGAAAAGAGCCGAGATTAGTCGTAGGCGTTCCGATTGGATAGAAGCCCAGGATCGTAGAGAGAATGAAGCAATAAAGGCTCTGATTCCACGGGTTGGCCTGCCATGCACGGTTTACTACTATACTGACCGCCACGCCGCCACCATTACCAAAATACTCAGTCCTAACAAAGTGGTCGTCCAAGACAACCTTGTAGAATGCGAGGATTTCTATTCTGGCAAATACATAATATTGCCCGAATTAGAACCCAGAGAGCAAGTATTTACAAAACGTAGGAATGGTATATGGATTTTGGAAGGCCACCCAACTAAAGACGGCGTTAGCCTCCTGCTTCATTACCAAAGTCACTACATAGACCCACATTTCTGATATGGTAAAAGTATATATAATCCGAGAAGGTTATGCTGAGTCCTTACGCGCCGACGATGACCTCATTGGTTTCAAAGAATATGTTGAAGAGGGCGTATATTGGCAATCGTATGATTTTTCAAATCCAACGACAGCCGACGACTTTTGCGCCGGAGTCTGTTCAGGACATTCAGATGAAAGGGCCCCAATGGGATTCTTAATCTTGCGTGACGACATCGAGGATGACATGCCTTATATTCAAACTTTAATAGACGCATAACTATGGAAGGACGAAGCGCAACCCTTAACGAGCCATACCAAGGCTACCGAAACATCATACTTGTAGAATACTGGCCCACGATGTATAAGTGGGAAGTTGAGATTTGCGGCTCAGGTAAGCATATCTGGGTTTACAGCGATGAATTCACATTAGACTAATCAATATGGAAACAAACTATGTAACAATCCTCGATTTTACGACGGGGTGGGTAAACATCATACACCTGACTCCCGAAGAAATCCAGGAATCCGAGAAGTATGAGGATTTTGAAACATTCCTCAGCACTCTCGAAGAAAAATATGGATTCAAGCTATCCAACTGTCAGTGGATGGTAAGTGAAGAACTCCACATTGCCCGATATGAAAACGGCGAAGAGGTACAAACAGAGGACATATGAAAGAGATAACGACAACAACGGTCACGACTGAAGTCATACGTCGTGCACCCAAAAAAAAGACTATCGCGCGAGCCGATCACAACGTGGAGGACGGCCAGATACTTATAACTGAAACCTATGCTCCGGCTTCACTGGGCAAAAACACTGGAGTAGGACATGGCATTAGTCGTATATGTCTTTCAGAGGCTCGAAAAAAGACCAAACAAGGCTTGACAAATGTGATGGTAGAAACCCCGACATCTGGTCAATTCTGCCTTGCAACTTCGCTTCTGCACCTTACAACCATACGTGACGGCATTAGCGAAATGGCAACACGTTCAGGCATGGGCTTCCTTGATAAGGACAATCGAGAACGGCTGTTGATTATTGCCGTACAACTCAACGAATTTATTCCAATCCTGCGGGATATTATGGTTAATCAGGTAAACCTCTTCGCCAACAAACAATTCACGATTCTCTAATCTGGGATATACCCTAAAGATACCACAAAAATAGGCTCAAAACATACAAAATGGTGTAATTACGATTGCACTTATAAAGGCTCGGCTAACAACCGGGCCTTTTTCATTTGAAATTTTCTTGAAACCAATTATTTAGCCACATCCTATAATTTGAAATCGCAAACTTAAACAACTAATACCTGCCTACAGCATTAGATCCAGCGACAACCCTTAATACAACCTCAACGCCTACCTCGCACAAAATCAAGATATTAGAACTATCCAATACTGAATTTGCCATTGCACCTCAAATCTCTAATACATTGACTCTCAGCACTTAATATAGGTGTAACTTTGGATTGATAAATCATCTAAAAATCAATCTCCGCAATGGCTACATTAAAGATTTACAATGATATAGTCGATGAAGAACAGAAGCTCTGCATGGCTGATTGGGGAGCGCCGGAAGGCGTATGCTTCAAGGACGTGAAAGAGTTCATCGAATCCATTCCGGAAGACGATAACGTCATTGATATTCGGCTGCATTGTTGCGGTGGCGACTGCGGCGAAGGCTGGTCCATCTATGACGCACTTCGCGCTTCCGGCAAACAGATTTCTGCTACGGTCGAAGGGGAATGTTCGTCTATCGCTTCAATCATTCTGCTTGCTGCACCCGCTGAGCGTCGCTTCGCACACAAAAATATCCGTATGTGCCTGCACAATCCGGCCTATGAGTATCTGATGACCGATATGCCCCTGCGCTATACGCCGGACAAACTCGATGATCTGATTGAAGACCTCTCGGTGCAGTCAAAGGCTCTTCGTGAAGAGCAAGACCGCATTCTTGACCTTTATGTCGAACGCACCGGAGCAAATCGCAAGGCCCTCCAATCCTTGATGGACAAAGACACATTCATTGACGCCGAGCGCGCGCAGGAACTTGGCTTTATCTCCCACATACTCGTACCTACAACCGCTCACAGGACAAAACGCAATAAGAATTCAAAACTCAATAAAAATCGTATGGCAAAACCCCAAAACTCCCGCAGAACCGCTGCTAAGCAGCCCTCCGCTTTCGCACGGTTTCTCGCGAAGACTGGCCTTGCACGCATGAAAGACCAGGTTGTAACCGCCGCTGATGGCAGCGAGTTTACAGTTGAACGCGAGGATGGTGACCCTCAGATTGGCGACAGCGCCTATCCTGACGGTAACTATATCCTCGACGACGGCACTGAAATCGTCGTAGAAGGCGAACGCATCACAGACATCATCGACCCTGTGGAGGACAACACTGACGATGATCCCGACCCCCTCGCTTCCGCTAATGACCCCGAAGAAATCCGCGAACTCATCGCAGAGCTTCAGGGTCGCCTGAAAGAACTCGACCCCGACGCGGCCCCCGAAGAGAACGCACCTCAGGTTGAAGAACTCCAGCAGACTGTTGACGAGCTTCAGAAAAAGGTTGAGGAGCAGGAAGTGGAACTCAAGAGCGCCCGTCCCATCGTCGCAAAGGTCAACCGCGCCGGAGGAATGTCCTGGCTCGACCAGACTCTCGGCATGCGTTCCACTTACACTCCTCAGAACCGTCGTTTCGTTGCTCACGGTGCTCCCGCCGGCCAGCAGGCTCCCCAGTCCAAGACCCGCGATGCAATCAACAAACGCCGCGAAGCTGTAGCCGCTAAACGCGAACAGCGCAGAAAGTAAATCAATCACCACGTAACAATTTAATCAAACAATATGATTAACTGGAATCAATTTACCGTCGACAACGGGGCGATTACTGACCTTCGGGAATTGCTCTTTCTCACGGTGTACGATGATCCCGACATTGACCTTACGGTCAAAAATGAAACCGGTGTAACAAACGGTAAGAAACTCGGGTACATCGACAGCATGGGCGATGTCGGCGAGGCACGCAGTGGCTGTGACCCCCAATACAGCAAAGTAAATGTAACCGGCATTCAGAAGGAGTGGGAACTCGGCGACTGGGAAATCGCTAAGGAAATCTGCTACGATGAGTTGGAAAACACCATCGCGGAAGATTCGCTCAACACCGGCACCGACCGCGCTTATCTCCAGGACACCCCCTACTGGGATCAGATTCTTATGCCTCTTCTCGAGAAGGCTATGAAGGAAATGTTCTGGCGTATCGTGTGGTTCGGTGACAAGGACGCGAAGAATATCGCTGACGGTGGTATCCTCAAAGCCGGTATCAACCCAAAACTGTTCAACATGTGCGACGGTCTGTGGAAGCGTCTTCAGGCGATTATCGCAGCCAATCCCAACCAGCATACGGAAATCGCTGCAAACGCTGCTACCGCATACCTCGACCAGAAGAACGGAATTCTCGTCCCCGGTACTGCCATCAAGATTTTCGACACCCTGCTTGCTGATGCAGACTCTCGCATCTTCGACAAGCCCGGCTCGGCTATCTTCTGCACGAACTCCATGTTCAAGGCACTCCGTACCGACCTTGTGGAACGCTATGGCAAGACCACAATGCCGTTCGAGAACGTTGCCACCGGTATCACTCTTTCGGAATATGACGGCCGTACCATTATCGCCCTCGACATTTGGGACCGCATGATCAAAAAATACGAAGACACCGGAACAGCCCTCAACTGCCCCCATCGTGCCATTGTCTGCTCCCCCGACAACCTTTTCGTCGGAACGAACGACAAAGACAAGATTGCTTCGCTCAGTGTTCACTTCAACGATAAGGACCGCAAGAACTACATCTACGCCGCATCGAAAATCGGCACTCTCGTAGGTGAGGACGAGCTCGTCCAGATCGCTATCTAAACCCTGATTCAGTATGGCTACAGAAAGTTGCGATTATCAGTTAGCTGCCGATTTGGCGGCTAACTGTACCGTGAAACCCGTTAAGGGTATCAAATCCCACGGTTACATTATGAACTATGACGACATCGATTTTGAAGCCACGACTCGTGACCCTACAAACCCGAACATCGTCAAGGCTCTCATTCTGAAAACCGGCGCCAAGGCTTACAAAATGTATGTACCCGGCAAGAGCCCTTACACTGGCACGAAAAAGTCAATGGTAGCCGGAACATATCGAAACCGATTCAACAAGGACGTTTCCGTCGTCATTCTCGACAATGGCCCCGATGTATCTCACAATATCATCGACCAGCTTGCCAACGGCACATTCGTGGTGGTACTTGAAAACAAGTTCGCCGGTGCTGACGGGAAGAACACCTATGAGATTTATGGTCTGGAGTCCGGACTTACGGCAACAGCCCTCGACGACGACAAATACTCCGATGACACCGAAGGTGGTTGGCTCGCCACACTTCAGGAAGAGAACGCACCGACTTCTGGCATCTTCCTCTTCGGAGAATCATTGTCCGCAACCCGCACAGCCCTTGCCTCACTCGTTAGTGGCTCATAAATCTGCCTATGGGAAGCTACGAAAAGACAATGGCTGACCTTTCTGAGATGAAAAGCCGTTTCCAAAGCGGCTTTTCTTCTTCGGATAGGATTCTGCTTGATAGGCTACATCGGCTTATCTACGGCTCGGAAATAACAAATACGGGCTGTAGCGATTGTTACCGGGACGCTTATGTAATGATTTACAACAAACTTAAAACTGACAAAGAAATGCCGAAATCACCCAACTATATCCTGAAGGGCGGAGCGTTAATCCATCCTGTCGGGACTTCTCGTTTTTACACCAATCCTCTGCCTTCAGACGACATCGCCGAAGAATTCCTCAGCAAGTTCCCGCATGAGGTAAATAAGTTCGCCCAACTCCCGGTTGACTGGGAGGATCGAGTGGCTGCCTACAAAGCCCGCAAAGCAGAGGAGGCACGAGCCAAAGCGGAAGCCGAGAAAAAAGACACGGGAGAGAATGCTCCAACCGTTAACGACGGCGAAGCAGAAGAACTCAAGACCTCGCTTATTGAGGCGGGGCAGCAGATTGAGTCGCTGCGCAATGACAAGGAGGAACTGACATCCAAAGTCAAAAATCTTACCGAGGAAAATGCCGAATTGACTCAGAAAGTGGAAGCACTCAATGGACTCCTCGCAGAAAGGACCGCAATCGAAGCCTCCGGTGAAAACTTCGAATCCGAAGAGGTAAACAATCTTCAGATGGAGTTGGCAACCGCAAAAGCAGAACTGGAAGCGGCCCAGGCTGAAAATGAACAGCTCAAACTCGACAACCGCGCTCTCAAAGCCGCAAACACCCGCCTGAAAAACAATAGCGCGAAAGACGCTGAATAAACTCCTGATGCATGAACATCAACAATGTCCGACGCTCTCCTGAAAGACTGACAAATGTCTATTGGAGCACCCTCAACATACAAGCATACGGTAGGGATAATCTTTATCCCCAGCGTATGCTCAATCTTATATTGAATAGTCCGACCGGCGGCTCGTGTTGCGAACGTTACCAGACATTCATTGAGGGCAACGGGCTTAACGATACCGAGTTTTCGGAATACATCGTTAACCGGGCAGGCGATACTGTTGATGACATTTATAGCCTACTGGCTAAAGACATGGCACTCTACCACGGCTTCGCACTCCATGTCAATTACAATTTGGCGTGTGAGATTGTGGAGTTGAACCATATTCCATTTCAGGACTGCCGTTTGGAAGAGGAAACAGAGGGCGGCCAAGTAACCTACATCAACGTTCACCCCGATTGGACCGGGCATAAAACCCGCAAGGGCAATAAGATTCTCGTTGACAAAAAGCACGTCGATAAAATCTACGTGTTCAATCCCATAAAAGAGGTTGTGTTATCACAAATCGTGGCTTCCGGTGGCATTGACAAATACAAAGGGCAGATCCTTTGGTTCTCAATGGACGGCCGTTTCGAGTATCCCAAGCCTATCTACGACAAGGCGGTCACAAATCTTTCAACTGACGAGGGTCTTGATAATGTGAAGTATCGCAACACGCGAAATAACTTCCTTATGTCAGGTATGCTCATGCGTCGCAAGGGTACCGCGATGGGTCTTGATGATGATGGCAATGAGCGCGACGGTGGGTCAGTTAGCGATGACGATTTCTCCAAGAATCTCGACATATTCCAAGGTGATGTCAATGCCTGCTCAATCATAGACATCACATATCAAGCGGAAGAGGATAAACCTCAATTTGTGCCGTTTGAAGCAACCAATTTCGATAGTAAGTTCGATTCAACCGAAAAGAGTACAACCGAAAGAATTTATTCTGCCTTTGGGCAAGAAGTATTCTACTTGATTAGAAGCGGCAAAACGGGATGGAGCGGAACCGTGATTGCAGAAGCCTACGAATACTACAACTCGTATGTCGCTAAGGAGCGTCGAGCAATCTCACGAGCAATAAAAAGAATATTCGACCACTGGTTCGAGGTCGTCAACCGTAGCGAAGACTATACAGTACAACCACTGGTCTATGTAACTAACGAATCTAACAAGAGCGATGGAGCACATAATAACCCCGAGTGAAATAGTTAGTCTCGGCAGACCAATAGGTAAAGTTGATGACGAAAAGTTGATCGCATACATTACCGAAGCGGAACAGATGAACATCAAACCGGCTTTGGGCGATGAACTTTTCCTCAATATTCTCAAAGAGGGAGAAACGAATGATCTGTACAAAGTTCTGCTTAACGGTGGCACATATAAGGATTCTTCTGAAAACCTCCACTCATTCGTAGGACTCAAGACAACATTGTCATACTTCGTATATGCTCAAAACGTGATGACTGGAGATTTTCAGTCAACCCGGTATGGCATGAGGCTGAAAGACGGGGACTATTCCAGTGCCATAAGCAGCAAGGAGAGATCTGATTGCTATAACAATGCCCTCGAAGTAGCCAACCATTATTTGAGCGAGTGTCTGGCATTCTGCAAAGCCAATGGACTCTTAGGAAATCGTAAAGGCCGCAAGGTTCTCTCGACCGGCGGCTGCACCATTCGTAAAATCGGATAAAAAACACCGTTATGGGACTCAATAGTAAAACCAATCTCAAAAGCCAGGCCGACCTTATCCGATATGAGGATGGCGAGGGCAAGAACACGGCGGAACGAGTCGGTAAACTTCTCTCGGAGATAATAGAGAATACCGATCAATCTCTGACGACAGAAACGAATGCCCGTGTTCAGCAGGATAATATCCTACAACAAACTGCTTCAACGGCATCAAGCATTGCAAATACGGCATACAATGAGGCCAAAGAGGCCAAGTCAAAGGCCACAACAGCGCAAAGCACCGCTGATACAGCCAAGGCGACGGCTGATGCCGCAAAGAAGGTAACCGATACCAAAGGTTTACCTGGTGGGTTAGCAACTCTTGATTCAACCGGCAAAGTTCCGGCATCACAACTTCCTGGATACGTTGATGATGTTGTGGAGTTCAATGCCTTTGTGGAGGATGTGACCCCTCAGATAGCTTCTATCTCCAAGAGCTCCACCGACGCAGGGTGCATGGTGGTGTATAATGCAGCCACCAATCGTTTTGTTTTAGCGGTTTCAAACCGCAATGTTGCAGTCGATGCCGATTGGGGTGCAGTTCTCAGACCTCAGAGGGTGGCGTCAACTCCTTCTACTGCTATTGTCGGAGGAGATTTGACGAAGGTTCAGGTTACCGACTACTGGAATATAAAAGATACCGGGATTACTCTCATATCCTCGGCATTTATTTATTACAACAACTGGCTCGATGCTGATTCATTTGGAAAATACACAACAGATGGTCGAGTGCCTGAAGCCGGCAAAATCTATACGTGTACTTCCGAAAACAAGACATTCCGTTGGAGTGGTACGGAGTTAATTGCCATAGGCTCCGACCTTGCTCTCGGCCATGTCGCCGGGTCTGCTTTCCCCGGCGATGAGGGTGCGCAGTTGAAAGAGCAGCAGGAGATGGCGAGTCGCCAAATCTATGACAACGCCCACCGTATTAACACAATCGGTATTCTTCCCGCAGACGGATATTGGGATGGAACCGACAAAGAGCCGACAAGTGGTGTTTGGCTCTGTCCTAATGGCGACGATGGGGTGTATTTCCGAAGTTTCGGAAATACTGACTTTTACGGAATTGCAGAAGAACTCTACAATTCGGATATTTACTACAACCCCGGCTGGCTCTATCGTTTGCCCGATGGTATATATCGTATCAACAATGACAAACTGGAGTCAATTTCCGGCTCGGCTGTTGGTAACACATACAATGCAACCGTAGAAATACCACTGCCAAGTGGAGAGTATTACTCGGATATCAACGCTGAAACGCAGACCCATAACGTCCTTCAGGCTATTCTCAAAGAGGGAGTGGCCTCGCTCGGCTTGCAGATAACTTTCGCCATAGGTTCTGCTTCATGGAAAACTTATCAGTATGTCGGCCCGAATGTAACTGAGCCGCAGTTCCTAAGCCCCCAAAATTGGGTTGACCTTGCAGGTATGTCGGCCGGAGCAGAAGCGATTATCAACGTGGATGCCCTTTGCCCTCGATCCGTGGCCGGGTTTTATACCAAAGACACGGCTATTGACGCGATTCTCTCTGAGCAATCCAAATCAGGCATAACCTATGCAAAGGGAGGCCTCGTTATCACTTTCCGAGTTGAGGAATATAAGTGGGAGGCGTATCAGTTCACGGGCCAGCCTACGGACTTCGCAAGCAAAGACTTGTGGAAAGAGTTTGGCGGAGGTGGCTCTGTAAAAACCTCCGACAAGCCCGAAAAGGACGGAAAAGAGGCTCTCTCCACTGGCGGTGCATACGAAATACAGCAAGACAGTTTCGACCATCTCGAAAGCGATCAGGACGCGGAAAACCATATCATCAAAGCGGTAAGCAAACGTGGCAATGAAATGGGCGAATCTATCAAAATACCCAAAAGTACAGGGTCAGGAACTGCGTCAGGGTCATCGCTGAATATATATCTTGAAAACCCTGCAATATATGCCGCGTTTGGATCTGACATCATTGCTCGCGCCGCCATTAAATCCGTTACGTTTGATGGCAACGATGAAGTGCTTGGTGTCATTAGACGCTTGGAAATCATAGACGCGACCTCCGGACTTTCGTTGTGGAGTGAAAATGTCAATCAGAATTCCTCGACCTCTGCGACTAATTACACGTTCCAATTCGATTTTACCCCCTACTTCGCTGAGGCTGCCGCCAAAGATTTCACGATAGTGGCATCAGATGCCGAAGGCAATATCAAGCGCCGTACTATCACAGTGACGGCCGTCGATGTTACCTGCACCTCTGTTCAAACCCTCAACTATACCTCAAGTTCCGCTCTCGAAGTCGGCGGTTCGACCAAGAACCTGCTGATGTATAAGTTCGCCAACAACGTATCAAAGCAGGGTGTCAAGGTATTTACCGAAATGTTCTATAACGGTGAATGGAGAAGCCTCGGAGTGGCGACAATCACTGACAGTTACTCACACTCTATCTCCATCGACCCGTGCAATGTGTTCGGAGGAGGAGAACGTTTGGAACATGGCTCATATCCTGTTCGCGTATATGGCGAAGATGTTGCTTCCGGCGTTACTGGTAACACAATCTATTCCTCAATCATGTGCGTTGACTCCGCATCAAAGGAGCCAATCGTATCGTTACGCTTCAACGATGCCAACAATGGCGTTGTGCGACTGTATGACAATCTCGAGGTGGAGGTAGCAGCATACACGCCAGGCAAGAACTCCACGACTGCCGAAGTCTATGTCGATGGCAAGGAGATAACATCAGTTGACTGCCAAATCTCGCAGACATATCCCGTCCGCAAACAGATTCAGGGCTATGCAACCGACGGTAGCGCTACCATTGAGGTGTATGCCAAGAATGGCAACAGCCAAACTAATCCCATATCCGTAAGGGTTGTAGGATCTGCAATCAACGCCATCATCAAAGAGGGCGCATTGTTTGGTTTTGACTTCTCTACACGAAGCAACTCAGAGCCGGACCACACCATTAGCAATAACGGCTACACAATGTCGGTCATCGGCTCAAATTGGTCGTCCAATGGCTTCGCCACGTACCTTGGTGAAAACTGCCTCCGTATCGCCGAAAATGTGAAGGCCCGGATAGAAAAGTACCAACCTTTTGGGTCTGCCGCTACCGAGCGTACCAATGGTATGGCTTTCCAGTTCGCTTTCGCCACAAACAACATCAAGGACGATACTGCAAAACTGATGGAGTGCTACGACCCCGATTCCGGCGTGGGCTTCTATGTGACCGGCAACGAGATTGTATTGCACTGCAAGACTGGTACGCCGAACAAAATCACTCGCTCTTTCAAGTGCGGAGAAAAGCATACCGTCGGAATTGTCGTTGAGCCCTCTACAATCACAGTTCGCCGTGGCACCACCGAATATGCTACAGTGAAACTCTACGTCGATGGTGAGGAAATCGGCGCGATTGGCTATGTTGCCAACTCTGGTGCAATTCTCAATACTAAGAACATTTCTTTTGATGGAACAGACGGCGATTTCTATCTATACTACACACTCGCCTATGACAGTTACTATGAGTGGGCGCAGGCTTTCCAGAACTATCTCTGCAAACTGACCGATACCGAAGCGATGATTGCTGAGTACGACAAGGAGAACGTACTCGACAATCAGAACCGACCCTCTATGAGCTTGCTCAAAGAGAAAGGTATTCCATATTATGTGGTTGTTGCTCCGCAAGCCACATTCGACAGCTTCGACGGCGACATCGACACCAAGCAGAACTTCAAGTGCACGCTGTTCTATTTCCACCCGACAATGCCGTGGCGCTCTTTCAAGGCAGAGAATGTCCGCTGGCGCCGTCAGGGTACGACCTCTGCCAAGCGTCCTATCAAGAATGACCGCTTCTATCTCCAGAAAGAGAAAAACTGGAAAATCACGGCACTCAATCCCGAATACACCAATGCTGACGCACTCAAAACCTACGAACTGTTCAACATTGGCTATGTGCGCGTGATTGAGCACTCCATTCCAGTTGCTATTCTCACTGTTAAGGTCGACTACTCGGACTCATCAATGGCGAACGACTGTGGTGTCTGCGATATGATGAACGCCACATTCCGTGCCCTCGGCTCGAACTTCCTTACTCCGGCCCAGCGCGCATTTGATGGCACATGGGAGAAGAAAGGTGTCACTGTAACCGGGCTTGAAATGAACCACTCCACGGCAAACCACCCCGTGGCTGCTTTCCGAGCCACATCAGACTCACTCGCTGATGCTTGGTTCCACGCCCGTGGCAACTGGAAAGAGGACAAAGGCGAGCAGGTCGCACTCGGTTTCAAAGACACTCCTGGTTACAACAAGGGGTGTATGAACTACGGCGATTTCATTGAGTTCTTCGGCAAGCCCCAATATGACAATGCAGGCAAATACACCGGGCAGGAAACTCTTGATGAAATCATGGCCCGTTTCAAGACTACCGAAGGACTTGACACAAGCAAGCCCTATATCCTCTCGCAATATTGCGGCCGCGACTATCGTATCATGCGGTTCAGTGGCGGCGAGTGGGCCCGCTCGACTGGCTCCATGAAGCAGATCAACGGCAAGTGGGTTATAACCGGCGATGTCCTCAATCCCGTCAGCGGCTACGAATTGATAACCTACGACGCCATGGACTGGTTTATGGGCGTCGGCTCAATAGATGATATGATGGCCCCGGTCAAGACTCAATCATCGTGGGTTTCCAAACTCAACCTCGGCCAAGAAACATATCCGGCATGGACCCAGTATTTCGAGTGCATGGTGGACGACGACCAACTTCAGGAAGACCTCGCTATGGGCCGCAAAGTTCCTTACGAACTGTTCAATGTCCTCAAATTCTGCGATTCCTGCGACTACTCCAAGAAAGAGTTGTCAGCGACATGGAAGAAACTGTGGCGCGATAATGCGTGGAAGTACATGAGTATAGCCTCCCTTCTCGCTTACTACACGTTTACAGACTACCTTGCCGCCGTCGATCAGCAGGCAAAGAATATGCAGCCGATGTTCTTCCTTGAAGATGGTTGCTGGGTTGAGAATGGCGAATACCACTCGCCGTCCTCGATGGAGCCGTTGCGTATGTACTTCAACAAGGTTTATGACTGCGACACCTGCAATGGTAAGGATAATGACGGTGGTAATACCATACCTGCCGAACTTGACCCTGCCGAAGATGACAAGTGCTATGCCGGCCGTGGCTCAATCCTTTGGAACAATCTCCGTCGCTGCGACAATCAGGAAATGGTTGCCGATGCCGGAGGTGGCACACTCACGCTTCCGGGTGTTGTCGGTATGATGCGTACACTCCCCGAAGTTGACGGTATCGGTGCAGGTCCGTTCTCGCCCAAGGGTGCTATGTACTACTTCGTGCAGAAGCGCATTGAAATGTGGCCGAAGGTGGTATGTACCTACGACTGTGAGCGCAAGTACATCAAGTATTCGGAGATTTACACCGATATCTATTACTATGCCCTCCACGGTTCGGGCCGTCAGGCTCTGCCTCGCTTCATTGAGCAGCGTTGGCGTATACGCGACGGCTACTATCAGACCGGCGACTTCAAAGACGCAAGCCACGTCCTCGGCGGCCGTATCGGTGCCAAGACTGGAGCAGTTATCCGCTTCCGTGCGGGTAAGTCCGGCTACTACGGTATCGGCAATGACGGTGGCAATGTGACGCAGGGTATGTACCTCAAGGCCGGAGAGCAGGGCGTGTTTACCGACTTCCAGCATGGCGATAACATCTTGCTTTACATCTATCAGGCCGACCAGATGAGTGAGATTGATCTCTCGCAAATTTCCATTGACCCGAACTTCCAGTTCTCGCAGATGAAACTCGCCGAGAAGATTGTGATAGGCTCTGATATTCACAAGCAGGCGTGGAGGCTGTCGCCGGGTAACACTGGATTCCTGACAAATATGAACCTTGGCGATCTGCCGTTCCTCAAACACCTTGACGTGCGAACCACCGAGGTAACGACTATCAATGCCGCCAAGTGCCCTCGACTGGAAACCGTCTATGCGAAAGGCTCGGACCTGTCAACAATCACGTTGGCAGAAACATCGCCTATCTCCACACTTCAGTTGCCGGCCACAATGACTGACCTTTCGTTTGTCAACCTCCCGAATCTTTCATATCCCGGTGGTCTAACAATCGAAGGTATGAGCAGTGTGATACGCCTTATGCTTGCAGGCTGTCCGAACATCGATCCGATGACACTCATCAACGGAATTGTGTCAGCGTCCAATATCCGCTATATTCGTTTGCCGGACGTCAACATCACAGCTCCATCTTCTATCCTTTCGGCCCTGAAGAACAGCGGCGCCATCGGCCTTGACCCATCAGGCCAGGCTTACGAAGAAAGCGGACAATGCTCCGGCATTACCGGGCGTTGGATTATGTCTGACCTCATCGAAGATTCCGCGCTCGCCAACTTCGGCAAGTATTTCCCGCAGTTGACACTCCATAACTCCCAGTTCTCTATGGTAGTCTATGACGATACCGTAGATGACTGCGAGAATATTTCCAACCTTGACAATAACACCGGCTATCGCTTCAACAACGACTTCGTGCCGAGCGGTCATTTCAAGCGTCTGGAAGAGTTGAGCCACGGTGTCAGAGGTTCGTTCAGCACGGCCGACAATGCTATGCACTGCAAGCGCCTGAGCGATGATGATTACAACTTCATGGAGGACGGAGCGTCTGTTGACCTGACCGACAGCAGTGGTATGGGCTACGACTTCTTCAAGCACGTTCCTAATCACTGGTACAAAGGAGTCAACGACTTCAAGAATCAGCAGAAGTATGGCATACGTTCCACCTGCACTGATGAACCTATATCAACGGCAAGCAAAACCAACCGCTCCAAACTCTCCGACTTGCTTGTTGAGTCCAATGCAGCCCTTGTAGTGACAGGGATGGCTGTTGGTGGAGTGCCCACGCATACTCTTAATGCCGCCTGCGACGTGTACGAAATCAACGTAGAGGGTATGAAGCAGGTTCGCTGGCCTGGCGTAAACTCCACCGACCTCGGCTGTGTGTTCCTCGATGCCGACGGAAAGATTATGTCAATCTTCAAAATGGCTGTCAGCAATGCGCAGTTTGACTTCGTGGCCGGAGAGGATTACATCTTCTGCGATGTTCCTGCCGGTGCCGTGAAGTTCCGCTTTACATCGCAGATGGGTTGCGGAGACCAGGAAGCTATCACTGTTGACAGTGCTTCCGTCGAAGCCATTGAGCCGGACTGGGTATTCCGCAAGGAGTTCCTTATGGGTATCTATGGTGTCGGAATAGACGCTTTGGGTCGCGCTCGTTCGGTATCCGGCACAAAGGCGGCGGTCGGCGACGGCACAGCTTCAACTTCCCCCGACTGGACCTATGACAAGAACGGCCGTGTTACCAACATCACTCCGCCAACTGGTCTGCACCGCACTCGCCAGGACTTCATCAACCTCTGCGAAATGCGAGGTGAGGGCTTCCACGCTATCTCTTATGAGCAGTCAAAAGACCTCGCCAACATCATAATGGAGTTGACTGGCACACGCGACATTCAGGCTATCTGCGGCCGTGGCTGTAGCGCAGGCTATACTTGCGGTAGTCAGACCTTGAACGGCAAGAACATCAATGCTTGGGGCAACCGAACAGTAACCGGCGTAACCTCTAATGTCGGTAACCTTATGTTCGGTATTCAGAACTTCGTGGCTTGTAACTACGAATGGATGGCCCACGTTGCGATGAATGTATCATCGTTCAAGGACTGGAAATCAAAAAAGTGCCCGACCGAAGACGCCTCCTATCCGCTTGATACCCGCTTCCGCATTTATGATGTGGTAACTGACACCGAGCGCTCCGTACAAGCCACACCGCAGGGCTCAGGCTATTGTATCAGTCGTGTTCGCCACGGCCGATATATGGACGTTGTGCCCGGCAAGACTTCCAATGATAACTCAGCATGGAACAAGAATTACTCCGACAAATGGGAGTATTCTAATAGTAGGTGCCGTGTTTTCGGTCGTGCGAACAGCAGCGCGTATGCGCATGGCGGTCTCGTTTATGCGTACGCGGACTACGTTTCTTCGTACTCGCACACGTCCAACGGCTCTCGGCTCGCCTTCAGTGGCAAAATCATCTTTGATGACGATGAGGAACAGCAAGTTGCGTGAAGAAAAAGGTATTATCCCCCGGCTGACGCAAGGAAGCCGGGGTGACTGCCAAATCCAGAGATAATTAACCAAAATGTTTAACGAAATACGTCCCGCGAAAGCGAGGACGAAAAGGTAGAGTATCCCACGGTGCCGTGTTGTCGGTCGTGCGAACAACAACGCGAATGCGAATGGCGGTCTCGTTTATGCGAACGCGAACAACGTTTCTTCGAACTCGAACACGAACAACGGCTCTCGGCTCACATTAAGACGCAATGAATGTCCCCTTTGGAACAATATAATCGCAAGACCCTGGAGGCTCACGGGCTGAGCCAACCATCTCTGCGAGGGATACGAGCCTCTGCAACCCTCTCCGCAAGGAAGAAAGCAGGAACATCACTGAAGCGCCTGAAGGCTTATGACAAAGATTGAAGACATACCATTTATGAATGTGGCGTTACCCCGTGCCAATGGTGCGGTGCAGTTCCCCATTCCCGACCTCATGTCCGAAATCGCCACGATGGAGAACATAGAGGAGGCCTTTGACTATGTCGTAGGACATCTTGAGTGCGCTGAACAAAGGGATAATATCCGGCCCAAGAAAGCCGCGTACTGCAAGCGACTTTACAAGTTGCTTAAAAGTGGACAATTTAGAATTACAGAAGCCGACTTCCGTGAGTTGGTAGTCAAGGACGGTTTCAAGGTAAGAGTTGTGCAATGTCCTCGTGTATTCCACCGTGTCGGTTGCCATGCAATAATGGTTCCGTTCGAGAAGTACACATATCCGACACTCATCACAAATACCGCAGCCTCCATCAAAGGCCGAGGTATGCACTGGCTCCACCAGATTGTTGAAGAAGATATTCTCGCAGACCCGGAGAATATGAAGATGTACTATCAGTGCGACATCTTCCATTATTACGACAGTATAAACCAGGGACTGATGATGGCGCAGACACGCCAATACACTTCTGATCCGGTTCTGTTGCCGATGATGTACAACTTCATTACTCTGCTCAAGCAAGGGCTATCAAAGGGGCTGCGTTCATCGCAATGCCTCGCCAACCTCCACCTCAGCGACATCGATCATAAGATGTGTCAGCAGGTGAAATATCATCAGATTGAAGACCCAGATAACGGTATCGGAACCGGTGTTGTTGTCTGTGGTATCGGAGAACGAAGAATCAACGGCAAGAAGATTCGCTATCACTACTACCGATATTGCGATGACATAGTGATATGCGCTGCTTCTGCCAAAGAGTTGTGGTTGCTGCGTGATTATCTCGTTTCACTTCTTGACGAACTCGGATTGAGCATAAAGCCAACTGAGGCTGTCAGACCAATGTTGTGCGGACTTGACTACCTTGGATACAACACATTCTTGACAGAAAGCACTGAAGATGATGGCGAAATAACATACGATACCTACTCGCGTATTCGCAAACGCTCAAAGCAGAAATTCTGCCGACGTATCGCCAAAGTGCAATCAAGAAAACGAAGGCAGAAATTGATAGGTTCGTTCTTCGGGATGGCCGCTCATGCTGATTGTCGGCATCTGCTGAAGAAAATAATCACACCAAACGAATTCAGAAAACTTAAACATAAGAGGAAAATGGAAGACATTGGAAATTTCGACCTCCCCCCGGTTAACCTTAACGGAAAGAAGAATTTCCGTGGGGTAAAAAAGTATCCTCGTGATTTCGACCGCCAGGGCGTAATCATTGTGGATTACGAATATCTACCACCCAAACGTGAAGTAGAAAAGTACGAAGCGCTCGTAAAGGCTGCGGAAATACGTGGTGAAAGGACCGATCGTATTCCGTTGCCGAAGGAAAAATATCTCGTGCAAATTATCCATAATAAGCTACTCTGCAAAATGTGGACTGGGGATAAAGAGTTTGGAACACGATTGGAGCAGATGGAAGAAATCGGGCAAATGCCGTTCTTCGCGGCGATCGAAATGAACTACGACTCCCAATATCCCGTACCGAGATTAGTTTCTGCACAGAAATATGGGTTTGTACGACCCAGTGACGAAGAACTGGCCGCATTAGAAAAGGATCTCGGTGTCAAACTCCTAAAGCCCAAACAATAATGGAAAAAGTATATGGTTCTCCCAAACGGCAGGACGGATTGTTCCGTGTCGGCCGTAACAAATACGAGGTCATCTATGGCTTCGGCAATGACAGCGACAACCCGGAGCAGGGGTGGAACTGGCGAAAGCGTTTTGACCATCGTCCAAGCCTCGATGAAATAAAGGCTATTATCATTCAGGTAATAGAAGCAGAGAGTGCGCATAAACTACGCTATGGCCTTGAATGGAATGGTCTGCCGGTCGAATATACCGAAGAACGCAAGAGCGACCTCACGGGTATGCTCGTGGCTATGCAGGCCGGAATTATGCAACTCCCGGTAACGCTCAATCTCGGTGAATATCCTGATGGTAGCCCGGTATTCTATGAGTTTACAAAGGCTGAGGAAATTATGGGCGTGGCAGCCGCCATCAGCAATCATAAAATTGCCGTCTGCAACGAAGAATGGCAAGAGAAATCCTCGGTGGACTGGTCCGCCTACGAAACCGAGCAGTAAACATCAATACTTTAACCCCAATCATTATGACAAAGATTTGTAATGACAAGACTGGAAGCGACAAGAAGCTCCACGTCTTCTGTGAGTTCGTTATCGCGGCCATCATCGGCTCGCTTGTATCATTTATCCATTTCCCCTCTGCGTGGATTGCGGCTGCCATCGCCTTTGTCGTGGCTTTCGCTTTCGGCATCTGGAAAGAAGTCAAGGACGCAAAGAAGCAGGGCAACCACTTCTGCGTTTGGGATCTCGCCTGGGATTTGGTCGGCTGCCTCGCCGGTGCAGTAGTAGCGTTCCTCGCCAACTACTACACATGGCACGATATAGCCGGTAATCTTATCTAATCATTTCCAACCACGGCAGGGCGTTGGAGTTTTCTTCCGGCGCTCTGCCCTCAAAACGACAATCAATGACTGAAATTATACTTGTATCAATTTCGTGCCTGATTATGGCATTGTATCTACTCTTTACTTGTTTATCATTCGGAGTGCCAAATTCAATAAGCGAAACCTACTACCGCACATTTGGAAGCAAATGGGTATTCTCCGGAGTGTTATTTGCGGCCGCTTCTTTTGCTGTCGCTCCGCTCCTGAACCACACATCGGAGAGTTATCAGTTTCTCGCGTTTTTTATCGTGGCCGGCATATTCTTTGTGGCTGCAAGTCCGGCGTTCAGAGATGAATTTGAGGGTAAAGTTCATACTGGAGCGGCCTTAATTCTATGCTTTGCCACCATAGCTTGGCTGATATTGACGGCGGGAGTTCCGTATATCGCCATCGCCGGTGTTTTGGTAGGGATTATTCGGCGAAGAGAGTTCATATTTTGGCTTGAGCTTGGATTGCTCGCCAATCTCTATAAAGAAATATTTGTACTACTTTTCTAACTCAGGTGGAAGCGCGAGAGCGTGTGATGCCTTTTCAATGTTCGGGAGTGTCAGCAATGGCACTCCTTTTTCTCGTTGAAAATCTTGCAGATATGATAAAATAAACCTCTCTAACATTTGCAGATATGATTATTTTTGATTAACTTTGCATACACCAATAAGATAAAAAGTAATCATAAATGAGCGCAATATACATACTCGAAGGTTTACTAATCTACCTATATGGGTTCGACCATAATCCTCCGCATATCCATGTCCGCAGAGGTGGTGAGGAATTCACCATCACAATCAAGGATAGGATTGTAGAGGGTCGAGCCAAAGCAAAGTCCATCGCTATGGTGAACGAGTTCCTTGACCAGCACGAAAGCGAGGTTATGGAACTTTGGGAGAAAGCCCAGCGTGGCGAAAAAATCACGAAAATCAACCGCTAAAAATTACTCAATATGTATCTCAAAGTAACAGATGTTGAATACAACGGAGATTACTCTCTGATTTGTACATTCAATGACGGCGCGGTCAAGAAAGTCGATATGACTCCAGTGCTTGATGCACCGGCATTTCAGGAATTGAAAGACTTGAACCTTTTCAAACAGTTCGGCCTTGATGAAACAATCTTTTGGGGCAACGGAGCAGACATTGCTCCCGAATGGCTCTACCAAAATGGCGTGCCGGTTGTTTAATTGTTATACAACTAAAAGCATAAAATTATGTGCAACGGAATATCAAAGGAAAGCCTGGCAAAAGGCATACATCGCGTATCATCGGGACGTTCTAATGTTTCGGTAAGCAATCGTGTGGCTACGGGTAAATGTTTTACTGCGTTTGGCGTTAAAACCATTACCGTTGCTCACGGAAGCGTTGCTGCTGCAGGCCGAACCGTGCTAAAAAATAGAAAGTAAGATGGCAACGCATAAGATGTACTCCAAGATCGTCGATGATGCAAACGACATCATTGGATTGGTCGCATATGCCCTCTATAAACAGCACAAAATTGAGTTTTTCAACAAGGTCAGAATAGAGAACGGCGGCGAGGAGCCTTCAGAAGAAGCTATCAAGGCATTCATTCAAAGTTCCTCAACAGATTCGCAAATCAAAAAATATCGTGCGGAAGCAGAAGGTATACTTTCTGACGTTGTAATCAATGTAACGCGCGAACAAATCAACCAAGCCGAGCGAGAAATGTTGGATTCCTACCAAGCAAAGATACGCGAGGCAGTTAAGGCAGAAACACCGGGCAAAGGCCTAACGATAACACTGAATGTAGTTGGCACTGCACTTTTCTCGGTTCTCATAACTTTGGTTTTCATCATAGGAAATTTCTCAGAACGCGGATCTAAATATTTTGCTGATAAAGTCGCCTCTGAAATGATGAATGACACAAAACAGTCAATGCCTACTGATTCCGTGCCGCCATCGGTTTCTGAAAAACAATAGCCACAATAACATGAAATGAATCATTCGCCCTGCCATCTGGTGGGGCTATTTTTTACCCCAAAAATGCAGGAAATAGCGGAAAGAGGTGCAGACCCACTTGCAGTAGCAGCCAAACATAATTAATACTACGATAAAATTGCGAATATGATTAAAATAATCGCTCTAAAATTTGCGTAAATGATTACTTATTAGTAACTTTGTGTATGCAAATAAGATGATTTAATCAAAAACGAACGCAAGATGAAAAAAGAATATACCCTCACAAAAGAATCTATCGAGTATTGGAAAGAAGATTTCCGATATATGGCCGGCGAAGGGTCGATAACGTTCAGAGAATATATTACAGGCTCAGCCGGAAGCGGCCCCGAACTTGACGCATCACTTGGAATGTGGGGCCCTGGCGATGAGGATTTTGTAAATCTCCCAGAAGATGAGAAAAAAGAGATTGCTCAGTATCGCTACTACGAAGTCTTTCCCTCGCAAATCGCGGCTTCAGTCGGTATCTCCAAAGATGAACTTCTCAATATGACCGCAGACGAGTTTGCGGCCCGCTTCTAAATAAATGTGGGTGAGGAAACTCGCCCACTCACAATGCAAATAAGATATTTAACCAATTATGACAGCCAAAACTGTATCACGGATTCTTGCAATCCACCAGATGATATATCCTGTACTTGGACTCATCTTATCCTCAATATGGACGGTAGCCCACCTATGGAAAGGCACAATGAATATCCCAGGTGCTATCCTATCGGTAACATTTCTTGTAGTAACCGCCTACCTATCGGTCCTTTCTTACAAAGAGGTAAAGGCAGAATACAAAAAGTAACTCACATCTAAATATCAAACAAATGGAAGAGAACGTATCATTACAGATCTTCGGACGAGCAATTCCGTTCACCAAGGAAACTCAAAAGTCCACGGCCGCAGCACTTGTGGCAAAAGTAACCGACGGCGAAGCCGACCCCATCTCAATGTTCACCACAATCAAAGCAATGAATGACTGCCTTTCACAGTTCCTCAAGGATCAGGCAGTCGTGGAAGCCACAATCGGGGCGGTAGAAAAGTATGGCCGAACCGGCGCTACATTCAACGGCGCAAATCTTTGCATCGCCGAGGTGGGGGTGCGCTTCGACTTCAGCGCCTGCAAGGACTCAGTATGGGACGAACTTGCCAAAGAAAGGACAGAACTTGAGGCCAAAATCAAGGAGCGCGAAAAGTTTCTGCGCGGAATCACAACCCCGCAGACAATCGTTAACGAAGAAACCGGCGAGGTCAAGAAAATATACGGTCCTGCAAAGACTTCATCAACCACAGTCAAAGTAACATTCTCAAAATAAATTCACCGGTTCAGGCGGCCCTACGGATATCTGCGGGGTCGCCTGACATTCCATTATGAAAAACAAGGAACCCAAACAAAGCATTAAGCTGAAGCCTCGCCCATTTGAGGTAAAGCCGTTCGGAGAGTTCTACATTCTACCATACAAAGCGAAGCCCGGAAGTATCGGGTACGACCTTGTTGCTCCAGTAGATTTCATTGTTCCAGCACACTCCCGATGCTGTATGCCGCTTAACATCGCCATCAATTTACCTCGCAACATTGAAGGAAAAATTGAGCCACGAAGCGGCTTCTCGATACGAGGAATGGAAGGCTACGGCAAGAAGAGGATTGCCACGAAATTGCTCGGCTTTATTCCGTGGCACAAAGAAATTTCAGGAAAGCAGAATTTCGACGCAGATGTCTTAGTCGGCAAAATCAATCCCGGCTATACAGACAACATCAATGTTATTATCAAGAACAACGATGAGCAGTTCCTCATTCGTCGAGGAACACGTATTGCTCAGATTTCCTTCTACAAGGTCATTTCCCCAGAGTTCGTGATTGTCGATAAACTTTCATGCGCAAGCCGCGGCGGAGGGCTCGGAAGCAGTGGCACAGTAATACCTCCTGACCGACAGCCCGAATTTATCAGGTACTGCGAAGAAAGTCGTAAAGCAAAAATAGAGGGGCGAATCATGCCGCCTTTCGGTGAGTGGCTTGCAATGCGTGGTATGAACAAGAAGGATATTCCGTTCAGCGAATATTATGCTACCCGCTCTCCCGAAGAAAGAGCCGAAATAGACGCGTCGCCCCTCGGCAAGGTATTCAACGAAAAAGCCCAACAAGATGATAATACTGGTAGCAACTGATCAGGAGTTTGAACTTGCCAAAAAGTACCTCGGCGAGTATAAAATCGTTCAAACGGGAGTAGGTGCTTCTAACGTGATAAAGAAGTGCTCTGAACTCCTGATTTCATTCGTTCGGAAAAAGCACTATGAGCCAATAATCAACATCGGCTTCAGTGGAAGCAACACACTCCCCAAAGGTACTGTTACAAAAGTGCGCCGTTCATATCGCTTCATCGATCATACTGTCGGATTCAAGGATTACCGTAATGGTTGCCCGTTAGGAAACAAAGGATACGATTGCTATACCAGCAACGACTTTGTTACCGAAGACGAGCGCGATGAGCCGGTGCTATACGACATGGAACTCAACTACATCGTCGCATTTCCTTTCAATGTGCTCGGTGCTATCAAGATTGTAAGTGATAATCTTGATGTCGATGAGTATGCGGAAAGCATACATACGTCAACTGATGAAATATGGACGCAGGTCCGTTCATTGGTTGATGGGATTATGCAAAGACCCTAAAGGCCTACCACGCCAATATCCCCGATAGGAGTGTCTGCTCCCTGCGCCCGGCAAACTGCATAAACGCTTGCACTTTGTCGGGCGCTTTTTGTTAAGTCCACATTATTATATGTGCCTAACTTTGAACACAAATAATAAAAACAATCACAAAATCACATGGCAAAATATCTTTTTACCTCCGAATCAGTTTCGGAAGGGCACCCCGATAAAGTGGCAGACCAGATTTCTGACGCTATCGTGGATGCCTATCTTGCCCAGGACGAACACGCCAAAGTCGCGTGTGAAACCCTCGTCACCACCGGGCAGGTCATTATTGCCGGCGAATTCCGTTCGACAGCTCATGTCGATGTTCAGGATATCGCCCGACGCGTCATTAACGGCATCGGCTACAACAAGAGTGACTACAAATTTGACGCCGAATCTTGTGGCATACTCAATGCCATGCACGGACAAAGTCCCGACATCAATCGTGGCGTAGTCAGGAAAACCGAAGAAGCGCAGGGGGCCGGCGATCAGGGCATGATGTTCGGGTTTGCTTGCGATGAAACCGAAACTTATATGCCCGTTTCACTGTATCTCAGCCACAAACTTCTTCAGGAACTTTCAAAGATCCGCCGAGAAGGAAAGGTAATGACTTATCTGCGCCCCGACTCGAAGAGTCAGGTAACAGTTGAATACGATGATGAAACCAATCGCCCGGTCCGCATTGACACCATCGTAATCTCGACACAGCACGACGACTTCATCAAGCCGGAACACGGGCTTACTCAGGATAACGCAGATACACTCATGCTTCACCGCATCAGAAAGGACATCGAAGAAATTCTTCTGCCTCGCGTAAAAGAGCATCTACTTCCCGAAATCGCCGCACTGTTCGACAATGACCTCATTCTGCATGTCAATCCCACCGGCAAGTTCGTCATCGGCGGCCCCCATGGAGACAGCGGCTTGACCGGCCGCAAAATCATTGTCGATACCTATGGCGGCCATGGTGCGCACGGTGGTGGTGCCTTCTCCGGCAAAGACCCCAGCAAAGTTGACCGTTCGGCTGCTTATGCGGCACGCCACATCGCAAAGAACCTCGTGGCCGCAGGTGTTGCCGATCAGGTTCTTGTCCAGGTAGCCTACGCTATCGGTGTCGCGAAACCTGTCAGCGTCTATGTTTCCACCGTCAACAACCATGTGGCAATCTCTGACGCTGAAATAGCCGAAATCATCTCCAACGAAATCGACTTGACTCCGGCCGGTATCATCAATCGCCTCAAACTTCGCAATCCTATCTACCAAGCGACTGCTTCTTTCGGTCATTTTGGGCGCATACCCAACCGCGAGAAGTTCGGCGACAAAGTTGTCGAGCAGTTCACGTGGGAGAAACTCGACCTCGTGGATAAATTCAAAGAAGTATTCAACCTGTAAGAACTCATCGTGTTATGAACGACATTTTCACTCTTGCCTTCTCCGGCTACGACATAGGCCACTTATACCGGCACCTCGCCGTATGCTTCGGCCTGTTCTTGCTGACAGCGGCTGCTTGCGGTGTCGATTTCATAAGCGGCACGTGGACTGCAAAGAAACTCCACGAACCACTTCGTTCGCACAAATTCCGCAAGACCGTTGAGAAAATAGCCTGGTACTGGCTGATTCAGTTGCTCGGATTTCTCTTTGGCATCATGGGTACTGTTTTCACTTGGTACGAGTGGCCGTATGTATCCATGGTTATTGCTGCTGCTATCGTTTCCATTGAGGCGCGTAGCGTTATGGAACACTCGAAGCGTCGCAAATGCAAAACGGCAAAAATCCCCGAAACAATCCGTGATTTTGCCGAATGGATTGGCGATGCTGAACTTAAATCATCTATACAAGAATTGGCTCGCAAGAGGGTACTTGACGCAATCGATCGCAAAGTGCTTTCTTCAGAGTCGGAAACAATAGAATAATATGGCAAAGATAATCGAACTCTATGACAACGGCCACGGCGTTAATACGGCTGGCAAATGCTCTCCCGACCAAAGTCTCCGCGAATACAAGAAAGCTCGCGAACTCGTCAAAGACATTGTTGCAAAACGCAAAGCTCAAGGCATCGACGCTCGCATATTGGTGCCCGAAGAAACCGACATTTCCCTTGCTGAGCGTTGTCGTAGAGTGAACGCAATTTGCGACCAATACGGCAAAGACAATGTAATCCTCATATCCGTCCACTGCAACGCTGCCGGTGCTGATGGAAAATGGAAGTCGGCCGGCGGTTGGTGTGTCTATACCTCACCGGGGCAGACCAAGGCCGATACACTTGCAACGGACATCTGGAACGCTGCAAATGTATCTCTCAAGCCTTACATTGACAAATTCCCGCTTCTGAAAGCGCAGGGGGCCTATGACAAACGGCAGGTTCCCATTCGTGCGGACTGGAGCGATGGCGACCCGGACTATGAGGCTCGATTCTATATCCTCATGCACACAAAGTGTGCCGCAGTGCTTACAGAGTCGCTGTTCCAAGACAACAAAGCCGATGTTGACTTTCTGCTTTCAAAGGAGGGCCACGCAGCCGTGGTTGATCTACACGTGAAGGGGGTTGAAACTTATGTAAAACGCCTATCCAAATGAAAAAGGGCCTGATAATAACTTTGATTTTGCTGGTTGCTTCCATTGTCGCCAATGTGCTGCTTTGGAAGCAATCACAAGTCGAGGAACGGCGTGAAATCTTCGTTGACACAATTCCATATCTAAAACCGATACCGGTGGATAGTTTCGTGATTAACTACGTAACCGAGAAATTGCCGGTGGCAAATACACCAAGCGAAAGAGTTTCCACCGTGGATACACTCTTGGCTACAGCTGAGCCGGATTCAAAAGACAGTGTTGAGGTAACAATTCCCATAACTCAGAAAATATACGAAGACAGCACATACCGGGCCTACGTGAGCGGTTTCCACCCGGCCCTTGACAGTATCTTCATTTTCCAACGCAACGAAGTGGTGTATATTCGTTCGCCCACCACCAAAACCAAGCGTTGGGGAGTCGGTATCCAAGTAGGCGCAGGGTTGACACCACACCGCGTGGAACCTTATATTGGAATCGGCATATCCTACAACCTTTTTCAGTTTTGAGAATTACTAATGTGTGATTAGAGGCAATCTTTCGGGGTTGCCTTTTATATTATCATAATGATTATATTTGAGGATAAAAATTGCAGATTTGATTAAATTTGTTGCTCCAAAATTTGCGTATATGATTATTTTTGTGTAATTTTGAGTATTCAAATAAGATGATAAACATCAAAAACTAAGCAAGATGACAACAAGAGAAACCATAAAGAAAGCAATCGAAATCCTCAAGAGCGTAAAGAAGAAAAGCAATTTCGACCTGATGCTCGATTGGGAAGTGAACAACGGTTACGACCCCACCTTTGACAAGCAGATGAAAGGCTACTTCGCCACCATCCAGACCTTGACAAACGAGGAACTTCACAAAACGATGAGCGACGTATGGAACGCAACTCTCGAGTTCTACTACACCGAGCCCAAGAATGAAGAATGTGAGATTGAGCAGGCCCTCAGCGAACGCCAAAGAATCCAGCGATCAGTCACCGCTGAAGACAAAGTCAAAGGTGTTATCGGGGTGGAACTCGTAAGCACCAACAAAGGGCAGAAAGTCCTCATCACCTACAAAGACGGCTCCAAGGGTCTCCGCAAACTCTACGAACAGCCCCAAAAAGAAGAGATGCTGAACTTCGATGCCTGCGAGAAAGAACTGATTGACCTCGCGGAACTCGGAAGCCATGACTTCCGCTCAGCACTTGCGGCCCTCGTAGCCAAGTATCACGCATAACACTAAAATTGAATAGATATGATAGTCAAAAGAATTACCGTCGGTGCTGATAGCCGACAAGAAGCAAACGATGTGGCGGACCACCATAACGACATCGGCAGGGATCAGAAAGACCGCAAGGTCGTGTTCGTTGGAGAAGGCCAATATGAAGGGCCGAAGGAATGTGCACCGTTATTCTATGTTGCGGTCGCAGAAACCGAAGAGGCTATGAAAGAAATGGTCGAAGAATTCATCAGCGAGGTTCCGACCCTGCTCGTAGATGTCGGCCACGCCCCAGAAAGAGGATAAGCCATGGACGAACTATTAGCAACTGCTAAAATGGCAAAGGGGAAAGTTGAAGCCGCGAGAGCAAAGAGTAAAGAACTTCGAGAGCAAAGACTGATAAAAGAGCAGTTATGGGCCGAAGAAGCATACAAGACTTTTCAGACAACTCTCTCAAGCCTTGACGATATTGAAGCCTTTGAAATCGCACCATCGCATGGGATCGATTCAGCACCATGTGTAGTGATTACAGACAAGGCCAACAGGAAATTTGAAATACACTACCACCCCTCATCATTGGCAAACAGCGACTACAGAGTATGCGCACAGTGGAAGAAGAACCCGTGGTACGACTCAAGCGTCTTTATGAACAAATTCAAAGTCGCCGAGATATTAGGCCGGTGGTTGGCCGAAACTCAAACAATCACAGACTCACTTGAATGCAAATAAGATATACAGCAAATAAGATATTTAATCAAAATGGAAACAATACTTACCATCAAGAACTGCCATCGAGCAAAGACAGTTCGCCCGGTAAATAATCCGGAAGCACCTGAGTACGAATTCGGGTGGAGAAAAAAGCGATATGAGCAAGGAATGTTCAGTTGCCGATTCAACCACATCATCACGGCCCCCGACGGTTCGGAGATAGAGGTTAGCGACCTCAACCTCAAAGAATGGGTTGTGACCTCGTGGAAATACGAGGAAAATATGGAGCATTTGTGGAGCGCAGGAGTGAACGCGTTTTACAATACCAGTCACTCCCCTGAAGAAAGGGCTGCACAAGCTATCCGCGAATTTGAAAAAGAACTTCAGGACGACCTCGCCAATATTCCGGCCGACGAAAAGGAAGCATACGCGAAACGCTACACAGAATGGGTATCGATTTTGTTCGCCAAACACTCACGCATTGCGAGTGCAATGATTGTGGGGCCGGCCAGATTTCCCACCCGACGCAATGAAAGTGCCAGCAATGCCTACGATCACGCACTCAAAGAGTTCGGAGCCTGGAGAGAAAAAGCCCTGAAGAGAATCCGGCAAAAGATTGAAGATGCCAAACCTCAGGAACAGAAAGATGATGAGGAATGGCAGGCTGTCCGCGCCCAGATAATGGACTCCGCCGGTTCTATCTTCGCCATCGACACGCAAAATGCCCCTTACTCCCGTCCACTTTTTGTTTCCAATCTGTACGGTAGGATGGAAACCCTCGCCAAAAGAGGCAAGGTCGAATTGCTTAAAAAAGCCGCAGAACTCGTAAGAGAGCTCAATGAGAAATTCAAGGCTAAAGGTGGTAAAGAAATCTTCACGAGCCGCCATAAGTTCTGGAAACTTGTTGAAGCGGCCGAGGCTGAAATGGCAAAGAAAGCCGAGAGAGCAGATCTCGAGGACATCGAAATCGAGTTTGAAGGTGGAACCATTATCCTCGCTTTCTCGGAGGACCGACTACAAATACATCATGATACCAAACCCTCGTCCGATGTCATCCAGCTTCTGAAGACCGAAGCGTGGCGATGGTCGCGTAATAACTGCTGTTGGCAACGCCAACTTACTCGAAACGCTTGTTACAGCGCCGCCCGCGTAATAATTGGCGGACCAAAGCGCACTTGCGAACTCGATGAAATCACAAACTACGCGCAGATGCTATGCCAAAACCTCCCC
Source organism: Bacteroidales bacterium M7 (assembly GCA_001689515.1). Classification (GTDB taxonomy): domain Bacteria; phylum Bacteroidota; class Bacteroidia; order Bacteroidales; family Muribaculaceae; genus Amulumruptor. Next base: position 79,981 of record LUJR01000035.1, read on the forward strand.
GCGTAAGAAAACTAACTCGCGAAGAAGGGGAGCGTGTGGATATTCACCGCTTCCCCAACTTCTCGGTTACAGGAAGCATTACAGGTATGCGCAACAAATATTACGGTCATGAAGCACTACTCGTGCGTTGCGGTTCCTATATCTATAATGTCAGTTCAGAACCCGAAATATACCATTCAGCAATATGAAATATGTAATAGACCCATCAGAGCCATTTACCGGCGCAGTCATAACCCAGATGAGCGACAATCTGCACTGCGACTACTATGGCAAAACTATAGAGGAGCTTCGGATTGAACAGAATAACCCCAGACTCACAACAATCACTCCAGAAGAAGTTGTCAACCTTGTAAACGAACATCGTAGAAAACTCAATACAGCTCCATTTGTGGAAATAGACGAGGAACGATATTGGGATCTTTACGAATGTCTGCCTCCGGCTCGTGTCCTGCGGAACTGCTTTTTCGTTGGCGAGTGTTACCAGTATGACTTGTATCCATTTGTCTTCAAAGTCGGGGGCAGATTCTTTGAAGGGAAAAGAGTCTTGAATACACCCAAAGAGGAACTGTACGCAGAAATACAGGATTTCCACGCCAACCTCACCAAATCAGAAGCCAATGGTAACAAGTCTTGAAATCGAATTTCACGAAAGTGAAATCCCTCCTCGATGTAGAAAGCACCGAATGATCGGACACAAGGACACGGTTAATGTCAAAATCAATGAAGCATCAGAAGCAGACGCTCCGGTGGCATTTATTTTTCACTCCTATAACAAAAAGCCATTAAAAGTTCTTCTGTACAAAGGTTGTCTTTACAAGGAGGCCCGCATTTCATTTTACAACGGCAAAGAGTTGGAAGAATACTCCTTTGACGATATTCCGTGGCACTCAGTTCTCAGTAAATACACACCTCCCGGAGAATATACCTCAAAAGCGGAGTACATCGCGTACCTCAAGGTAAAAAGCCGGGACTACCTGATTGTAAACAGAACGTTATATGTACGCTGTTACGAGCCTTACTATGAAATAACGACTTTCGGATGCTACGGCGACGGAACAGCCATCTTTCCTCAGTTCTCCTGCAAGAGTAGAAAAGTAGTCTATGGCTATAGTTCTCTTGATCGGGAGAAAGCCATATCCGATGCCATAAAGATAGCAAACGGCCGGGGCGATTCAAAATGCGTCGAGAATATTAAGAATCTTTCTCAGGGGTACATTGAGGTGTTGCTCCCGGAGGTATGCAAAAGGAAATTCAAACCACAAATATAAATTATATGGGAGAAATAGCAGAAATGATGCTCGACGGAACATTAGATTCCGTTACGGGCGAGTACCTGGGAGAGCCTTGCGGCTACCCACGAAGCATAACTGATGGCACATTCCATCAGGATCGCAACAAACTCCAGCGAAAGGCAAGTCAGTCTATTCGTGACCTTTGCCGGAACTTACTCGGAGTAACAGACAAGAATATGATAGACCAACTAGTGCGGTCTTTCCTGAAAATCATCGGTCTTGCTCGAATTCCTAAGAAGCCGGCACAGTACGAAATGGTGTTTCTACACCACAAATCAGATTTCAAACAGTTCCTTTTGGACTTAAAAAAAGACCTTGAAAATGGGGATTAAACTTCATGTAGCGGAAGTGTATCAAGTGAAGCATAACTCACGCGACTACTTCAACAATCATTCGGTCGACATCAATCGAATGCTGTATAAGTATTGTCCAAGCCTATCATGGGAAGGCGAGGATATTGAGTGTTCCGAACGCCTTGAAGTCCCACGTTCCGAACTTGCCGACCTCATAGGCAAGATTGCCAACAATCGGGAGGATTTTGAAAAGTGGCTCAAGATCCACATGATTGACATAACGGTCGATAAATTCATTCGATACATCGCTGAGTGGATTGCCTTCAGCGATCAGCGTAATGATTTTGTCGTTTTAACTTGGTACTGATATGGAAGCAACGGTATTCAAATTCGTACCGTGGGAGGTGCCTGCTCTCAGTAGCCTAAAAGACACTCTTGTCTATAAGATTCGAGCGTTGCTGAACAATGGCACCCCTCTTAACCGGGCACAGAAGAATTGGCTGACAGCTAAAGTCAACAGTAACTCGTATTTCAATAATGCCATACCATTAAAAGGGTGGGCTTTCAGATTCACGGATATTCTAAAGAAATATGTTGTGAAGAAAGACGGCCAATGCATCGAAATCTATGGTGTTGACAAGACCTCGGTTCGCGATTATCTTCGTGGAAACATAGAATATATCATAGAAATCAAATGATGTACAGACATGAGAAAGTAAAGATTCACCGGCAGACCGGCGAGTGCGTGGAAGCCATCGCACCCATAATTGTGTCTGCAAGCCGGAGCACTGACATTCCGGCATTTCATTCGGATTGGTTCTTCAACCGTCTTAAGAGCGGATATTGCGGTTGGCGAAACCCTTTCAATCAGAAGGAAAGTTTTGTCTCATTTGCCAAAACTAAATGTGTGGTATTTTGGAGTAAAAATCCAGCCCCTCTGCTTAACAAGCTCCATCTATTTAAAGAGAGGGATATTCATTCCTATGTACAGTTCACACTTAACCATTACAAGGCAGAAGGGTTTGAGCCGGCGGTTCCTGGACTTTCACAACGAATCGACACGTTTAAGCGACTTGTTGATGTTCTTGGAGTCGGGGCCGTAATCTGGCGATATGATCCGATAATCCTAACCGACAAGTTGCATATAGACGACCACCTCGGACGCATATTGGCAATCTCGGAAATGCTCAAAGGGTACTGCGAAAAATTGGTATTCAGTTTCGCTGACATTGCCGGGTACAGGAAGGTGCAATACAACCTTAACCAATACAATGTGGCCTATGAGGATTTTACGCCTGAGAAAATGGCGCTATTCGCCAAAGGGCTTCAGGAAATAAATTCTAAAATGGGATTGGAGTTGGCGACCTGCGGAGAGCAAATAGACCTATCGTCTTATGGCATTGAGAAGAATCGGTGCATAGACCCAAACCTAATCGCACGCCTTTTCCGTGATGATAAGGAATTGATGTACTGGCTCGGCTTCGACGACATGTTTGGAGCGCCAACTGATTTTCCAAAGGATTCCGGCCAGCGTGCTGCCTGTGGTTGTATCTTGAGCAAGGATATTGGGGCATACACAACCTGCGGCCACGGCTGTTTATACTGCTATGCCAACACTACGCCCGCGTTAGGTAAATTCGGTTGCGAACGAGCAATCTCGGAGCCATTACGTGAAAGCCTCGGTAGTTTATAGTGATAATGATAATAAAATTGCAAATAAGATTAAAATAATCGCTCGCAAACTTGCGAATGTGATTATTTTTGATTAACTTTGCATCAGCAAATAAGATAAGTTTAATCAAAAACAAACTCCACAATGTTAGAACTTGACAAAGACCAGCTTGCCTCATTGTACATGCAGGGCAATGCTGCGGTTCGTAAGAGCCTTAGAGAAATGTTGGGCGAAAGGCTCAACGAAGAAATCCCTGTCACATCCAGAGTAAGGACATTCAATGACGCCATTGAAGAACTCGGAGAAGCCCATGAAGCCGTAAAGGCATACCGCGACATCGAGTGGAAACTCGGCAAAGAGCACAAAGATCTCCTGGCTTACCTCAAACTCCGCATAATCACTGAAGCCCTCAACGAAGGGTGGAAGCCGCAGTACACAGAGGGAGAGCGCCGGTGGTATGCGTGGTATGAACTTCTTACAAAAGAAGAACTGGACGCAATGTCCGATGAGGTAAAGGAAGAACGCCGTGTTGTCGGTCGTGCGGTCAGCTACGCGGGTGCGTATGGCGGTCTCGTTTATGCGGGCGCGCACTACGTTTCTTCGTTCTCGCACACGGGCATCGGCTCTCGGCTCGCCTTCAAATCTGAGGAACTGGCCGAATATGCCGGCAAGCAGTTCGCAGAAATTTACGCAGACTACTGTTTCATTCCTGAAACGCCGGCAGAAGCATAATCCAACCTATATGTGGGAGTGAACATTTTTCAGTTCGCTCCCACATTAAACCCCAAGAATGGAATGAGCACAAATTCAAGACTGAACCGGCTGAAACAGCAGCGCGACGAGTTGAAGAAAAGCATACAGTCGCTCCTTCAACGCGGTAAATTCATGCAGGCAAACAAAGTTATAGCAAAAGTCCAAAAACTAGAAGAAGCCATCGAAGAAGCCGAAGCCGCCATTCCGAGAGCGTTGGCAGAATTATTTGACAAAAAGACTCTCAACGAAACTGGAATAAATGTGGCGATGGTGAAAACATATCTCGCCGCCGACTTTTTAGCCGACTGCGCCTACGACCTCAAGGATAAATTCAATAAGCTCGGAGTTGAGGAGCAAAACTTGATTCCGATCCTCGACGATATTAAAGAGAAAGCCCAGGCCTATGCCAGCCTTGTGTGCCATCCCCAGTTCGCTGGGCTATCTGATTTTATTGTCAAGAACGAAAAGTTCCTTGACTCCATGCATAAAATTACCGAAAAGTATATCGACGACCATCTTACAATAACCGACGATGAAGACTGATATATCCGGACTACTACAGCCATTCATCTACAATATAATCAAAGATGAACTGGCGAGAGTAGAAGAAATGCACCGTGCGCCGGTGTCAGCGTCCCACAACGTTGTCATTGGAGCGGTTCAGGCAGCAGCTCAAGAGGCTATTGAGCAGTTGAAAGCCGACGGACTAATCACGTCATATGAAAACATCAACAAGGTACCGATGTACCAAATTGTAGAACGCAAATAAGATATTTAATATGGTGACAGCAATAGAACCCCAGGTGGCGCCGACGGGCAGATATTCTGTAGGAGAAACCTGCAAGCACCTTGGAATACATAGAAACACGCTTCGTAAATATACCGATGAAGGCCATATCAAATGTGGCTTCCGGAGAGAAACGGCGCGAAAAATATATACAGGTCAGGAGATACTCAGATTCTGGAAATCCCTGATGTGATAAAGAAACTTCATATTTGCTACCCCAACCCGCGAGGGCGCAAGGAGATAGAGCCACGAGGAAACTCATGGCTCTAATTGTACCTACACATGCCCGGTCATCACATAATCAATAACCTTTCTATTAGCGACATCAACCTTTCGTCTATCCTTGTCGATGTAGATAGCAGAGGTGGCGTTGCCGTAAGAGTGTCCCAGAGCGGCTGCAATAGTTGCGTTCGGAATGTCCAGTTCAGCAGCGATTGTAGCCCATGTATGTCTGGCCCAGTAGGTAGTCAGCTCCTTAAAATGTATGCCGTCATCGATTGCATTGAGCGCGTCTTTGACACCTTTCAGGCCACGGACGACACAATTATAGAATGTGCGGTAAGACTTATGATTGTCGAGATAATTAAGAAGTTGCTTCTCCCCGGCATATTTTTCAATCAAGGCGGCCGCCTCAGGCTCCACCTTTATAGTATAGAGTTTATGGGTCTTGGCACGACGATATATGAGATACCCGTCTTGCACCTCCTCTGCATTGCAGATGTCGATGACATTCGCTCCGATGAGGTAGAACGAAAGCAGGAAGAAATCACGGTACTTCTCAAGATGTTCTTCCAATGGTGTGAATATGATTTTGCGCAGGGCCTCCACCGACATAGACCTTTTCCGTGTTTCTTCATATCTCATCTTGAACTTACGGAAAGGGTAGGCAGAAGTGATGTCGTTATCGATTGCGTAATTGAACACAGCGCGAATATTCCGGAAATGGATATTTCGTGCGTTACGTGCCGGCGATGTTTTGGCGAGGAATACATCGAACTCCGTCAGCCATTCGAGATTCATCTGCTCAAACGTAAGCTGATCATATCCTTTTGGGGCAAACGCCTTGATTCGCTCGAAAGTCGCGAGATAAATTTCTCGAGTGCGGCCACTCTTATTGCCGGCGAATTTTTGAAGCCAATCGCAGAAGAGGTTGTTCGGCCGTTCCTCGGTTGGATTCAGCAACGCGAGGATTTTATTCTTTATTTCGGTCACACTACCCGAAAGTTCCTTTTTGGCATCCATGGAAAGAACGAGTTCATCAATTTCCAGCTTACGCTTGCCAACGTATGTGTTGAAGAATTGTCGCTTTGGATGATTGACGATACATCGTTTAATGGGGTCCCATTCACGTTCAGTGAGCGCAATGTTCAGAGAAATGTAGGCTGTAGAACCATTCTTGGTTATCGCCACTTTCAGCGGGGCTGTTCCATCTTTCTTTATTGCCCGCTTGTCGTAGTAAATCTTGGTTGTCACCATAGCTTCTTAAAATTTGCGGGTAATTTGCGTGGAGATTTAATCCGAATGAATCAGACTTCATCAAAAATGTGCAAACTTCCCGTTTTTTTTAAGGCTGATGAACCGGAGAGAAAAGGGCACAACGCTCTGGATTTTCAGTGTTCCTTAGAGGTAAGAAAAAGGAACACGCTAATTATTGTAGCGTCTATCGCTAATAATCAGCGTGTTCTCTGCGGAAAGAGCGGGATTCGAACCCGCGAACGGCTTTCGGCCGTTACAGACTTTCCAGGTCTGCCTCTTCAGCCACTCGAGCACCTTTCCTTATTTCCTATTCTGCTCTTGGCTTTTGGAACACGCTTTCCAGGCGTGCCTCTTCAGCCACTCGAGCACCACTCCGTTGGTTTGCGACAGTGCAAAGGTAGTATTAAAAATCCATTTATGCAATTAGTCGCTGATCAAAAACGCCATCCGACGGTGCCGAGGGCTGCCAGATTGCGCACCCTGGGATGTATGGTGCCTGAGTCGGAGTCATTGGCGACATTTTTCAGACCGAACATGGTGCGGAAACCTACGGTGACATGTTTCCACACATCGATGGATGTGCCTACCATCAAGCCCCAGTCGGAGCGGTACTGCGAATTGATGAAGGCGTCGGGGTCGTTGTAATAATCCGCATCAACTTTTTCGTATATGTTGACCATCTGCCCCAGCTCATTGATGTATGAGCTCATGAGGGTCTGGTGTTGCGTGCCTGTGAGCCCGAGCGAGTAATAGAAGCCGCCTTGCAGATTCCAGCGGACATTGTCAGCCAGATTGAATCGGACCGACACATATACCGGCACTTCAAACGAATATGAATGGTTAGAGAGGTATATGGCTGATGTCGGTATCTCGTCAGTTCCGCGAAATGCCATGGAGGTGCTGCTGTTGCGCGCCATGAAGTTTAACTCAGTGCTGAGAGCCAGATAATTACGCAATCCGAATGTCACCGAACCGCCTACGCCTCCAGCAAATCCTGCCGACATGTCTATGTCGGTTATTGCCGGGTAGCAGCTTTGGTAGTTTTGCAGCAGGGTACTTGTCCCGGCGAGTCCATGTATGCCTATCTCCAGGAATTTGTCGGCAGGGCGCGTGTCAAAAAAATCCGCAGCCGCAGAGTGCACAGGCGCGATCAATAAAAGAGATATTGATGCGAATATCGATGTTAATATGCTTTTGATATGTGTCATGGTCAAGGGATGAATAGGACATGTCTTATGCACATGCATCACAAAGTTACAAATATCTCTGTCATTTGGATGTCCGAAACGAAAAAAATTGCTATGTTTGCACAGCCTTAAAAAGTAACACCATAATGACACTGTCGTATAACAAGATTTGGCTTTCTGCCAAGGACTATATCATCATCACTTTAGGTCTCACGATGTATGCCTTCGGATTCTGTGCGTTTGTCTTGCCGGAGAAGGTGGTCATCGGAGGCGTGACGGGTGTGAGTACCATTGTATATTTTGTCACTCAGGATCATTTCAGCCACGGGGTACCTGTGGCGGTGACCGCTTATGCCATCAATGCCATACTGCTCGCTATAGCGTGGCGCAAGGTGGGCAAGACGTTTGTAATCCGCACGATATTCGGCGCGACGGTGCTGTCGCTCGGCATAGGTTTCTTTCAGCCGTTTTTCCATGAGCCGATAGTCAAGGGTCAGGATTTCATGAATGTGCTCATCGGAGCCATTATGGGCGGCTTCGGTGTGGGGCTCACATATATCCACAATGGTTCTACAGGCGGCACGGATATTGTGGCTGCCATAGTTTCCAAGAAAAGCAATGTGTCGTTCGGTCGCATGATGATCTATATTGACATGTGTATCATCGGCTCGTCATATTTCATATTCCACAGCGTGGAAACCACCATATATGGTGTGGTTTTCCTTTTCGTGGTGCCGATGCTTGCCGATGTCATCATCAATACCAACCGCCAGGCTGTGCAGTTTACTATCATCTCGTCACATTGGAAGGAGATAGCCGATGCGGTGCTGTCGAAAGCCCACCGCGGTTGCACGGTGCTTGACGGTGTGGGCTGGTACAGCAAGCACGATGTCAAGGTGCTTCTGGTTATGTGCCGCCGCTACGAGTCAGTAACCATATTCCGCATAGTCAAGAGCATCGACGAACACGCATTCATAGCTCAGGGTCTCGTCAACGGTGTCTACGGCGAGGGCTTCGATACCATCAAGCTCAAGCTGCCCAAACATCAGCCAGCAGCTGAGGATGCCCAGGCAGCATCGCGCACCCACCACTAAACAGGATGTGAATCCCTATATAACGTAGGGACATGCCATGGCATGTCTGAAAATGCAATCCGATAGCAAATTACATCGCTGTGGGTGAGCAGACATGCCATGGCATGTCCCTACAATTTGTGCATAGCCTTTTAGATGTCTACGCGGCACGCGGCGTGCCTATAGGTTGACGGGGTTTATTCGCCCCAGCGGCGGCGGAGGGGATAGCGGTTGGGGTGCATGAGCAGACGCAGGGAGGTGGTGTAGCTGCAATACGACCAGATCCAGTTGATGAGGACGGTGATCTTGTTGCGCATGCCGAGGATGGAAATCAGATGCACGAACATCCATGTGAACCATGCGGGGCGTCCGTAGAGGTTGAGGTGGTTGAGGTCAGCCACGGCGCGGTTGCGTCCTACGGTTGCCATCGAGCCTTTGTCTTTGTAGCGGAACGGGCTGCTCCATGAGCCTTTGCGCAAGTTCTTTGCCAGATTGTGGGCTTGCTGTATCGCCACCTGTGCGAGCTGCGGGTCGCCCTTGGGTTTGTCGGCAGTGGGCATGATGCAGACATCGCCGAGCGAGTAGACATCTTCAAGTCCGGCTACGCGGTTGTACTCATCGACCACATAGCGGTTTCCTGGACCGCGTTGGGGCTGCTTGCCCTGGAATGTGACCGGGACGGCTGTCACACCGGCTGTCCAGATTACGGTCTCGCTGTAGATGGTGCTACCGTCTTTGAGGGTGACGATGTTGTCCTTATAACTCTCCATCAGAGTGTTGAGGCGCACTTCTACCATCAGATGCCCGAGGTATTCGAGTGCGTGACCCGATGATGTCTCACTCATGGTGCGCAGCAGGCGGTCGGTGCCTTCGAGCAGTATGATGCGCACATCGTCGACGTTGAGTTCGGGATATTCGCGCTTGAGAATGTAACGCTTCATCTCTCCGATGGCTCCAGCCATCTCCACGCCTGTGGGACCGCCGCCGATGACCACGAATGTCAGCAGACGTTTGCGCTCTGCCTCGTCATGGCAGATGGATGCTCGCTCGAGGCGGTCGAGAATCTCGTTGCGGCAGCGGATCGCCTCCGCCGCGCTTTTGAGGGTGAATACGCGTTTGAGCAGTTCGTCGTTGCCGAAGAAATTGTTGGTCGTGCCATTTGCTATTATGAGCGAATCGTAGGGGATGCGCTCAAACTGCGTCTCCACCCACTTCTGGTCGGTGTTGACAGTCATCACATCGCCCATGCGGTAGTGGACGCCGCGCACCGACCCTTTGCGCATCTCGCGGCGGAAGGGGAACGATATGCTGCCGGGGTCGAGACCGCTGGACGCTATCTGATAGAACAGCGGAGGGAAGCTGTGGAAATTGTTGCGGTCGACGATGGTCACGTCCCAGCGTGACTTGTCAATCTTCTTGGCGAGATTGAGCCCGGCGAAACCGCCGCCTATTATCACCATTCTCGGTAGTTGCTGTGCCATTGTAGAGATTATGATGGGGTTATATATGTTGCTGAGTTTGTTGTATCGATTTGTCAATGCGGCGTAGCATGCCCGGCCAGAGGACAGCCTGGGTGAGGCTTCGGGTCAGCAGGTATGCCAGAAATGCCAGCCAGAGTCCATGGTTGCCCATGGAGCGGTAGGCTGTGAGGTAGACAGCGAAGAACGCTATGGCAGCATAGAGCATCGGCAGAAGCATCATCTTGTTGGAGGTGGTGCCGATGAAGATGCCGTCGTAGGCAAATGCGGCGAAGCTCGCTAACGGGATAGCGAAAGCCCATGCGGCGTATTCGGATGATGCCTCAATCACTTTGTGGTCATCACTGAGTATGCCGAGAAACCACTCTCCGCCGAGGATATAGAGTACTGTGAACACTGCGGCGAGTGATGCGCTCCATCGCAGCAGCGACCTGACGGTCTGCCGCAGTGCGGTCACATCGCGGCGACCGATGTCGCGTCCTACGAGGGCTTCGCCAGCGAAGGCATAGCCGTCCATCACGTAGCTGAACAGCATGAACAGCTGCAGCAGCAATGCGTTAGCGGCAAGGACTACATTGCCCTGTGAGGCTCCGGTGCGCGTGAACCATATGGTCACGGCTATCATACACACGGTGCGCAGAAACAGCACCACGTTAGTGCGGAAGAATCTGGCGAGTTCGCGCGGTGCTATTACGGGTTTCCATCCTTGCCACTTGGGATGCTGGCGCAGTGCCATGACCAAGAACGCCAATGCACCTATCCATTGGGCTGCCAATGTGCCTGTGGCTACCCCCTCGATGCGCCATCCTAATCCGAACACGAGCACGAGGCTTATGAGGATGTTGGAGACATTGATGAGGATGGAGACCCACATGGGTGTGCGCGAATCCTGCCTGCCGAGAAACCATCCGGAGAATCCATATGTGGCAAGCACTGCCGGCGCGCCCCATATGGCTATGCTGAAGTAACGGAGTGCCAGTGTCGATGACTCATCCGAGGAATCGACAAAGTGTATCAGGGGAGAGGCGAGAAGTGGAGACAAGGCTATGAAGCAGATGCCGATGACAACAGAGACAAGCAGCTCGCGTGACAGTATCAGACTCTGGGCATCGGAGTCTCCACGTCCATATGCCTGGGCTGTCATGCCGCTTGCGCTCATGCGTATGAACGACACGAGCCAGTAGAGAAGATTGAACACCGTGCTGCCAACGGCAATCGCGGCAAGATACACAGCCGAACCCATGTGTCCCGTGATAGCCACATCTACCAGTCCGAGCAGCGGAGTGGTGATGTTGGTGACTATTGACGGCAGGGCGAGAGCCAGTATGTCGCGATCTGTTTTCTTCACGGGCTATCGTTTTAACATGCCCTTGGCTCTCATGCTGTCCCATCCGACATAGATGATGAGAAGCACGTAGACCACAAGGCCGAGCAGTTGGTTGAGCCCCTGTTCCATGGGGCAGGTGTATTCAAATCCGAGGAAGCGGGTAAGGGCTGCGAACACGCCGAAGAGCGCACCGCCGGCTATAAGTCCTGAGGCGATGAGGGTGCCGCGGTCACGGCGCGCGTCGTTGACAGCCTTGTCCTTGGAACGCGAACCTACAAACCATGCCAGCGCACCGCCTACGATAAGAGGAGTGTTGAGGCTCAGGGGGATGAACATGCCGAGGCAGAATGCCAGAGCCGGAACACCGAGCCAGTTGAGGAGCAGAGCGAGTATCGCACCTGTGAGGTATAATATCCAAGGAGTGTCCCCTCCCATCATCAGCGGCTCGATTACCTTTGCCATGGCGTTGGCTTGGGGTGCCACGAGGGCATTTTCGCCGCTGAATCCGTACACGTCATTGAGCAGAAGTATCACACCGCCTACTGTAGCTGCCGAGACGAGTGTGCCGAGGAATTTCCAGCTCTCCTGTTTGCGAGGCGTGGAGCCGAGCCAATAACCTACTTTGAGGTCGGTCACGAAGCCGCCAGCCATAGATAGTGCCGTGCAGACCACGCCGCCGATAATCATTGATGCAACTATACCGCTCGATCCGCTCATGCCTATCGCCACGAATATCACCGATGCCACGATGAGGGTCATCAGGGTCATGCCGCTGACAGGGTTGCTGCCCACGATGGCTATGGCGTTGGCTGCCACGGTGGTAAACAGGAATGCTATCACGGTCACCACGATCCATGCCACGAGCGCCTGCCAGAAGTTGTGGATGACACCCACCCAGAAGAACAGGAGGACTGCCACCAAGGCTATGACGATGAAGAATGTGATATGCTTCATGGAGATGTCAAGCTGCCAGCGCATAGGGCGCTTGCCTGCTTCGCCGCCTTTGAACTCGCGTGTGGCAAGTCCGACAGCCTGTACGATGATGCCCCATGACTTGACTATGCCGATGACACCAGCCATGGCTATACCGCCGATGCCTATGAGGCGCGCGTAGTCGCTGAATATCTGTTCTGCCGGGAGCGATGCTATCTCAGGCATGCCGTAGGTGCCCATCAAGGGGATTACGACCCACCAGATGAATGCCGATCCGGCGCAGATGACAAATGCGTATTTCAATCCGATTATATATCCCAATCCGAGCAGGGCGGCTCCTGTGTTGCAGGTAAGCACCACCTTCGCCTTTTCGACGGCTGCCTGTCCCCATGATGTGGCTGCTGTGGTGATAGTGCCAGCCCAGAAGCCGAATGTCTCCACCACATAGTCATAGATGCCGCCGATGAGGCTGGCAACGACGAGAGTCAGTGCCTGACCTCCTTTCTCACCCTTGGCTGAAGTCTGTCCGCTCGCCAATACCTGAGCTGTGGCAGTAGCTTCGGGGAAAGGATACTTGCCGTGCATGTCCTTGACGAAGTACTTGCGGAAGGGGATGAAAAACAGTATGCCCAATATGCCGCCTAAGAGGCTGCTGAGAAATATCTCGAGGAAATCTACAGTGATGTCGGGGTATGATGCCTGAAGGATGTAGAGAGCAGGGAGGGTGAATATGGCACCTGCGACTATCACGCCAGAGCAAGCTCCGATTGACTGTATGATGACGTTCTGACCGAGAGGATTTTTCTTCTTCAATGCGCCCGAAAGACCCACGGCGATGATGGCGATGGGGATGGCGGCTTCAAACACCTGTCCGACCTTAAGTCCGAGATAGGCGGCTGCCGCGCTGAATATGACGGCTAAGATGAGACCGAGAGTGACCGAATAGGGGGTCACCTCCTTGTATTCGCGCGCCGGATGCATCATGGGGCGGAATGTCTCGTCTGCCGCGAGTTCGCGGAAAGCGTTTGCCGGAAGCTGTGCGGGATCCGCGTCAAGGTATATCTCCTTGTTTTCGGCTGATAGGTCGGTGGTCTTGGTTGACATAATGTGATGATGTTTTGGGTTTCAGGTATTGAATGTAGGTTAAGGCTGCCGTCCGAGTATCTCGAAGTTGTCCACGTATATCTCGGTGACAGTGCGTTTGATGGCGTTGCGGTCCTCCCAGTAGCGGGTGCGCAGACGCCCTTCGATGTAAAGTTTGGTGCCTTTGCGTATGTATCGTTCGGCGGCTTCGGCGGCAGCGTCCCACATGACTATGTTGTGCCACTCGGTCAGCTCAGGGGAGTTGGCGGAAGCGCGCTCGTTGGTGGCAAGGGGAAAAGTTGCCACCGGACGCTTCTGCTCGAGGTAACGCACCTCGGGGTCGCGCCCCACATTGCCGAGAAGTATAACCTTGTTGACTGACATACACGCACTAAAATAGACACCACAAAGTTAGCAATTCCCCACCACTTAGCCAAAGCCACTATATGTAAATAAGCAGCGACCGGGGCAGGGCGGGGTGCCTTGCTCCGGTCGGTGGTGTGTTATGTTTCTTGTGTCGGCGGGAGATTATTCGCCGGGGATGATTGCTTCGCTGGGGCATACTTCAGAGCATGAGCCGCAGTCGATGCAGGTATCGGGGTCGATGTGGTAGATGTCGCCCTCAGAGATAGCGCCCACGGGGCAGACGGGGAGGCAGGTGCCGCAAGCGACACAAGAGTCGGTGATTACGTAAGCCATAGTAGTTTAGTGTTTATAAGTTAGCTTTTAGAAATTTCTGTCATTGGTGAGCTGCCTGTGGCGATACTCACTTTCTGTGATGCAAAATTACATATATTTGGCAAATGCGCCACATTTTTCAGCGAAAAATTTCCAAAAACGGGTTTAAACAATGTTTATGGCTTCCAGGGGATACCCAAAAGTAGTGATTGGGGTCAGAAGAGGTAGGCGGCGGTGATGGTCCAGCAGCGGGTCTTGCCGTCGATGCTGACATTGCTGAGCTCGCCTCCGCTGAGACGGTTGACCACCGAGTTGGAGAGACCGAGACCGTAGGATGCGGCTACCTGTATCTTGTTGATTACCTGGAGTCCGAAACCGAAGTTCCACGCCACGTCGAATGTCTTGTTTTTGAGCGCGTCGTTGATGCCTGTGCGGCTGGTCAGGAAGGCGAAAGAGGGACCGGTGGTGACGAACGGGGATACTATCTTACCGATGCCAGGAAGTCCTATCATGTACTTGAGGTTGATGGGTATCTCGATGTAGTCACGGTGCGATACAATGTCGGAGCTGAGGTTGTCGTAGTCATACTGTGCTTCAAGGTTGCGGCGCACGTACATGAGTGAGGCATCGAAACCGAGATTGATCGCCGGGGCGATGAACTGCATCATCACACCGCCTGTGAAACCGCTCTGGTTGTCAGAGTCGAATACCGACTTGTTGAAGTGGAGCGAGTTGACAGTCATGCCGACCTTGGCACCGAACTTGAACTGTGCTGATGCGGGTACTGCCGCGCATATCGCCACGATGACGGCTGCTGCCAATGAAATCAATGTCTTTTTCATAAGGGGTAAAAATGGGGTTAGATGTGTGAACATTTTTCCTACGAAAGGTATTTATCCAATGTGCAAAGTTACCTTTTTTGCACTATATAGCCAAGTTGTGTTAAAATTTACCTATATTTGTCACATATGCCGCAATCAAAAGATACTGTTTCGCCGTCGCGGTTGGAGCGTCTGATGTCATGGGCAAAGGCGCGCTGGACCTACTGCACCACGGGTGTATGGCTTGACCCCCGCCGCAACTGGAAGGTGTCGGTGGTCAAGACGCTCAATCTTGCCGTAAGGTCGTTTATGGACTCTGACCTGCAGGTCAGGGCAGCATCGCTGACATATAATACTGTGCTGGCGGTGGTGCCTGCGCTGGCTATGGTGTTTGCCATCGGGCGTGGCTTCGGCTTCCAGAATCTGCTTCAAAAGCAGCTCTATGATGCTTTCCCGTCGCAGCACACTATGATTTCGACTGCGCTCAAGTTTGTCGACAGCTATCTGTCGCAGGCTTCCGAAGGGTTGTTTGTCGGCGTAGGTATCGTGTTCCTCCTGTGGACCATGATATCGCTGCTCGGCAATGTCGAGGATGCCTTTAATATAATATGGGATGTCAAGCGCGGACGCACTCTGTGGCGCAAGGTGACCGACTATCTTGCCATCTTCCTCATATTGCCCATATTGATGATAGTGGCAGCCGGCATTTCAATCACGATGTCGACCACTCTCCATAATCTGCTGCCGTTCGGATTCCTGTCGCCGGCGGTGGAGTTTTTCCTTGATTTGGCGAGCTATGCAATCACATGCCTG
This sequence comes from Bacteroidales bacterium M7, assembly GCA_001689515.1. Lineage (GTDB taxonomy): Bacteria > Bacteroidota > Bacteroidia > Bacteroidales > Muribaculaceae > Amulumruptor. The sequence continues at coordinate 95,647 of LUJR01000035.1, forward strand.
TTTTTCGCCGGGGCATACATGCTGATACCCAATACCAAGGTGAAGTTCGGCAATGCTCTGATTGCCGGGTTCATCGCCGGAGTGAGTTTCCTGGTGCTGCAATGGCTGTTTCTGTCGGGGCAGATCTACGTGGCGAAATACAATGCGATATACGGTAGTTTCTCGTTTCTGCCACTGTTTCTGCTCTGGCTCTACCTCGTATGGCTTATCACATTGATAGGTGCGATACTGTGTTACGCATCGCAAAACACTTTCGCGCTCAGCTTCATCGGACAGGTTGACAGCATATCTCCCAACTATCGCCGTAAGGTCACGATTGTAGTCATGACGCTTATATGCCGTCGCTTCTACGACCGCAAGCCTCCGATGAATGTCACGGAGCTGGCACGTACGTATGCGCTGCCGGCGCGGCTTGTCAAGGATATAGCCACTCTGCTTGTCAACGTGAGGGTGCTTGACTATGTGACCACCGATGCCACCGAAGGGGAGCAGCCGTTGCAGCCCGCAGTCCCGGTAGAGACGTTGACTGTGGGTGATGTGATGGGGCTGATAGACAATTACGGCACATCGGGCTTCATCCCGCTTTTTGACAAGCGTTTTGCCGCAGTCAACAAGATTGCTCAAGGATTTGACTGCGAGTTCTCCTCTATTACCGATAAGACACGGTTTATAGACATCCCGATTAACATAGAACCACTGCCACTTACCAAGATTGCAGTGAACTAGCCCATATTAAATTTCTCAGACATGAAAAAAGTAATCTCCACCGCCGAGGCTCCCGGAGCCATCGGACCTTACTCCCAGGGCATAGACCTTGGCAACATCGTGTTTTGCTCAGGGCAGATACCCATCAACCCTGCTACAGGTGCAATGCCTGAAGGCATCACAGCCCAGACCGAGCAGGCTATAGCCAATGTCAAGGCATTGCTCAAATCAATAGGACTTGGTCTGGAAAATGTTGTGAAAACCACCGTGTTCCTGGCTGATATAGCGGATTTTGCAGCGATGAATGAAGTGTATGCATCGCACTTCACCGAGCCGTTCCCTGCCCGCTCCGCTGTGGCGGTCAAGGATCTCCCCAAAGGGGCTTTAGTAGAGGTCGAGGTAATCGCAGCACGTTGATTTGCGGCGAGTCTCTGTGTATATTCTTAAAATTTGTTGATAAAATAAAATGCTGTTTATTTTGACAGCATGAAACAAAATAGTAAATTTGCATCCACAAGTCGCTCCCCGGAGCCTTGTGGATGTTCTATTTTTATTTTTGCAGCCATGAATTGGAATCGCAATGTATAAAAACAGTTAACTTAGTCTAATCAATTCTTAAAATACATTAACCTTAATTACAGAAAAACCCTTACAGATGAAAAGAGTTTACACGTTCGGTGACGGACATGCCGAAGGCGATGCTTCGATGCGTAACCTTCTCGGTGGCAAAGGTGCCAACCTTGCTGAAATGAACCTGCTCGGCATGCCTGTGCCTCCCGGATTTACCATCACAACCGAAGTCTGCACAGAATACACACAATATGGCCGCGATGAGGTCGTGAAGCGTCTCAACGACGATGTGCACAAAGCTATCGCTCATGTTGAAGGCCTTACAGGCAAGAAATTCAACAATCCCTCTAACCCTCTGCTCGTGTCGGTGCGCTCTGGTGCGCGTGCATCCATGCCCGGCATGATGGATACAGTGCTCAATCTCGGCATGAACGATGCCACAGTGGCTTCGCTGGCTGAAAAGAGCGGCAATCCCCGTTTCGCATGGGACAGCTACCGTCGTTTCGTGCAGATGTACGGTGACGTGGTGCTCGGCATGAAGCCCAAGAGCAAGGAGGATATCGACCCGTTTGAGGAAATCATGGACAAGGTCAAGGAGCAGAAAGGCGTGAAGCTCGATACAGAGCTTGATGTCGAAGACCTCCAGACTCTGGTGAAGCTGTTTAAGGCTGCTGTCAAGGAACATACTGGCAAGGATTTCCCCGATGACGCATGGGAACAGCTCTGGGGTGGTATCTGCGCTGTGTTTGACAGCTGGATGAACGAGCGCGCCATCATCTACCGCCGCATGAACCAGATACCCGAAGAGTGGGGTACTGCCGTTAACGTTCAGGCCATGGTCTATGGCAACATGGGCGACAACTCTGCTACAGGTGTGGCTTTCAGCCGTGATGCCGCTACTGGCGAAAACATATTCAACGGCGAGTATCTTATCAACGCTCAGGGTGAGGACGTTGTGGCAGGTATCCGCACACCCCAGCAGATTACAGTGGAAGGCTCACGCCGCTGGGCTGCCCTCCAGGGGATCTCGGAGGAGGAGCGCGCCAGCAAGTATCCATCTCTTGAGGAGTCGATGCCTGTATGCGCTGCCGAGCTGATTGCCATCTCCAACAAACTTGAAGGTTACTACAAGGATATGCAGGATATGGAGTTTACTATCCAGGACGGCAAGCTCTGGATGCTCCAGACCCGCAACGGCAAGCGCACCGGCGCTGCCATGGTCAAGATAGCGATGGATCTGCTCCGCGCAGGTGTCATCGACGAGAAGACAGTAGTGCTCCGCATGGAGCCTCAGAAGCTTGATGAGCTGCTCCACCCCGTGTTTGACAAGGCTGCTCTAAAGCGCGCACGTGTCGTGGCTAAGGGTCTCCCTGCCTCTCCGGGTGCCGCTACCGGCATGATTGTGTTCTCAGCCGAAGATGCTGAGGCATGGTCAGAGAAGAAGAAGAAAGTGGTGCTCGTGCGCATCGAGACATCTCCCGAAGACCTCCGCGGTATGGCTGTGGCTCAGGGTATCCTGACGATGCGTGGCGGTATGACCAGCCATGCGGCTGTGGTTGCCCGCGGCATGGGCAAGTGCTGCGTGTCGGGTGCCGGTGAAATCCGCGTCGACTACAAGGCTAAGACCGTGGTCATGGGCGGTATCACATATAAGGAGGGCGACTGGATTTCGCTCAACGGTTCTACAGGCGAGGTATATGACGGTCAGGTGCCCACTACCGAACCCGAGCTCGGTGGCGATTTCGGTGCCATCATGAACCTCTCTGACAAGTTTACCAAGTGCCTCGTCCGCACCAATGCCGACACCCCGCGCGATGCCAAGCAGGCTCGCCACTTCGGTGCTCAGGGTATCGGTCTGTGCCGCACAGAGCACATGTTCTTCGAGGGCGACCGCATCAAGGCTGTGCGCGAGATGATTCTTGCTTCTGACGAGCAGGGTCGCCGTCTGGCCCTTGCCAAACTGCTCCCGATGCAGCGTGGTGACTTCGAGGGCATCTTTGAGGCTATGGACGGCTTCGGAGTGACTATCCGTCTGCTCGATCCCCCTCTGCATGAATTCGTACCCCATCAGACAGCCACACAGAAAGAGCTGGCAAACGAGATGGGTCTGACTCTTGAGGAGGTTAAGGCAAAGGTTGACAGCTTGGAGGAATTCAATCCCATGCTCGGTCACCGCGGCTGCCGCCTCGGCATCACATATCCCGAAATCACAGAGATGCAGACACGCGCCATCATCGAGGCAGCTCTCGCAGTCAAGGCTCGTGGCATCGATGTGCATCCCGAAATCATGATACCTCTGGTAGGCTCACTCAAGGAGATCCAGAACCAGGCAGATGTAATCAACATCACCGCAGCCAAGGTATTTGAGGAGGCTGGCACATCAGTTCCCTACAAGGTAGGTACGATGATCGAGGTGCCTCGCGCAGCTCTGACTGCCAACGAAATCGCCACTGTGGCTGACTTCTTCTCGTTTGGTACAAACGACCTGACCCAGATGACATTCGGCTTCTCGCGTGACGATGCGCCTAAGTTCCTCAAGTTCTACAAGGAGCACGGCATCATCAAGACAGATCCTTTCGAAGTCCTTGACCAGGAAGGCGTAGGCCAGCTCGTCAAGATGGGCGTAGAGAAGGGTCGCGCCACCAAGCCTGAGCTTAAGGTAGGTATCTGCGGCGAACACGGCGGCGAACCATCGTCAGTCAAGTTCTGCGCCAAACTCGGCATGAACTACGTCAGCTGCTCTCCCTATCGTGTGCCCATCGCCCGCGTAGCCGCGGCGCAGGCTGCCATCGAAGAATAAGCGTAACTTAACGTAATCCGATACTTAGGCGGTAATGCTCCGATAAAAAGGAGCTTACCGCCTAAGTTGCGCTTGGGCGGTTCGTACATTCTGCACGATTATCGTGCAGAATGTGTCGGCAAAACTTACAAAATCGGCTATATCATTTGAGCAAGGCACTTACAAGAATTTACAAACATAATTACAAACGTAAATGGCAACATTCAAAGCAGTTGTTAGAACTCCGCGCAAGGACGGGTTCTATCAGGTCTATATCCGGGTGACGCAAAACACCAAGCCGGGATATATCAAGACCGACAAAGTTGTCACCAAGCAGATGGTGGACAAGCACGGCAATATCAATGACCCTTTCGTGAACGAGTATTGTGCGAGAATGATATTGCTCTATACTGACAAACTCAACCGCAAGGATTGCGCAAAGTGGACAGTACGTCAGATTATCGAGTATGTGACACAAGGTGACGCTGACATCTGCTTCAGCGACTA
>LUJR01000035.1:100286-100450 GCA_001689515.1 Bacteroidales bacterium M7
CTCGGACACATGGAGCGGTTCTATGGCACGAACAAAATCATGTTCGCGCAGCTTACCTCAACGCAGATAACGAGGTGGATTCAGTCGCTGGAGCATACGCACAGGGCAAAGGAGATGTACCCGGTGTGTATGAGGCAGGTGTTCAAGGCTGCGGTTGAGGAGTA
>LUJR01000035.1:100594-100728 GCA_001689515.1 Bacteroidales bacterium M7
GATGTGGCGAAGATGGTGCTGTGTCTCGCAGGCATGAACACGGTCGACATCTACGAGCTGCGCAAGGAGGATTACCGAAACGGCTGTATCTGCTACAAGAGAGCCAAGACGAAGAAGTTCCGCGCCGATGACGC
>LUJR01000036.1 GCA_001689515.1 Bacteroidales bacterium M7
TGGAAGAACCAGACCCTCAAGGGCTCTGACTTCCCCGCCCACTACAACCTCTATCCTCTGCCCAGCGCCATTGTGTCGCTCGCAGGCATGAAGCAGAACCCCGGCTATTGATGCCCGACGATTATAACACCTACACTAAACACAGAATCTAACGACAATGAAAAAAATATCAATATTTGCCGCCGCCATGGGAGTGGTGCTCGGACTGACATCGTGCGAGTCCACCACCGACCCCAAGCTCCAGCTTCCCGACCAGGATGCCACGGCGGTGTCATTCCAGATCAACGAGCCAGCCTACGCTACCCAGGAGCTCCAGCTCCAGAGCGGCGACGAGGCAACTCTGGCATTCCAGGTGCATTCACAGCCCGACTACGGCTTCCCGGCAGCTGTCAGCTACACCGCACAGGTGTCGCTGACAGGCAACTGGGGCGTCCCCGAAGAGGTATACACCATCGGATACGACGTGGTTCAGAAAGGTGAGGCAAACCACACAGTGGTGTTGACACAGAAGAGCCTCGCCAACGCCATAACATACCTGAATGGTTTCTCTAAGTCACTTGACAAGGAAACAGGCAACCAGACCATCTATGACGGCGATGGCAATGTGTACACCGGTCCCATGGAGCAGCCTGTACCTGCCAAGGTGTATCTCCGTGCCATAGCTCAGATAGGCGACGTGGAGAGCTCTCGCTGCTACTCCAATGCCGTGGAGCTCTCGCAGGTCAAGTGGTTCATCAACTTCCGCGAATCAGGCCATATATACCTCATCGGTAAGCCTCAGGGCTGGGACATCGCCAACGGCAGCATGATGCTATTTGAGAACGATGACGAAATCGGCACCAAGATCTATCACGGACATTTCAATATCGATGCAAATCCTCTGGAGCTCGGGTTCCGCTTCTACACCGAACTCGGCAACTGGGACAGTGGCTCCATAGGTGCTGCCGCAGCTGACGGCGATAACAAGGATTGCGAATTCAATGCTGAAGGCATCTACAGCGGCGACGTGGTGATGGGCAAGGGCAACTTCCAGTTCCCGACCTGGCCCGGCGGCGAGATGTATATCATCGTCGATCTCAACTCCATGAAGATAACCGTTTCTGACCACGAGCTCTGATAGGGCGGATGGTAATTTGCTAAACAACACAACAAACGACACAACAAGCACAATGAAAAAACTCAAATATCTGAGTGCTCTCATACTGGCAGCAGGCATTACCGCCTGCAGCCAGTACGAGGAGCCCAATCCCAAGGTTCCCGTCACATCACAGGAGACAATCCTCAATGTCAACGGCATCAAAGTGGCATCAAGCCAGTATCTCACTCCGGATGAGGAGACCGGCGAACTTGCCACTATAGACCTCGGAGCCTACAGCAAACTCGGCTATCCCATCAAGATGGCAGATGTGACAGTAGACCAGAGCGAATTTCCCGCCGGTTACCAACTCTACTTCAAGATGTGGCTCGCCGACAACGAGCAGTTTACCGATGCCAACGAGGTACCCTGCTCTCTGACCGACGGAGTCCTCTCAACCACAGCAGCAGATCTTCAGGCTGTATATGAGAAGATGTATGGCAGAAAGTCAGACGAGCACGACGTGTGGGTGCGCTACGCAGGCTATGTAAAGAGCGATAACGTCAGCAATGTACGCCTCAACGGAAGCGACTACTGGTATGCCACCCAGGAGTTCGTTCTTGCCCCGATTCCCCCGGATTTCATGGTCGAATCTGCTTATTACCTCCTCGGCACCGTCAACGGCTGGAGCGTTGGTGGAGCTCTTAAGATGAGCCACTCCGACAAGGATGTATATGACGACCCCGTATTCTACATCACTGTAGATGTCGATGCGGCTGCCATCTCTGCCAACAGCGGATGGTGGTGGAAGATCATACCACAGTCAACCCAGGAGGCTGGTGATTGGGTCAGCGGAGCCGATACACAGTTTGGCGTTGCGACCAACGGCGACGATGCCCTCTCTGGCAAGCTTGTAGCCGCAACTGCGACAGCCGAGGCTAATGCCGGAGCCATCCAGACACCTGGCAAGTATGTTCTCGTCATCAATCTTGAACTGATGACCTACGAGTTTGCACCCTACTATGAGTGCTTCTGGACTCCCGGTGGCGCAAGTGACTGGTTCAATGGTGATGCTGATGCTGTCGCCAAGATTTATCCTGCCCCTGGCGGCGCATACTATGAGTCGTGGATTCCTATTGACGGTTCTTTCAAGTTTACCAGCCAGCCCAATTGGGACGGCATAAACTTCGGTTCGGCAGCCACAGCCGGCACACTTTCGACCGACGGCGGTGCCGGCGACCTCAAAGTCGATAATGTAGCAGGTCTCTACTGTGTGCGCATGAGTCCTATTTTCCTGACTTGGGAGACCGTCTACGGTCCCGTGCAGTCATGGGGTATAGTCGGTGGCTTCGCAGCCTCAAATTGGGCTGACGGACAGGATGTCATAATGACCCCTGATGCTAATAAGCAGGTATGGACAGCCACGGTAACCTTTGCCGCTGGAGACGAATTCAAATTCCGTGCAGATGGCGGATGGGATATACAATATGCTGGAGATATTGATAATCTTGAATGTTCAGGTGGTGCTTCAAACCTTGTCGCTCCAGGAGCCGGCACCTACGAGGTCACCCTTGACCTGCGTCAAGTGCCTTTCCACGCAAGCATGAGAGCGATCTAATACCATACGACGGACACACTAACCTATGACACGTAGCGACGCCCCCGCACGGGCGTCGCTTTTGTGTCCTGCTGAAACACAATGAGAGGGCGGATCCCATCAACGGGAACCCGCCCTCTCTGCTTGTCGTATGAGAAATTTGTAATATGCTTACTTCTTCACGAGAGTTGCGTGGTAGGGGAGAGAGCCGAGATAGAGGGTAATCTCATAAGTGCCGGCTTCGTCGCAGACGAGGTTTTCTGCGCCGCCCTGCATGCTCAGGTCGTTAATGTCAACGCCGAGGGCGATATCCCAGTTGTCGTTGCAGCGGAACTTGTATTCGCCTGCGGTCATTGCCACGGTGCCTGTCCATGTGAGCATATCGTCAGAGGGCGTCAGATTGGTCTGAGCATCCCATCCGGCAGGTGTGGCAGCACCAATCACACCGATGGTCTCAATCTTGACAGGAGTCTTGTAGGTCATGTTGACGATGTCGGCATAGACGAAGTTTAGACCTGCCTCAGATACGGCGATGTTGCCTGCACCGCCATCGGCAGATAGTTCACCCACGCCGTTGGCATCAGGAGCAGTGCCGAGACCGTAGCTGATGCCATCCCAATTAGGCTGAGTAGAGAATTTGAACTCGCCATCGGCTATGGTGAAGCCCTGATAGATGGCGTAATCCCAAGTGGGTATCAGCATTGAGGCTGTCTGAGACCATCCGTTGCCGCCACCAGGAGTGTAGAGGTAAGGATAGGCGAGTTTGAACTCGTAGGTCTGGTCAAGCATGTTGATGGTGAGCTGGAATGTGCCCTGCTGATCCCATTTGCTAGCCTGTGCACCCTCATTGACGAGCACGCCCTCGGCTGCAGTGTCGCCATCAGTAGCAACACCATAGGCAGCGTCCCAGTTGAAACTGTCAGTAGCCTCATCGATGGCGCTTTGAGGGATAATCTTCCACCACCATCCGGCAGCAGCAGTTTCGGCATCGACATCAAATGTCAGAGTGAACACAGGATCATCATAAGCCGACTTGTCAGAGTGGCTGAACTTTATCAGGTCAGCAGCAGCACCGCTCCATCCGTTGGCAGTGCCCACCAGGTAGTAAGCCTCCTCGATGACGATGCCGAGATCCACTGGGGTAACCTCGAACTCGATTGGGCCATAGTAGAAATCATTGCCGCCGAGGCGCACGTTAGCCACCTCGGTGTTGCTGCCTGTGCCCTGTGAGGCTGTGATGGCAAAACGGCCATACACCTTACGTGTGGCGGGGTTCTTACCTATCACGCTCTGGAAAGCATTGGAGAGGTCTTCTGCGCTGACAGTGATTACGTTGTCAACGATCTTGGTGGAAATGGTCTCTATCTTGGCAAAGTCTGATGCTCCCGAGAGCTCCATGGTAGCGGAGAAGTTGCTATAAGAAGGGTTATAGGTAGCCGGGTCAATGGTGATATCGGCTATCTTGACAGGGTATCCGATACGGATATAACCTTCAAGGTCGGCAGGGATGAAAGTGGCAGCCTCGGCATCGTAGAGCGAAGGGTCGATAGTCACGCTTACTCCATCGGCGTTGAGACCCTGCTGGGGTTCATGGACTGCCACGATGGGTGTGGGCTCCTCGTACTGACTGCACGCAGCGAATGCGAGTCCTACCAGCAGCGAGCTCAGATATTTGAGTGATTTCATTGTTTGGTTTTCGTTAATGTTGGGGTTATGTCAGTTTGTCTATCCTTTGTGGTGTAGAAACGGATATGCATATCCGTATCTACACCAGAGGATGTGGTTCTGACTACATTTTATTCTGTATATGAGAACTTATTGGTATTGCCGTCAACAGTAAATGTGATGGTCTTGCCTGCTGCATCAGCTATGACGAAGCAGCCAGAGCCAGCCACGCAGGGATATTCCGTGCCGGCGGTGACATTTACGTTATCACCATCAGCCTCAGCGGCTGCATATTTGGCAGTGCCGTTCCAACCGCAGAGTACATCATAAAAGCGAAAATAGAGTGCACCCTCCTCATTTACCTGATCGGCAGCTATAGTCCATGTAGCTTTGTAAACCTGATCGCCATTGTCTGTGAGCTTCCAGTTGGCATATATGTCAGCGGAGCTTTCATCAGGAGCAGCCCAACCGCTGTTGTTGCCTACCATGAAGAGACTTGATGTGACCACAGGTGCTGAGCCACCACCAGCCTCGATCTTGATGGTCATGGCGTTGAGGTCAACGGTCATAGAGATTTCGCCGCCAACCCAGTCGATTGACCAGTTGCTCTGACCAGGATTGGTAACAGAACCTTCATATACGCCATCGGTGAGTGTAGTAGGTATGTCGGTCATATCATCGGGACCTGCGCCATACTGTACGCTCTTGTCACCCCAGCCTACGAGTTCCTTGAGGAAACGGAATGCCTGGGTGCCGGCTGGCATGTCAAATGATGCGAAGTAGACGTTAGAACCTACGGCTGTTTCCTCTAGGACAGGATTTGTAGTTGCTGGATCAGCCGATGGATCCCATGAGTTGGGAGTCTGGAACGAACCTACAAGATAGAGTTTGGCTTTGGTCTTGAACGCCTTGAAGAACTTGACTGAGTCAAATTTCACAAGGTTTGAGTAACCCTGGCTGCCTTCCACGCCCTTGAGCTGTGACTTTGCACGGACATACACGGGAGCTGCGGGCAGATCCTGGTAGTTGTCAAGATCAGCAGTGAAGCCGTGGAGGGTACAGAGGGCTTCGGCAAGCTGGGTCTGACGGAAAGTCATCACAGGGCTTGATGCCTTGTCAGATGTCATTTCTACTACCTTACCGTCTTTTTCGTTCTGTGCGATGGTCTCAAGGTCAAGAGCCTCGGGAGTCAGACCCACAAGCAGACTATAGTTGACCGAGGCATTGAAGCCATAGTCGGGCTGCTGATATACGCTCAGGGTGAGCATGTCGTTTGCGCCCTCGCCGAGAACGAGCTCCTGGCTTGCGAAAGGAGGAGTGTTAAGCTCGAATGTGGGGACTTTGTCGTTCAATGGGGTATATACCGGCTCCTTGTCGTCTGAGCAAGACGAGAGGGCGAGAGCCGCCATACCAGCCATCAGAAGTGTTATCTTTTTCATTGATTGATGATTCAGTTTTTCGTGAGTGATTTACTGATAGAGTGATAATGGATTAGTATCCGGGGTTCTGAGTGTATCCAGCCACGTCAAGCATGGTACCAGGAATAGGCCACAGCATAGCGCGGTCAGGAAGATTTGCTCCGTCAAGTACCTGGTTTTTCCATGTCCAGTTATAGCCTTTAAGCCACTTGCCGTCACGGATAAGGTCGGTACGACGTGTGCACTCGGTATAGAGTTCGCGCTGACGCTCTTCCATTACGTTCTGGAGTGTCAATTCACTGGCATCCCATGTCGCCACACCTGCACGCTTGCGGATGTAATTGACAAATTTAAGTGACTCGGTATTGTGTCCGAGAGAGCCGCGGAGGTCTGCTTCAGCAGCTGACAGATATACCTCGGCGAGACGAATCATGGCATAATCGCTGCTGAGGAACTCAGTGGTACCCGTTGCCGGAAGCACCGTGTTGCCCAGATTGTCGATATCCCAGCCTATATACTTCAAAGGCAGATAACCGCATGACTGCTGATGGTCAAGATTATAGACAGGATTAGCGTCAAATGAATATCCATCCGCGGAAGTCGCCCAGAAGCGAACGCGTGCATCGGCAGAGGATGTCATGGTTGCGTCGTCCCACTCAAATTTATCGGCAAGCTGCTTGCGCGCAGTCATACAGCCCCATGATCCGCCAGAGTTCCACTTGGTTTTGTCTGACTTGGAATTAAGGAATGCATTGAGCATGAATGAGCTGCCAGACCATGCCCTTGTGTGGTCAGGATCCTGTGGCAGTCCCCAGATGATTTCAGAGACGGAACCACCGGCACCTTTGACATACTGGCTGTTATTTGCAGCGAACAGTTTGGCGTAGTCATCAACGAGGCCAGAATTGTCAAGACCGCCAGAATGCTGAGCGATAATCTGCTTGCACATGTCCCAGCACTTTGCCCATTGAGGAGTGCCGGTGTAGATCTCTGCATTGAGATAGAACTTCATCAGCACCGCCATGCCGACTTCTTTGCCTACGTAAGCCCATGTCTGGCTGTAGTCATTGCCGTATTCGGCTACTGCAGCCTCAAGGTCTGCAACAGCGCGGTTGTAAGCCTCTGCACGGGTCAACTGCTCGGGAGCTTCACCCTGGGGCGTATTCTCGTCAGCATAACCGATGTTGCCGTAGAGGTCAATCAGGTAGTAATAGCATGCGCCACGGAGTATCTTTGCCTGCTTTACGAAGTTCTGAGCGTCTCGCTGCTGGTCTGCGGATGACAGACCATACTTGTCCTCCTGAACATTCTTGATGAATAGGTTACACATGGCAATGTTACAGGTCATGCGAGAATATGTACCGAGCACAGCTGCATTACTGGGCGCAGCAAAGCCATATTGTACTTCTGCCTGGAGATAGTCGTTGTCAGTTGAGAGCCAGTTGGCTTCATCTGTCGGAATGGTTTCCAGATTGAATATGGCACGTTGGAATGTACCCATGCCGCCGTCAAAACCTGATACTGGGCTATTGCCATTTACGCCAGAAGATGTGAACTGAAGCTGAACATTGGCGAAATCCTCGTAGAGCTTGCCTGTCAGGTCTGTCTCCTCCTGAGGATTTTTAGGTGTCAGATCCATATCACTGGTGCACGAAGCAAGCCCGAAGGTTGCCACCGCTCCAATTGAAAGGATGAGTTTATTGATGGTTTTCATATATTGGTTTCTATACTTGTGCTTTTGTTATTTGGATTAGAAAGTTGCGACAAGACCGAGGGTAGCTGTGATGGGTCGGGGGTATACGTTATTGTCGATACCTGACTCTACTTCAGGATCAAGTCCTTTGTACTTGGTGATTACGAAGGGATTCTGCACAGCTGCGAAGATTCGCAGATTAAGACGGTCTTTGAGCATCGGGTTGAATGTGTAACCCAGTGTGATGTTATCGCAACGGATGAAACTTGCATTTTCTACAAGGGCAGAGCTGCGGGTCATATTGTTGAGGTCTGCTTTGTAGGGGAACAGATAGTTGTTGTTCATCAGGTTGTTGAGACCATACTGATCCACATTGACCATGCGAGTATATGCAAACTGGCTGTAGTTATATACGTAGTTGCCGAGGTTGGCGCGGAGGCTGATGCCGAGATCCCAGTTCTTGTAGTTGAAGTTGTTGTTCCAGGTCATGGTAACCTTCGGATCCTTGGAGTGGTAGTTGATCAGGTCATTATCGGTAATCTCACCGTCGCCGTCCTGATCGACAAACTGACCGGGTATAGGATTGCCGTCCTGGTCATATACCTGCTGGAATACTCGATAAGTGTATGCAGCTTCACCTACCATATGATACTGTATGGCAGCACCGCCTGTACCAGGGCTGTAACCAGCCTTGATTTGTGATGTCTCTGCATCGCCTGTAAGAGCGGTAATCTTGTTCTGGTTGTATGCTACATTATAGCTTGTGCTCCAGGTAAAGTCCTTAGTTACGACGGGTTTGGCACCGATAGTTACCTCTATACCTGTATTGCGGAGAGAACCGATGTTAGTATCCATGAAGTTACCGGTCGCGTATCCAGCCACAGGGGTATATGCCAGAAGATCCTTAGTATCGCGCAGATACCAGTCGGCAGCGAGTGTGATGCGGTTGTTGAGCCATGCAGCGTCGATACCGATGTTCCATGTAGTTGTCTCCTCCCACTTGATGTTCTCGTCGTAGGGTCGGGGATACATAGGATAGACGTATTCACGGTCATTCCATGATGAGCCGTACATTGGATATAGGTACTGTGTATTGCTGGTGGTCAGGTTGTAGATAGGCACATAAGGGAAGTAGCCTGAAACCTCCTGTTGACCTGTTACACCCCAACCGAGACGGAGCTTGAGGTCGTTCCACTTGTCACGTACGTTTTCGAAGAACGGCATATTTGCAATCTTCCAGCCGAGAGCCAAAGAGGGGAAGAGACCCCAGCGCTTGTCTTTGCTGAAGCGAGAGGTGCCGTCGTCGCGGAGGGTGAATGTCAGCAGGTAAGTATCATCGAATGTGTAGTTCAAGCGACCGAAGAACGAAACAAGCTGCAATTCATTATACCATCTGTCTTGAGGACGACCCATCAGAGGGGTTCCACCCTCTCCGAGTACAACGGGTGCGCCATTGAATTGGAGTGATGAGTTAGGGATAAGTTCATATTGTCCAGCAGCATTAATGACTGGATATTGACCATTGCGGTTATAACCGTAGCTTGTGAGATATGTCTGCGAGTTGCCCATGAAATCAAAGTGCTGCCATGAGTAACCTGCCATTACATCAAGATTTGAGCGGATGGCTGCGAAATCCTTACGGTAGTTTACATAGAAATCCAAAAGAGTGTTTCGCTGGATTTCCCACTTTTTCCAAAGAGTACCGGCACCGTTTGCGCCCATATTGTTTAGGTCTCCGTTGCGCCAGTTTTGGAAAGAGTTGTCAGCCATTTCAGTTCTCCAATTGTTTTCGCTCACCTGGTAACCGAGGTTAAGGTTGAAGTGGAGTTCGGGGAGGAAGTGGAGAGCGTAGTCTATCTGGAGGTTGCCGTTAGATGAGAGTACTTTGCCTGTCTGATCCTGATCTTCAATCATCTGTACAGGGTTCGTGCCAGCATTGTCCATGGGGACTCCATTTGCCAGAATGTTGGTATATCCATTGTACACCACTTTTCCAGCAGTAGAGTTTGCCGCCATGGGGTAGTCTGTTTTGATGGGGAGAGTCGGGTTATAATTGATGGCAGCCCCGATAGCGTCCCTGTTTGCCTCATGTACTTTGGTCCAGCCGCCCTGTGCGTTGGCGTTGATAGAGAGTTTGCCGTTGAAGAACTTCGGATTGAGGTTGAAGCCTACTGTGGCACGCTGCATGTCTGACTTCTTCAAGATACCATTATTATAGGTATAAGAAGCATTGACACGGTAGGGAAGGAATCCTGCAGTACCGCCCACGCTCAGAGAGTAGTCCTGAGAGAAGCTGGTGCGCATGATTTCCTTCTGCCAGTCAGTGTTGGCATCGCCGAGCTGAGCGCGTGTAGCGTCAGTATAGTTCGGGTCATTGTTGACCAGATTGCGGAACTGGTCACCAGTCATCATATCGAAAGTCTTGCGGGCGGTGTTGACGTGCCAGTTGGCGGCGAAGTTGACCTGGGGCTTGCCGGCGGTGCCCTTCTTGGTGGTGATGATGATCACGCCGTTGGACGCGCGCGAGCCGTAGATCGCCGTCGCCGAGGCATCCTTAAGTATGGTCATTAGTCCACACTTTTTGGCTCTTAAAGCAATAAACAGAGCCTAAATGTGGGCTTTTTGGCGAAAAACGGGTAAAATGCGGGGGAATGAATCAGAGGCGGCTGACGGCATCCTCGAGGGTGGTGTCGGGGGCTATCTTGTTTTTGTAGCGGGAGCGGTAGTTGTAGACGGTGGCTACGGCGATGTTGAGCATCGAGGCGAGACGCTTGCTGTCGGTCACACCGAGGCGCATGAGGGCGAATACCCTCATCTCTGCGGTCATGGTACCATCGGGGCGGAGGGCGAAACGTTCGCCTTCGCCCATGAGTTCGTTAAGGCGGGTGATGAATTCGGGATAAATCTTGAGAAACTGCGAGTCGAAATATGAAAACAGTTTTGCCATGTCCTCATCCACAGAACTTGACCGCAGATGCTGGTGCAGGTCGCCCCAGTTGCTGGCAGCCGAGAGCTTGAAGAGCTTGTTGCGGGTGCGGTCTTTGTCAACCACACTATCACCGGCAAAATCAAGCATCGACACCAATGCCGACTCCGTGAGAGCGAGTTTTTCAGCACAATCATCCAATTTCCCTGTCAAAACAGCAATCTCATCGACCTTGGATTGCAGCATTTTTATCTTTGAGGCGGTCTCAGAGGTCTGTAATGCCTCTTTATGGACATTTCTACGGTCTTCACGCAACAGGAAAAGCACATACAGAAAACCGAGAACCACAAGTATGGAGCATACCGGGATGCTTACGGCTATATTCTTCACAAAAATACCTATGCAGCCGACGGCAAGAGTCAGCACTGGCAGCGTCCATAGGAGCAGGCGGTTTTGTCGTGTTCCAATCATAGGATAATATACGAAAAAAGGGTAAGCTTACTACATCGCACCGCTACGACTCGGTACCGTTGCTCCGGTCAAGGCCTGGCGGAGTTCCCGAGGAGCTGGTCGTGTAGGACTTACCCACCGCAAAGTTACGAAATTCTGCCATACATCCAAACAATCGCCGCAAGTTTCGCGGGATTATTTTGTCTATGCCACTTGAAAATCCCCTACCAGCACTCCGTCTTGCTTGCTATCTTGGGGATGGTGTCGCGATGGTATTCCGGGTCTATGCCACGTCTGCGCTGAGACCTGTAATCCTTCAGCAGCACTCTGACGTAGCCGCCCAAAAGCAGTATGGCTATGATATTGCACAATGCCATCATCGCCATAGTGATGTCGGCAAGCCCCCATGTCAGATCAAGGGCTGCAACCGATCCGATCATCACCATGGCACTCGAAGCTATACGCAACCCTATAGTCAAGCCCCGGCTCCTGCGGATAAAACCGAGATTACTCTCGCCGTAGTAGTAATTGGCGATTATGCTTGTAAACCCGAACAGCACTATCGCCACGGCTATAAAGACCGATGCCACACCTCCTACTTCCGACCCCAAAGCAGCCTGAGTAAGTTCTATGCCTGTCAGCCCGGTGTCGACTACGCCGCTACAGAGGATGATGAAAGCGGTGGCAGTACATACCAGCAATGTATCGGTGTACACGCCAAGCGTCTGTATCAACCCCTGCTTAACCGGATGGCTGACAGCAGCTGTGGCGGCAGCGTTAGGAGTGGAGCCTTCGCCAGCTTCGTTGCTAAAGAGCCCGCGCTTCACACCCATTATCATAGCCATGCCGATGGAGCCACCTGCCACCTGCTCTATGCCGAAGGCATTCTTGACTATCATCGCCATCACATGCGGGAAACTGTCAATGCGTATGATGATGACATACAGCGCGAGCAGCAGATAGAGCACCGCCATGACAGGCACCACCACCTCGTTGATTCTGGCGATGCGCTGTATGCCGCCCCATATCACCCCGAGCGTCAGCACTGTAAGGACTATGCCAGTGACATAACGCTCCACGCCGAAACTGTTGTGGATGGCTATCGATATCGTATTGGACTGCACCGAATTAAATGCTAACGCGAACGTAACAGTAATCAGCACAGCAAACACAACAGCATACCACCGCTTGCCCAGCCCCTTGCTGATATAGTATGCCGGACCGCCGATATACGAATGCTCACCCCGCACCTTGAACAGCTGAGCCAGCGTTGACTCTACAAAGGCATTAGCAGAGCCGAGCAAAGCCACAACCCACATCCAGAACACCGCCCCAGGTCCGCCGAGAGCTATCGCTATAGCCACACCAGCCACATTGCCTGTGCCGACACGGCTCGCAAGCGACACAGCAAACGCCTGAAACGAGCTGATTTTCTTGTCAGCCGGCAGCGACAGGTCCTTTTTATCATCATGCTTCTGGCTTGAATTAACCAGCAGCCTCAACATCTCCCCTATCATCCGAAACTGCACACCGCCGAGCCGCAGAGTGAAATAAAGTCCGGCACCGAGCAGCAACGCCGTCATCAGATAGGTCCAAAGAAAATCATTGATATGTCCGATAATATCCATAGACGGATTAAAGATTTCTAAATACAACTTTAAAATAAACAACACATACTTCTTTGAGGTTTAAAACCTACACTTTAACACATAACCGACCGACAATGCACCACTATTTTATAAAACTTATACATATTATCAGAATTATAACCCACGATAGCTATAAAGCATCAATCATATGTTAATTATAGTTAATTAATGAACTTTTTAAAGAGAGACATTTGGTGAATATCAAAAAGTCAGCTAAATTTGCAACGTGTTTTTCATGGTATTAGATTTAAGGTTAACAAAGATTGGTTGTCGTGAGACAATCAATTTCTTTTTTTATATACCTAAGACCTCAACTACCTCAGCATGGATGACACTCTGAGACTTCCCATACTCAACCTTCCGCCTCATCAACTCCGATTGAGAGAGGCTTCTGACGGCACAATACAGGTCTACGACCCTCTGAGGCTGAAATGGATAATCCTGACACCTGAAGAGCATGTCAGACAACGCTTCGTGGCACATCTGACCTCATCGCTCGGCTATCCGTCAGGCATGATGGCAAACGAGGTGTCACTGAGGCTCAACGGCACCCTCAAACGCTGCGATACCGTGCTTTTTGACCGCATGCGCCGTCCGCTCGCCATAATCGAATACAAAGCCCCCGATGTGCCTATCACGCAGGCTGTATTCGAGCAGATAGTCAGATACAATATGGTGCTTCGGGCATCCTATCTCATGGTCAGCAACGGCATCAGGCATTATTGCTGCCACGTGTCATACGCTCCGCCCAAAGTGACATTTCTCAAGGAGATCCCTCCCTACAGCATCCTCATAAACTACCCTCAAGATACAGCAGCGACTCCGGACCGAGATTGAACAGCAGATCCACGATAGACATATGGGGCAAGAACCCTAACTTATCGGCTCTGACCTGGTAATAAGGGCGGAAATCTCCGAACTGTGGCACTCCGCGCCTCATATCCATAACAACCTCTGCGAACCCATCGACATGCCCATAACGAGGCTGAGACAAGCCTACAAGGCGACATACCACATTATCCAAGTCACGGCAGAAATCCACAAGCGGAGTCCCCACGCGCCCGGCATCAAACAGGGATGCGAAATCGTCAGCATAGAATTCAAAATAGGGAGTGCGCCCGTATGCGCTCTCCAGAGCCGTCATAGCCGTTGTCCACCACGGACTGTGGTCCGACAGCATTATGTCAGACAAGAGAGTGCCATGATGACGCTCTGGATGCATTATCGGGATGGTCACATTGAGCGCGCCCCGTGTATCGGCTATGGTGAAGCGGTGGGTGGATTTAGCCCGCTTGTCATAAGGCACATCCACATCCACCATCACAGTTCCGCTACGCGCTATGTGCACGTAGCGGTCTACCGAGCCGAGCAATTCAGGGCGCAGAAGCAGCATGGAGTTATTTGCCCGTGTTGGCATCCATTAATATGCGGTTCCAGCGCATCTTGCCGTCAAGCCAGCCCTTGTCCTTGTCAAGCGATATGAGCACACGCATCGGCTTGCCGACGATATGGTCTTCAGGTACGAATCCCCAGAAGCGCGAGTCGAGCGAATTGTCGCGGTTGTCGCCCATCATGAAGTAATAGTCCATCTGGAACGTGTAGCTGTCCTGAGGCTTGCCGCCTATCCAGAGCTTGCCGTCACGCCACTCGGCATCGGTATTATGCTCGTAGTTGCGTATGGCACGCTCATAGGTCATCCACGCCTTCTGATCCATCTTGATGGTTGCGCCCTTGCGCGGTATCCACAGAGGACCGTAATCGGCAGTGGTCCAATCTGTAGCCACGCCGTAGGGAAATATATCCTCGTTGGGCCACACCGGCTGCTGCATGATGTTGACGAACCCCGGCATAGCCTTGATACGGCTTACCATCTCCGGGGTCAGCGGCGACACATAGATCGGTGGCACGGAGCCGTCGGCATTGACCTTGAAACCCGACAGCCTCACACCTTCCACCTCCTCAGGCTGGATGGTCAGATAATGACGGTCATCCTCAGCTATGCCGAGCGACTCGAAGTCGGCATCGGAGAGCATGCGGCCATCAAACTGATAGAAGTAATTCTGCTGCACCGTCTCAGGCTGCGGAATAGCGTTGCCGTTGATGTGCACCACGCCGCCTACAATCGACAGTGTATCTCCGGGAAGTCCGACACAACGCTTGACATAGTTTTCGCGGCGGTCAACCGGACGGTATATCACCTCGCCAAACTGCTCCTTGTTTCCCCACACGGCATCTCTGCCGAAATGGCGCACGAGGGTATAGTAGTCAGGATTCTGCACTTTCAGAGCCACAGTATCCCCGGCAGGGAAATTGAACACCACTATGTCTCCGCGCTTGACGGTCGTATAGCCTTTGAGACGGTGGTATTTCCATTCGGGCCATTCGAGATAGCTCTTGGTATTGACTATTGGCAGAGTGTTCTGCACCAAAGGCAGGTGTATCGGCGTATTGGGCACACGTGGACCATATGCCATCTTGTTGACCCACAGGTAGTCACCCACAAGCAGCGTCTTTTCGAGCGACGAGGAGGGTATCTGATAGTTCTGCCCCACGAAAGTGAAGATGAAATAGACCAGAATCAGGGCGTAAAGTATAGCATCCACCCAGCCCATGACGCTGCGCAGGGCGGCGTTCTTGGACGTCTTCCACCAAGTCAACGGTATGTAGCCCGTGATATAGATGTCAAACAGCAATATGTATGCCAGCAGTACCCAAGGGTTGCCCAGCCATATCACCCATGCGAAAAACAGGACTGATACCAGAGCAAAGCGCACCCATCGGGTAGCCTTGACCGCGCGCAGACGTGACTTGAAGTCCTCTCCTAATGATTTGTCAGGCATGGTCTCAGCTATGGGATTTGTCAGAAATCAGTTCTTGCATCATCTCATCCATCGAGTGTACGCCCGGGTGCGATGCGAGCCATTCAGCCGCCATCACAGCCCCGAGCGCGAAGCCCTCGCGAGTCTTGGCACTGTGCTTGATGGAAATGCTGTCAATCGGCGATTCCCATGTGATTTCATGTATGCCGGGCACTTCGGCACGGCGTATGTGGCTGACAATCATGGCATCGGCAGGAGCGGGAGCTTCCTCTACCCACTGGCTGACGCGGTCACTCTCGGAGATGATACCCTCAGCAAGTGTCACGGCAGTGCCGCTCGGGTGGTCGAGCTTATGCACATGGTGCGTTTCGGTCATGTCAGGAGTATACTGGGGAAACTTGTTCATCACCCGGGCAAGATAGCGGTTGAGAGCCATGAATATGTTGACACCGATGCTGAAATTACTGCTCCACATCATGCCTCTTCCAAGCGATTCAGCAAGTTTCTCCACCTCGGGGAGCTTGTCAGCCCAGCCTGTGGAGCCGGAAACCACGCTGACCCCGGCATTGAGCGCACGGGTGCAGTTGTCAGCCGCAGTATGTGGTGTAGTGAATTCTATCGCCACATCTGCCGAAGCGAACTCTGGCGACTCGATATCGGCATTGTTGTCGATGTCGATGATTTTGACGATTTCATGTCCGCGCGAGCGGGCTATCTGTTCGATGATATGACCCATCTTGCCATATCCTATGAGAGCTATTTTCATTATATCTGCTTGTTTGACAGTTATTTAATCAGTTTCTCCTTACGGGCGGTGCGCGGTATCATTATGGAAGTGTACACCTGTATGGCACCTCCGGCAAGCGTAAAGGCGAGCCAGTCCATCTGCCCTGCCTTCTCATAAAACATGAAGAACGTGGCGACACAGAAGAAGATGGCGCACCAAGTCTCCAGTCTGTACAGACGTCGCAGCCTCAGACTCGCCCCTTTGGGAACGATAGACGCTATGCGACTGTATAGAAGCACCACGGCTCCACTACCGTAGATATATTTCCAGACATCGCCCTCCACTCTCAGCAGAGGCAGTATAGTGCCAGCCATGATGAGAAGCAGCGACACCGTTATGAGCCACATGATTATGTTCTGGTTCTTTATCATATATGATGCGATATATAGTTGAATAGTTTCAGGCGATGCCTGCTTTTTCTTACTCCACGAGATATATGTCCTCGTTGGGACGCTGCATGTGGTACTGCTCCCGCACAATCTGCTCCATAGCCTCACGGTCTGTGTCAAGACGCGAATTCATCTCGCGGTAATACTCCAGCGAGTCACGGTTGGCTCTGATTTCGGCTTTGAGATTGTCTATCTCCCCCTCATACTGGTAGTGGTTGAGTATGGAATTGTCATTGAAAAACAGCACGTAGACCAGTGCACCCATTATAACCAGTGCACTGACCGAAATATACCGCTTGCACCAAGCGATGAAACCGCCTCGTCCGTCCATCTATTTAGAGGGTGTTTAATCAGTAGGAAATGAGACCCTTGCAGGGCATTATAGCGACAAATGTACAATTTTTTTGCTAATTTTGCACTTTAATATATTTTAAATTAGCTGACTGATGCCTCCATTCACCACTGTCCTGTATAAGATTTTCATGTCTGTCACCGTGCTGTTTGGCATGATGTTGCCGCTCCACGCCAGTGGAGCTGTCCAACAGTCCGCACCTGACAGCATCCCGCAGCCGGTAATCACATTTGACGACATCGTGCTCCCTGACAGCTGCTCCTTCCGCACATATGCGCGCATCACTCCACGCGATATGCGCGAACCGATCTTTTCCACCTACCGCATCATGCCTTTCCCTTCGGAAGTGCTCCATGCGCCAGCAACACGCGCCGACAGCCTCCTCCCTGTCCCTGGACGCGCGTGGCTTGACAATGCACTGTTTGTAGACTCACTGGTCAACGTGCTCAAGCAGAACTACATGATAGCAAACCCGTTGCTGGTGCGCTATAACGAACGCATGCTCCCCGACCCGCCCAAACGCTATCGGGCTGTAGTCGATCCCTCGCGCATGCAGATAGTCATGATGGAAGAGCTCCCAGCCAAGTCCAATGACCCGACTAAAGTCGATGTCGACGTCAAGCCGGAATACTGGCTCCACTCGTTCGGCGCAGCTTTGCAGATGTCACAGGCATACATTTCCCCCAACTGGTATCAGGGCGGAAAAAACGCCCTCAGCTTCATCGGAAGCATCGGTTATGGCGTGAAACTCAATCAGAAATTACATCCTAATCAGATGCTTGAAGCCTCTGTATCATACAAGTTAGCGATGTCAAGCACCCCCGATGATTCGCTACGCAAGGTACAAATCACCGAGGATCTCCTCCAGATTACAGCCAAGGGCGGATTGAAGGCGTTTGACCACTGGTTTTATTCGGTAGCCCTGAACTTCAAGACCCAGCTGTTTAAAAGCTATCCGATAAACTCTCATCAGCTCTCGGCTGCCTTCCTATCACCTGGCGAACTCAACCTCGGTCTCGGTATGACCTACGACTATATGTCGCCTTCGAAGAAATTCAGCATCAATGCGTCCATTTCACCAATATCGTGGAACATGAAGATGGTGACCAACACCAACATGGATCCGGCTTCATTCGGCATCGACAACGGACACCGAGTCAAAAACCAGATAGGTTCAAGCACCGAAATCAAACTCGACTGGAAGATCACACGTGACATATCCCTCCAGTCACGCCTGTTCGCGTTCACACAATATGAGGACTCGCAGCTCGACTGGGAAAACACCATCAATTTCTCAATCAACCGCTTCCTCTCAGCGATGCTTTATGCCCATCTGCGCTACGACTCCACGACCCCGCGGATAGAAGACAGCAACTGGCACTACTGGCAGTTCAAGGAAATACTCTCGCTCGGATTCAGCTACAAATTCAGCACCATCTGACACCACCGCATATGAGATATTTCCTCCTCTTGTCGGCAATGGTTCTGTTGACCCTCCCCGCTTATCCACGCAAGCAGGCAACCACACGCCACGTCAATAAGTCAGAAGCGGCATATCGGCTTTCATACCCCACTAACGACACCATCACTGTAACCGATGCCGAGGTCAGGCTGTCAGGCTACGACAAGCCTCTCCGCGCCACGCGCGAGAGCCTGTTTGTAACCTCATCGCTCAGCGACACCATCCACGCTCTGAAGCTCCGTCTCGACTATTACGATATGTCAGGGCGCAGGCTGCATTCACGCGACATTGACATCAAGGCTGACATCCCTCCGTCTGAGACCCGAAGTGTCAATTTCAAGTCATGGGACATGCAGAAGTCTTTTTACTACCACCTCGGGGCCAAGCCACGCAGCGGCACAGCCACCCCCTACGACGTCAAAGCGCATATCATCCACATCATCATTGACCACCGATAGCATCACGAATGTCTGACACAGCTTCAACACGCAACGAACGCCTCCGACAACTGGCTGACAGCCCTGTCGGCCGGCTGCTATGGCAATACAGCCTCCCTGCCGTAGTGGGGATGCTCGTGGTGTCGCTTTACAACGTCGTCGACCGCATATTCATCGGTCAGGGCGTGGGCCCTGAAGCGATAGCCGGACTGGCTGTAACGCTGCCCGTGATGAATCTCTCGGCTGCCCTCGGAGTCCTCGTGGGCGGCGGAGCGGCAGCCCGCATCTCGGTGATACTCGGAGCTGGCGACACCGACAGCGCATTTCGCACCCTCGGCAATGCCTTGGTCATGTCTATTTCCATTGCCATCGCCTACATAACGGTCTTCGCCCTCTTTCTCGACGACATACTAATGGCATTCGGAGCATCCGAAGCCACCCTCCCCTATGCCCATGAATTCATGGTCTACCTGCTCCCAGGGTTCCTACTCATAAATGTCACCCTGAGCTTCAACAATATCATGCGAGCCTCGGGCTATCCGATGCGCGCCATGGTGACCAATTTCATCGGAGCAGGCATCAATGTGGCACTTGACCCCATATTCATATTCTGGCTCGACATGGGTATCAAAGGCGCTGCCATAGCCACGGTCATATCCATGATCATATCAGGGATTTATGTGATGAAGCACTTCTTCCGCTCGGAATCTACCGTGCATTTCCGCAGGGGCATCTATCGCCTTGACCGACGCATAGTGTGGGGCATAGTAGCCATCGGCGCGGCTCCGTCACTCATCAATGCCGCCGCCAGCGCAGTCAATGCCATCATCAACAACTCGCTGCTCCACTATGGCGGCGACACAGCCGTGGCAGCCGCGGGCATCTTCACCACGCTGTCCACCCTTGCCGTCATGGCTATGAGCGGCATCTCGCAAGGCATGCAGCCGATTGTAGGCTTCAACTATGGCGCAGGACATTTCCGCCGCATGAAACATGCCTACTATCTCGCTGTTGCAGCAGCCTCCCTCATATCCATAGTCAGCATGGCTGTGGGATACCTGATACCTGACCTGTGGGCGAGAGCCTTCACCACTTCCATGCCGTTGGTCGACACTACCGTCAACGCTTTCCATCGAGGATTCTGGGCATTCTGGCTCGTAGGATTCCAGGTCATCTCCACGACCTTTTTCCAAAGCATCGGCAAGGCTGGCAAAAGCATATTCCTGTCGCTCGCCCGTCAGGTCATATTCCTCATACCCCTGATGCTCTGGCTTCCGCGCACCATGCAGCTCGACGGCATCTGGCTCGCCTTTCCCCTCGGCGATTTAGCCGCCACCCTCTGCACCGCCGCCCTCATCCTCTACCAGTGGCGCATATTCGCCCGCATATCCTCAGGCTCCCGACCCTTCCAGCCCGAATCGTTATAGTCATCGGCAAAGCATATGCCCGACCCTATGATTTCTGACCCACCACGGTTTACACGCAACGACACCATCACCATCGCCAAGGGTATCGGCATCATACTGGTGGTCATAAGCCATAGTGGCTTACCTCTGCCGTTGAACCGCTTCATATTCGTATTCCATATGCCACTGTTTTTCTTAGTGGCTGGTTACTGCTTCAAGACCGCCTATTGCAATGCTCCGCTCAAATTCGCCCGACGCAGAGCCAGAGGTCTGTGGTGGCCGTTTGTCAAGTGGAACTTTGTTTTTATCTTGCTCCACAATACCCTGTATGCAATGGGCATCTATGATACCGCATATGACATACACAGCCATCTGACCGCCATAGTCCAGACAATACTTATGATCAAACAGGAGCCGATGTTAGCTGGATTCTGGTTTCTTGCAGGGCTTTTTTTCGCTTCGCTCATTAGTTGGATAATTCTTTGGGCGAGCGAGTGCGACATAAAGAAAGTATCGGTATGGATGGCTGCCATGATGATATGCGTCATACTGCTCAACATGTTTCTATATGATAACCGTATCGTCATGAGACTGTCAGGATTCATCCACTTCGCCATCTATTTCCTTACCGGCTTCGTGCTCAAGGGCATCCATGACCGCTACAAATCCACCCGAAAACGCCTGATAGCCACGTTGATACTATGTCTGATTCTGACCGGAGCGGTGTCGGTCTACTTTCCCGGTGCTATCTTCTCGTTATTTACATGGCAAGTGCCGTTGCGGTTTGTCGGCTCTGTGGCTGGTGTCATAGGCGTACTGATACTCAGCGCACACATCCCCGACGGACGGGTCAAACGATTCCTCATTTTCTGCGGAGAGAGCACAATCCTCATACTCGGATGGCACTTCCTGGCATTCAAACTCCTGACCTACATCCTCATCAATGCCTATGGGCTTCCGCATGAGTACCTTTTGGAATATCCAGTCCATATGGAACTTGCGCAATATTACTGGATTGCATATGCAGCCATAGGTCTTTTTATTCCTCTCGGCATCCAAGTAGCTTACAACTTCCTTAAAAACAAGTTTTTACATCTCGGCGAAAAAGACTAACTTTGCGATATGGGGTATTTTATTGCAAAGCCGGTCATTATTATCCTCCTGTTATTTGCCTCGGGACTGTCACCGCTGTGGGCGCGTTCGCCGCTCCACCGACTTGACGCGCTGGTCAATGACGGAGAAGAAGCTGTCATGCGCCGAGCGTCACAGCTTGACTCTCTGAATCTTGCCGGGTACCGCCGCGCCTCGACCCCGGTGCAACGTTACCGCCACGAAATCGACATGGGCAGCCGCTACTCTGACTTCAACATCGACTCCGCCCTCATCCATTTTCACCGTGCACAACGCATAGCCCTCGCTACCAATGACTCCCTGATGCTTGACGAGGCACGACTACGGACAGCATCGCTCTACAACTCTGCCGGGATGATGTACAAGGAAGCCTATGGCATCTTTACAGACCTGCACCCTGACAAACTGCCCGACTCTCTCCGGGTCGCCTATTACACTCTCGGCATCCAGCTCTACAGGAACCTCGCTGAATGCTCCCTTGACCCTCAGATTGCTCCAGAGTATGATCTGCTGAAAAAACAATACCGCGACTCCCTGCTCTCCCTGAATCCTGATGCCAGATTCATCATCGTCAACAAACTTATAGACGAAGGAAACTATGCCTCGGCAAAGAAGCTGATGGATGACGAATTGAGGTCTGACACCGTCAGCGGCGGCAGTGCCGCCGCATATCACGTCATGGCACGCATCCACGCCCTGCAAGGCAACCGCAAGGAGCAGGTGGAATGCCTCGCCAACGCCGCCGTGAGAGATCTGAGCAACGGCGTCAGAGAATATATCGCCCTCCCGGAGCTGGCGGTAGCCCTTTATGAGCAAGGGGATATCGACAGAGCCTATCGCTATCTGCATCGCAGCATTGACGATGCCGCTGCATGCAACGCCAAGATACGCACCATGGAGATGTCAAACACCATGCCGCTGATCGATGCCGCCTACAACGCCCGGCAAAGCCGTCTGCGGCAGTCCCTCCACATAGCCATAGGCGTGGTGATGGTGCTGGCAGTGCTTCTCGGCATAGCCGTCAGAATTGTCGTCAAGCGCAACCGATGCCTCCGTCAGTCACATGACCGCCAACTTGACATCAACGCCCAACTCTCGGCTGCCAACAAGGCAAAGGAGGAATACATGACACGATTTATGAATCTGAGCCTGGAATTTCTGTCAAAGATGGAAAACTACCGCTCATATCTAAGCAAAGTTGCCAATAAACGAAACTTCGACCAGCTCTATGATGCCATCGCCTCAACCCGATATGTTGACAAGGAAATCAACGGATTCTATGCCCTCTTTGATGATACTTTTCTGAATCTTTACCCCGGTTTCACCGACAAAGTCAACGCTCTGCTTCTGCCTGACGAACAGATAAAGTTGAAACCGGGCGAAAAAATGAACACCGAGCTGCGCATCTGCGCTCTCATGCGACTCGGCATATGTGACGGCGAGCAGACCGCCCGCATACTCCGTTGCTCCATGTCTACCGTCTACAACTACCGCAGCAAACTGAGGAAAAAAGCCATCAATCCGGCTGAATTTGAGAAAAAAGTCTCAGAATTGGTTTAATATAGGAGTTTTAAGCACTTACAATTTATCCTTCACCACCAATATATAAACATCTGATTTACATATATTTATAAGTTATAAGCACTTACAATATATATTACATCGCATCAAAGAGGCAAGCGTGTGGTCATAATTTTGTGAATAAGCGAATCGCCACTCCCAATTCTTAATCACATAATTATCTAAACCATGCTTTTTCACAATTTTCTCAGGAAATGTTCGACGACTGCCCTGACTGCATTGCTGGCATGCCAGGCAGCCTCAGCATTTGAGCTGTCACCGACCAGTCCCACGGGCAGCGAGAACTTCAATTCCATGTGGGATGCATCTGCATCGACACCTCTGCTCGCCATGCCGACAGACTGGAAGGTAGAGCGACAGATGAACGCACCACGCACTGTGGGCAGCTGGACTGCCGCGACTGACCAATTAATGTATTCAGGCGGCGTAGCTCTGCCATCCAATGCTAAAAACGGCACATGGAACTTCGGCAGCAGCACCGACGAATCCGACCGTGCCATAGGAGGACTGTCGACCACCGTTGCCAATGGCACACGCTGCGTCAACGTCATGACCAAAGTCACCAATGCATCTGACGCACCTATTGACCGCTTGACACTGAGCTATGCCATAGAGAAATACCGCGAGGGTGCCAATGTCGCAGGATACAGCGTCCAACTTTACACATCGCCCGACGGAGAGTCCTGGCAATCAGCCGGCGAGGCGTTCTACACTCCTTTTGCTCCCGACGGAGCCACCGCTGGAGCCGACATCGTGCCCATCTCCACTGTCAAGGTTGAAAATAAGACCATGATGACAGACATCCCTGCCGGCGCCACTATGTACCTCGCATGGAACATATCTGTATCATCAGGCTCTTCGCCCGACAAAGCGATGGCTCTCGCCATCGACGATGTATCCGTTACAGCAGGTTTCAACAGCGGCGATATGCATTACGTGTTCGTCGAAAACGCCAGCGGAGCCAAGCAGCTGTCGCTATACTCCACTTCGAGTGACCATTTCGCTCAAAAACCCGGAGAAGCCCCCGAGATGAGCAAGACGCTCAATGGCGTGACTTATTGGGGATGGACTCTCGGCGGCACTCTGCCTGCCAACATCCATCTGACCGATGGCTCGGCATATGACACTGACGGCTTCACACTGTCATCAGACCGCGACTACTATCTTTGCGCCTCTCCGACTGGCATCTCGGAAATCTCCGACCCAGAGAGCTATACAGGATGGGTGAATCCCGACCTGCCTCCGTTCACTCCCTCAGGCATCTACCTCCGAGGCGAAGTCAACTCATGGAACAACCTTGACGGATGGGAATTTTCTGACGAGGGCAACGGTGTGTACGTGCTGTATGACAAGACGCTCAACGGAGCATTCAAGATAGCCGACGATTCCTGGTCATCGGCATGCAACTACGGCTCAAACGGCACCAACATCGCTGCCGATGCACCCTACCAGCTCCAAAGCGGCACTGACGCCAATATATCTTGCGGATCCAACCTGTTTGACTGCAAACGCATCGTGCTCAACATCACCACCTCTGGCGAAGCCACTCTGCTGCTCGAAAGCAACGATGACCCTACCGGACTGACCACAGTCTACGTTATCGGCGATTTCAACGGCTGGAACTACATGAACACCTCTGGTGCTCTCAATCTTGATAACGCTGACAATCTCTTCAAGGGACGTATCTCCATGAAAGCAGGCGACAACGGCACAAGCCGCTGGCGCATCTACCAGCGTCTCGGCATGGGTGGAGTATGGGGTGCTGCCACGGAGGGCGAAAACTCCCTTTCGGGCACTCTCGTCAAAGGCAGCAACATAAGCGTAGCGACAGCTCCCGCCACCTACGACGTTACTTTCAACATCGAGACAGGAGCCTATACTCTCACAGCGGTCGAATCGCAGATAACCGACATCACTCTCTCGCCAGCCGATGTAGTGCTTATGCGCACCATGCCTGAGACCGTCAAAGTCCTCTCCCTCAACAACAGCCTCATACACTACAACGACCAGCACGAAGTATTCAACGCCATAGCTGAGTCAATGGGCAAGGATGCTTCATGGACCCGCCACACCCTACTGGGCAAATCTCTCGCAACGCACTGGGACGAAGGCGACGGCCTCGCTGCCGACGGCACCCCCGGAGCCAAGATGATGGTACGCTCCGATGCCTGGACGCATATCATCCTCCAGGAGCAAAGTTCTCTGCCCCGCACCAATCCCGCGGCATTCCGCGAATCAGTAGCCAAATGGGTCGGCTACATCCGCGAGTACTGCCCCAACCCCAATGCCGTGATCATCCTGCCCGTCAACTGGGCATACAGCAGCGACTGGGAAAACTTCACAGCCTACAACAAGATGTTCATCGACAATTACATGGACGTGGCTGCCGAATTCGGACTCATAGTATGTCCTGTAGCCAATGCCTATCAGAATGTATTTGAAACAGAGGGCACACATGGCATCGCACCATGGTTCTCCGATGACCGCCATCCGACCCCGCTGTCTACCTACATGGCTGCATGTATGGAATACGGACTGATTTACGGTCAGGATCCCACCGAAATATCTTGGCACACCGAAGGACTTATAGACACCGAAGCCGCATCGATGCGCACATATGCTTCATCCGCCCTAAAGAGCGTCACAAATTACGTGGACCATATCAACGGCAAAATCCATTACAAAGTGGCGATGATCGACGATTTCGGACTTGAATACGCTCCCGAAGGAGATGTGGCATATACAGTAAGTGGAGGAGGCTCTGTAGACAAAGACGGCTGCTTCACATCCGACGGCACTGCGGGCGAGTTTGAAGTGACCGCTAAAGCTGGCAATTTCTCCAAATCGGCGAAAATCAAGGTTGCCGACTGCGTGACTGAAGTGGAAAGCTATCCAGCAATATACATGAACCAGGACAACCTCACCATAAGCGAGGACTTTGACACCATGGGCGATGCTGCCGACGCTGCCCTCCCCGAGGCTTGGCGTATCGACCGCCAGACCGTAGAGCCACGCACCCTCGGGGCTTACGGCGTAGCCCTCACCAACACAGCCTATAGCGGCGGTGTCAACCTGCCCTCCAACGCAAAAAACGGTATCTGGAATTTCGGCAATGGCGAGTCAGCCGACCGCGCTGTCGGAGGCATCACCACAGGTGTCGACAACGGCACTCGTGCCATCAATCTCTACACCCACCTCTATAACGACGGCAAGAAGAATATCGAGAAGCTCACCATCAGTTACGACATCGAGAAATACCGCCAAGGTTCCAACCCTGCCGGATTTGCCGTCAAACTCTACTACTCGGTAGATGGACGCCATTGGACTGCCGCAGGTGACGACTTCAATACCTATCTCGCCCCTGACACACAGACAGCGGGTTACGCAGAAGTACCGGGCGAGACAATCAATGTCGAAGGGCAACTGCCTACCGGACTCGGACGCGGCATGGATCTCTACCTCGCATGGAACATATCCGTAGCTTCAGGCTCGGCTGCCAACCACGCCATGGCTCTTGCCATCGACAATGTGACTCTGACCGGAGAGCTCCCCGAAGTGCCGGTATGCCACCATTACATCTACGTAGAGGACTGCACAGGCTGGGATTCCCTCGGACTTTATGCCTACGGCGACTCCGAACTGTGGGGTGCATGGCCAGGACAGGCTCCCATTGACGAGCGTGATATTGACGGCACCGTGTACAAGGTCTTCGGTCTTGACACTGACACCGGCAGCTACAACCTCATTTTCAATAACTGGAACAACGGTTTGCAGCTCCCCGACTATCCCATCGTGGCAAATCGTGACTACTACTTCCGCATCGATGATCAGAAAGCCGTAGAAGTAGACCCGCATTCAGGTATCGCCGACATTGCCGTTGACAATGGATTCGTCACCCTGTCAGGCAACATCATCTATACTTCCACCCTCTCACAGTTCACTGTGTGGAACTCCTGCGGAGTCCGCGTGGCATCGGCTTCAGGAGTGGAATTTGACCTCAACACCCTTCCTCAGGGGATGTATGTCATCAAATGCACCGCACCCTCTGACGCTGCGACCCTCAAAGTGATGCGCCAGTAAACCCATCCACATAATCTGACAAATCCTGTATCAGTTCACAACGGCTGATACAGGATTTGCCACGTTTTTATCATCCTTCAGATAAATTTCAAGCGCAACATACGTGTATTACAGCACAATGGAGTTATTTTGACGGAATTTTTCGTATATTTGCAAGCTGATTAATCTATTGCCAGCGAAATCAATTAATTATTAACACAATACATCTTTAAAATCACCTAACCATCACATGCAAAGCAAAGGAACTCTGGGAAGCGTTGTCGCAGGCGTAATTGCGATATTCCTGGTGCTCGTGTGCCTTTTTTACCTTAGCTTCACTCTGGTTACCAACCACTATGAGGATAAGGCAGAAGCCTATGCACTCACAGCCTCCAACGGCGACACTAAAGCCGACGCTTACCGTGAAGCAAAAAAGATGTTCATGGACTCCATCGGCAAAGAGAAGGTGTTCATGGGCTACACATTCAATGAAGTACAGAAACTCGGCGTAGGTCTCGGCCTCGACCTTAAGGGCGGTATGAACGTCACCCTGCAGGTATCGGTGCCCGACATCCTCCGCTCGATGGCAAATGCCGACGGCAACCCCTACTTCAACGAAGCCATCGCAAAGACCGATTCAATCGTCAAAGCTACCCGCACCAACGATTACGTGTCGACATTCTGCAAGGAGTATCAGAAACTTGACCCGCAGGCTGACTTCTCCATCCTGTTCAAAGACCAGGTGAAGCGCGGCGAAAACCTCTCGCAGGTCGAGGCTACCCTCAAGCAGGAGGTCAAGGACCGCGTGAGCAGCTCTACCAACGTGCTCCGTAACCGTATCGACCAGTTTGGTGTCGTAGCCCCCAATATTCAGGAACTTGAAAATGACGGTCAGATCCTCCTTGAGCTCCCCGGCGTAAAGGAGCACGACCGTGTGCGTGACCTGCTCAAAGCATCTGCCAACCTCGAATTCTATGAGACATACAACGTCTCTGACCTCCAGATGCCCCTGTCTCAGCTTGACAACGAGCTCCGCGCCGACAGCACCGCAGCAGCCAACACAGGTCTATTCGGTCTGTTCCTGCAGCCCGGACAGGGCATCACAGTGGGCTATGCCCTCGCCAACCAGCGCGCAGCTATCGACAAGGCTCTTGAAAGTCCCGCTGCCAAGCGTCTGCTTCCCAACAACGTGAAATTCGCATGGGAACGCCAGCCGCAGACCATCGAAATCACCGACTCTACATCTGGCCGCAACCGCAAGGTAGATATGTACCAGCTCATCGCGCTCAAGACCCTCAACGGCAAGCCCGCCCTCTCTGGCGACGTTGTGACCAGCGCCAATGCTGACTATGACACACGCAACGGCAACTATGTCAGCATGTCAATGAACGCCACAGCTGCCAAACAGTGGGCTAACATCACACAGACCAACCTCGGACGTCCCGTAGCCATTGTGCTTGATGACCAGGTTTACTCTGCCCCCAACGTCAACAGCGTTATCGAAGGCGGCAACAGCCAGATTACAGGCAATTTCTCCACCGACGAGGCTAAGGACCTTGCCAACGTGCTCAAGAGCGGTAAGATGGCAGCCAAGGTCAACATCATCTCTGACACCGTCATCGGTCCGTCACTCGGTGCAAAGGCTATCCACGACGGCATCTGGTCGTTCATCATCGCCCTCGTGCTCCTGATGGTGTTCATGTGCCTCTTCTACGGCATGATACCCGGACTTATCGCCAATGTAGGTCTTATCTGCAACATCTTCTTCACATTCGGCATCCTGGCATCGTTCCAGGCAGTGCTTACACTCTCCGGTATAGCAGGTATCGTGCTTGCACTCGGTATGGCTGTCGATGCCAACGTGCTTATCTTTGAGCGCGCCAAGGAAGAGCTCCGCGCCGGCAAGAATGCACGCACAGCCATCGCTGACGGTTACAGCAATGCGTTCTCTGCCATCTTCGACTCTAACCTGACATCTATCATCACCGGTGTAATCCTCCTCCTCTTCGGTACTGGTCCTATCAAGGGCTTCGCCACCACACTTATCATCGGTATCATCTGCTCGTTCTTCACTGCAGTATATCTGACACGTCTGATATTCATCGCCGGTGCCAAGAGCAAGACCTTCCAGAACCTCAAGTTCACAACCGCTCTGAGCGAAAAGATTTTCCACAAGACATCTATCAACTTCCTCGGTGCCCGCAAGGCAAGCTTCATGGCTGTGATAGTATTCGTGGCAGTCATCATCATCTCGTTCTTCGTGCGCGGGCTCAACCAGGGCATCGACTTCTCTGGCGGTCGCAACTATGTGGTACAGTTTGACCACCCCGTGCAGACACATGAGCTTGACGCCAAGCTGACACCCCTCTTCGGCGGTGCACAGGTCAGCGTAATCTCTATCGATGACAATACCAAGGTACGTATCTCTACCAACTACAAGATTGACTCCAACGACGAAGGCGTAGACCAGGAAATTACCGAAATCCTCTACAACGGTCTCCAGTCAGAGCTCAACGGCATGTCGATGACCGACTTCTCAACCACCAATGAGAATGTAGGTATCATGTCATCACAGAAGGTAGGTCCTACCGTGGCAAACGACATGAAGGCTGAGGCATACATCGCGGTAATCCTCTCACTCATCGCCATGTTCCTCTACATCCTCATCCGTTTCCGCAACATCGCCTTCTCTTTGGGCGCGCTTGCAGCGGTAGCGTTCACAGCCTTTACCATCATCGGTTTCTACTCACTGTTCTGGGGCGTATTCCCCTTCGCTATGGAAATCGACCAGTCGTTTATCGCAGCCATCCTGACAGTGATCGGTTATCAGATCAACGACACCGTGGTGGTATTCGACCGTGTACGTGAAAACGTAGGACTCTTCCCCAAGCAGGACTTCGGAACTACCATCAACAACTCGCTCAACCAGACACTCAGCCGTACGATCATGACTTCATGCAGCACACTGCTCGTGCTCCTCTGCATCTTCATCCTCGGCGGCGATGCCATCCGCTCATTCATCTTCGCGATGATATTCGGCGTGGTTATCGGTACACTCGCTTCTATCTACATTGCAGCCCCTGTAGCTTACCTTACAGACCGTCGCCGCAACAAGAAGGCAGCCAAAGCATAACCACCTACAACACTACAGATACCGCGAGGGGCGGCAGATTCAAATCTGCCGCCCCTCGTGCATAAGTGAAGTACAAGTCTTATAAGATTTATAAGATTTATAAGATTTATGAATCTTATAATATATCAGGGGGCGGCAGTCGTTGACTGCCGCCCCCTCTTGGTTATGTAGCTAAACTAATCTGTCAAAAAACTATCAGTGACAGCCACAGCCATCGCCACAGTGGTGGTCATCACCGCAGCCGCAGTGGTCATCGCTGCATCCGTCATGGTCGCAGCCACAACCGCAGCCATGCGCGGGCTGGAGCTCCTCAGGAGTAGCATCGCGCACGAGAAGCACCTCGCCATCGAAGCGCACATCCTTGCCAGCAAGCGGATGGTTGAAGTCCATCTTGACATCTGTGTCAGATACCTCAAGCACCTTGCCGTTGATACGGAAACCGTCAGCGGTCATCATTGGCACAAGAGCGCCTGTTTTGACCATCTCATCGTCAAATTTGCCATCGACAACGAAGATATCCTTAGGCAGCTCGACCACCTGCTCGGCATCATATTCGCCGAAAGCATCTTTGGCTTTTACCACGAGGTCAAACTTGCCGCCTTTTTCAAGTCCTTCTATAGCCTTTTCAAGAGGCTGTATCATGCCGCGTGTGACGCCGAATATAACACGTTCGGGGTCATCCTTATCTGATTCGTGTACGAGGGTCTGAGTGCCGTCGGAAGCCACTTCATAGAGCTTGTAACCGAGCTCGACAAACTTTCCAGGTTCAATTTTTTCCATAATGTATATCTGTTGTTAATAAAATACTTGTATCAATCATTTAACACTTAAAGCGCATGTGAAGTTTACGCACCTGTAGGGACATGTCGTGGCATGTCGTGGCATGTCCGCCCACACCAAAAGGGAAATGGCAGCATCACTGCAACGGACATGCCACGGCATGTCCCTACAAAGACACTCCTCCATTATGAATAAGCAGCGGGAACGTGGAAAAACCACACATTCCGGCTTAATCTTGTCAGTCTTCCTCCATCTTAAAGTCATCGGGGAGGTCGGCATCAAAGTCCATGTCAGGAAGTTCGTCATTGTCATCATCCTTTTCGGTGTCCTTCTTTGACTTGGCTTCTGCCTTTTTCTTGGCTTCGATAGCCTGCTTGACATCCTCGGAAGTATTGGTCAGAGCGTCCATAATCTTCGCCTCAAGCTCTGCAGCCAGCTCAGGGTTATCTTTTATCACCTGCTTGGCAGCATCGCGTCCCTGGGCAAGTTTGGAGTCGTTATAGCTAAACCATGAGCCGCTCTTCTTGATGATTCCGTAGTCTACGCCGAGATCAAGGATTTCGCTTGCACGGCTGATACCTTCGCCAAACATGATGTCAAACTCTGCACGGCGGAATGGGGGTGCTACCTTGTTTTTGGTGACTTTGACCTTGGTTTTCTTTCCGAGGATATCGTCACCGTCTTTGATGGATGTGCTGGGACGTATCTCGATACGCACCGAAGCGTAGAATTTCAGCGCGTTACCGCCCGTCGTAGTTTCCGACGGACCGAACATCACACCGATTTTCTCACGCAACTGGTTGATGAATATGCAGCATGTGTTGGTACGGGCGATGCTGCCTGTGAGCTTACGCATTGCCTGAGACATCAGGCGCGCTTGCAGACCTACATTGCGGTCTCCCATCGTGCCCTCGATTTCACTCTTGGGCGTCAGAGCAGCCACAGAGTCGACCACCAGCACATCTATGGCAGATGAGCGTATCAGCTGCTCGGCGATCTCAAGCGCCTGCTCGCCGTTGTCAGGCTGGGATATGAG
Source organism: Bacteroidales bacterium M7 (assembly GCA_001689515.1). Lineage (GTDB taxonomy): Bacteria > Bacteroidota > Bacteroidia > Bacteroidales > Muribaculaceae > Amulumruptor. Next base: position 31,846 of record LUJR01000036.1, read on the forward strand.
AAGATTGTTGACATCCACCCCGAGTTTTTCAGCATAGAAGCGATCAAAAGCATGCTCTGCATCGATCAGAGCACATGTGCCGCCCTTCTTCTGAGCCTCGGCAATGGCATGGATGGCAAGGGTGGTCTTACCTGACGATTCGGGTCCGTATATCTCAATGATGCGTCCGCGAGGGAAACCGCCCACACCGAGTGCATAGTTGAGCCCGATGCTGCCCGTGGAGATTACCTCCACGTTTTCCACCTTGTCATCACCAAGGCGCATGATGCTGCCTCTGCCGTGGTCTTTCTCTATCTTTGCCATCACCTGCTGCAAAGCCTGGAGCTTCGCTGCCTCTGATGATTTGGGGTCGACAGTCACTCCTGACTTGTTTTTTGATGATGATTTCTTCTTTTCCATTCTTATGTCTGTTTTTGTGTTCTTTTGATAATACAAAGTTAGCAATTATCGTGTGCAACACCAATGCCCACTCCTGTTAACATTATCAAAAAGCACTGGGCATAAGCCCTTACTTAATCAATATCTTAGCAGGTTCTGCTACCTCCGATGTCACAACGTAGCTGCCTGTGGCAAGCGGTATGAAATCACCGTTGCTGACACTACGCATCAATACTCTGCGTCCTGACACATCGTGGATGCTGACAGAGAACTCACCGCGTGTGCTGACCACGCTGATACCGCCGTTCTCAGGGATAAAATACGCATCGCGGTATTCATCGCCCATGATACCGTCAATAGCTCCGCTATGTGACACGGTTATCACATTGGACTCAGGCGAATAATGCTTCAGGCGGCAACTTTTGACGCTGTATGTCTCGTAGTCGCTGCCGTCAAAGTCCTCGATGGTTACGCCTGGAGCATCAGCGGTGATTTCCTCTGTTATGACCTGATTGCCCTTGTAGCGGGTGCGGGTGACAACGTAGTAGTCAACCTCTTCGCCCTTGACCGGTTCCCAATTTGCTTTATAGGTCTTGGTGGTCAGGTCGCTGGCATCAAGTGCCACAGGAGCCGTAAGATTAGGCATCTCGCCGGCTGTACCCTTCAGCGAAACACCAAATGACCCCACGATGCCGTCACCGTTGACAAGCACACGCGCATTGCGCTCTCCCAAAGCCTTGGGGGTAAATTCTATAACGAGATTGTATCCGCCGTCAGCATTGACCTGCGAAGGCGTCAGCGATATGTAGTCCACAAGAGTGTAGTTAGAGCCTGTGGTCGGCTTGCGGAAACGGAAATCATCCTTGTCGCCCATATAGATGCGCAGATTGATATTGCCGGTAAGATCCTGACCGCGTACTTTAAGGATGGTGGTTTCTGTGTCACCGAGAGCGATGGCGTCAAAGCTCACAGGCTGATCCTTGACAGGAGAAAACAGCATCTTGTTAAGCTCCGTAGCGTTATCTTCATAGGGAGTACCAGCCTTGTCACCCCAGATATAATCGGCAAACTCAGGATGGTCGATAAAGGGGTTACGGTTGCCTTGGATTCTGTACACCGTTTCGTTGCGGTCAAGTTCCTTCTGGCTGACGGGGTCAAGCTTGTGCCATTCAAGCAGCAGATCCACGGCATACTTCGACAGCGAAAGGTATTGCGATGTCTCGCTTGACAGCATCCACATATAGCTTGAATTCCAGTTGTAATCTCCGTAGCAGGTGACCATGTACATGTAGGTGCGGGCGAAATCACCCTTATACTCGTCCGATGGCTCAAACACCTTATCGGCTGAGGTACGATGCTCGGGGATAGCCTTGCCTATCTTGACACGTCCGTTGTCAAATGTCGCGGATTCCACCTCGCCGAGAGGCCAGTTGCTCTTTGCCTGATTGGCTTTTGCCTCCGACGGATACATGTGAAACAGGTCGACATAGGCAGGGACATTGTCATTGCCACCCCACCAGCTTTTTGGGAAACAGTGCTCACGGTTCATATTCGCGCCGAAGCGTATGCTGACAAGCACAGGCTTGTCGCTGTACATGTCCCACCAGCACAGGCCGTCCTCGCCCGATGAGAGCCTCTTGGTGATGACATCGGTCTCTTTGAAATATTCGGGAAGATCCTGATAGCTTGAAATTTCGCGATGGTTGCGTGCAAGTTCTTTAAGCCGCGCTTTCATGGTCGCTCCCGATGTCTTGTTGACGCTCTGATAATAATTGGCTGGGATAGCAGCCCACGCAGGCATAGTCACCAACAGCATCATCACCACCGAAAGTATCGCGGAAAAACGGTTTTTCATGCAGAAATACGAGAATGAGAGTTAAAATGAAAATCAATTTATAAATATACGGAACTGCAACTAAATCATTGTCACAGAATACATAAGTTATGCAAAAATAACAAATGTTTGCGACAACGGCTGTGCCGAAACAGATAAATGTTGTAAATTTGTTTCTAATAAAACTTAATCACGATGGCTAACGACCCCACTACATCTTCTTCATCTGAAATAAATGCAGCCAAAGCCCGTTTCGGCATCGTGGGCAACGCTCCGGCTCTCATCGCCGCCATAAGCCGAGCCATCCAGGTGGCTCCGATAGACCTGTCGGTGCTTGTGACGGGCGAAAGCGGCAGCGGCAAGGAGTTTTTTCCTAAGATTATCCACGCGTTTTCAGCCCGCAAGCACAGCAAATACATCGCTGTCAACTGTGGCGCGATACCCGAAGGCACCATCGACTCCGAACTGTTCGGTCACGAAAAGGGCGCATTCACAGGCGCTGTTAGCTCCCGAAAAGGCTACTTCGAGGAAGCTGACGGCGGCACGATATTCCTTGACGAGGTGGCAGAGCTGCCGTTGACCACCCAGGCGAGGCTGCTGCGTGTGCTTGAGACCGGCGAATTTATTAAGGTGGGCTCAAGCGAGGTGCAGCGCACCAACCTGCGGGTAGTCGCAGCCACCAATGTCGACCTCATCGCTGCAATACGCGAGGGGCGTTTCCGCGAAGACCTCTACTACCGCCTCTCCACAGTGCTGATACAAGTACCACCGCTGCGCGACCGTGGCAATGACGTGGTGATGCTCGCCCGCAAATTCGCTGCCGATTTCGCAGAGAAATACATGACAGCCCCGGTCACATTCGACGAGGAAGCCCGCCAGCTACTGATGCAATACCGCTGGCCAGGCAATGTGCGCCAGCTCAAAAACGTGATAGACCAGCTGTCGCTCTTCGATGCCGGACGCGAAATCACCAAGACCGACATAGAGCAGTACATCCCACGCAACGCCACAATGTACGCCCCGGTGCATGTGGAGCGCGACCGCCACGACTACTCGTCAGAGCGCGAACTGCTATTCAACATGGTATTCGGCTTGCGCCAGGAAATAGAGCGTCTGCGCAACGAGATAGACCGCCTCAACAAGGACCAGCAGCAGCCGCAACACAGCGTCACATCGCCACACCCAGCCGCTTTTGATGCCTATGAGGAGGAACCGCTCTCTGATGCCACAGCCACGCCGACAAACGCCTTGTCGCGTCTCCCGATCTCATTGCAGGACTCGGAAAAAGACACCATACGCCGCGCCCTCGAGATGAACAACGGCAGCCGCCGCGACACGGCAGCCGCCCTCAATATCTCCGAGCGAACCCTCTACCGCAAACTCCGAGAATACAACATCGAATAACCCTCTCTATTTCTCCGAATTCCCATCCTGTAGGGACGCGGCACGCCGCGTCCCTACAGGATGGCAACCAACCCTCATAAAACACGAATAAAAAATATCCGACAATGTCAACAGCAGCCCCCTCAACCGCCCTCCCAATCATCAAGGACGCCCGCGTAGCCATAGTCCGCGCCCAGTGGAACGACCACATCACCGGTCCGCTCTCCCGCAGCGCACACGACACCCTCATAGCCAACGGCTTCAAGGACAAGGACGTGACAATGCTCGAAGTCCCTGGCGCTATAGAACTTACATTCGCCGCCTCGCAGCTCATTGAGTCAAGCCTCTTTGACGCGGTAATAGCCATAGGATGCGTGGTGCGTGGAGATACCCCCCACTTCGACTACGTATGCCAGAGCGTCACACAGGGCATCACAGCCCTCAACGCCGACTGCGACATCCCAGTCATCTTCGGAGTCCTCACCGTCGAATCCGACCAGCAGGCTCTTGACCGCATCGCCGGCGGCAAAGTAGGTGACAAAGGCGCCGAAGCTGCTGAAGCAGCCATCCGCATGATAGCCTTCCGCCGCCAGGTCGACGACCTCTAAGAGGCTGGTTAATACACTTATAATGCTCCGTCAGATTGTAGGGACATGCCATAGCATGTCCGCCCATCCGGCGTTACATTTGCAAATACAGCGGAAATCGGACATGCCGCGGCATGTCCCTACAATCTGACGCCATACATACGGTGGGATGGGGCGCGACGTGCAATTCCTTTCCTGACTTTAATAGTGGAAGCTCGAACCGCCCATAAACTCTCTCAGCAGGGATGTTGGAGGTATGAAATCAGGCGAAATAGGAGCGAAGAAGTGCAGGAAGCGACGCAGACGGTATGCCTCGGCATATTCGGGCACGTCCTGAGGCACAGTCTTGAGCGCATGCTCTGCCTGTTCGCGCATCACTGACAGCTCGAATATCAGCGACGAGTTAAACGTAGCATCGGCATTCTCCTGATAGGGGAATATCCACATCTCCTCGCCTCGGCGCACGCTCTGCCAGCGGCGGATGGTCTCTATCGGCGATGTCCCGCGGTACTTGTGGTCACGGATTATGCGCCGCAGCAGGCGGTTGTCGGTAGTGGGAACCCAGTTGTGGTCATCAATGGCTATGGTGGTCAGAGCCGACACATACACGCGGTATTTCATCTTTGCCGCCACCGAAGCCGTAAGCTCAGGGTTAAGCCCGTGTATGCCCTCTATAAGCAGCACCGACTTGCCAGTGAGTTTTATCTTGTGTCCGTCATACTGCCGCGCGCCGCGCTCGAAGTTATATGTCGGTATCTCCACCTCCTCGCCGGCGATGAGACGGTTGAGGTCTTCATTGAATTTCATCAGGTCAAGCGCATAAAGCGATTCATAGTCATAATCGCCCGACTCGTCACGCGGAGTCAGCTCGCGGTTGACAAAGTAATCGTCAAGAGATATCATGGTCGGCTCAAGCAGATTGGTCATCAGCTGTATCGCCAGACGTTTTGTAAAAGTAGTCTTGCCCGACGATGACGGACCCGCAATCAGGACCACCCTCGCGCCTCCGCGGTCATACCTGCACTTGATTTCATCGCTGATCACGGCGATTTTCTTCTCATGCAGAGCCTCTGCCACATTGATGAGCATCGAGCCGCGCCCTTCCTCAGCCTTGCGGTTGAGTTCTCCGGCATTTCTGACACCGATGATGTGGTTAAAGTCGAGATAGTTGGTAAACGCCTCATACATCTTCTCCTGAGTGACACGCTGCTGTGGCACGTCAAGATTGACCGGGTCGGGACCAAGCAGCAGAAAGCCCTTCTTGTAAATCTCTAATTCAAACACCCGGATGCTCCCCGTCGACGGCGCCAGCGCGCTGTTGTAGCTGTCAGCTATGCCGTCAAGGGTGTAGTAGACGGTGTAAAGCTCATGAAGGGTTTCCAGCAGCCTCACCTTGTCATCAAGCCCCTGCGAGCGGAATATCTCTATAACATCTTCCGTGGGATGCTCATGACGCTCAAATGGCAGATTGCGATCCGCGAGCTGACGCATATGGTCCTTGAGCGCATCTATGAGTGTCTGGGTAATCTCCACCCCCTCGAGCTTGCAATAGTAGCCCTTGGCGATGCTGTGCATGATGCGCAGTCTTGCCCCTGGAGCCACAGCGCACACAGCCCTATAGAGCATCATGCACATAGAGCGCACGTAGACGCGCTGACCGCTCTGGGTGGCGCTATCTATATATTCGACCCTTTTAGGCCCGTAGAGAGGATAATGGAGGCTCTCAGTCTTATTATTGACGCGGGCACATATGGGCGTAAACGGGATTTCATCCCTGACCCGCTGCAACAGGTGGTCAAGGGTCTCTCCACCCTCGGCTTTTATCTCGCGCCCGAGGTTGACGCAATATACTTTCAATGGCATAATCGTGACGGATTTACGTGAGTGTCTAAGTTACGAAATCAAATTGCAACTCCCTAACATTATACTAATGTTTTTCACCCCGTTTTGGTTGTCATCACAATCAAATCATAGAGCCACGTCACGATGCCGTCAAAACCGATGCAATAGACACAAAGATACGTCGGAGACGTATCCGCCGTGCGAAACCCCATGCACGGAGCGCCAGCGAACGTACATGGGGCTCTTGACGCACCCTTAAATCAACCTCGGAGAGGTTGTGGAATGTCATCTTGCCCATATTAACATCACATCCACTCAGTAGACCACTTACACGACTGGTGGGTCACAACCTCTCCGAGGTTGATTTGACAGGAGCATCCGGTACCCCATGTACGTTCGCTGGCGCTCCGTGCATGGGGTTAACTACAACCAGCACGTCTCCGACGTGCTCTTTTCATCACATTCCTTACATGCTAACGCAGTATCACGTCCGGGCACAAAAAAAGCCCTGACTGCCGGGTCAGAGCTTCGCTGAAGCCTAAGCTTCTATGTCGTCAGCACGATGCAGCCTGTGACTTTACAGGGATTTTGGCAATGCGGGCTTCATGTCTGCCGCCCTCAAACGAGGTAGACAGGAATGTGTCAACCACCGCTATTGCTGTGGCTGGGTCGATGAAACGTCCAGGAAGCACCAGGACATTCGCATCATTGTGCTGGCGCGCGAGAGCTGCCAACTCGGGAGTCCAGCAGAGAGCCGCACGTATGCCCTGATGCTTGTTGAGTGTCATAGCGATGCCGTTGCCGGTTCCGCATATAGCTATGCCGGGATAGCAGATACCGCCTTCGATAGCTGCTGCAAGGGGATGGGCGTAGTCGGGGTAATCGCAGCTCTGATCATTGTCAGTGCCGAAATCCATATAGCTTACACCTTGTGAGATGAGATATCCTTCTATGATAGTCTTCAATTCAAATCCGGCATGATCGCTGCAAAGCCCGATCTTCTTGATCTTGCGTGATGTTGCTGTAGTCATAACCTAATCTTGTTAGTGAGTGTTCGTAATTACAAGTACTGTGTACCTTGTTGGAATATTAGTTTGATATGTAGATTAACCTCATTGTGACGTAGCGAAAATATGTTATAAAACATAATTTATCAGCCAATCACGGTGCAAAATTAAGCATTTTATTTCATTTATGGAAATTATGACTCCAAAACAGGAAATATAACGCGTAATCCAGAGGTCTGAGAGCACTTTCACCATTATCAACGTTTAGCCGAGGAGGATTGTTCGTCCATGCGCCCAGGCACTGGATCTGTATCCCTGGACTTAGGCTGGTTGATACCGAATGTATACATCAGCGAAAAACCGCCGGCAAAGAGGTTTTTCCTGTTGCCGTAGCCGGGGATTATCATCGGTTCGCCAAACTGGTTGTCAGTCTCGTGAAGCAGCTTATGAAGCTTCAAAGTCCACCCCATCGAAAAGCCACGGTAAATCTTCACCTTGACAGCCGCTACGACCTCAAGATACCCTGCCGTAGCCGACTGGCTGCCGATGGATGTGTATGCAGGCTGCCCCCAGTATCCCTCGTCTATCACGATGCCGTCATATTGGTAACTGAAGCGGGTTATGCCGTAACGGAGACCGAATTTCAGCTGATAGCCAGGATTGGAGTTGTAGAACACATTGTAGGAAGCTCCGATTTTGAAAAACGGTGCGGCGGACGACTTGAATGTGAAATTGGAGTTATCAGGCGTGGCATCGGCATTATCCATGCCCATCTCGAAATATGGAAAATAGCGGTTGTGCATGTTAAGCTCTCCCCACACGCTTGCCAGACCGTAATCTTGACCTATTATCCTCATAACCGGATTCCAGATATCCACACCGGCTGTGACCTCATAGATCAGTGGATATATCATCTTGGAGACCTTGGGCATCTCAACCGCTGCCACGCTGTCAGTGACGAGCGCGGCTGTGTCAACCACGACCACATTGCCTAAAGAGTCATGCAGGTGAGGTAATTTAGCTGGGTCGATAAGTTCTGGCGAACCGACAGGAGTAATCCTGCGCTGCCCATACATAACGGCAGTGACAGCCATCACCGCCACTGACACGATCACCGCCGACAATAGCCGCCTCATAACCGCCCCCCTTCCTTGACCGGCACGACAGCTACGCTACGCTTGCCACGCAAAGTTTCCTCAGACTCGCCGCCTTCCCCTGGGTCAGCAGCAACCACATGGAAATATATCCGCAGATATTCCTTGTGCTCGTTAGTCACATTGGGGTCAATCAGCTGGATGTCCGCGATATGTCCGTCAGGGGTGAAGTCCACACGGTCTATGAAGTAGTGGAGTATGGCACCGCACTCCTCTCCCTCAAAATACGGAGTGCTGGAGTAATAGAATGTCACAATATCATCATGGGTATGGTCAGGCGTCACCTCGCCCGTATCAGGGTCTGTGGTATCATCGCTCGAAAAGTGGAACCTGAACGATGTCACCTCGGCATCCGGACGCAGCGGCAGATACACAAGCTGCACTGTCTGGTTGTCATACAGCAACGAATCGTTGGGCGCACCGATGCCGCCGATCGACACTCCGACCACATTGACAGCCTCGCCGGTATCCACATTATAGAACCCGGCTTCAGGTATAGAGTTTCGATTGTCGGTACACATGGATGTGGTGCACGACTGCACCGACAGAGCCAGCGCAGCCGCAGCCACGAAACAGATGTATGCCGACTTTATCAAAGCCATGTAACAATATCTTCTAACAGTTTCCTGACCTTGGATGGAGACGTGACACCTTCAGCGGCATAGCCCACCGGAAGCAAGGCTATAAGCTCTTCCCCCTCCTTGAGTCCAAGCAGCTCAGCTGCCCGCTCTACTTCAAAGCTGCATACCCAGCAAGTGGCGAGTCCGAGGGCTTCCGCAGACAAGCACAGATGCTCCACGGCTATGGAAACGTCCACATCGGTGTGATCTTTGCCGTCCGTGGGACGGTGCCACGCCTGCTCATGAAGTCCGATACAGGCTATGCACACAGGAGCATCCTTAAAACCCTCCTTGCGGTAACATTCGCGCAGACCGTCCAACACTGCTCCTTCAGTTGCAACGACAAACCGCCATGGCTGACGGTTGCACGCCGATGGCGCCAGGCGGGCAGCCCCCATCAGGTTGACAAGCATATCCCGCGTTACCGGCTGTTTGCTGAAGCTGCGGCAAGAATAACGGGAACCGACCAGCTCCATAAATCCGTCAAACGTCTGTGTCATATATATCCTGATCGTATCAGTACGTGATTAGCGATGTAACCTCTGCGTCGGCAGGAAGATTCTGACGACCATTGAGGGCGCTGAGCTCTATGATGAAGTTCACATAGATTTTCTTGGGATTCATCTGCTTCACCAGATTATAGGCAGCCGCCATAGTACCGCCAGTAGCAAGCACGTCATCGTGAAGGACTACCACATCGTCCGAAGTGATGGCATCGCGATGGATCTCTATAGTATCCTTGCCATACTCCTTGTCATACGTAGCCGAAAGCGTGTCGGCAGGCAGCTTACCAGGCTTGCGCACCGGGACAAACCCTGCACCTAATTCAAACGCAAGAATCGAACCGCCGATAAATCCGCGAGACTCTATGCCGATCACCTTGGTGACACCTTTGTCACGGTAAAGCTGCGAGAGATCCCAGCCGATTATATGTAGAGCCCGGGGATCTTTGAATACTGTGGTGAGGTCCTTGAACACGACACCCTTCTGAGGGAAATCATATACGTCGCGTATGCGCTTCTTGATGTATTCCATGTGTCTGGATAGAATAGGTTGGAGATGAGGCTCGGCTGCGCCAAGCATGATTATTAACGGTGTAAAATTACGACATTATTTTGAATTTACAGCGCATTAACTCCATACAAATTATCTGAAAAGCCATCAAAAATGCCAAAGACCTTAAGGACCTTAAAGACCTTAATGTCCTTAAGGTCTTTAACCCTGACTCCTATTCTCGTCATACACCCAACCCCCTACAAATAAGCGCGATGCGATTGTTTCACGTGAAACAATCGCATCGCGCAAAAGCTATTAAAATTTCTTCCTACTTCCCCACAAGCAGAAGCAAGATGTTGACATCCGCCGGAGATATGCCCGGGATACGGCTCGCCTGCCCGATGGTGAGAGGGTCTATCTTGGCAAGCTTCTGGCGCGCCTCTGTAGAGATGGCGTTGACCGTCGGATAATCTATCTTCCCTCGGATGACAATATCTTCCAACCTACGCGCCCTATCAGCCATCAAGCGTTCGCGCTCTATGTAGCCGGCATATTTCAGCTGCACCTCGGCAGCCTCGATGATTTCGTCGCGGCGAGCTTCCTCAATGTTGTCGCGAATGAACCTCCTGAGCGGAGCGATTGCCTCAGCAAGTTGTCCGATGGAAAGCTGAGGACGCAGCACCAGATCGGCAAGTTTGCATCCCTGCGACATCGGCGTTGTTCCACGTGCCACAAGCCAGTCATTGATCAGCGCAGCCTTGACCGAGAAGTTGCGCGCAAACTCTATGAGAGCATCCCGCTGCCGCCGCTTGGACTCCATCAGCTCAAATCGCTCGTCAGATGCAAGCCCGACAGCATAACCGCGCGGAGTAAGCCTCATGTCGGCGTCGTCCTGACGAAGGATGATGCGGAACTCCGCCCGTGACGTAAACATGCGGTATGGCTCGTCTACACCCTTGGTCACAAGGTCGTCAATCAGCACTCCGATATATGCCTCATCGCGTCCGAGCACAAATGGGTCGTCACCTCTGCCGGTCACATTCAACGCCGCATTGATGCCTGCTATCAGCCCCTGACCCGCAGCCTCCTCGTAGCCCGTGGTACCGTTGACCTGACCCGCGAAGAAGAGATTGCTGACAAGACGGGTTTCAAGCGTATGACGCAGCTGCGTCGGATCAAAGAAATCATATTCTATCGCATATCCAGGACGGAATATCTGCACATCTCGCAACGCCGGTATGGTCTCCAACGCCTCTATCTGTATGTCCATCGGGAGCGACGAAGAGAAGCCGTTAAGATAATATTCATTGCTCTCCAGCCCCTCCGGCTCCAGGAAAAGATGATGCTCTGTCTTGTCGGCAAAAGTCACTATCTTGGTCTCTATGCTCGGACAGTAACGCGGACCGATGCTCTGTATCTGTCCGTTGTATAATGGGGACTCAGGCAATCCGCGTCTGAGCACTTCATGGGTGGTCTCATTTGTTTTGAGAGCATAGCAGGGACTCTGTGGCAACTCACGATGCACACTCGGAAGATAGCTGAATTTGTGGAAGTCATTCTCCCCTTCCTGCTCTTCCGTCATATTCCAGTGCACACTGCGACCATCGATGCGCACAGGCGTACCGGTCTTCATGCGGTCAGCGACAAAGCCCATCTCACGCAGCTGCTCGGTCAGCCCTGTAGATGCAGGCTCGCTGATACGACCGCCAGCCCATTGGGTGCGACCCACATGCATCAGACCGTTTAGGAAGGTGCCTGCGGTGAGTATCACAGCATTGGCAACAAATTCTGCACCGAGCGCGGTGCGCACACCAGCAACACGCCTCTTGCCGTCCGCGTCAGTATCAATCAACAGTTCGTTGACGCTATCCTGCCACATTGTCAGCCTGTCGGTGTTCTCAAGTATGTTACGCCAGCGTGCGCTGAATCTCATGCGGTCACTCTGTGCACGCGGACTCCACATCGCAGGTCCCTTGGAGCGGTTGAGCATCCTGAACTGCAACGCCGTCTCATCTGTCACAATGCCCATCATGCCACCGAGAGCGTCAATTTCGCGCACAATCTGACCTTTGGCAATGCCGCCGACAGCCGGATTACAGCTCATTTGTGCTATCTTGTTCATGTCGATAGTCACAAGCAACGTCTCAGCGCCCAAGCGGGCAGCCGCATGCGCCGCCTCGCAACCAGCATGTCCGGCTCCGACAACTATTACATCAAATCGCTTCTTCATATATCAAATCTAATTTATAACAAACCATATAACCCAGTAGGGACATGCCGTGGCATGTCCGCAGTTACATAAACCGTCCGTAATGACGGACATGCACGGCATGTCCCTACACATTTTCAATATCCAAAACATGCTGATTGACAAACGGCAACGAATGTTTCACGTGAAACATTCATCCACGTCAATCAACGTCAACGCAGCATCCTCGTGAGCTTCCATAATCTCGCGCTCACCAGGACCCTTGTCATTGATACCGCAAAGGTGAAGCACTCCGTGGATGATGACACGAAGCAGCTCCCGCCGATAAGTCTCACCGACCTGCTCGGCATTAGTCCTCACCGTATCAAGCGAAATTATCATGTCACCGGATATTCTTTCGCCATTACTATAGTCAAATGTTATGATGTCAGTGTAATAGTCATGTCCGAGATACTGGCGGTTAGCAGCAAGCATTGCCTCGTCATCACACAGCAGATAGCCAAGCCTACCCACAACCCTCTCATGATTGCCGGCAACTCTGACTATCCAGTCTTGAATCTTCTCGTAATCCAACGAGGGGAGAGCAACACTCTCCGTGTCCCAGGAAATTTTCGCCATTATTATAATATGTTGGCGAGGGTGTCGCAGAGCCAAAACAATTCACTTTGTAGGGACATGCCATGGCATGTCAGCCCCGCCGGTGTGAATTTTGGCAGTTACGCAACATCTCCTCTACATTAAAAACTTTTCATGGTGCAAAGTTAGCCATTTTGCAAACTTTCCGCTATTTCAATACGATTAAAATCATGGAAAAATTGACATATCTTTTTGTTTTTCAAGATCTTAAACGCATCACAAGTCCTCTGAGATTTCAATTTTCACGATTTTCAGACCATCTATGCGCATTTTTCACATCCTCAGAGCATATAATGCGCCGCACCTGTCGCGTTCACCACTCAAAAATGTTGCGAGCTATCCCCCACCCCACCACCGCGACGAAAACTCCCCAGATGACCCATCGCGAATTTACAGAATTGTAAAACTTCGGATAACGCAGACGCACCAGCGAAGCAATCCCCATCATCACGACAAGCGGAATAAAAACCACCATCATCGCGTTATAACCCCAGGCTGCTGCGAGGTCCCCGTTGAGCAACGCATGGATTGCCCGCTGGCTTCCGCAACCGGGACACTTCAATCCGGTGACAACATAGAAAGCGCATTTCGGGAAAAAACTGCTTTCCGGATTAAACGACCCGTAAACGACAATCAGGGCCATTACCGACAAAGCGACAATGACCCCGACTACTGCTTTAGATTTCATACTCACGTGAGCGCGATATACAATATCAGGAACGGCACATTGACCAGACCCATCACTACTGATGCAAGCACCATGAGCTTGGCGTTTTTCGAAGCCTGTACTGCACCATCATAATCGCCTGCATTATATTTCTGCGCCACCTTTGACGAGAACACCAGCCCGATGATGCCCGTGATTATACACAGCAGACACAGCACCAGATTCCATACCAGATAGGTCTTGGGCATGGGCGGCATATCCTCTATCTCCACACGTCGCGGTTGAGGATACTGCGGCACGGGAGGAGGCGTGACACATCGGTTGTCTGGCTCAGTCTCCGCTTCCGTGATGATGATCACTTCTTCGTCTACTGTCTGATTGCTGTCGGGTATAGGGGGCGGTAACGTCATTATTGAGATGATTATATTGGTTTGTACGGTTTACGCGAAGAATTTCGTCTCCTTGCCCACGATGTCTGACAGCAGGGCATTAGCGAGCGAGCTTGCTCCAAGGCGGAAATAGTCGGCATCGAGCCACTTCTCTCCGAGCACTTCCTTGATTATGGTATAGTACTTCAAAGCGTCATCGGTAGTACGGATGCCGCCGGCAGCCTTGAAACCGACCATGATAGATGTGCGCTCATAGTACTCCTTGATGCACTGAGCCATCACATAGGCAGCCTCAAGCGAAGCACCCGGATATTCCTTGCCGGTAGAGGTCTTCAGGAAAGCAGCACCGCTGTAGAGTGCGAGCACCGATGCCGCCTTGATGTTTTCAGGAGTCTTAAGCGCACCGGTCTCAAGTATCACTTTAAGCTTGGCGTTGCGGCACGAATGGCGTATTTCCTCAATCTCGTCGCATACCTCCTGATAGTCCTTGTCAAAGAAGTTGCCGAGATTAAGCACTATGTCTATCTCATCGGCGCCACCTTCCACTGCCAGAGCGGTCTCTGCCACTTTGACCTCGGGGAAAGTCTGTGACGACGGGAAGCCGCCCGACACGCAGGCGATCTTGACACTGCTGACCTCAAGCACGCTCCTCACGACCTGCGCAAAGCAGGGATATACGCATATCGCAGCCACAGCCGGAAGTTCTCCGTATTCGGTCTCGAACTCGTTGACCTTCTCAGTGAAGTTGCTCACGCTCTGCATCGAGTCTGTCGACTTGAGGGTAGTGAGATCTATACTGCTCAGCAGAAATCTCAGCACCTCAGGGGTGCGGTTCTCCTCAAGATGCTTGTCAAGGATGGAAGCGATCTCAGCCTTGATGACGTTTTCGTCAGTCTCTACCTTATAGGCACTGATAGCCTCGAGATATTTACTCTCCATGATTCTTTCAGATGTTTGTTTGTGTGTGTTTGTCCAATGTTATCAGATTCTCTCTATGCCGCCATGGCTTATCAAGCCCGTGCGGCTGCAATACCGGTTATGAAATATTGCATCATGCAATATTAGCTTTTTTTATCCATATAAACAAAAATCCCATTAACTTTGCTTTCTCAAACCCAACCGTCATGTCACGCAGGCTGCTCTATACCCTATCGTCTCTTTATCTCTACATCCCGTTGGCTATCTTCCTGATAGGATGGACGTGGTGGATAGGCATACCCCTCGCTGCCGTAGGCCTTGCTCTGTGCCTCAGCATCTATGGCAAAGCTGATGGGAGGGTGCAGTTCGGACCGGCTGTGACCGAATGGATTGTTGCAACGGTGTTGCTTCTATGGGCAGTGCATGCCGGCATAGGTGAGTTTGCATGGCAAAACCGCGGCGACCACCTGTTTCGCAACGCAGTGTTTTACACCCTCTGTGACAACGACTGGCCGGCAGTCCGCGGCTCCGACATGCTTTGCTACTACTTCGGTTTCTGGCTACCGGCGGCATCGGTGGTCAAACTCACCGGTTCGATGCTGCTCGGACGCATCGTGCTCGTGCTGTGGGCTGCCACGGGGCTGTGGCTCGCCATGCGGCTTGTATTCGAAGCCATCGGGCGTGTACGCCTGCGCATACTTCTCGTATTCATATTTTTCAGCGGAGTCGACATAATCCCGTTTTATCTCTACGGTCGCTCCGTCGATGTGTTCCTTGCCAACGGCTGGGTTTTCCCTGCCTTCGGCGGATACTCGCCGCTGGCATGGTGGACTGACCATTGCGGCACCCTCTACTGGATCTACAACCAGATAATCCCGGCATGGGTAGGATGCATGCTCGTGCTCGGCAAAGCTCCATCACGGGCAATACCCGCGGTGATCTCATTCATGCTCATATCCTGCCCAATACCAGCCGTGGCTCTGTTTCCTGCCGGAGCCTACCGCTGGGCGATTTCGGCGTGGAAGGACACTGGCTCTGTCAGACGATGCGCAGCCCGACTACTCGGCTGGCGCGTATGGGTGGCAATCATACTCGCCGTGCCTGTAGGGCTGCTATTCATGGCAAACACATCGACAGCCACACATACCACCATCTATAACATCGACAGCCTGACCCGACTCGTCAAGGTTTCAGGGCATATCGGACTGCTGCTCCTGTGTGAGATAGGCGTATTCATCCCCTTCGTATGGCGATGGATCAAACGGGATCCGCTGTTCTATATCCTCTTGGCGACGGCGGTCGGATCCCTGTTTGTACGTACAGGCATGCAAGGTATGGATTTCGCATCCCGCACATCCATACCCCTGATACTATACATGAGCGTTGCGACAGGGCGGTTTGTCTGCGACTGGAAGCGGCAAAGACGCGCCGTGCGCATAGCCTTCATCTGCATAGCGGTCATCGCATTGCCCGGTCCCCTGTGCGAAGTGGCACGCACCACCTGGAAATGCCTCACCGTGCCCCGCGTACAATGGGCAGACTCAGGACTCAAAAGCATATTCGACCCCTCAGACTACCGTGACAACTTCGTAGCACCAGCCTCAACCTGGCAATTATTACCCGCCCAATCACCAAAATCAACCAACCAATAATATTAGCGACATTATGACTAATCCCCACCTTCAACCCTCATCCCGCTGGATATTGCCCATCGCTCTTGGGCTGATAACCGTCATTTATGCCCTATTCTCATATTGGACCCCCTTTCAATTTGATGATATGCTTTTTCTCGGAGGATATTTGGAATATTCAGGCCGGGATAGCGCTTTTGACTGGAATCCATTTTTCAATATGTGTATGGAAATCCGCAATTTTGACAACGGACGACTGGCAAACATATTGGATCTGCTTGTGGTGCTCTGCGTCCCGAAATGGATATTTGCAGCCATAACAGGCATAGTAACTGCCGGCATGTTTTATTTCCTCTCAGTAATTATAGCCGATCTGCCGGTATGGCAGCGCAAGCCTGACCGCTTGTTCCTGCTCTCCGTGACATGGGCGCTCTCTATGATAGCGCTCCCGTGGCGCAACAACATTCTTGTCCCCGACTATTCTCTCAATTACCTGTACGCTTCATTTTTCAATCTGTGGTTCATCAGGCTTGTCTCGGCATCCGAGGAGTCACGTCCACGTTCGCTCTCATTGGCATTCGGATGCCTCATAGCTTTAACGGCTGGGGCGTTCCACGAAGGATTCTCTGTGGCAGTAGGATTAGGACTTGTAACCTATGCCGCAACACGCCGGTTGAGACTCTCGTCCTCCTGGTGGGCTTTATCCATCTCATATAGTATAGGGACACTATTTGTAATCACAGCACCCGGAATATGGCTCAGGGCTGGTAGAGAACTCGGAGCGCTGTCTCAAGGAACAGCCATGCAGACACTATTTTTTGTCACGCCCCTTGCTCTCATCGCATTCATCACACTTATAACCATGATTGTTGTCCCGTCACTGCGACAAAGATTCGCGGCTCTGATCTCATCACAAGCATACATGATCTCAGCAATAGCCATGACGGCTTCCTGGATAATGTGTTTCATAGTTGACCCAAAGCCCCGTAACGGCTGGTGGCCCGAACTGCTCGCAATCATTGTATTCCTCACTCCTTGCATTTCATATATGCCTCTGAAATGGGTTCAATCCCGATGGTTGAAGTGGTCATCAATGGTCTTGTTTGTTTTGACATGCCTGTTTATGTCAAACGTCATCAAATGGCAGCATTTCTTCGACCGCCAGCACTCACAAATAATGTCACTAATGCAGCAATCACCCACCGGCACCACATATTTCGACATATTCCCACCGGAACATCTACCCAAAAGCGTCCTATTCCAACCAGTCCGCTCCACCTGGGTTCATGGCGTACAATTGTATTGGGTCAATAACCTGCAAAAAGGACGACTGCTGGCGCTGGTCCCCACTGCCCTCAAAGGCATGCGCATGGACGATGCCGTTGCTATCGATGGCACCCCCGGCATGTATACATACCATGGGATACTCATAGATACCGGAATCTCACATAGCCCCGAAGACTACAATATGATTGGTGAGAATGGACATCGTAACATAACCAGACCGATGACCATAGTAACGTCCGACGGCGAAATCTATGATGTCCTAACTGAAAGCCACAGATTCGTAACCGACGAAGGGGACACATTGTTCTATGTCCGTCCACCGCTTCCTGATCTTGACAAACAAATAATTTCCGCCACCTGGCACGAACTTTGATCCTAAACAGCATTGTTTTGCAAGAATAGAAACTCAGTGAAGCATGACAAAATCAGGGCTGACTCCATCTGCAGGAGTCAGCCCTTAATGCTTACCTTGCTTTAACCACAAACCGAAATCAGAATATTCTTAAAAGTAGTCCTTTCATCAGACAGCAACAATTAAGCACAAAACATATTATAATTTAAGCGTTTTTTAAGCGATATTAGCTTTTTACATTCAAACTCGCTATATGCCGTCTATGTTTATATCTCTGTAATGCCGTAAGGAGATCTTTAACCCGGGGACAAAAGGCATTACCACTTCATCAACTTTTTATTAACTACACACACGTTTTTTATCATGGACACCAAAGCTAAAAAAGATGCGCCTGCAAAGAAAGACGACACAAAGGCAAAGGCAGCAACCAAAGAAAAAGATGTAGCTGATTCAAAAGCTGACACAAAGACCGCAAAAAGCGAAAAACAAGACAAGAAAACCACAACCAAAGCCGACAGCTCTGGCGAAGAGTTCCGCGACTTCGTCGTTGACGAACTCAAAGATATCCTCTGGGCTGAGAAGGCACTTCTTAAAGCTCTCCCGAAGATGAGCAAAGCATCCACAAGCTCCACTCTGGCAGCCTCTTTTGACTCTCATCTAAAAGAGACAGAGGGACAGATCTCGGTACTCGAACAAGTGTTCGAACTGATGGGCGAAAAACCCAAGACCAAGAAATGCGATGCCATGGAAGGCCTCATCTCCGAGACAGAAAGTATCATAGCAGACACTGATAAAGGCACCGCAATACGTGACGCAGGCCTGATTCTCGCAGCCCAGAAAGTCGAACACTATGAGATAGCCACATACGGCACTCTGGCAGCTTTCGCCGATGCCATGAATGAGACAAAAGTGGCAAAACTGCTACGTTCGATCCTCAAAGACGAAAAGAAATCAGACAAAGACCTCACATCCTTGGCACTTGAATCAGTAAACCCAAATGCTTCCGAGGAATAGACGCACACATCTGATACCACAGAATATAACAGAGAGGCGACAATATAACAGAGAGGCGACATGCGGAGTGTACCGCATGTCGCCTCTGCCATAAATTGTCCCTACGCCATCGTCAGGATGGCGCAAATGGCATCAGAAGATCAACTTCTCTCCATTGATGATGTAAATGCCACGGGCAATCGCTCCTATATTATTGCTGCCAGCCGATAGACGCACACGCTTGACGCACTGCCCGTCTACACTGAATATCTCAAGAATGCAATCCGATGCAGCATGTATGACAAGATTGTTGCCGTCACGGTGCAGACTGACATCGCCGACTTCTGTCTCGACATCGCTTATGCCGCTCGCCTCTCCCTTCAGATCGACCTCAATATTGAATTGTCCAGCATCTGCAGCAGATTCCATGTACACTGCAAACGGGGAAATCCTGTCAGCAGCTGCGTCCGCATCTACTGTGGCGGCATAGGCTTCCTCGCCATTTTCTGCAACAAATGCAGAGCCACTGTCATTGAGCCTGTATGTAACAGCCGTTGACGAGGCAGGTCTGTGGGTGAACGTTCCTACGAGATCATATTCTGAACCTTTCATCCTGATGTCATCAGGTGTCTGCTCTATAGTGGCATTGCTACCGACAAAGCGCGCCTTGACCGCTGCGCACTCAGTATACATAGCCGCAATGTAGGGTTTGTTGGGGGTGACGGCAGATACAAGGACTAACTCGTCTCCACCGTCTGCACTGGTCAATTCTGCCACCACATAATAGTTCTTGCCTGTCTCTGAAGCATTCTCTATATCACTATACAGAGCTATCTCTTCTCCGTTTTCATCAAGAACTTCCGTAGGAGCAAACGGCAATACCAGAGAACTCCACTGCGTCTGACCGTCTGTAGGCTTCAAGTCCATGACAATACTGATATCCGAACCGTCAGCCATATTAAATGTATTGACAGCTTCAAATGGATACGCATTGTCAAGGACTATATTTTCACTCGCCTCATACACACGCGATTTGTTGCCGTCGACATCCACAGTCCTCACATTGACACGGTTGACTTTGACACCATCAGGCAGCTCCTGCCCTTCGTCAAGATATACCAGACAGTTAGGGTTAAGTCCGCTGAAAGCATCAGTATCACAGCCCGAAGGCACAGCGCCAACTGCCCTGCGGCGTAAACGCGCGGGCTGATTGTCACGCTGGGCATTGAATATTATCGTCGTGAGATTATCGCATCCGTCAAACGCACGGGCTCCGATGCCCTGTATGCCAGTAAAGCTCAGACGCTCCATAGAGCTACAGCCACTAAATGCCTCGCTGCCTATAGTATTCACACACTCTGGCACAGTGACACTCGCAAGGTTGACACAGTTTCTGAAGGTGCCTTCCTCGATATCGGCAGCCTGCGGGAGCACCACGGCGGTCAATGTCTCCTTTCCAGCCATGGCTTCGGCAGGCAAAGCCACGTCAAGACCTGAGAAATCTATGTTCTCTATGACCGGGAACGCGTCAATGACCTCTTTGAGGCTGCCTGCATCAATGTCACCGACAAACGCTATAGATGTGACATCACGCGCCTCAGCAGCGTTGATGACATTTATATCTTCCGGACCGAGCGTCGCACCGTTACGGGGCACAGCATAGACATTGACAAGAGCGTCCTTATCGCTCATCTCAACGTTGTAGTAACCACTATCATCAGGAGTCAGAACGGTTTCCCCGATTCTGACCACCGTGGTCAGATCCTGGGAGTTAAGACCACCCATATCCACCCTGAATCGGACTGTGCTGTTTTCTCTTACATTCTCAAGGACGGGAGCGGATGCATCCGACTGGTTCCACACCTCAAACTCAGTAGCTGTGTCTCCATCCGATTCGTTATTACGGATTTCAGGCACAACCGATAGCTCTGCCGAGGCGCAATTAAAGTGCAGATCAAACAGATATGCGACCTCTATCTTGTGGTCTCCGCTCTTATCAGGATGCCGGTTGGGATTAAAATAGGTCAGTGACAGCGACCCGTCAGCCCCCACAGCATCGTCAGGTACCAGCACGCCGTTGTCATATATCTTGACCTTGCTTGCCGCCCCGTAAGCGTCAACTCCAGCCGGACGGTTAGTAGTAACATTGCTTTTGGCTGCAACGAACAGCTTACCGGATACCGTCAGACTCTCTTTGGCGACATTGTCCCCAAGGAATGACGCCACCTTCGACAGATCAAGATTCCTGTCAGTAACAAAACATTTGTCTGTCTCATAATTGATGCCATATACAGGATACTCGCCGACAATGTTAAAGCCGAATTTCACCCAACTGTTACGATATCCATATGTATCCCATGAAGCTTTCTTATAGACCGACAGATATTCAGGATTGACCACCACAGTTACTTTTGTGGGATCTGTCAGACCGAGAGTATTGTCACCAAGCTACTGGTTCTGGACAAAATGGTGTACACGGTTGCTGCCGTCAGGCTTACAAGGCACATAAAGTGTAGTCAATGCTGTGCAACCGCTGAAACAGTTATAGTCGAGACCTCCGCCCTCGCTGAAATTCTGAAGATTGACTGGCAGCTCCAGCTCCCTCATCCTGTCACACTGGGCAAAAGCGCTTGCGGCTATTTTCACTACGCCTCTGGGCAACTGGATTTCTTCCAAAGCCACATAACCTGTACCTATGCCGCTTGATGGCCAGAAAGCATTAGCCGGGAATTCATTGGCTTTATAAGAGCTCGGACTTGTACGGTCTGCGACAATATTAGCCTCCGAGAGATCCAGCACCTTGATTTTCTGCCGCACTTTCAGCTCCTGGAAAAATCCCAGGAAGTCCGTCCTGTCAATGTTTCCGATGACTTTGACCTTCGGCTTGACGCTTGCCTCACGTGCGTTTTTAAAATCGTAATAGTTTGTAAACTCCGTCCCTTTGTAATTATTTCTGAAATCGGAACTGCTGGCATACGCAAGTCTTTCACCGCCGGTAAGATCATAAACCACCTCATCAATGATGGCGGGCGTATAGACTCTTATATCAAAATCCAGGTCTTCCTTTGCGATGAAGCTGTAATTGACCACACCGGTGCCTTTGGCTACAGATACGCCATTGACATTCATATCTATCAAGTCGCCAGCCTTTTTGGGGGTAATCTTGAATGTAAGGTCACGGCCACGGACAGCACTTGACACCACTCCGGAGAGATTTGCAATCTTCTCGATATCCTCTGTCACGGTAAAGTTATAGACTGGTGTCTGATTGTTAAGAGCCGGAAGGGCTGTCACAACCTCGGCATTGCTGCCACCCACAAGTGACCAGTCTGTCTTATTGTAAGAGGTCGCCAGACGTATGAGGTTACCCTCCCGTACGACGGCATCGTTGACACAGCAGTTAATATTCATCTTGAAACCGCGACCGGCACCACTGCTCCAGTTGCCTATCGGCGAGATGAATTCCTTTATCTTGCCATCGGCAGTGGTAAGCACAGCCGCCCAGAATGCGAGTTCCTTTACCTGGAACGAATTGGCACGAATAGTGAACGGAACACCGGGAATCACATTTACCGCGTCAGTAAGCAGTCCTACCGTACCTCCGTCATCTGTCAGCACCCATGCCGATGAGCCTTCCTTTGCTTCCTGAGGTCTCACCACATCAAAGTGAACGATAGTATTGCCGTTGACAGTTGTTGTATAGTTGCCCTCGGCATCAGGGGTCAGCAGTGTGGCGTTTGCATAGACCTCCATGCGGTTGTCATCAGCCGGGATATATTCAGCCTTGAATGTTACCTTTGTGCCCGGAGCATATCTGCCTGATTCTGTATCTGAAGTATATCTGACAGCATCGTCCTCCATCACGGCAAACGCACAGTCTGTAGCCACTGGATACATGCCGCTGCCCGACTCATATACCACATCAGTGTCAAGTTCAGGATCATGCCACCATTTGTCAGCCATGTATTTAGCCTTTGAATCATCATTGGGGCAATAGACGGTGCGGTTCTTAGGGCATCCGTAGAATACACACCAGTTGACAAATACCGGAGTGGGATTCTGCACCCACACCTCACGCAGTCCAGAGCAGCCGTTAAACACATTGTATTCATATGTGCTGACACTTGCCGGTATAACGATACGTGTAATACCGCATGAACGGAAAGCCCCGTTGTTCAGCCTGTTGACCGAATTGGGTAATATCACCTCCTTGAGACTCCACAGTCCGCGGAATGCCTCTCGGGGTATGGCATTAGCCTGATTGGCTCCATTAGCCACGATACGCACCGACGACATATCAAGGCGCGTCAGCTTCATGCCACTGCGCATGAAAGCGAAATCGCGGGCATCAATCGTGCCAAAGAGCGTCAGCTCCTTGACAGTGGTCGCATCCGCTCCTGAGAGGATAGACTCAAGAGTGCCTGGCTCGCCGACCCATACACTACGCTTTGCAACCACATCGGCTGCATTCTGCACGTATACCGTAATCTGCTGGTCACAAAGCACATTGTTGATAGCATAGTTATAGTTTGCATCAGGAGTAAGTACATAGCCGTTGGATTTGACCGTAACCAGATCCCGCGAAGGATTGTTTGGCACCACCTTGAACGCATAATTCCAGCCACGTATCACTCGGTTATCGCCAGTGAAAGTAGCACCTGCCGGAGTATTGTTGACTATAGCGAAATAGTCAGGGACGGCACCCTTGGCAGGCAGTTCGTTGGTAGTGAGTAGTTCACCTGCCACCGGAAGCCATGAGGTTCCGCCGTCAGTACTCGTAGCCATGCGTATCATATCCCCTTCGTCTACATTTATCCCTTCGGGAAGCTCGCAGCGGAAATCGGCATACGCACGACTGAATATGGCCATGCCTCCGAGAGAGAAACCGTCGATTTTGCTCAGAACGGATTTAAAAGAACCGTCAGCCCCGAAAAGAGCTACAGTGATCTTGCCGCTGAAATTGTCAAAACTTACATTTTTAAGATTACCGACACGCACCGTGAATGCCTTGCCAGGCTCAAGATCGCCCATCAGATCAGAGTGCATACCCACCTGCTGACCGTCAGCCGTGATGTGTATCTGCGACCATGCAGCATTGTTGCCGCTGCCAGGCTTGATGTTGTAGATGATGGTAGTCAGGTTATTGAAGCTGTGTGACTGGCTAACGGTCGGGTTAAGAGCCGTGCTCGCATACCATCCGCCATTGGTGTTGCCCGAGTGTCCGCCCCAGCCCCAATTGACATGTATCATCTGGCTCATAGGATCATAGCCGTCCACCACAAACGCATGTCCCATAGTGACATCCTGTCCGCAATAGAGTACCGGACGGCCAGCCTTGATCTCATTCTCCACAATGAGGTCAAATTCGGCTTGGGTCCTCGTTTCCGATCGCTTCTTATAGGACACACCTGGATCATATCCGAAATAGCTTACAAGAGCTGCCGGCACCTTCATCTCGTAGGCACTCGAACCCGAGTAGCCAAACTGCGTGCCTATGCTGGCTGCCGCATGATACACGAGCGTGCCCACCGCGTCAGCTTCAGCCTGCGTGTAACCTGAACGATAATTATCCATGCGCATGTTAGCCCAGTCATAGGCAACATCAAAGCTCACATTATTGTAGCTTCCGGTGCCGCGCTCGGGGAAATTATGATACTTCATAATCATAGCCATCGATGTACCCACGCATCCTGCCAGAGGATTACCTGGTATCTTGCTGTTGAAAGGCGACTCCTGGCTCCACTCCGGAGTTGGCAGGTAGATGCGCTGTGATGGCGCAGAAGCCTTGCGGCGCACCAGTTTGCGTCTGGACTCCTTGGTCATCGGTTTCTGAATGCTGGGGGCAGCTTTGATTTCGTTTTCATAACCACGCAGCAACCACTGCATAGCAGGAGGCATAGCAGAAGGATTGTAATCGCTCTCGAGCGAGTAGGCAAGCACTGGAGCTGTGCAGTCATCGGCAGACATAATGATATAGCCGTTGCCCGGATTGACATTAAAAACGTAATAAAGCGGTTTTGTAGACGATCCCTTGGTATAAACCAGCTCAAGGGTCTCTACCGAAGCGGCTATCTCCTGTCTGCTTGATCCTAAGAAATCAGCAGCTAACTGCTTGGCTTCATCGGCAGACACAGTGTCTGCATGCGCAGACGTAGAATAGGCAGCACAAGCCAGCATGGAGAAAATTAGCCCTTTCAAGTGATGAGTGTTCATGACTGTTGAGTTAATCTTCAGTTGTTGATTTGATTATAAATAAAGTGACAAATGCGATCTGAGCAATAATGTATTTTCCGGCAAAAGAGCTATTGGATAATCCATACGCCCCAATTCACTGCCTTCGCGGCAGCTGCCCCATATAATAAGCTAAACGGTACCATCCGTTTTTTCGGAGTGCAAATTTACAAATTATTACATCAAAACAAATAATATCGGACGCGACTTATATCTTCCAAGTCTATCATCTGTGCATAGCCTACCTTTGTCATGATTTTTATCGGCTCTATTCAGCCTTTGACCGTTGATAGTTCTCAATCCCATACCGATTGATACAAATATACATTATTATTGTTTAAGTGGTGTAATTTGCGTTATGGCTTTATTATTGTGAAATTTCGAGGCTGGAAGATTTTTTATTTGGATAGATACGGATATTTGCTAAATTTGCAATTCGCGAATTGCAAATTTGATTTGGATATGACTAAAAATCATAATGGTATGCGACCGCAAGACATAGTAATATTACTCAAAAAGATTACTGACAAGGGGCGAAATCTGCTGAACGGCCAGATTGCGAAAGAGCTTGGCATAAGTGCTTCGGAGGTTTCCGAGGCGCTTGAACGATGTCGCATGGCACGGTTGGTGGATAACGCCAAACAGCGTGTGAATATTCTTGCTCTGGAGGAATTTCTTGTGCATGGTCTTAAATATGTGTTTCCGGTGCAGCCTCAAAGCGTAGTTCGCGGTGTTCCCACTGCCATCTCCGCAGCCCCGATGAAAGACAGGATTGTATCGGGTAGTGAACAATATGTTTGGCCGGATGCAAAAGGCAATATGCGCGGAGCCGCTATAATTCCGTTGTATAAGACCGTTCCGACGGCTGTCGCTAATGATTCAATGTTATATAATCTCTTGGCGATTGCCGACACTCTAAGAATCGGGCGAGTGCGTGAGGTGGAGATTGCAAAGGTTGAACTTAAAAATATACTGGCAGGCTATGATGTCAAGTAATCTTGAAAGATTGAAGATAATTGCCGATGGTTTGGGAGAACTGAACCGTCAGGTTGCTTTTGTCGGAGGGTCGGTGGCTGAACTATATGCAGATAATCCAGCCGCGACCGAAGTTCGCATGACTGAAGATGTGGATTGCGTGATAGAACTGACTACATATCGTGGACTGTATGAACTTGAAGAAATGATACGCAGTCGCGGATTTGCCAACGATACTACTCCCGGTGCCCCAATCTGCCGATGGACTTACAAGGGCGAAACAGTGGATATAATGCCAGATGACAAGAGTGTGTTGGGCTTTACCAACAAATGGTATCGACCGGCGTTTGCACACCGCAAAGAGGTGCTGTTATCTGACGGAACTACTATCTACATATTTCCGACCCTATACTATATCGCCACCAAGATTGAAGCGATAAAAGGCCGTGGCGGTAATGACCTCCGTTTTTCTCATGACTTTGAGGATTTGATCTATGTCCTCAATAATTGTAAGCGGATTATGGATTTGTTCGACAATGAAACAGATTTGACATTGACATCTTATCTTTCCGATTGGGCTGCGCAGACGCTTGAACGACAAAATATCAGGGAAGAAATTTAATGTGCGCTACCATACGGCGATTACGAAAGAGCTGAATACATCCTTGATATTCTTAATCATTTTGCCAAAGGAAAAATACAATGAAAATACAGTATGCCTCTGATTTGCACCTTGAATTTGGGGCAAATTCCGTTTACCTACGCAATAATCCGCTAATTCCGGTGGGCGACATACTGATCCTTGCCGGAGATATCGGTTATATTGGTGATGATAATTACATCAAACATCCGTTTTGGGATTGGGCAAGCGGAAACTATGACCGCGTGATTGTTATTCCGGGAAACCATGAGTTGTACAATTCGTTTGACATAAACGAGTTGCACGATGGTTGCGACTTGAAATCCGCAAAAATATCGAGTATGTCTATAATACAGTAATTGCTCTTGACAAAGACACCGATTTGATTGCTACGACGCTATGGAGTGAGATACATCCGTCAAACGGATATTTTACAGAGCGTGGTGTCAGTGATTTTCATCGGATAAGAAACGGTGCATACCGTCTGACATGGAAGCGGTTTAACGATGAGCACCGCAAATGCAGAAATTTCATTGAAAATTCACTTATGTCCAGCGAAGCACGGCATATAATTGTCGCCACCCATCATGTACCGTCATTTGAACTGATGTCTGAAGAATTCAAAGGAAGTCCCATCAACGGTGCATTTACCGTAGAACTTGGCAACATGATCGCCAACAGCCGGATAGAATATTGGATTTACGGTCACTCTCACCGAAACATAAACAAAACGATAGGGTCTACCC
Organism: Bacteroidales bacterium M7; assembly: GCA_001689515.1. Lineage (GTDB taxonomy): Bacteria > Bacteroidota > Bacteroidia > Bacteroidales > Muribaculaceae > Amulumruptor. Next base: position 59,321 of record LUJR01000036.1, read on the forward strand.
GTTGTTTGAGCAATCAGTTGGGATATGTTTCTCATGGCGAGCATCTATCATTCAAACCAGACGCGGTAATTGAGATATAACGGGTCAATGTAAAAAAGTGGTTGTTA
>LUJR01000037.1 GCA_001689515.1 Bacteroidales bacterium M7
TTTCACTTTTTTGTAGTAACTTTGCATTTTCAACAACAAAGACATACATTCTCATCTATAAAAACTGATGTTTTTAGGTTAATGCAAGAAATAAGAATTGGTAAGAAAGATGTGTTTTTAGATAAAAACTCTTAGCCGTCGTTGATACGGCACAACAAGGAGCGACATTGTGAAATGTCGCTCCTTGTTGTATTTCATTAACACAACTGTGCTTGATAATTGCACATCCTATTACGGAAATTTGCAAGTGTAATCGGGACATCCCGACCTGAACGACTAAACAAACCTAAAACTTATACAGATATGAAAACCATCCTCATCCTTGCCGCCAGTCTGCTCATCGCCGCAGCCGTCCTCGTAATCTCCCTCCGCATCTTACAATGGCTCGTCACGGGCGCATGCACAATCTTGTCAGTCGCCATAGATTTTTTTCGCGAGGTCAAAGAAGCCATAGACATGGTAGGAAACCGCCTATGCTATCTGGGAGCATTCATCCGCAAGTCTGCCGCAATGCAACGCGCGAAAACCCTGCACCGCATGAATCACATATTATATAAAGCAACTTATATAAAGCAACCCCGGCAATCTGCCACATGCTCGCCCTGACATCATGGATGCTGTCACGCGCAAGCCGCAATGTCTATCTCCGTTACCACAACGACAAACCTGAGGCAATCGCCACAATATAATGAAAAAGCAAGGCGGACGTTGTCTGTAGCAACATCCGCCTTGCTTATATCTTAACCACAGGGAGATTATTCGTCAAGGCTCATCTCGTCAAAGTTGTCAAGAGAGAACTCGTCGTCATTATAATCCTCCGAACCGTAGAAGTCGGCATCCATGTCGTCATCGGCGATCTGGGCGGCTTTGGCTGCTGCTTTGGCATCAGACTTGGCATCAAATTCGTCAAGATCTACAAACTGCGCCGGAGCCTTGCCCATAGATATAGAGCAGTAAGGCTCGCTGAGGTGCTTGCCAGGCTCGCTCTTCTTCATCTCCATGAAAAACGAGCGGTCAGTCATATAGTCAAATACAAATATAAGACGCTGCCCTTCATCCTCTATGAAATCACTCAGGGGACACTCGTCCATGATATAGACCTCCTCCGAGCTGTCGGAGCCCATATCCTCGAGTGTTATCTCCTTGCTCTTTTCCCATCCGTCCTCGCAGAGGAAAAAAGAACTCATCTGATTCTTATCGTAGCCGACACTATCGCAGATGGCATTACGGAGGTCAAGAAAAGTGTTGTCAGCATCAATCTTGATCTCACGCTTGAAATTATCCACCTCATCAGAGACTATGCGGAATGTAAAAATCATTGTTTAATTACGTATGTTATAGTTGTTGTTTATGTTTTCATGAGTTGTCGTCAACCAAAGCACATGAGGTCAAAAACAGCCTCACAAGCACCTCGTCAACGATATTTGACGCAAAGTAATCAATAACTCAACAAACATGCAAACTTTTTATGAAAAAAATCTCACCCAATCCGTGCAATATGACACAGTCTCCGCAGACTCATTTGCCACACCTTAATTATAAATATAAAATCGCAAAACAATCCGTTAAAAAACAAGTCCAGCAGGACAATAAATGAGAAAAATTGCGTAAATTTGCAGCCTAATTACAATTCATCCCCATATGAAGCTACTACAGGCTAAGCTTGCACGCTACACAGCCCCACAAGAAGCTAAAGCAGCAGGCATTTACCCTTATTTCCGTGCCATTTCGAGTGAGCAGGATCCTGAAGTCATAATCAACGGCCGCAAGGTGCTGATGTTCGGATCAAACTGCTACACAGGTCTTGTCAACGACCCCCGCATCAAAGAGGCAGCCATCGAGGCTACAAAAAAATACGGCACAGGCTGCGCAGGCTCACCGTTTCTCAACGGCACGCTTGACCTGCATAAGCAACTCGAAGCGCGTATAGCCGAATACATCGGCAAAGAGGACGTCATGATATACAGCACCGGATTCGGTGTGAATCTTGGCGTGGTATCCGCCCTCACCGGTCGCGAAGACTATATCCTCTGGGACGAACAGGATCATGCATCCATCATCGAGGGCAGACGCCTGTCGTTCAGCCAGTCGCTAAAATACAAACACAACGACATGGAGTCGCTTGAAAAGCAGCTACAGAAGTGCGAACCTGACAAGGTAAAGCTAATCGTCACCGACGGAGTCTTCTCCATGGAAGGTGATGTAGCCAACGTACCCGAAATCGTCCGTCTCGCCAAGAAGTATGACGCGAGCGTGATGGTCGACGAGGCCCATGGCATCGGAGTGTTCGGCAAGGGCGGTCGCGGAGTGTGCCACCATTTTGGCGTACAGGACGATGTAGACCTCATCATGGGAACATTCTCCAAGTCATTCGCATCGCTCGGAGGATTCATTGCTACAGACAAGGAGATCACCAACTTCCTCCGTCACCACTCACGCAGCTACATATTCACCGCAAGCATCACCCCGGCATCCACAGCAGCAGCCCTCAAGGCTCTGGAAATCATGGAGACCGAGCCTGAGCGTCAGGAGCAGCTGTGGGAAAACACCAACTTCGCACTCGAGGGATTCCGCAACATGGGATGCGAGATAGGCAACACTTCCACCCCTATCATCCCCCTCTACATCCGCGACAACAACCTGACATTCACCATCACCCGCGATCTCTTCGACGAAGGCGTGTTTGTCAACCCCGTAGTGTCACCGGCAGTAGCACCCCACGACACCCTCATCCGCTTCAGCCTCATGGGCACCCACACCAAGGAACAGGTGCAGACCGCCCTGGAAAAGATACAGAAAGTATTCCGCCGTTACAACCTCATCCCTTAAGGAAAACAGGCGATCCAATATAGCAGGGGGCGCATCCGATGGATGCGCCCCCTGACATGTTTAAGCATCCCATAGTTGTAGGGACATGCCGTGGCATGTCCGCTTCATACGACATATGCAAATACCATATCTAATAGGCGGACATGCCACGGCATGTCCCTACAATTTTAAACTGACATAATCGATTAAGATTGATCCATTTCTTATCGATATGCGGCAGTTACGCACAAAATAAAAAGAGGCTGCATCTCGCAGCCTCTTTTTATAGGTTTCCAATAGGTACAATTTCTAAGGTAAAAAAGATTGTTTTAGGTTTGTTATACAAAGGTACACCCTTTCAGATGCCTTGTGCAAGCTTTTTAATATGTTTAATAACAACCTTTTTAAGCCACATCCGCCATGCATACATCTAAAACGCTATACATCAATGATGTAACAGCGCATTGAAAATTTGTATTCAATAGTTAATTTATATTAATTATTTATTTTAACCTCCTCTCGTATGTCTACAGAGCTGTTTTAACACTCATTTTTCGTAACTTCGTGACTATAGTAAACTATCTTCACGCCAATCAGCGAACCTCATCATATACACAATATGGACCGCAGACATTTTTTGCGCAACATGGCTCTTGCCGGTATGGCTCTTAGCCTCCCGACAAAGTTATGGGCAGATGACCAGCCTCCCAAACCCAAGCATGCAGGCAAAGGGTTGCAACTGTCATTCAAGCCCTATGAGCTGAAACTCAAGCACTCATTTAACCTTGCCAAATATTCACGCACCACGACTCCGGATGTGCTGACTGCTCTGACCTTTGACGGCATCACCGGCTATGGCGAGGCTTCAATGCCTCCCTATCTCGGCGAGAGCGTGGAGAGCGTGACACGGTTTCTTTCACTGCTTGACCTGAGCCAGTTTGATGATCCTTTCCGGATAGACGAGATACATGATTACATGGATAGCATCGCCCCTGACAACAACGCTGCCAAGGCTGCGGTCGACATCGCCCTCCATGATCTCCTCGGCAAGATAATGGGCAAACCTTGGCACCGCATATGGGGACTGAACCCCTCACTTGCACCCAACACGTCATACACCATCGGCATTGACACACCTGACATAGTGCGCGTCAAGGTGGAGGAAGCAGCCCCATATAAGGTACTTAAAGTGAAGATGGGACTTGACCGCGACCGTGAAACCATAGAAGTCATACGCAGCATGACCGACCGACCGATATGCGTGGATGTCAACCAGGGCTGGGACGACAAGCACAAGGCTCTTGACATGTGCCACTGGCTCAAAGAACAGGGATGCCTCTTCGTGGAGCAACCGATGCCCAAGGAGATGATCGACGAGACGGCATGGCTGCGCGAACGTTCACCGCTGCCTATGGTGGCAGACGAGTTCATGCAGGGACTTGCCGACGTGCCACGCTGCCACGGCGTGTATGATGCCATTAACATCAAGCTGATGAAATGCGGGGGACTCCATGACGCTTACAAGATGGCAGTACTCGCCCGAGGCATGGGCATGAAGGTGATGCTCGGCTGCATGACCGAAACCTCATGCGCCATATCGGCTGCGTCTCAGCTCGCGCCCATGGCTGACTGGGCTGACCTTGACGGCAATCTGCTCATAGCCAACGACTGCTTCTCGGGCATGAAAATCGTGGACGGCAAAGTCACTCTGCGGCCTGACCTCCCCGGCATAGGCGCAGAGCCGGTTTGAAAATAATTTGGTAATTTTGCAACAGTAACTTATTATTCCATTATGATAGACGCTAACAAACCTGTGCTTGTGACCGGAGCCGACGGATTCATCGGCTCACATCTGGCGCAGGCACTTCTTGATAAAGGACTGCGGGTCAGGGCTCTCGCCCAGTACAACTCATTTAACTCATGGGGATGGCTCGAGGACATACACGATGACCGGCTGGAAGTCGTTTGCGGCGATGTAAGAGACCCCGACTTCTGCCGCTACATCACCCGTGGGACAGGCACCGTGTTTCACCTCGCAGCACTCATCGCCATACCCTACAGCTACGTGGCACCTGACAGCTATGTAGACACCAACATCAAAGGTACTCTCAACATGCTACAGGCAGCACGTGACGAAGGCGCCGACCGCATCGTGGTGACATCAACCAGCGAAGTCTACGGCACAGCACAGTATGTACCAATTGACGAGAAACACCCCCGGCAGCCGCAGTCTCCCTACTCCGCCACCAAAATCGGAGCCGATGCACTTGCCAAGAGTTTCTACAACGCTTTTGATCTGCCCGTGGTGATAGCCCGACCGTTCAACACTTACGGTCCGCGGCAGAGCGCCCGTGCCATCATCCCCACAATCATCACGCAGATAGCCAACGGAGCGCGTGAAATAAAGGTCGGAGACCTCGCCCCTACCCGCGACTTCAACTATGTGGCTGATACGGCTGCCGGATTCATCGCTCTCGCGGAAGCACCGGGGATAGAAGGACGCGAAATCAACATAGCCACCGGTACAGAGGTCACCATGAAAGAGACCTTAGAGACCATAGCGCGTCTGATGAATGCCGATGTGTCGTTTGTAACCGACCCGCAGCGGTTGAGACCTTCGAAAAGCGAGGTGTTCCGTCTGTGCGGAGACAACACGCTCATAACATCGCTCACCGACTGGCGACCGGCACACAGCCTGGAGGACGGACTGCGAAAAACAATCGATTGGTTCCGCGACCCGGCAAACCTGGCAAAATACAAAAGCAACATATACAATGTCTGACGGATACCGCATACTGATGCTGGGAGGCGCGAAACGTGTCTCCATCGCCCGCATGTTCCAGCAGGCAGCCAGTCAGCTTGGCGCGGAGGCTGAAATATTCAGCTACGAACTGTCAAAGACGGTACCTATCGCCGCATGCGGAGAAGTAATCATAGGCAAGCGGTTTAATGACCCCGAGATACTTGACCATCTGCATCAGACAGTGACTCGATATGGCATCAATGTCATCATCCCGTTTGTCGACCCTGCAGTGAGCGTCGCTGCAGCTTATCGTGACGCTTTCCCCGGGGCGGTATTCGTGCCAGTGGGCGACAAGTCCAAGGCAGAGGATATGTTTGACAAGTGTATCTGTGCATCACTTTTTGAAGCTGCGGGGCTACCAATACCTGCCACCTACAGTGGCGGAGACATCACGATGCCCCTGATAGCCAAACCTCGTAACGGTTCGGCATCAAAAGGGATAGAGATGATTGACACTGCCGATGACTTGGCGCATCTGCCTATGCCCATAGACAGCTATTTGATACAGGAACGGATAGATGACCGCGAAGAAATATCGGTGGACTGCTATGTGTCCACCATCGACGGCGAGGTGCTGGCTGCCGTGACTCGCCGAAGGCTTGAAGTAATCGGAGGCGAGGCATCGCGCACCGTCACTTTTCACGATGCCGAAACGGAAAACCTGGCAATCAAGACTCTACGAACTCTCGGACTCCGCGGAGCAGTCACCATACAGATGATCCGCGACAAGCATGACGGACGGCTGATGCTCATGGAAATCAACCCACGATTAGGAGGCGGCGCCGTCTGCGCCGTGCATGCCGGGGCTGACATACCCAAGATGATATTACAGGAAGCCTCCGGACAGAAACCACAACCAGCCTCATGGGATGCAGACGTGGAAATCACTCGCTACATGCAGGAAGTCACATTCAGAAAAGGAATTTTAGTCAATGATGAAAACAACTGACGACAGTAACCACGTCATAATAATAGCCGAGGCAGGTGTCAACCACAACGGAGACCTCAATCTGGCTCGCAAGATGGTCTATGCAGCCAAAGAGGCTGGAGCCGACTATGTGAAATTCCAGACCGCAGTGCCTGAGCTGGTCATATCCACCTTCGCTCCCAAAGCAGAGTATCAGAAGGAGACCACCGGGAGCGAGCAGAGCCAACTCGAGATGTGCCGCGCCATCCATCTTCCACTGAGCGACTATGCAGGTCTGCGTCAGCTCTGCGATGAAGTGGGCATAGGATTCATGTCTACCCCCTTTGACCTGGTATCTATTGACTGCCTTGCCGACCTCGGCATGGATTACTGGAAAATCCCGTCGGGCGAAATTACCAACCTCCCCTATCTGCGTAAAATCGCAGCCAAAGGAGGCAAGGTAATCCTGTCGACAGGCATGTCAACGCTTGACGAGGTGGAGGCAGCCGTGGCGGTGCTTGAAGATGGCGGCATACCGCGCCGCGACATCATACTGCTGCATTGCACCACCCAGTATCCTACGCCTATGGAAGCTGTGAACCTGAAAGCTATGGATGCTCTCAAAAGCATCGGATGCGGGGCAGTCGGTTACAGCGACCATACTTGTGGCATCGAAGTGCCTATCGCAGCCACCGCCATAGGAGCCAAGGTCATTGAGAAACATTTCACCCTTGACAAGACACTCCCCGGTCCTGACCACCGGGCATCATTAGAGCCGGCAGAGCTGACTGCCATGGTGACTGCCATCCGCAATATCGAGAAAGCCCTCGGCTCAGGCGAAAAGTTAGTGACAGATGCGGAGCGTCCCAACATCGAAGTAGCACGCAAAAGCATCATAGCCGCCCGCACGATAGCCAAAGGCGAACTCCTGACAGAAGAAAACCTCACAGTCAAGCGTCCAGGCAACGGCATCTCCCCCATGCTTTGGGACACCGTCATCGGCAAAAAAGCCCCCCGCGACTTCCTCCCCGACGAACTCATAACCCTCTGATCCACCCCAATAACTTTGTAGGGACATGCCTTCGGCATGTATAATCACCAAAATGCTGATGCAATTATACATGCCGAAGGCATGTCCCTACATGGTAATCAATACCGCAAATGGGCTTACCACTCAAATGTCATAGTCTGCTCCTCAGCATCGCCGTCACGGAAGTCAGTGCTGACGAGTTTGATAGGTAAGCCTGCTCCGTTGAGCGTCCACTCATAGGTATGGCTGTCACCGTCATCCTCCGTTCTTTCGGTTGGGAGATTTCGGGTCGCTTTTCCAAGCAGACCTGCGAAATAGGCATATTCCATCTCGTCCATGTCAATGCCGAAAGTCTCATCAAAGAGCATCAGGCATCCCTTATTGTTGATAGGTGCAGCTCCATAGCCTATAAGATGCGCACCACCGTCATCAGGGTCGTCAGAACGCATGGTCACCTTGACGATGTTACCACCGTCATAGACTATATCCGTGACCTCATTATCACCCTCGGTGCGTTTCATCTTGACGAGCAGACCAGAAGCATTGTAGTCAAACCACCATTCATCTACCGTGCCATCACCTTTGAGCTGATGACAATATCGGACGAAACCAGCCTCATTAAGCAGCATGCTGAAGACATCGGCACCAGTCTCTCCGCCGTCATTGACATTCATCACCACATCATAGGAATCGGCACGACTCACTCCGGGATATGAGAACGTCACTGTGACATCCTCATCACTTATCGACTGCACAAGACCGTCAGCCCCGCAAACCACCGACATACTGCCGACTTTTGACGGTATACCTGCGACAAACACATCCGAAGGATTGACTGACACAACACCGCCAGGTACAGGAGCCGGATTTATCGGTCCTGCAGCAGGCTCATCATTATCATCGCCACACGAAGCCAGACACAGCCCCATGGCACAACACATGACGGCTAAAACCTTACAATTGAAAATTTTCATAATCAGAGATTGGTTAATTTAGATTATATAGATTGGTTGCTTTGATTATAGTTCAGATATACATCTTTAGTGGCTTGCCAAATCACTGAGCATATCGTGTCCACCACGCATTAAGAGCTCGTCTCTGGTCATTGTAAAAGAATTTTTTTGCTATCAGACGACCCGAAATAGAGTATATATAGTGAGTCTTACCCGTATTATCTCGATTGCTCTGCTCGAAAAAAATCTTTTGGGGATTGTAGTTATCGTTCACCCCTTCATAGCGGCTATGGATTACAGGTATGATGAGTTTACCTTTATGATAAGCACCATACTTGCCATTTTTCTCCACAATATATAAATCACTGTGGTAAGGTCCGCCCCGAAGAGCATCAGCAGCTCCTACAGGCACAAGCAAAGAGCCTCCATGAGAATAAAGCCCCCACCTGCCATCTGGCAGATACGCGTACCAGGTAGAATACTGGCTTACGATTTTTGAAAACTTACATGGTGTAATCGCCTTGGAGTTGAGCACATCAAAAAAACCTTTGAGGTCACCCTTTTCCACTATAGCCGTGAAATATCTGAAATACCATGAACCATTATGCTCGTAGACCTCTCGTTTTATATCGGCTACAGAATCAAATTCACATGGCATGACTGCAGATTTGCCTATATACAACCCCGTCTTGCCATCCTTGTAGGTCTGGAAATAAAAACCAACAGTATCACCCCAGGATACTATAGCAAGCTTGAGGATTTTATCATATACTGGCTGGATGATGGTATCTCCATTATTAAGCACGCCGTGCATACCATTCATCTCGAAAACAGTGGATTTTCCCGCGAGTAGCGGAGACATGACGGACATAAGCGTCACCGTCATGACAAGTAGCAAAATCTTTTTCATAAGGTAAAAACAATAAGGTTAATAGTTAGTCTGACAAAACATGAGGCTCATGGCACAACTGGCAAAACCGGCAGATGGGTCTCTACAAGACGGTATATCATCATGCGGGCTATGCGCGACAGGGAGGGTTCGGGCTGGAATACGCCTACGAATTCAAATCGGTCGCTGCCCCGGCGCTTTAGATAGGTTATGCGTCGCAGACCCGGTCGGCTACAAGTGTCAGCGATATGAGCAGAGATACGGTCAGCATCTACATGGATCTCGATGAAATACATGCCGTCATCCGACAGACGGTTGTCCCAATGGTCGTGTGATTCATTTGGAGTCCACACCATGTAGCGGTCCTCATAGCCAGGCACAGCAGCTCCCCCTCCGATTATAAATCCCATCTCACGGGGCGATGCGCCGTATTGGCTGCATGTGCCCTTGATAGTACGAAAAGCTTCATGAGGGATTTCCAAAGGATAAAAGTTTTTCACAGATAATGATCAGTCATCCCGTTCCCCAAGGGATGTCAAAAAATTGGCAAAAGAAAAGCGTGGGAACTGTATCGTCACTCGTCCCACGTCCGGAGGCCTTCGCATTGCCCATCTCAGTAGGAACGAGCAACGCAGAGACCCACGCATGATATGTAAAAACGAGCCAGAGAGTTCGTGCATCACGGTAACACCGGGTCAATGTAAAAAAGTGGTTGTTAA
>LUJR01000038.1 GCA_001689515.1 Bacteroidales bacterium M7
CCACTCTCACAAAGCCCGCTCGGATCACACAAAATAAAACCGCTGGAAATAAGCCCTTTACGGCAAATTTCCAGCGGTTTTACTTCATTAAAATAAGTTAATTATCAACCTCGGATTGGCTTGCTGCGGCATGTTTTCGGGCAAATGTTCTCCACATTTTCACCCAAACTTATAAAGTCATCTGAGACCCTTGAGGTCATTTATCGCCATAATGGCCTCGGAGCGAGATAACATTGACAATCACTCTGTCTTCCTCAATACTGTAAAGCATTCGCGAAGATTTATCAATCCTCCTGCTCCACAGTCCAGACATGTCGCCTTTGAGCTGCTCCACTTTGCCAGTTCCAGTGGTCGGGTGTTCTCGCAGTTCATCCAATAATTTAGTGATTTTGGCAATGTTTTTCTTTTGCCCTGACTTTCGCCATTCTATCAGATGCTGTTGTGCCTCTGGCATCAATATAAGCTCATAAGTCATATGCCTAATAACTCTTTAATCTCCTCCATGGAAAAAGCACGTCCCTCTCCAGCCTTCATCTGAGCCATCCCCCGCTTGACCGATGCAATATTCTCAGGATCGTCAAACCACGGATCGCCGGACGGCGAAGGATTTTCTGAAACCTCCACAGTGATAGAATCTGCCTTAGAGATAAGCACCGCCTCAATGTATTTCTTAAGGCTCTTCCCCTGCGCAACCGCCATAACCGACAGTTTCTGAAGTGTCTCTACGGGGAGGTCTATATTCTTGCGTTTGATATTCAATGCTGTTGCCATATTTAAATTTCATATAAAGTTTGACATGGCAAATATACATAATGTATATTATATATACAATTGCTTCAGATTAAAAGTTCTACAATTGGCACAAGTATACACAGGCAAAAACTATCATTAAGAGATGGATGTTGTATGTTATAGATTAATTTTACAAACGTTACTATGATGAAAAAATATTTTATGAGAGCAGCGGGGGCTGCAGTGATTGTGTGGACTTTGGGCGCATGGGTGCAAGGAGAGGCTTGCACCAGGGCTGTGTATCTCGGACCCGAGGACATGGTAGTCACGGGTCGCACGATGGACTGGAAAGAGGATCCGCAGTCCAATATCTATTTCTTTCCGCGCGGTATCGAACGTCGCGGAGGCAAAACGGACAATTCGGTCACATGGACATCAAAGTATGGAAGTGTGGCTACTGCCGGATACGACATCGGAGTATGTGACGGCATGAACGAGAAAGGCTTGGTGGCTAATCTGCTTTTTCTTACAGAATCGGATTATAAACGCGCCGATGACACGCGACCAGTAATGGGACTCAGCATCTGGACGCAATACGTGCTTGACAATTTCGCCACAGTGGATGAGGCTGTCGCAGAGCTTAGCAAGGAAACATTTCGCATTGACGACCCGGACCTGCCCAACGGAGCTAAATCAACCTTGCATCTGTCAATATCAGATGCCACCGGCAACAGTGCCATATTCGAGTATCTCAATGGCAACCTCGTCATCCACCACGGACGCAAGTGCCAGGTGATGACCAATTCGCCGACATATGACAAGCAGCAGACGCTCAATGACTACTGGCGACAGATAGGCGGCATGGTGATGCTCCCAGGCACCAACCGTGCATCAGACCGCTTCGTCCGCGCCTCGTTCTACATTGACGCACTGCCACAGACCACAAATTATCGTCAGGCTGTGGCTGGAGTATTCAGCGTGATGCGCAATGTATCTGTGCCTCTCGGCATCTCCGTACCTGACCAACCCAACATCGCATCCACGCGATGGCGCACCGTGTCTGATCAGAAAAACCGCGTCTACTATTTCGAATCCACCCTCAGCCCTGACATTTTCTGGATAGATTTCAAAAACCTTGATTTCTACCCTGAAAGTCACATAAAGAAACTCACCCTTACCGACGGCACAATCTATGCCGGCGACGCATCGCGCCACTTCAAGGATTCCGCACCCCTCCCCTTCCTCTTCGGCGAGTAATGCCAACAGCAATAAAATTGCAGGGAAATGCCGCAATGCTGTTGAATTAAGGCTCGCGGTGTTAACCGCGAGGGGAGTAGTAGCCACATGCAAGCAGACCGTCAGGTCTGTGCCGCTTGTGGAAAACGGATTGCAGGGAAAACCGGCGGCGTAGCTGCCGGGGCAACCGCATGCATCAGCCCCGGCAGCTGACGCCGCCGGAATATGGTGGGATGGCATTCGACCACAAGCTGCGCAGACCTGACGGTCTGCTTGCATGTGGCTACTACTCCCTTCGCGGCTCTGCCGCGAAATCCCTCCATTCCCCATCTCTGCGCCCATATCAACAGCATTGCGACATGTCCCTACAACGTGTCTGGTTATCTCTGACTATTAGGTCTGGCGAGGCAGCCGTCGCAATTTACATCAGCAAGTTTGTTAATGACATATTGTTCAGTCACCGATGATGGTGGCTACGATGCGACGCGAGCCGCCGTAGTTGCGGAACTCGCAGAGATAGATGCCCTGCCATGTGCCGAGATTGAGCCGCCCATCGGTGATGGGGAGAGTGAGAGTAGACCCTACTATGACGGATTTTACGTGGGATGGCATATCGTCAGGACCTTCATCGGTGTGGAGATAATATGGGGCGTTTTCGGGGACGAGGCGGTCAAAAACTGCCGCGAGATCGTGGCGCACATCAGGGTCGGCATTCTCGTTGAGAGCCAATGCCGCCGATGTGTGTTTGATCAGCAGATGCAGCAGTCCTTTATGGGGTATCCGCGGGAGCTGCCGCATGATTTCCCCGGTAACGAGATGTATGCCGCGCGGCATAGGTCGCAAGGTGATTTCGGTCTGTTCTATCATATCAATGTCAGTTATAAAATATATCACACATAATACGCTCATGTCTGCGTCCCGTTGCGAAACTGCAACGGCGACATACCAGTCATGCGACGGAAAAAACGGCACATATACGAGTCATCATCAAAACACAGACGCTCCGCTATCTCTTTGACGCTCAAATCCGTATCAGCCAGGCAAGTCTTTATTTCTACCGCAAGTTGCTGATCAATCAACTGTTTAGGAGATGCACCATAGATCCGACGACACACCTTATAAAAATATTCAGGAGTGATATTTAGCGCATCGGCATAAAATTTCACATCGCGATGTCTCGGAAAATGCTTCGCCACAAGCAGCCAGAATCGGTTGACAATCGCACGCATGCCACTCGGATGACCCATGGAGTGCTTTATGCCGCTATCATTGAGTTTGCTGTCAATGGCTAAAAACATATTATAGACATTGCTTCCCACCATCTGTGCGGCGACATCTTGAGCCATGTTGGAAAATATCCAGCTTTGCTGCGTCATCCAGTCCGACACCATCCCTGACTGCTCGGCTGACAACTGCAACACCGGGCAGAAATGCAGACATACCCATAGCGACATGTCGGTCAGTTTGATATACGCCAGTTCCATCATGCTGTCAGACAGAGAGATATACCTCGCACTGAAATTACGTGACACTCTCTGCACCTGCATGAATATATCTGATGTCAACACAAGCAGATCACCTCGGCGGAAAGAATATCTACGCATATCCACCGTGACTGACGCCATGCCGCCGACACACAGCATCAGCACGCATCCTGCCGTCTTGACAGGGCGCCCCGAGGCAAACTTCCAGTCAGTTTGCCCTATCGTATTCTCAGGATATGTGGAGTGTATCATCAATGGCAAATATACTGATTTTTCATTATCTGCACCCAACGAAAGGATTGATTTGTACCATAACATGCTCCATTATCACCATGATAATCATGCCTATTGTTGCTAACTTTGCAATCGGAATCCAACGGTGTTGCAAAACTTCTAAAACTCACACCATGTCCCAATGCTGTTCACATAACGCTCGCGGTGTTAACCGCGAGGGGTGTAGTAGCCACATGCAAGCAAGCTGTCAGCTTGCGCAGCTTGTGAAAAACGGATGTAATGGAAATCCGGCGGTGTAACTGCCGGGGCAATCGCATGCATCAGCCCCGGCAGCTGACGCCGCCGGCATATGATGGGGCTATTTTAGACCACAAGCTTCACAAGTCTGACGACTTGCTTGCATGTGGCTACTACTCCCGCCGCGGCTATGCCGCGCCTTTACAAACGAAACAATCTTAAACAGTATTGTGGCATGTCCCTACATGAAATACAAACCTCCCCTTAGACTGATGGAAACATTATGACTGATAAAAGAAATCTTGACAGAGACCGTCTCGACTTCAGAAACGGGAAAATCGGACAACTGTTCCGTGCCATGTTCTTCCCGACGCTTATCGCGATGATCGCCAACTCCGCGCTGACGCTCATCGATGGTATCTTCGTCGGTCAGGGCGTAGGAGCTGAGGGCATCGCTGCCGTCAATATCGTAGCTCCGATATTCATGGTGGCTACTGGCATAGGGCTGATGCTCGGCATCGGCTCGTCAGTGGTCACGAGCATCCGCTTGTCGGAGGGCAATGTCAAGGCAGCCCGCATCATCATGACACAAGCCTTTATCGTCGGACTCCTGTTGGTCGGCATAATATGTGCTACAAGTATAGGCTTCCCTCGTCAGATAGTCTACGCCCTCGGATGCAGCCCTCTGCTTGAGAGCCATGCTGTCAGCTACATGCTGTGGCTGTTGCCGGGCTTGCTGTTCCTGTTTATAGAGTGCGTGGGCATGATGCTCATCCGCCTTGACGGTTCTCCTAAATACGCCATGGCGGTGCAGGTGGTCGCAGCCGTCATCAACATCGTGCTTGACTGGTACATGATATTCCCCTTGGGCTGGGGTGTCATGGGAGCCGCCTTGGCTACATCTATAGCCTGCGCATCGGGGGCAGTGATGGTGCTGGTCTATTTGCTCCGCTACTCCTACAGACTGCGCTTCTATCGGCTGAAACTATCGGTGACATCGTTGCTGCTGACCCTGCGCAACACAGGCTACATGATGCGCATAGGCTTCGCAACGCTGCTGACCGAACTTGCCATAGGCGTCATGATGCTCACGGGCAATTATATGTTCATCTCCTTGCTCGGCGAGGACGGCGTGGCAGCCTACGCCATAGCATGCTACCTCTTCCCCGTGGTTTTCTCCATCAGCAATGCCGTGGCACAGTCAGCACAGCCCATCATCAGCTACAACTATGGAGCGCGTCAGGCGGCACGGGTGCGGCAGGCTCTGCGGATATCCCTGCAGACAGCCGTAGTCTGCGGCATCCTGATCACTGGACTGCTCATCATTGGAGCACATACCGTAGTCGGCCTCTTCTTACAGAGCAGCTCGCCAGCCTACGGACTTGCCGTCGACGGACTCCCCTACTTCGCCACCTGCGCCGCATTTTTCGCCGTCAACATCGCCTTCATCGGCTACTACCAGAGCATCGAGAGAGCCGGAGCCTCCACCCTCTATACCCTCCTGCGCGGCATCATCTTCCTCGTCCCCTCCTTCCTCCTCCTCCCCCGCATCATCGGCATCCCCGGACTCTGGCTCGCCATCCCCGGCGCCGAAGCCCTCACCTGCGCCACCATCACCCTCCTCTACCTCCTCCCCCACAGTCCCAAAACCACCCACCCCGTCACATAACCATAGTATTCATCTGTCATTAGAGGCTCATGCTAATTTACATATCTATTGTCTATTTAGGGTCTTGGCAACATTTTGATACCTCAGAAATTCTCTATATATTTGTGAATAGTTAAGTGTGCAAATCCAGATTGCTTATGGCGTACTCAAATCAAATACGAGAAGAAGAATTGAAGAACAAAGTTGCATATGACTTTTTCTCTGCATATGACACGACCCAAATTTTGGGCGACGTAGATTTTTGCGTAGCTGTCCCATCTGATGGCCCTCAATTATTTGAAACAGAATACTTACTTTGGGCTGAGGCAAAGAAAGGTATAAAAGCCAACATTGAAGAATCATTTGTACAACTGATAATCACCATTGGCAAGGCTCATACTTTTGAACACCATCTTCCTCCGCGTTTCCTTGGTGCTTTTGATGCCGAGAAGATTGCTTTCATCCCATATAATAATCTTTTGGAAATCTTTCACCAGAACGATTTCAACTGGAATGTTACGCCATCAGATCACACTACAAAAGAGTTTGCCCTTATTCACAAGACAGTGGAAGACGTACTGTCACGACAAATTCTGACATTCAGCTATGACCGAGATAAAAAGGAACTTGATAAATTCATTAAGCATAATTTTATAGTCGGTAAATCAAACCTTTCCAAAATTCGCATCAGCAAAAACAATTTCGTCGCCATCTATCAGAAATGGCTTCGCGAAGTCAAACCGACCATCAGTGTCGACTGGGAAAAGGCAAAAAAACTTGGAATCATTGATGCGGATTTTTATCTTGCAGACATACTTTCCGAGCATAACGTATCGTTGAAAGAAAAACTATTCGTTTTGTTGCGTGATACCTACTATGAGCTGGACAGGAAAAGAAACGATCTTGGTCTGTTCACATCCAGTACTGCTAACTTTACCGATGACCAAAAAGCCCATACTCAATTTTGGAATCGATATAACCGTCCTCCGAAGCGCGACTATTGGGATTATATCGTAGAACGAAGAGATTTGCTTGTACCTCCTGACGTAAGAGAGAGGAGGGGATCATTTTTCACCCCACAGAAATGGGTTGAGCTTTCGCAACAATATCTGGCGGATGAATTAGGAGAGGATTGGCAAGACGAATACTATATATGGGATTGTGCCGCTGGGACAGGAAATCTATTAAATGGGCTGACAAACAAATACCACATCTGGGCTTCAACTCTTGACAAGGCAGATGTGGATGTCATGAAAGAACGCATCAAGAACGGCAATGCCAATCTCCTTGATGAGCATGTATTTCAATTCGACTTCCTTAATGACTCCTTTGACAACCTGCCACCTCGGCTAAAAGAAATTATTGACAATGAGGAACTGCGCCAGAAGCTCGTCATATACATCAATCCGCCATACGCCGAAGCAGGAAACAGCAAACAGCGGACCGGGACTGGAAAAAACAAATCTGGCGTTTCTTTCCAGAATTACGTGTATGATAAATATAAACCAATTATAGGGTCTGCGTGTCGTGAGATTTTCGCACAATTTCTGATAAGAATTTACCATGAAATCCCTTCTTCGGTGCTTGCAAATTTTTCAACTTTGAAAAATTTGCAAGCACCGAATTTCCGCGATTTCCGCGCTTCCTTCCGAGCGAAGCTCGGTCGATTTTTTTTAGTTCCAGCCGATACTTTTGACAACGTCAAAGGTCAGTTTCCAATTGGTTTTTTCATTTGGAAAACAGATGAATCTGAATTATTCACCGAAAAAGAGGGCGATATATATGATGCCGAAGGGATATTTTTACGCACAACATGTAAAAGTTCCTATGCAAACGATGAGAATGTTATAATATGGCTGAGGAAATATTACTCTAAAGAAAAAGCCATCGCATACCTCCGCATGAATGGAACGAATGTTCAGAATAATAATGGAATATATATTGCATCAGAACTTTCTCCTAACGATTTACACAATCATTTCTATACAAATATAACGAAGTCAAATCTTATGGAAATGTGTATGTATTTAGCAGTTCGTCACGCAATTCCAGCTACTTGGCAGAACGATAGAGACCAGTATCTCAGTCCTAATGAAGCTAAAATGGCCGAAGATATGGATTTTGCCAATGATTGTTTTACTTTTAGCCTCTTTCATGGCCAAAACAGAGTAAGATCAAATAAAGGAACTAATTATTGGATTCCGTTTACGGAAGAAGAAGTCAGTGCACGGGACTGTTTCAAGAGCCATTTCATGACAGATTTCATATCTGGAAAGGGACGGCCGAAGAAAGAGGCGGACCTGTTTTCAGATGACGGTGAAGACAATGGTCCCCTTGTTTTCTCCGCCGAGGCGCAAGCCGTTTTTGATGCCGCCAGGGAGCTGTGGCGCTACTATCATTCCCAGCCCGGCTCCAATCCCGATGCGTCGCTCTACGACATCAAGCTGCATTTTCAAGGAACCAAGACCATGAAAAACGGCAAAGTGCAGATGAAATCCGATAGTGATGACCCCACATACACCGAATTGATTCGTAAGCTAAGAGAAAATTTGAAAATTCTCGCCGCAAAGATTGAACCCAAAGTCTACGAATACGGATTCCTAAAGCATTGAATTTATACTGAAGTCAGCTTGACTTAAGATCATCATAGCTATCAACGATAAATGTCACTGTAAACCTTATGACAGTGACATTTTTTATGTATATCTGAGAACTGTCGAAACGTGATACAAAAGTTAAAACAATAGTATTGTTTAAAGCCACTACTTTCGCACCGCGAAGCACCGCGTGAAAGATTGTCTTTTTCGGGGGAAGTAGGTCAAAATCAACCTGCTAATGCCGAAGGGGCTATTCTTTCACATGAAAGAAAGAAAATTTAGTCGACTGAGCATTTATCGCAGGTTGCAACCCTCCACGGAGTGGCTTACAAGAGTTTTGACATGGGACGCACAAAATGGCTCCGTACTTTCAATGCTACTGGTAAATCTTATCATTGATTTCGGAGACTGGGGTCAAATGTGTAAGGATTTAATGATTGCAATTCTGGAATATTATGGCTATATCATGCCAGCCTAATCACATATTCATCTGCTCATAATCAAGGCTATCGAATTTGTTTCATCTTTAATCACATTGAATAATGTCCTAGTCTTCACTACCTGAGATTTTCAATAACCGCATGGACATTAAAAAGTAGTCAGCGAATCGCTGACTACTTTTGTTGTGGTCCCACTTGGGAAATCCATATTTCGGAATATCCTTGAAATCAAAGATTTACAATCTTCATTTGCATTAAGTCCAACATTCGCTCATAAGACCGCTTGCATCGCATTTCCGCAAATTGCCTCGCGCGGTAGGGCTGATTGATGGTCACAGACAGGTTCTCTCGCCTTGTCTTCGCAAAGATAACGATTATTTTCGAGAAATCGCATTGCAGTTTGTGAAACTTTCACTAAATTTGCGAATAGATAACAAAATTTATTGACATGGAAACTGATATAAACCGCCTAAAAGTAGTTTTAGCAGAAAAGAAACGGACAAATAAATGGTTATGCGAGCAACTAAACGTCAATCCATCAACTGTTTCAAAATGGTGTACGAATAGCTCTCAGCCAGATTTACCCACTCTTGTTAAAATTGCCCGACTTTTAGAAGTTAATGTCGATGATTTGCTTAATAAATACATAATTGTGATCTGAAAGTTTAGTAATATTAGGAAGAGTTGTTACAAGCTCAATTGAATTGTATGTTTTGATAGAATGGTTTTGTAGTGTGTTTAATGACTCTAATAACGTAATTGATGACTAAACAAGAGCTTAAGAATTTTTTTAATCAGATTATAGAAACTCTTGACGAATTCATTGGGATTTGCAAATCTGATATCGAAATAAATGAAGTTGTTGATATTGACAAAGCAACTTCAAACATCGAAATTATAAAACTATGGATGGGGGACGTTCAGAATGATATTGATTCTGATGCTATTCCGGTGTCTTTTTATGAAACATTAAAACATGATGTAGAACGAAATATTCCAACCAAGTATTACACCACATTTAGACCTAACGAATCAAAGATTGTATCATATAAATCTATTTCCAATCAACTTTCAGGTATAAATAAACTTAAAGAAGTTTACTCGTTTTATAAGGCTTTAGGTTTTGCGCAACAGAATACTGTGCTGGTTGGTGCTAATGGTTGTGGAAAAACATCTTTGGCTAATCTTTTGCAACAAACGCTTAATATTTCTGATGGGGTAGTAATCCCTGCTCAAAAATTATTAATTTTCCCATCTTTTTCCAATACGCCGAATTATAATAAGGCTGAAACTCATTTCAAGCAGTATCAAAAAGAGATTTTAAATGATAAGATAACTTATGATGCAAAAGAAATGGATGACTTTAATTATTCTATTGCCAAAAAATATGGCTCTGAAATGGTTAAGGTCATGGGGCTTTTGCTAGGTCAGAGACAATTATGTATAAATAAGACTGCACGAATATGTATAAATAAGACTGCACGAAGATTTCAGAATGACGAAAGTGTTGCTAAAAATGACTTTAAAGGAATCTTGGATGAGGTTATTGATATATGGAATAATCTTATTCAACATAGGACTTTATTTTGTAATGATTCAAACGAATTAAAGATACGCTTCAAATCTACAGAGTATGACGCTCACGAAATGAGTGATGGAGAACGTGTAATAATATATTTATCGGGAAGAGTACTTCTCGCGCCTAAGGATAGTATAATTATTGTTGATGAGCCAGAACTGCATCTTCATAAATCAATAGCGAACAAACTTTGGGATTTATTAGAAAATAAACGACACGATTGCCGGTTTATTTACTTTACACATGACTTGGATTTTGCAATTTCTCGAGATTGTCAAAAAGGGTGGATTAGAAGTTTCCAATACCCTAATGGCTGGCAAGTTGAATTAATTGCAAAAAATGAGATTCCTGAAGAACTGCTCCTTAAATTGTTAGGCAGCAGGAAACCGGTTTTGTTCTGCGAAGGGAAACATGGAAGTATTGATCGACAAGTGTTTGAGATTCTCTATCCGCAATATACAATTCAATCTGTTGATTCTTGCAAGAATGTCATAAATTATACCCGTGCTTTTAATAAACTTCCAAACATATATTGCAAAGCATTAGGAATCATTGATAAAGATTTTAGAACAGATGAACAGATTGAAAGCCTATCGAAAGATTGTATATATTCTTATGACGTAGCTGAGATAGAAAATCTTTTCCTTTCAGAAGATTTCATAACAGAATACGCAACTTTAAAACATGAGAAGATTAATTTACAAGAGATTAAAGATAAAATCATAGCTGAATTTTCACATATTGTTGAATCTCAGATTTCATTCTTTATATCTGCCTATATTAACTATACTTTTACAGAGAGTCATGTTAAACAGGCAAATACTAAAGATAAAATCATTGCTAATTACGAGAATTTTATATCAAAAATTGATATAAATAAACTGTATGCAGATCGTCAAACGATTATACAAGAAATTATAAGTTCTAAGAATTATGCGCAACTTATAACAATAGTTAATAACAAAGGGTTATTAAAGATAGTTGCAGCATCATTCGGACTTAAAGGACGAGATGAGTATATCAGTCGAGCATTAGATTTATTAGAATTTAGTCCTAATGCTCAATCTCTTCTCAAAAAATACTTACCGCCACAATTGTAGGACAATATGGACATTGAACAAAATTATTCCGTAAATCATTACCTTGTATCAATGTGGTTTATTTTGTATATATAAGAGCGTTCCCAGCACTGAAGATAAACCGTGTTCTCTCATATCTAAACGATTGAAATAGTATTATTTTTCATTGTCCGTCATATTGCAAATCCGTTTTATGGAAGAATCAGCAAAATCACATAAGAAGTCTATTCGGTTCTTTAACGACCGGGAGGTGCGGGCCGTATGGGATGACGAGAACAACTGCTGGTGGTTTTCGGCGACAGACATTGTCAGCGCTATCAACAATGAGCCGGATTATGTCAAGGCCGGAAACTATTGGAGATGGCTTAAACGCAAATTGCTGAAAGAAGGCGTTGAAGTCGTGAGTGGCACTCACAAGTTCAAATTTGAGGCTCCTGACGGAAAACTACGTATAGCGGATGTGCTTAACAGCGAAGGCGTTTCATTATTGGCCAAACATTATCCTAACAACCGTGCAAATGAATTTCTTGATTGGTTCACTTATAGTGACAATACTTTAGACGGGCAAAGCCGTAAGAAAGCATATCAGTTGTATGAGAGCGGTCTGTTACAACGATTGGAGCCGGGCAGCATAAAATGTCTGCAACAGATACATGCTTATATATTCGGTGGTCTGTATGGTTTTGCCGGGCAGATTCGCACAAAGAACATATCTAAAGGAGGCTTTACCTTTGCCAACTGTATGCACTTCCCCGAAACGCTACTTACTATCGAAAGAATGCCGGAAACAACATTCGATGAAATTATTGATAAGTATGTCGAGATGAATGTAGCACACCCATTCATGGAAGGCAATGGGCGGAGCACTCGCATTTGGCTTGATATAATGCTCAAACGTTCATTGAAACGTTGTGTTGATTGGAGTCAAATAGACAAAAACGAATACCTATCGGCTATGCGTGAAAGCGTTGCCGAAAGTTCTCATATTAAAAATCTAATCAAGACTGCATTGACAACAAGAATCAATGACCGCGAAATGTTCATGAAAGGCATTGACTATTCATATTATTATGAGCAAAACGACTGATTGCCTGGTTTGGAAAGTTGGCGATGTGGACATTTGGGGTGATATTTT
>LUJR01000039.1 GCA_001689515.1 Bacteroidales bacterium M7
GGGGTCAATTTGTTGGGAATTTCCAGTATTACGTCAATCTTCGCAATACCCCTCAACCATAATCATTTTTCCCCGCACACCATATTAGCCCTGTCTATATTCGACTAACTTCATTGATGTAATACCATTCACCTTCATCGTTGAATCAACATGATTGAGAGTTTCGTGAATGGTGTATTTGTCAACCTCGTCCTCATAGGCTACAATTGCGGCAAAAAATACTGGACAACGTAGAACACCAAATCCTCAATGCTGAGAACTTTGCTAACCTGTTTCAGTATTTTCGTGGGTATTATTTTTTAAAATGTCAGGGATTTTCTCTACTGCAGCTTTCTTATTGCGGTCAAGAATCTTTGCATAGACCTCAGTTGTCTCAAGACATTTATGTCCAAGCAGTTTGCTGACAGTATAGATGTCCGTGCCAAGATCCAGCATAAGAATTGCAAATGTATGGCGTGCACAGTGAAATGTTATATGCTTGTTGATGCCAGCAGCTCTGACCCATGCAGAAATATAGGGTCGAGCAGTCTGTGTCGGCATAGAATTACGGAACACAAAACTACCATCATCTCCCCTATCTCCGAGAAACGATGCAGCTTGAGATGATATGTCAAGATATTCCAAAGCCCGTGTCTTTTTCTGGGTGAATATAAGCCGTGTTCCTTGCTCTGTTTCCATCACATTTGACCATCTTAGGCCGCATACATCACTCCACCTAAGGCCAGTCAGACATGCAAACAGAAACATCCTGCCGATTTCAGGAGCCGGACACGGGATCTCGGCAAGCCGTCTAAGTTCCTCGAGTGTCAGATACTCCCTCTCTGATTCAGTTTGGCCAAATCCTTTTACGGCCTTAGCCGGTGAAGATGGCAACAGGTCCTGTCTTACAGCCTCATTAAGACATGCCGTAAGCTTCTGGAACATCAATGCCTTAGTGCCTTCACTAATAGGCAGAGGTTTCACTTTACGCTTGCGGTCATCTATGCACCATTGCGTGGCCTTTTTATCAAGATATTCCCTAAAGCCTCTCACCCATGCCGTAGTAATATCCAAAAGTGTGATATGGCTGCGCTTATCATAAGCTTTTATATGCTGGAGAGCATTCATCCAGCTTGTATGTGTAGTTCCTTCTTTGGAATCTGCAATCTGTTTGAAAAATTCAAGAAACAGAATTTTGTCAGACATGACCCCTGAGGTAAACCCCGCTTTCTGCGACTGCACTGCTATAATTCGTCTCGCCTTGATAGTATTAGCTATCTCCAACGTCTTCCTATTAGCATCTCTGTCCTGACGGGTCCTTTCGGGAATAAGATACAATTTAAGATATTCATTCGTCCTCACTCCATTGATACATGTATCAAGATACAACGATATAGTTCCATTAGGTCTCGTTCTTCTACGGAGCTTAACTGGCTCTTTGTCCATGGTCATTCACAGTTTAATTTAAATCTAACCATAATGCATTTTGTTGCACTGTTGCGCATGCGCAACAAAACCGCAACAAATATACGACAAATCTCTGACATTTCAATGACAGTCAAATACCAATCTATCCGCTACAACCGTCTGTGTCATCGGACTTTACATGTCATGGGGCTGTTGCTGGGCTGTCGGCGTAGTGTCGTAGGACGGCGGTCAGAATTCCGAGCTGAAATGGAAGCGGATGTCGGGGAAGTCTTGCTGTGCCATGGTGAGGACGTAGCCGCTGTCGGCGAGGAATACGTCGCGGCCTTCGCGGTCGACAGCCATGAACTGATGCTTGCGTTTCTTGAATGACTCGAGCTGATCTTGGTTATCGCTTTCGATCCAGCAGGCTTTGGTCAGTGAGATGGGCTCCCATCGGCATTGTGCGCCGTATTCATGAAGGAGGCGGTACTGGATGACTTCAAACTGGAGCTGGCCTACGGTACCGATGATTTTGCGACCGTTAAATTGATTGATGAAGAGCTGTGCCACACCTTCGTCCATGAGCTGCTTGATGCCTTTTTCAAGCTGTTTGGACTTCATGGGATCGGTGTTCTCAATATATTTGAACATCTCAGGAGAGAATGACGGTAGCCCCTTGAAATGGAGCTGTTCGCCAGAGGTGAGGGTGTCTCCTATCTTGAAGTTGCCTGTGTCGGGAATACCGACTATGTCACCAGGATACGCCTCATCGACTATGCTCTTTTTCTGTGCCATAAAGGCTGTCGGTGCGGCAAACTTCATGTTTTTGCCTGAGCGGACATGGAGATATGGAGCATTGCGCTCAAATTTTCCAGAGCATACTTTGACAAATGCTATGCAACTGCGATGGCTCGGATCCATATTGGCATGTATCTTGAACACGAATCCTGAAAATTTTTCTTCTTCGGGAAGTATCTCGCGTTCCTCAGCCTTGACAGGCTTGGGAGCAGGAGCTATCTTAACGAAGCAGTCAAGGAGCTCCTTGACACCAAAGGTATTGAGTGCTGAGCCGAAAAACACAGGCGCGACTTTGCCTTGAAGATACTCATGCTCGTCAAATTCGGGATACACGCCATCTATCAACTCTATATCGTCACGCAATTTGGCAGCATCGGTCTCCCCTACCGCGTCATCTATGCGCTTGTCATCAATGGATTCAATCTCAACGCGCTCGCTGACACGCTGTTTGTCGGGAGTGAAAATGTCAAGCGAATGCTCAAAGATGTTGTAAACTCCCTTGAATTTGGCACCGATATTGATAGGCCAGCTCAACGGACGCACTGATATTTTAAGCTCTTTCTCCAGCTCGTCAAGAATGTCAAACGGGTCTCGACCTTCACGGTCAAGCTTGTTGACGAAAATAATCACGGGGGTATTGCGCATACGGCACACCTCCATCAGCTTGCGAGTCTGCTGCTCCACGCCCTTAGCCACATCGACCACTATGATGACGCTGTCAACAGCGGTCAGGGTGCGATAGGTGTCTTCGGCAAAATCCTGGTGACCCGGAGTGTCAAGGATGTTGATCTTGTAATCGCCATAGTTGAAGCCCATGACAGAGGTAGCCACGGAGATACCGCGTTGTTTCTCTATCTCCATCCAGTCACTGGTGGCGGTCTTCTTGATCTTATTTGATTTTACTGCACCTGCTATATGTATAGCGCCACCGAAAAGCAGAAGCTTCTCGGTGAGCGTTGTTTTTCCCGCATCAGGATGCGAGATGATGGCAAATGTGCGTCGGCGTGATATTTCGTCTGTGAGCTGTGACACTTAAATCTATATAGAATTAGCTTGATATTTTTCTGCTGACAATCACTTTGACTCCATCGCGTCAAGAGTCTTGATGCACTCCACGAGGCTTTCCTCCCAATGGGGTATGGTGATGCCGAAAGTCTTCTTAATCTTTGACTTGTCAAGGATAGAGTATGCCGGACGGCTAGCAGGTGTGGGATAATCAGCGGTAGTGATAGGCTTCACGTTGCATCCGGTGATGCCACTTATGCGGTGGATGGCTTTAGTGAAATCATACCATGAGGCAGCGCCTTCGTCAGTGAAGTGGTAGATGCCGGGCATCCACTGAGGAGCGGTCAAGATAGCATATATGGCTTCGGCGAGATCACGAGCCGCTGTCGGAGTGCCGACCTGATCTGCCACAACGCCCAGCTCGGCGCGTTCGCGTCCGAGACGGCGCATCGTCTTCACAAAGTTGTTGCCATAAGGCGAATAGAGCCATGCCGTGCGCACTATTACGCTCTCAGGCAGCAGTGCCAGCAGTGTAGCCTCACCCTGACGCTTGGTGACTCCATACTGGCTCACAGGATGGACTGCATCAGATTCCTTATAGGGAGTGTGGGCAGTACCGTCAAACACATAATCAGTAGATACGTGCACCACCTTCGCACCCTGCTCATAGGCTGCATCGGCAAGGTTTTTCACTGCATCTACGTTTATACGTGAGCACAGACCCTGATCGCTCTCAGCCTTGTCGACAGCAGTATATGCAGCACAGTTGACGATATGTGTGATATCGTTTGCTGCGACAAACGATTTGACCGCGTCTGCATCAGTGAGGTCAAGCTCGGCTACATCAGTGTAGATGGTCTTGCCGGGCATTTTTTCTTCAAGGACATTGCGCATCTCGGTGCCGAGCTGTCCGTTGCAACCTGTAATGAGGATTTTCATTGTAAGAAGATTATATGTTTGTTTCTGTTTTTATGACCGCAAAGGTAACAAAAAACGCCAAATGAGGCAAACTATTATGTAGATTACCCCATTTGTGCATAATGCGGTCTGATGCCGAAGATAGTCACTTCTTGTTTATCTCTGAAAACAAGCATCACACCATAAAATAATTTCTTGCAGGCCCATCCTGATCAGAAAATCAATATTTTTTTGCAAATACTTGTTTCACATTGTGAAAATACATATATTTGCGGATGCCGACCGTCATGCAGTGCCCCGGTCGTGGGCAAGCGGGCGGGAAGCAGACATTTTTTGAAAAGGCGTTTATCTGAACGTTTTACTTCTTGGTTCCTGGAACTTCGCAACTTCTCAATCGTAATCAAGAGTGAAACAACGATAGAACGTCCATGGATATGTAAACAACTGCTTGCAGAGATCGGGATGATTCTGCATTATTGATTTACATATATGCGTGGGCTTCTGCGTTGTTCATTCAATTACGATGGGCAATGCGAAGGCCTCAGGAACTGGATGAACAACAGGATACAGTTCCCCACGCTTTTCTATTTCTTACCAGTCACATCTAACACACAGCCACAGAGGGGAGCGGCGGCTGACAAATAACAATGCAACTATGAAAACCGCTAAGTTTATCACATTGGCAGCCAGCTTAGGGATTTCTGTCCCAGCCTGCTTGTTAGCCACATCGCTACAAGGTCAAGCAACAGTTCTGAAAACCACATTTCCTCTACACAAGGTATCAAACAATGCTGCAACAAACAATCTTGTGAAAGATAAGATCGTAAAAGTCTACAATGCCGTAGAACAGACACCAAGCACACAGTTAGCTCATACGGATGTCCATTGTAACTATACTATTTCACACACCAACGTTCATACCGACTATAGTCTGAACAGCAACCACCACATAAACCAACACAGTAATACTCCAGATCATCACGAGAATTGTCATAGCGATTCTCTAGTATAAAAATGGAAATAGGAAACTTCAAGAAATCGTTGTACGAGAGCACTAACTTGTCGGTAATATTCCAATTAACCGACAAGTGTGTACTTTCGTGCAAATACTGTTTTGCCCGAGGTGCTCATTTAGGCGACAGTCCAGCCATCTCTGATAAAATCCTTAGCAATGTCATAAGTCAGGCCTTTGAAACACGTCATCCAAATGTTACTTTCGAGTGGACAGGTGGCGAGGCTCTGCTGTTAAAAATGGATTTTTACAGAAAGATTCTGGAGCTACAGAAGAAATACGCCACGAAGCCCTATGTCAATTGCGTTCAGACAAGCGGCTATCTATTTGACAAGGAGTTGATAGATTTTCTAATTGACAACGGATTCCGAATTTCACTGACGATCGATGGAACAAAAGAAATTCATAATGCAAACCGCCCAGCCCAAAATGGAAATGAAACATTTGGACAAGTAATGGCCACACGCGATTATATCGCTTCTCGTGTTGGAGGGTGCGGTTTCATAAGCACTATTACCAAGAATAATATCGGACACGAGAAAGAGATGCTTAACCTGTATAGGAGTCTGAACGTTTATTCATTCCATAGCAATCCGTACATCTATTTTGACAAGAATATTGTTAAAGACAAATCACTGGCTTTAGACAATAAGGACTATGCTCGTTATTTCATTGCCCAGTTCAACGCTTGGTACGAAAGCGGGCAAATTTTGCCTATACCTCATACGATAGACTATCTGATAATGGGGCTATCATCTAAACTGTCGGCTCATCGTACTCTCTGTTCATTCGGTGGACGGTGTTTGACTAATTTTATTGCGATTACACCTAACGGAGACTGTTACAATTGCCCTAAATTTACAGGCCATCCTAATACAATGCTCGGGAATATTAAAAACATGACAATCAGCGAGATTCTTGACGCAGATAGAAATCCCAACATGAAGCGCATGGTAGAGCAGCGCGTCCAAGCCCTTAATAAATGTGAGGATTCTAATTGTCGTTTTGCTTTTCTGTGTAATGGCGGATGCCCTTATCTTTCGTATATAGCTTCAGGAGGCGAAAATATAGCAGAAAAGGATTGCATGTGTGAAGGAAAGACTCTTGTAATGGAATATCTTGAGAGTGTCAAGGATACACTTGTCGAATCCGTAGTTCATCCACTTAATTAAGTGATTTGATTACTGAAAAATAATCTCACCATATACTACAACATGAAATAAAATTGTTTATTTGTCCTTAACCGTTCTACATCCATGAAAAAATCATATGTTAGACAAAAGATATTTACCTGGTTCCTTGCAATAGTGGCACAACTTGTGCCCTGTACATCAGTAGCACAAACTAACCTTTCGCGCAGTGGTGCAGCTCATTTGAGGGCAGCCGAAACCCTAAAGGCGATGGCAAGCACTACGGATGACAAGTTGCAGGTGGCTGAGGAATATGAGAAAATAACCGAGAGTGACCCGAAGTATGCGGAAGCATATTTAGAGGCAGCCCGCATCTATTCTGCTCTGACACCCGAACTTGGCACATCAGCGTATCAAAAGGCAAAAAATCTTTTTGAAGATTACGCAAACTTGCGGCCAAATGCAGCCTCCGAGATAGATGCCGACCTGATAGTGTTAGAAGCCATGCTAAAGAAACACGCCAATGGACCAACAAGACTTGATGGCATTTGGAGCGAATGGTGGCCTGGATATAGCCAATACGTTGATATGCTTGAGGTCTCCAATAATGGAAGTAAAATTCGGCTTATTAATCCAAAGGCTATGTTTACAACGCAAGGATACGGCAGTATCCGAGATGTTGATGTCAAAGTCAATGGAAGTGAATGCTCAATTATTGTTAAAGTATTTCACGATGAGCGCTCAAAATTAAGAGAAAAAGGCTGGACGAAATATTACGATGATTGTGACGGTGATGCCGACCCTGGTTTCCCACGTTCTGGCAGATACTACTATAATGAGTCTCTAACGACATGGTATTATACCATTGATCTATCCAAGACACCATTAATGATGAAGTGCGAAAAAATTCATACAGATTACTATCTGAATGGGAGTAATACTTATTCCGATACTGACAAGACCGATATGTGGATGTTTGAGAAGAAACTTGTAAAACGATGAAATCAAATGATATATCATGTAATCTATGCATTGAATCTATGAAACCCTATCATATTTTTTCTGTTCTGATATCGATTGTGGCTGTGACCATGATGTCACTGTCTGCGAAAGCCGCTGTACCATATACAGAGGAAGCTGAAGCGTTCATCGGGACATGGATTTCTCCTCAGAGCTATTATGAAGATGAAAACCAAATCAAGATTACGCAACAAGGAGAACATATGACTCTGAGAATGAAGTCTCGACCATCACGCTATCTTATTGAGGAGATGGGATTGTCAGACACATATGACTATGACAAAGTAATGAATCTGACATTTCAAAACGGAATCTTTTCCTGGGAGCAACCGGTAAAGACATCTGGCGTACATGTCTACTGGAGTCTTCAATTTAAAGGAGGAGACTTAATATTACATCGTCATGGCACCGTTCCAGAGGATAACTATCACACGCACAATGACTATATAATGTATCCCAAAGATGACTTTTAACAAACTAATCGAAGCACCAATGGATATTAAACAACAGATATTAAGCGGTCTACTTGTGATAGTATCCATGCTTCTGCCATGCGTCTCCATAGCGCAGACCCTATCGCCAGAGGAGACAGCGTTCCTTAAGTCGCTCAACGGCAAGTGGAATCAGGATAGCGAAGCACCTGAGAAATGGGGCGTTGCTCTCTACGACATAACATTGCGTTATGTCAATGGCATTGTCAAAGTCAGTTACCCGGCGAAGATATTAATAAGCAATAAAAAACGCACCATCTTGGCTACCGAGGTTACTGACGGCATATATGATCAGTCATCTCAAAGTGTCCGTATCTCTTACAAACACCATATACTGGATACAGATGAGGAAGAAGATAGATATCGCTACATGGATTATAAAGTCTCCCTTTCAATCCCGCTGCAATCCGACGTGGATGACACGTTATTAGTCTATTGTCACGACATCTATCCTTTTGGAGACCAATACTCCAAAGAAGTCATGTATTACAAACACTAAAATATGAATTCCGACTAATCCATCCAATCATATTTAAATCATAAAATAATATGAAAAAGACACTATTAAAAGTTTTCACTGCAATGGCTGTTATGGTAGGTTGTACGGCTATCATCACAACAACCTCCACGTACATTGCCGCATGTGAGCATTGCAAAATAAAGGGACTGGATCCCCATGAACGTGTATGTGGAAAATGCAAGAAGAAAGGCATGAAAAAGACAAAATCTGAACTAAAAAACGGCGTGTGGCATGTCAATTACAAGTGTAATGATGATAGTTGTGGTCATACACATGTCTATAAAACCACCAATATTTATGAAATCTAAGCCATAGACACTATCAGTCTCCAAGTGTGAGGAAGATACTACATTCCTACATTTTCCACATGTAAACTTATTAACAAGTTTTTCAGTAATATATGATACGGAATATTTGCATACAAAGTTTTTATTTATCTTAGGCTGCATCATATTTCCCGTTGTCGCATTAGCACAGGCATCAACCCCTAAGAGTAGTGAAGCCAAGCGGTACTGGAATATAGCAGACATGTATATTGAGGAGGCATCTCCCGATTTAGCTGTAAACGAACTAAAAAAAGTCATCTCAGTCGAAGCATATGCCCCTGCCTATCTGAAACTGGTGGAATTATGCTATCAGATCGGAGATACGCGCCATCTGGAGATCGCCCAGCATTACGCTAAAGAATTCGCTAATGAATGGCCATCACGCGCAGAAGAGATGAATGATGTAACATCAATCGGTGAAGCCCGTCAAAACTTGAAGATGAAAAAATTCTATGATGCGTTAATCGGCAATTGGCATCCTGCAAAAATACCCATAGAGGAATCGGTTGTGTGCATGAAAGTACGACGTAATGAAAATGGCCGAATCCAACTCTCCCTGCCAAAAGAAATGTGGGATTTTGACTACCATACATCATGGCAAAATGGTCATTTCATGCAATGGGACGGCGATAATGGCGTAATGGCGTACGATGATGAAAATGGGTACGATGGATATAGAATAAAAATAACCAGTTCCAGCGGTTCTATATGGTGGTACTATGTAGACATCTATCTTCCATTTAATCAGCCATCAATAAATGATGGGGAAATTACTGTGCAAGGTAGAATCACTACTAAGGGACCAAACAACGCCTACCATAGAGGAGACTGGCGAGAGTATAAATTTATAAAAGATTGATCATGAGACTATATATTTCTATTTTCATGCTTATTGTCACACTCACAGCACAAGCTGATAAGTGGCAACTAACGTGGCCAACGTATAGTAACGAACTCAAAGAAAATGCAAAAATCGACAAGAATGCTAATGCCTATGTCGACCTTGCAATATGCTACGGATTTGGACTTGGAGTTAAATATAATCCGAAAAAATGCGAAAAGATGTTTAACGCCATATGCTTTAATTTCGATGATGATTACGATAGACTTGGCAAGAATTTTCCTTATGGCGCATTTTGGTATGGAATATTTATTTGCAATCACGACGGTTGGGCAAAAGATTTCAAATGGACAAAATATGACTGGAGAAATCACGATGTTGTGACTGCGAAATATGATGATTGTATGAGGCGTGGAATTGATTTAATCTTTGCGGCGGCCGATAATGGATTGATTGATGCGATGATTTTCGCCGCACGCACTGAGCGCAATGATAATGGACGATATAGCAGAGATCGAATCTGTGGAGGGTATAATGAAAATGCACCTCGTGCAACAGGATTTGGTTATTATAAATATGCCATGAAATATTATCAGAAAGCATGCGAGACCGGCAATCTTGATGCTATGCTTGAATATTCGCACTATCTTATCGATATAGTAGAAAAAACAAGCGGTTTTGAAGATAATCAGGATGAGTTGGCTCATTACTGGATAAAGACCGCTGCTGAAAGAGGCAACGCTGAAGCTCAGTATATATACGGCAACATGCATCGGCTCGGATGGCGAGGATTGATACCCGAAAACATGGATACAGCCATTGATTGGTATATTAAGTCTGCTAATAATGGTTACCCTAAGGCAATGGGGTTTGCTGGTAAATATCTTTTGTCTGAACGCAGTTCGGAAAGCGATTCATTAGCTATAAAGTATCTTGAAATGGGAGTGGCAAATTCCGACGGGGAAGCAGCCTGTGTATTAGGTAAATATTTTAAATCCAATATGCCAGAGAAGGCATTCACATATTTCCTCAAGTCTGGCGAGAATAACCATCCTGAAGGACTGTGGCATTTAGCATATTGCTATAAGGACGGCATAGGCACACCTAAAAATCTTGAGTTGGCTGCAAAAGCTTTCGAACAAGGTGCATCCTTAGAGACAAATCACCTATATGTAGGTAAATGTGCCGCAGAAATAGCACAGATGTATGAAAAAGGCATCGGAGTATTCATGAACAAGGATAAGGCATCCCATTATCGTTGGATTGCTCAATACTATAATCTTTAGGAATGAGAATATGAGACTGACTAAATCTTTTTTCGCAATCGTAAGTTTCCTGGGGTTAGCACTTACGGTTTCAGCTATAAATGATGTACAAGAACAAGCTCTTGAACGATTTTCAGGCAACTGGAGTGGAGAAAACCCCTATCTATCGCTGGATATTTCTATCAGCATAACACCAGGATCATTCATTAAAATGAATGCATCGGTCAGCAATATATACATAAAAGATGCTGGCAAATCTGATGTGATCGTATTCGCTCCCTTAGGGTATAATGAGGATAACTACATCCACACACTTTTTAGATTTTTCAACTCAACATCAATTCAATCAGAACTGGAAGCAGTTATTATAGAGAGATGTGAAAATCTATATTCATTAAGCCCATTATGGAATCAAATCAAATACACTATAAACAATACCACATCAGGATGTATTTTATTTGAGACTGAATGTAGTAAATGTGCAATTACTGATGAAAACGAAAGATGGAGAATTATGAAAGATTTTGCATCATTCCCAATTGAAATTGCTTCAGCGACTCCAGAATTTAAAATAATGCATGCAGTTTGGGCATTAACGCCGCATGGTCGTAATCTGTCATGTAGTTTGCTTGGCACCGTAAATTATTATTTTGGGACGATGAGAGATGATTATGGTCCGATTGGTGCTAAATTTTTTGATGCAGAATGGATTCCTCTACGAACTGTAGAGCTAACTAAACAACCATAATGATAGCAAGTATATAGTTACGTTTGGAAAAGTATTAACACTATGGCTGATTTTTACGATGAATTGACTGATTTCTCCGAACTGAGAGTGGCACCGGAGAGGGACAACCCAATCTATAACCAATATCATCTATGGGCTGTCAAGGAGGCTGGACGCGTCATGGCGTCATTTCATACGACCAAGATGCTTGGATTTTTATGTGCGGTGTTTTTTGGCTTAAGGTATATCGCTCTTACCAATCTAAAGGACAATCCGCTTATGGAATTATCCACCTGGCTATCACCAGACCAATTACCCTACGCGATGATGGCAATATTGAGCCATATGACATGGAGGGTAGGACTTAACTGCGAGTGTGTGGTCATTGGCTACGACTCATATGCACCCTCCTATATAAGGAGTGCAATAATCTACATCAATCTATTTCTCCTCCTCTTGGTCGCACTTTTGACCCGCACAGTCTATCTGTTAACTATCGATGCGTCTCCTAATCTGGCTATAGTTCTTTCAATCGTCACTGCCGCCATCGGATTGCATACACTCAGGTTTCGGAATGGCTCAAAAATAAACGACTGGTTCAACTCGGCACCCGGCAGACATTTATTCCCGATATCAAGGCGCAAGGAAATGCCGCTCGGAAAAGCTGCATTTTTATCCCTGTATCTAATCGGCACTATTGCTGCCACGATATACATGGCATTCCGATCATTCACACTCCCAAAATAACAGGTTATGAAACTAAACAAATCAATCTTCACACTTGCAGTGGTCGGGGCTATGACGGTCACAGCTTCGGCAGCGGATGACGTGCAGACGCGGATGCTGGAGACTTTTACGGAGCTGGCACGTATCAACAGCCAGTCGAGCTATGACAGCGTTTCAACTTATGGGCAGCATGTGATGGCTTTTAAGATAGAGAGCGATGTCAAGGCTCTGTTTAAGGGCGACAGCAAGCTCGGGACTGTAACGGTGTCACCATCCAATTATGTATATGTTGATATTGAGCCTAATGTGAAGACGAAATGCCCTACCCTGGGTATTTCATGTCATCTTGATGTCACGCCTGAAGTACCCGGGGAAAATATTGTCCCGGTGGTTGATACGCGTAACGGACATACCATAGTCCGAACTGACGGCTCTACCCTGCTTGGTGCCGATGACAAGTGCGGAGTTACGATAGCCCTGCAACTTATCGATAAACTTGTCAAGGACAAGTCGGTCAAGCATGGCAAGGTGATGTTTGCGTTCTGCCCCAATGAGGATGTTGGCCGCGCAGCCGATGACATAGACACTACCCTATTTAATCCGGACATACTTTTTGACCTTGATGGTCCTGAGGGCGAAATCGTGACACGCTCCAACTTCACCGCCCGTGGCTTCAATGTGAAGTTCAAGGGGCGCGAGGCTCATCCGTCCACTGCCAAGGCTGACCGTCTTGGCGATGCCACTGCCGCAGCCGCCACTTTCATAGCATTTTTCCCTATTGAACACAGGCCTGAAACTACCGACGGCTTGCAGGGCTACATACATCCGTGGGACTTCGTCAAAGAGGACGCAGATGTCACAGTGCAGACACGAGTCCGTTACTTTGACAAGGAGGAGGGCATCAAGTTTGACCGATTACTCAAAGACGCTGTAGCCAAGGTGGAGAAAGACTATCCAAATGTGGGAGTGGATATTCTCTTTGACGGCTTGCAGTATGAAAATGTGGCATACTCTATGCACCCGGCATCACAAAGCCTGATAGAGTCAGCGGCAGCCAAAACCGGTAAACATATACGGTTTGCCGACGAACGCGGTGGCACCACAGCCTCGATGTCTGCCGCCAAGGGTCTCAAAGGAGGCATGTGCATATTCACAGGGCAACACGACATCCACTCCACTCGCGAATGGGCAGACCTCCAGGAGATGGAAGAAGCATACTCGCTGATGCTCGAGGTAATCCGTGACGTAGCAAACCTTAAATATTGATGACAGATGAAACAGAGAATCAATCACACAATCGGCATCGTTATGATGATTGTCGGAGCTACTTTCACTGCGGTTTACGCCAATGCACAACCCAATAAGGTTCTAAAGGCGGCGATAGTCATTGGGCGTGGCATCGAAGGGATGTCCCGCATCAATCCACGACCCATCAACCCCGGACCTATAATATCACCCCAGCCTATCATATCACATAAGCCACTCAAATTCGACAGTTTAAGGATTAAGAGACCTTTCGTACACAAATCTATACAAGCAGCACTCCGTCAGCCAAGGGTGAGTGGAAAGACTTTGCATAGCTTTTTCACTGAGTCGACCCCTACATCGCAATGCCATGAAGAGAAGATCGACAACATGAGCAACGAAAATGAAATTATAACCAATTCCAATTAACACGGTATGTCAATTTTTGATCCTGTAAATGACTACAACAACGGACAGCCTAAAGTGGTCATTGAAGAGCAGTCCTACTCGGCTCAGTCAAATGTAAATCCGCTAAGTCTCTACTTGTTCGTGAAAGTTATGCTGGTTTTAGGCATAATCGCCGGAGTCATTGTGCTTGTGAAGACGATCCTGAACCCTTTGCCTTCTCACAACTATGGCATGGATTATAATACTGCCAATATCATCAACGGTCTTTTGCTAATCCTGTCATACATTTTGTTATTGAGACGAAATCCCGTCGGCTTGACACTGTATATTGTAACAATCATTATCAGATTTGTAGTGACAGCGACATATACGTCGGATATGCAGGGGGCAGCTCTCGATGGTTATGAATTAACGATGATTGCGATAATATGTGCGATACCATTAATTGTCATGCTGGCATTGCTTTTCATTCCTGGCAGCCGTGGATCGGCATGGTCAATCATTAAAGCCTATAATAACGAGAAGAGCCATTGAAAAACGATTGATAAGGTGTTCACAACCCAAATTTGCAGAATGAAAATACCTGCTTGGCAATAATAGCTTAAAATACATGATATGGAGAAGAAAACGCCATGGCGTTTCCTTCTCCATATCATATTTGTGTCGTGGAATTAGTCGAATACGTGGCGGAGTTTGC
The DNA here is from genome assembly GCA_001689515.1 of Bacteroidales bacterium M7. Classification (GTDB taxonomy): domain Bacteria; phylum Bacteroidota; class Bacteroidia; order Bacteroidales; family Muribaculaceae; genus Amulumruptor. Next base: position 14,516 of record LUJR01000039.1, read on the forward strand.
TGAAGATGCGGTCTTTGGTTGACTGGGATGCCTGCATGTTGGGGGCACCCTGGAGTTTTTCAAAGGCTGCTTTTTCGTCAGCGTTGAGAGTCTCGGGGACGTAGACCATCACGTTGACGAGTTCGTCGCCGGTGCCGTAACCTTCGGTCGAGGGCAACCCCTTGCCGCGCAGACGGAGCACCTTGCCCGGTTGAGTTCCCGGCGCGATTTTCAGACGGGCACGACCGGTGATAGTGGGCACTTCCACGCTGCCGCCAAGCACAGCCGTCGGGAAATCAAGCATCAGGTTATAGATGACATCGTTGCCGTCACGGATAAGCTCGGGATTCTTGACTTCCTCTATCACAACAAGCAGATCGCCATTGATACCTCCGTGGGAAGCAGCGTTCCCCTTGCCCTGGATGGTGAGCACTTGTCCGTCAGATACACCTGCTGGTATGGTAAATGTAATCTGCTGTTCTTTGCGGACCACACCCTCGCCGTTGCAGTGGGGACATTTTTCGGTGATGATTTTGCCTTCGCCATGGCAGTGGGGACACTCGGCTTCGCTCTGCATTGTACCGAATGGTGTATGCTGGGCGGTGATTACGGTACCTGTGCCGTTGCATGTGGTACAGGTAGTGAATGCCTTACCGTCCTTTGCGCCAGTGCCGTTGCAGTAGTCACACTTGACGAGTGTAGGAATCTTAAGCGTCTTGGTCACTCCCTTGGAGATGTCTTCCAAGGTCATCTTGACCTTTATGCGCAGGTCGCTGCCCTTGCGGCGACGGGTACGGTTGCTGCGCGAGCGGCCGCCAGCACCTTCGAAACCACCCATGCCGCCAAACGAGCCACCGAATATATCGCCAAAGTGGCTGAATATATCCTCCATAGACCATCCGCCAGCCGATGAGAATCCTCCGGCACCGCCGCCAGGAAATCCCTGCGGTCCCATATTGTGGCCGAACTGGTCATATTTGGCACGCTTGTCCGCATCTGACAATACATCATATGCCTCGGCAGCTTCTTTGAATTTCTCCTCGGCTTCCTTGTCGCCGGGATTGCGGTCGGGGTGATATTTCAGAGCGAGCTTGCGATAAGCTTTCTTGAGTTCGTCGGCTGTGGCGTTTTTCTGCACGCCCAGCACTTCATAATAATCTCTTTTACTGCTCATTGGAGTGATAGTATCATTACTGGCCTACAGCCACCTTTGCGTGACGCAGCACTTTATCATTAATCATATAGCCCTTGGTCGGTGTGTCAATCACTTTGCCCTTTTGCGCTTCGTCATCCACAGGCACCATGGCTATGGCATCATGAAGCTCGGGGTTAAAGTCGGCACCGGTGCTTTCGATAGCCTTGACACCATTCTGCTCCAGAAGCTTGACAAGTTTATTGTATATCAGCTGCATGCCCTCGCGGATAGCCTGGGGGTCATCGGCATTTTTTGTAGCCTCCAGACCGCGCTCCATGTCATCGACTATGGGCAGAAGCTGTTTCATGACAGATTCGGAGGCATTTTTGATCAGCTCTCCCCTCTCCTTGACATTGCGTTTGCGGAAATTGTCAAACTCTGCCATAAGGAATAGGTATTCCTTTTTTTCCTTTTCAAGAGCCGCAGATGTCTCGTCATACTTTTTCTGCAATGCCTCTACTTCTGTAAGTTCGGCGTTAAGCTCGTTTTTAGCATCTTCGGAAATCTCCTGATCATCAGCCTGCTCGAGGTCATCCATGATTTCAGGCTGCTGCTCGTCATCGACAGGGCGATTGTCTGCATTATTTTGATTCGCGCTCATATTCTGCTTGTTTCTTTTGTTCTTTGACATGGTGTATATATGATATAGATATAACAAATTGATTGCCAATTATGCCTGAAAATGATGAAGCCTTCAATACTTCATCAGATAACCGCAAGCATCTAATCAAATAACAATCAATCTGATTATAACGTTCACTGCTTCACCAGTCTGCATTTGCGCCATCGCGCTCCAGCTGGTATCCCGGAGAAATCAACTGACAAAATGTCAGACGTGAATATGCCAAAAACGGCAGAACCGCTGCCTGTCATCTCTGCATATGCCGCACCGTTAGCCTTAAGCCAGTTGATAGCAGCATAAATGTCAGGCACTTTCGGAGCTACAGATGCCGTAAAGTCATTACCCAGCGATGCAGTCCAAGCTGCAGTTCCCTCTGATGCTGTAAGCACCGACATCAAATCCTCGGCAGTGCGACAGCTTGAGGGGGCATCGGCATAGGCTTCTGCTGTAGACACACTGCCCTGCGGCTTGACAATCAACAAATGGTCAAGCAAATCTGTCGGGATGTCGATTTCCGTCAGAGTCGTGCCTATGCCAGTGGCAAGCATTGGTCTATTGTAGATGAAAAACGGACAGTCACTACCCACCTTAGCAGCCATCGCTGCAAGCTGCTCTTGACTGAAAGGCTTCCCGGTCATATCATTAAGCAGTCTCAATGCAAATGCCGCATCACTTGATCCGCCTCCCATCCCGGCTCCGTCAGGTATCTCCTTATGGAGATGTATCTCCATCGGCGGAGTGCCAGTGTGAGCCTCGCAGAAAATCCTGTAGGCTTTCATGACGAGGTTTTTCTCAGCCGGACACGGTAACGCATGCCCGGTGACAGTCAATGATGTCTCGCCAGATGCCGACGGCACCATCTCCAATATATCACACCAATCCACCGGCACCATGACCGTAACAATCTCATGGTAACCGTTGGGTAAAGTCTTACCTATATAAAGCCCAAGATTTATCTTGGCATTGGGAAAAGTTATCATCGGGAGACAAAGTTACGACATAAATCGCTAATTTTGCAATATATAATAATTCGCCATCTACGAAATGCCCGGAGATTTCAAACCAAATAAATCGCGAAGCGACTTTAACAAAAAAGGTCCTAACAATATAGAGGCACAGGCTATCGCCGAGATAGCCGGGCGCAAGGCTCCTCGTGACAAAGAATTGGAGGAAGCCGTGCTCGGTGCTCTGATGCTTGAGAAAGACGCATACACCATAGTCTGCGACCTGCTGAAGCCCGAGAGCTTCTATGAACCTGAGAATCAGGTGATATATGAGGCGATACAGCATCTCGGCGCGTCGCAGCAACCTATAGATATGCTGACCGTCACCGAACGTCTGCGTCTTGACGGCAACCTTGATAAAGCTGGCGGTGCGTTACGCATCACCGAGCTAACCACGCGTGTCACTTCGGCAGCACATGTGGAATTCCACTCGCGCATCATCAGTCAGAAGTACTTAGCACGTGAACTGATCTCGTTTGCTTCACGCATAGAGCAGATGGCGTTTGACGAAAGCAATGATGTAGAGGACCTCTTGCAGGAAGCCGAGGGCAAGCTGTTTGAAATCTCGCAGCGCAACGTCAAGAAAGATGTAGTGCAGATCGACCCTGTGATCTCACAGGCGATAGAGACGATACAGACCGCTGCCAACCGTACCTCGGGACTCTCGGGCCTACAATCGGGTTTCCATAAACTTGACGAACTCACATCGGGATGGCAGAACTCCGACCTTATCATCATCGCAGCCCGTCCCGCCATGGGCAAGACGGCATTTGTGCTGTCAATGGCACGCAACATGGCAGTGGAATACAGCACCCCTGTAGCCGTATTCTCACTTGAAATGAGCAAGGTGCAGCTCGTCAACCGTCTGATAAGCAACGTCACCGAACTCGAGGGCGAGAAAATCAAGAGCGGTCAGCTCAGCCAGATGGAGTGGGACCAGCTGATGGGACGTATCAAGAAGCTATATGGGGCACCTCTATATATAGATGATACAGCATCACTTTCCATCTTTGAATTGCGTACTAAGGCTCGCCGACTCGTCAGGGAGCACCAGGTGAAATTCATCATCATAGACTACCTTCAGCTGATGAACGCTTCGGGCATGAAATTCGGCTCTCGCGAACAGGAGGTCAGCATGATTTCGCGTAATCTTAAGCAGCTCGCCAAGGAGCTTGACATACCGATTGTGGCTCTGTCGCAGCTCAACCGTTCGGTGGAATCACGCGGAGACAGTGCTACCGGCAAGCGTCCGCAGCTGAGCGACCTCCGCGAGTCAGGTGCCATCGAACAAGATGCTGACATCGTGTGCTTCATACACCGCCCAGAATATTATCTGCGCTCAGGCGTGGACGCTTCGGGCAACGACATCCGCGGACTTGCCGAGTTTATCGTGGCAAAGCACCGTAGCGGTCGCGTAGATGATGTCAAGATGCGCTTCCGTGCCAAGTATGCACGATTTGAAAACTGGGAGGACGACACCACATTCTCAGCTGCGACCGTTGGCAGCCGCATGAATTCAGACGATGATTTCGGCGATGTAGGCGGCAATCCGTTTAACGGTGGCACAGCCAACCTGACCCCTACCGACCCCAATGAGACAGCCCCGTTTTAATTGATGTGAGCTTTGTGGGGATTTGGTAGGACTTTAGGACCGAATATAGTGCTGACCACGGCTCCGAGTATCATAACGGCGATTGACACAATAAGCACAAGGACTATACCGCCGAGATGAAGCATCACGGGCATAATGATTACCCCAATGATGGCTCCGACCTTACCGAGCATCGAGGCTATGCCTACGCCTGCCCCTCTGATTTCCACTGGATATATTTGCGCAGGGAGCACATAGGTCACAAGGTGTGGTCCGGCATTGAGAAATATCTCAAAGATGAAGAAACCTACAATGGAAATCCACATGGGCAAGTGGAAAATATTGGCAAGCAACAGTATCAGCAACCCTCCGGCACATATATAAAATCCCCAAGTCAGCATAGTGATATGCCACATACGCCTCAGATAACAGAGACCGAGGATGAAACCGGGCAGTATGAAGAAGTTGATCCACGCCGTTATCTCTACCGAGAGCTCTATGCGATGGAGACCATGTGCATCAGCAGGCATCAGCCCGAGCGCGGAAACAAGCATCGGCAAGAACACGCCTATACCATAGACTCCAACACCTTCGCATGCCCAAGGAATGCCGCTGAGAATCACGCGTGACATGTTTTTGCGACTGAACATAGCCGACCATGATGGATTTACAGCCGATGATGGTTTCTCTGGTGGCAATACGGTCACATGGGAGCCGAAAAAACGCTGAGCAGCCGTGATAGCCTTGTCATGCATACCATGAGCCATCAGCCATGCCGGACTTTCCCACCACCGCAGCCTCATTACGAAAGTCATAAGCCCGAGACCTCCGACTATCAGCATCAGATAAGTCCATGCCGAGGCACTGCCAGTAAACCGTATGATATAGTAACATCCAACAGCTCCCATTATGAAACCCAAAGCCGATGTGGATTTGGCGATACCCACGCACATGAACCTGCGTGATGCCGGCATCAGTTCGGAGATATAATCGGAGTCAAGACTGTAACCTCCTCCCACCCCCAAGCCAGCCAAAAACATGCCGAGCATGAAAAGGGCAAGAGAATGTCCGGCAAATAGCTCAATAGCCGCTCCTATCATCATCAGGACTGGGCACAGACGGAAATAGAACAGGTAACCGTTACGGTCACTCAACCGCCCCATAAACATGGATCCCAGTGCGATACCTATCAAAGAAACCGCTGCCGAGACTCCCTGCATGAATGATGACAAGTGCGGCGAACCAGCCAGCACTATCATCGGCACCATGACACCCACCACCGCTGCCACTGCCGACCCTATCAGCTGCTCCATGCTGCTGACAGCAAGGTAGTAGACATGCTTTCTGCTAAATGGCAGCTGAGCGACAGGAACAAGAGTGGAGGCAATAGGTGTCATAGTATGGCGACTGTATATTAGGCAGCGTCCTGCTGCTTGTTGAGTTTATAAGCCGGGAGCATGAAAAGCCAGGTGGCGATACAGAAGGGACCTGTCAATGTCGGTATGCCGAGAGGCATCATGAAAGCATCCATGCCAGCCTGGATAAATACGGTGGCGATTATTGCTGCAATGCTCCACAATGCAGAGCGCCATGACGGTTTATAGAACGTCATCCCGACAGCTATACCTGTCAGCACAGGACTGAATCCCATAAGTCCAGCCGAGATATCGGCACCATTAAACTGAAACAGCAGCGACACTGCCAGCGACACCGCGGAAGCTATTGCTGCCCATGCTGCCGCCCAACGGCTACACAATGCCAAGGCTACCAAAAAGAATATGCCTGTCACCCACGAGTTGACGAGGAAAACCTGTGCTATGCCTTTAAGCCAATAGACCACCAAGTCTCCAAACGTGATATCGTGGAGAGTAGTCACTGCCGCCGACAGCTCCGGTGTAGAGAGTGATGCTTCAGGCATAGCATGTGACAAGCGCGATGCCAACAGGAATACCCAAGTAAGGAATACAAACGGGAAAGTATAAGAGGTTACTTTCCAAGGCGCCATCACATTATTAAATCCCTGGCGCACCCATGTGGTACACATGGCACAGAATACCAATGCCAGCCACATAAGCCAAGTGTTCTCAAGAAAAGTCGGGAAGGCACAACCGACAAGGATGCCGTTGAAGCCCCACAGACCGTCTTTGCCATCATTTATGTTCTCCCCGAGAAGAAAACCTGCAATGGTAGATGCGAGCAGACCTACGACGGCTCCGTATGCCACCTGAGGCACTCCGCACTCATAACTTCCCCAGAATATACCGGCGAGAAAGAAGAATCCGGTCCATGCCGAATTCTGGAACATGACCTGCCCTGCCCCTCTGAGGCATGAGCGTATGGCTGTGTAGAAACTATTTTCCTTGTCCATGATTATAATTGATTAAAAGGTCTTGTATAAATTCCAAAGCTAACGCCATGGAAATTCCGCAGGTATCGGATGTCCCTTGACTGCCATACGCACTGTGGAGCAGAAATCCCTGACAGCCTTCTTGACAGGAGCAGGCTCCATTCCGAGGACTTTATAGAGCAGACCTGCATCATTGGGAAGTCTGGTTATACCAGCCATCAACGGTGTAGAGGCATCGTTAACAGCCTGAGTCTTGGCAAACACCTCCTCAGCCTTGTCCTTGGGAAGCATGACTACAACGTTACCAAACACATCAAAGCGTCCCATGCAACCCAGGTCTCTCACCGAACGCTTATGAGGCTCGATTATAAACTTTTCACGGAATAGCGGTGCACCCTCTGGACGACAACCCTCGGTTTCCACACTGAGGATGTCATACTCGAAGAGTTCGCCGTCAGCATAATATTTTCGACCGCCCATGTAGATTTCAGAATAGACCAGGGTAGCGGTTTCTGCCACCTCGGCTTTTGTCTGACAGATGAATCGAGTGTGGGCTGACGGATAAATCGGTTCTGGGATGAATTCCAGATAACCTCCGTCATCTACACATACATGCTGCACCATGCCACTGAAATTGTATTTCATTACCGCGAGTTTAGTGGCAGCTCCCGTCGAGACAAACGCCATGGCATCCTTCTTGACATGAATATTCTGACTGTAGCGGTCACCATCGACATTGGGACCTCCCGACGACAGGATATATACACAAGGCATGTCTGGCATCTCCTCGTCGAAATACAGTTCCTGCTGTACTATCAACGGAGCGCGACGGTCAAGATCACGAAGTATGGACTTCCCTTCGCCATCAAGTTCGAAACCGAGACGAAGATACCCGTTCTTGCCCGGCACACCTACATACATAGCCTTGGGCTCGGTGAGATAAGGCGTCATCTCAGGTATATGGTCAAACACCGGGACTTTCACGTCGGAAAACTGACGCTTGAATCCGGGCTTTATGTCATTGATAGTATTAGCCATAAGGACATGATTTGATAGAAGATATTTTTCAGTCTTTCACTTTGTCAAAGAGAGCCATCTTGAAGAGCAAATCTACAAACTCGTCAATACCTTCTCCCTTCATGGAATTGGTGAATACGAACGGTTTGCCGGGACGCATCAGCTCGCTGTCATGCTTCATCACCTCAAGCGAAGCTCCTACATAAGGAGCAAGGTCGGTCTTGTTGATGACCAGGATATCGCTTTGCGATATGCCAGGTCCGTCCTTACGAGGAATCTTGTCACCGGCTGCCACGTCTATCACATATACGAAGAAATCGACAAGTGCGGGAGAGAAAGTCAGAGTCAGGTTGTCACCTCCTGATTCGATCAACACCACATCGGCATCAGGAAACTTTGCCTCCATCTCCTCTACGGCAGCGATATTCATTGACGGGTCTTCACGTACAGCAGTGTGAGGGCATGCTCCGGTTTCGACACCAATGATCTGATCCTCGGCAAGCACACCTTTGAGGGTCTTGCGCACATGCTTGGCATCCTCTGTGGTTACAATATCGTTGGTTATGATAAGAGTTTTCAGTCCGCGATCAAGAAGTTTGGGCGTGATAGCTTCGATCAACGCAGTCTTTCCCGATCCTACCGGACCGCCTATACCGATTCGACAAGTACTCATAGTAATTAAGTGTGATTATAGGGATTATATAATGTGTGAATTAATTCATAAACATACGCATTGTACCCTTTTCATGAAGCGATGCGAGAATATCCATCTGAGGGACAAAACAGTTGATGTCGCTCATCCCCAGTGTCCTGACATGCTCATAAATCTCAGGTATCTTCAAAGACATATCCTCCAATATCATCTGTGTATCATAGTGGCTCACCCTGACGAGACGCAATGCCGCACCAAGCACCATGTTGATTACACCGTATTGATGTGAAGCAAACAGGGCTTCTTCTGACAAACCCTTGACAGCAAACACGATGCCTTGGGTCACGGGATAACTGCCTGAAATCTCGCCAGAGTTGATTGCATCCAGCCATCCGGCAAGCAGGGAATTGTCAGGTACCAATCTGACTGCAAGCTCACTGAGCTTCTTGCCCATACGTATAAGCATCAGACGTGACTCGTCATTGAGCTTACACATCATCAACTTGCGGTCAATCTCCTTAAGCGCTTCCAGATCACCGTCAAGTGTGGTACGGTATGCGTGTATTGCCGCGATACCATCTGTATAAGCGCCCTGGAATGCTACCGAAGTGACATATTGATGCAATGTGTCTGCATCATGCACTATCTTCTCATATGCCGCAGTTTCCAAGCCGTTACTGAACGAGAATGTCCCGACAGGAAAGGTGGAATCGCTCATCTGGAGCAGTTGCATCAATGCTGTTATATCGTTGGGTGCCTTCATAGATACTGCATATGATTACGATTGTATATTCAAGGTTTACAGGTCGTGGTGATGGTGGTGATGACCGCCCAAACCGTGGCTTTCGTGACCTGCTCCACCGAAGAGACGGCGTACTTCGTCAGGAGCCATGTATGGAATGACCTGCTGACCCTGTTCAAATTCATATGTGACATTTTCGAAATGATGAGTATCCATGACACCGAGCATCACTTTCTTGTCAACAGTCAGCGGTACATACACCTTGTCATGCTTGACCACAGCCGGCCAGTGCTGATTACCGATGGCATGACCCAGCTCTACACAGTGACGGATGATTTCATCCGGCGAAAGGGAAGCCCAGCCCTTCAAATCTATGACGAGAACATCATTGAGTTTGAGCCTCAACACTATCGCATGCTTCTTATCTTCGTCCCAAGCGATTATATCACCGTCCTTGATTTCAGTATGACGTTTGAAAGCGACAGCTATGTCGTTGCTCTCATCACTTTTTGCGAGGAAACGGCTCTTTTGTGCAGTCCACTGGTCAAGAAATACTGATTCGATAACGGCATCGTCAAGTTTATCAGTCCAGGGAGTCTCGTGAATATTTCCGAGAACTTCATCGTAAACGATCATAATGTGGCGAATTATATTGATTAAGAGATTAAATCAACATAGAGGCGGGAATACCCCGTCTCTATGTCGGTTTTGATTAGGAATTTAGCTGAACCAGTAGAGCTGAGCCAGCGAAAGTTCTTTAGCAGGAGGTACAGTGGCGAGCACACCGTCTACAGTGACTTCGAATGTCTCGGGGTTGACCTCGATCTGCGGTGTGGCATTGTTGCGCACCATATCGTTCTTTGACAGCTGACGCATGCCATGCACACCGTATATCTGACTCTTCAGTCCGAGACGTTCCTTCAGACCTGCCTGGGCAGCAGCCTGCGAAACGAAGGTCACACGGGTTTCGGCAAGTTCCTTGCCAAATGCACCGAACATCGGACGCATGATGCAAGGCTGCGGAGTCGGCAGTGATGCGTTGGGGTCACCCATGTTTGCCCAGCTGATCAGACCGTTTTTAAGCACCATCTTAGGCTTTGCACCGAAGAATGCAGGCTCCCAGAGCACGAGGTCAGCCATCTTGCCTACTTCAACCGAGCCGAGGATTTCATTGATACCGTAAGTGATAGCAGGGTTGATGGTTATCTGGGCAAGGTAACGGAGTACACGGAAGTTATCGTTTTCATCAGAGTCTTCGGGCAGTTTGCCACGGGCAGATTTCATGTAGCTTGCCATCTGGAAAGTACGCATGAACGATTCGCCTACACGACCCATCGCCTGAGAGTCAGATGATACCATGGATATGATGCCGAGGTCATGGAATACGTTTTCAGCAGCCTGAGTCTCAGGACGCACACGGCTCTCAGCAAATGCCACATCTGACGGAATGGTCGGATTAAGATTATGGCATACCATAATCATATCAAACAGCTCAGCCTCGGAGTTGATACCGAAAGGCAGCGTCGGATTGGTTGATGACGGAAGCACATTCTCAAGCGAAGCCACTTTCAGAAGGTCAGGCGCGTGACCGCCACCGGCACCTTCGGTATGGTAAGTATGGATGGTGCGACCGTCGATGGCTGCGATAGAATCCTCTACATAACCGCTTTCATTAAGGGTATCGGTATGGATTGCAACCTGTACGTCGTAGTTGTCTGCGCTTGCCATACAAGCGCGTATGGCTGCCGGTGTAGAACCCCAGTCCTCATGAATCTTAAAGCCACAAGCACCGGCTACAATCTGCTCATCAAGAGTTTCACGCACTGACGAGTTACCTTTGCCCAGGAAACCCATATTGATAGGGAGTCCTTCGGCTGCCCTGAACATCTGTTCAAGATTCCACTTACCAGATGTTATGGTGGTACCGTTTGTACCGTCGGTCGGACCGATGCCACCGCCGATGAGGGTGGTGATACCGTTTGACAAGCAGTCATAAGCCTGCTGGGGAGCTACAAAATGCACGTGACCGTCAATACCGGCTGCAGTCAGTATAAGATGCTCGCCAGAAATAGCGTCAGTCGATGGACCAGTACACAAAGTAGGCGTAACGCCTTCCATGACGTTAGGGTTACCGGCTTTGCCTATGCCCGCGATTTTGCCATCCTTGACTCCGACATCAGCTTTGACTACACCGATGATAGGGTCGATTATGGTGACATTGGTTATGACGAGGTCAAGCGACCCGCCATCGCTGGTGATGGTGTTGGCTGTGCCCATGCCGTCACGGAGAGTCTTGCCTCCACCGTAGACTGCTTCATCACCAAGCACACGAAGATCTTTCTCGATCTCTACATACAAGTCCGTGTTTCCTAAGCGGATTTTATCACCCACTGTAGGGCCGAACAAGTTATTGTTTTCTTGTCTTGAAATAGTTGCCATATCTTTATCTGTGGGTTATTTTGAACTTGCAGAAGTCTGCTTTGGAGTTATCTGATTCTGGGTATAGCCAGCCTCGGCGTCTTCCTCAGAAATAGTGCGGAATCCGTATTTGTTGACACGACGCACAGCGCGTTCCTTCAACGGATAATATGCAGGAGTATCTTCAAGACCTGCATAGCCGTCTACGAGGTCATTGAAGCCGATGACACGCTGCTTGCCGGCATAGCTGACAAGCTCAACCTCTTTTTCTTCTCCAGGCTCGAAGCGTATGGCTGTCGTGGCTGGAATGTTGAGATGGTATCCAAACGCCGCCTCGCGGTCAAATTCCATATAACGGTTCACTTCCATGAAATGGAAATGCGATCCGATCTGTATGGGGCGGTCGCCTGTGTTGCGTACAGTGATTTTCTTGGTACGGCGGTTAACATTATACTCCAGATCATCCTTGGCAAGGATGACACCGCCGACAGGCACATATGTGTCAGGTTTGAATCCGGGGGTCTCAGGATAGGTGATCTGAGGTCTCCCCTGATAGACTCCTATAGGAGTGGTATAGGATTGCTGAATTGCCATGTCGTTTAGAATTTTGGTAATTGACTTGAAGTTTGATTGTGATCACTTGACGTGATTACTTGATGGGATGATGGATGCTTACCAGACGCGTACCGTCGGTAAATACGGCTTCAACCTGCAACAGATTGATCATGTCGGCGACTCCATCCATTACTTGCTCTTTGGTAAGGACTTGGGTTGCATCGTGCATGACTTCCTCTACAGTCTTGCCTTCGCGAGCTCCTTCCAGTGCGCATGAAGTAATGTAAGCCACTGACTCCGGGTAGTTAAGCTTCAGACCCTTGTTGAGTCGGCGCTCTGCAATCAGTCCCAGAGTAAGCAGTTTCAGCTTATCTTCTTCTTTTGGAGTTAAATGCATAATAAATTTAAATTAAGGATTAGAGGTTGAGTGAATTGTTCAATATTAATAACAACAGATGCGCGTATAAAGTTTCGGACCGGGCATAAAAAATGCCGAGATTCCTGATTCAGGAGTCTCGGCATTGTATATCAGTGGGAATATGTGCTTCAGGCGTTAGCAGCTGCGTTGCGCTGCTCTACGAGAGCTTTGAATTCATCGATAGTGACATCCTTGTTGTCGATGGTGACAGCGTTACGGATAGCCTCGAATATCTTAAGCAGCCCGACCTGCTGAGCCAGACGTGCACGTGAGTTCTTGTCGGCGAGCATGCGCTTTGCATAATCGGCATATACATCGTCTGACAGGTTTGACATGCCGTACTGGGCAAACTGCTGACGAGCCATCATTGTGGCAAACTGAAGCATATCAGCTTCCTCTACTTTCACACCAAGTTTCTCGGCGATGCTGTCACGGATAAGCTGCCACTTGAGATCGGGCATAAGCTGAGCAAACACGCTGTCGATATTCTCGTCATTGACATCCTTGTTGACGCTCATATACCACTTCTTGAGGACGTCCTCTGCCACTACGATGTCGCCATCGTAACGAGAGGTGTAGTACTTGTAGACGTCATCCTGGAAGAGATTCTCGCTATTGCCACGGAGCTGGTCTGCTATCATCTGCTTCACGGCTGCGCGATACTCATCTTCAGTCTTCACTTTGTCCTTGCCGAATACGTTGGTATAGAACTCCTCGTTGTGCTCAGCCGGGCGAAGCACTATGATTTCCGAGATAGACAGCTCGAAGTCGCCTTTGACCTCAGCAGCCTTATCCTTGTCAATCTGAAGCATGGATGACAGCTCTGTGGGGTCGCCTTCGCAAGTAGCCCAGGGGTTGAAAACGACCTTGTCGCCGACCTTCTTGCCTGTGAATTTCTCAGCCTGAGCCTTATCCTTGAAGTACATGGGAGCCACTATACCATCCACTACCTGGATAGCGTCCTCGGTCTCCTTTACAGTGCCGTCCTCGTTGAGCTCCATGATGCTGCCCTTGACAAGAGCGTCAGCCTCAAATTCTTCACCAGGAACCTGTGCGCCGAAACGCTTGCAGAGAGCCTGGTCCTGCTCGTTGATCATCTCGTCAGAGACGGTGATGGTGTAATATGGAAGTGTGACGTTCTTGTCAACCTCTATGTCAAGAGCGGGCGCGATTGCCAGCTCATACTTAAATGTATAGTCTTTTTTGTTGTCAAGGTCGAGAGCCACGACATCTACAGGCACGGGAGCACCGAGGATGTCGATTTTGTTATCCTGAAGGTATTTGATTGCAGCGTCATACACTTCATTGTTGATAACGTCTGACGCAACTTCCTTGCCGAAACGCTTTTCAAGCATACCGAAAGGCACATGTCCTTTACGGAATCCGGGGAGCGAGTGGGTCGCGCCGAGATGCTTAAGCTGTTTCTTAACCTTGTCAGCATAGTCGCTTTCTACGACATCGATAGTAAGCAGGGCCTTGTTATTGTCCTGTTTGTCAAATGTTAAGTTCATTGTGTCTTAAATATCTGTATATAGAGAATTTACTTTAATCTTTATATTTCAAGGTGCAAAATTAATACTTCAATTTAACATTAGCAATTCGGAAGGTGAAATTATGAAATATTTTCGCCCTCTCTGACAAGTATGGCGATTTATTCTTAACTTTGCAACATTATATTTACAACCAATCCGACCACCCTATTGTTCTGATGTCTGACAACTCGCTGCTTTCACGCCTTGACGGCATAGAGTCAAGATTTGCCGAGGTAAGCACCCTGATCACCGACCCTGATGTCATCGCCGACATGAAACGCTATGTGCGGCTGACCAAAGAATACAAGGATCTTGAGAAACTTGTATCCACCACGCGCAAATATAAAAATTTACTTGGCAATATAGATGAAGCCAAACTCGTGCTTGAGACAGAGAGTGACGAGGAAATGCGACAAATGGCTAAAGAGGAGCTGGATGAAGCCACCACCTCTCTCCCATCCATAGAAGAAGAAATCAAGCTGCTGCTGATACCTGCCGACCCCGAGGATTCTAAAAATGCGATTTTGGAAATACGTGGAGGCACGGGAGGTGATGAGGCAGCCATATTTGCCGGAGACCTCACCAAAATGTATATGAAATACTGCGAGTCCAAGGGCTGGAACGTTGCCGTCACTAGCGCAAGCGAAGGGGCTGCCGGAGGCTATAAGGAAATCGTCATGTCCGTATCTGGCGATGGAGTGTACGGTATCCTGAAATACGAGAGCGGCGTGCATCGCGTCCAGCGCGTCCCTGCCACCGAGACCCAGGGTCGTGTACACACATCGGCTGCCACAGTGGCGGTGCTGCCTGAAGCGGAGCCTTTTGATGTGGAGATCAATGAAGGCGAAATCAAATGGGACACCTTCCGCAGCGGGGGCGCCGGAGGTCAGAATGTCAATAAGGTGGAGTCAGGTGTGCGTCTGCGCTATATGTGGCGTAACCCCAACACCGGTGTATCTGAGGAAATACTCATAGAGTGTACGGAGACACGTGACCAGCCCAAGAACAAGGAACGTGCCCTCAGTCGCCTCCGCACCTTTATATATGACAAAGAACATCAAAAATACATCGACGACATAGCCTCACGACGCAAAACCATGGTATCGACAGGTGACCGTTCAGCAAAAATACGCACCTATAACTATCCCCAGGGACGCATCACCGACCATCGCATCAACTACACCATATATAATCTACAAGCCTTTGTCGATGGTGACATACAGGACGTAATCGACCACCTCATCATCGCCGAAAACGCCGAAAAGCTGAAAGCCACCGAGCTGTGACTTGCTTATTTGAGATATAATCCGTATCTTTGCACAGATTTTTCAGAAAATCACATAACATAACTCAATTATCAACCCAAAATGAATCACTACGAAACCGTTTTCATTTTAACTCCCGTTTTATCTGACGAACAGATGAAGGAAGCGGTAGAGAAGTTCTCAAAGGTTCTCACCGACAACGGTGCTGCCATTGTGAACACCGAGATGTGGGGTCTCCGCAAGCTGGCGTATCCCATCCAGAAGAAATCTACCGGTTTTTACACACTTGTCGAGTTTGACGCTAACCCCGAAGTAGTAAGCAAGCTTGAGACAGCATTCCGCCGTGACGAGCGCGTGCTCCGCTTCCTCACATTCCGTCTTGACAAGTACGCACACGAGTATGCTATCAAGCGTCGTAACCTCAAGGCAAACAAGCCTGCAGAGGTCGTAGCAGAAGTAGAAACAGTAACTAAGGAGGACTAACCACATGGCACAGGCTAATTCAGAAATCCGTTATTTGACTCCCCTTTCGGTTGACGTCAAGAAGAAAAAATACTGCCGTTTCAAGCGTGCAGGTATCAAGTATATCGATTACAAGGATCCCGAATTTCTCAAGAAGTTCCTCAACGAGCAGGGCAAGATTCTTCCCCGTCGCATCACCGGTACTTCACTGAAGTTCCAGCGTCGTGTGGCTCAGGCAGTTAAGCGTGCCCGTCACCTCGCCCTCCTCCCCTACGTAACCGATTTGATGAAATAACTTTAAAGCCACGAGTACATATCATATGAAGATTATACTTAAAGAAGACATCAACAACCTTGGATACAAGGACGATGTCGTGGAAGTGAAGAACGGCTATGGCCGCAACTATCTCATTCCTCAGGGCAAAGCTGTAATCGCCACTCCGTCGGCTCTTAAAGTTCTTGCAGAGAACCAGCGTCAGCAGGCTCACAAGCTTGCCAAAATCAAGGCTGATGCAGAAGCTGCAGCAGAAGCACTCAAGGACGTTTCGCTCACCATCGGAGCAAAGGCAAGCTCAACAGGCACCATCTTCGGCTCTGTCAACAACATCCAGATCGCTGAAGCTCTCGAGAAGCTCGGTCACAACGTGGACCGCAAGCTCATCACACTCAAGCAGAGCGTGAAGGAACTTGGCAAATACAACGCTACCATCCGTTTCCACAAGGAGGTATCTGTTGAGATTCCTTTTGAGGTAGTAGCAGAGTAATCCTTTCTCTGGATACAAAGCATATATGGAAAGTCTGTATCGGCAAAACGATACAGACTTTCTTTTTATAAACTTTTACATCAACAGGGTGTTATGTATGTATCACGTTATAGCTATTTGTTTTAGAGGATTGGGATTAATCTTTGCAGCCTGCCATGTCGTATGGCTGACAAGATGTAACTCCTGGCTGGTTGAATCCAAGTCAGGAGTTTCCTTTGGCGGTTCATGCAACAAAACATCTATCCAGATTGTTAGATACTTGACTACAAATCAATACAAAGCATTAATCCCATAATACCCATATGGAGACAATTTATTTCAAAGGCACCCCGTGTCACACCTACGGCTCACTGCCCCAGGTAGGAAGCGAAGCTCCCTGCTTTCATCTGACCAGCATCAATCTTGAGCAGATCACATGCGAGACATTTAAAGGAAAACGCATAGTACTCAACATATTTCCAAGTCTCGACACCGATGTATGCGCCCGTTCTGTGCGTAAGTTCAATGTCGAAGCTGCCAAACTTGACAATGTGGCTGTGGTATGCGTTTCTATGGATCTGCCGTTTGCCATGGCAAGATTCTGCACAATCAACAATATCGAAAATGTCACACCCGCCTCGGCATTCCGCTCTCCGCTTTTCGGTCAGAAATACGGTGTGCAGTTATGTGACGGACCGCTGGCAGGGCTGCTCGCAAGAGCTGTAGTAGTAATAGGCACAGACGGCAAAGTGCTCTATCAGCAGCTCGTCGAGGAAATCACCAACGAACCCGACTACGAAGGAGCTATATCTGTACTGAAATAGAGATGACATCCAGCTCATAGCAGTTGTAGCTAATAATATAAATGCGTAACTTTGCATAAAGCAAGTTGCGCATTTGCTTTTAGAGGTTGTTGCAGAACTTCAAAAACATGCTAAAACCAGTAGGGACATGCCATGGCATGTCAGATTGGGCAAAATATGGAGTCTTGAACCCTACGAAATGATGCTGACATGCCATGGCATGTCCCTACAAGTTGAAGAACTTCCAGAGCTGCAACATCCCCTTATATTAAGATTTTGCAATAACAGATATTTGATGAGTCAGGATTCCCAGCAGATAGTTTCTTTCGGTCAGATAGACTTAAACTCCGAGATGCTTAAAAACGCGCCGGTAGCAGACGATTTACCCATTCTACCGACACGTGACATGGTATTGTTTCCAGGTATCACTGTGCCGATATCGTTAGGCAGAGAGGCTTCATTGCGCACCGCAGAAGCTGCCCATGCCAAAAATGTAGTAATCGGAGTGGTATGCCAGAGTTCACCTGACATTGAGGCTCCTACTGTACATCAGTTACGCCAGTTTGGCGTGACAGCCCGCATACTGCAAATCTTCGACGTGCCTGACGGCGGTAAGATGGCGATTGTGCATGCGTTTGACAAATTCAAGGTTATAGGCATGTCTGAAGGAGCCACATTGCCCGAGGCATCGGTGTCTGCACAAGTACGCATAATCAAGGAAACCACACCGCGCCCATCAGACAAAGAGTTTAAAGCTCTCATAAACGGCATCACAAAAACAACACTGGCATTGATTGAGAATTCAGGACCTGCCATGGCAGAACTGGCAATAAATATCAAAAATGCCGAAGGTACCAACACGCTCATCAATCTGATCAGCACTCATGCACCATTCAGCACCGACTTCAAGATAGAGCTGTTGCGCGAAAGCCGCCTCAAGGAACGTGCATTCAAACTGATGGTAGCATTGTCACGTGATGAACAGAAATCAGTGCTGTTTAAAGTCATCATGGACCGCACGAAAGCTATGCTTGACGAACATCAACGCAAGACGTTCCTGCGGGCGCAGCTTGATACAATCAAAGAGGAACTCTACGGGGAGGACGAAGACATAGCACAGCTCAAAGAGCAGTCGCAAGCAGTGAATTTTCCCGATAATGTCCGCACCATATTTGACAAGGAGCTTGAAAAACTTGAGCGCATCCAGCCCCAAAGTCCTGATTATTCAGTGCAATACACTTACCTACAGACATTGTTAGGGCTGCCCTGGGGCATAGAGGATGATGGAAACAAAGACTTTCATAAAGCCGAGGAAATTCTTGACAGCGAGCACTTCGGATTAGAGAAAGTCAAGGAAAGGATACTGGAGCAGCTGGCAGTCATAATGAACGCCCCCGACAGCCATGCTCCGATAATCTGCTTAGTAGGTGCGCCTGGTGTCGGCAAGACATCCTTAGGACAATCCATCGCCAGTGCCATGGGACGGAAATACGAGCGCGTGGCATTAGGTGGCTTGCATGACGAAGCCGAAATCAGAGGACACAGACGCACATACATCGGGGCGATGCCCGGACGCATCATCTCGGCACTCAAACGCTGCAGCACATCCAATCCTGTGATGCTGCTTGATGAAATAGACAAAATCGGCAGCGATTACCGTGGTGATCCATCAGCAGCACTCTTGGAAGTGCTCGATCCCGAGCAGAACTGCCGTTTCCACGACAACTATGTAGATGTGGACTTTGACCTGTCTCATGTACTCTTCATTGCTACCGCCAACAGCCTTGCGGGAGTGCCACAACCGCTGCTTGACCGTATGGAGGTCATAGAAATCAGCGGCTACCTGCTGGAAGAGAAAGTCGAGATAGCGCGTCGCCATCTTCTCCCACGCCTCCGCAGGGAGATGGGTATCCATACGGAAGACGTGAACGTAACCGATGCTGCAATCATCACAATAATCGAGTCCTATACCGCCGAGAGCGGTGTGCGCCAGCTTGAAAAAAAGCTTGCCTCACTCCTGCGCAAGTCAGTGCTCAACAAGATGCGCAACGGAGACAGCGGTGTCACAATTGATACACCTGATGTCAAGCAATACTTAGGTGCTGCGCCCTATATCAAGGATAAATATGAGGGCAACGAATACCCTGGTGTCGTGACAGGACTGGCATGGACGCAGGCTGGCGGCGAAATCCTGTTCATAGAGTCTTCACTCGCCCCAGGTAAAACAGAAAAAATATCTTTGACAGGCAATCTCGGCGATGTGATGAAAGAGTCAGCTGTCATCGCATTGCAATATATTAAGTCTCATGCGGACCTTTGGGACATCAATTCCGATATTTTCGAGAAGAACACGCTCCATATCCATGTGCCCGAAGGAGCAATACCTAAAGACGGACCATCTGCGGGCATAACCATGGCAACTTCAATCGCCTCAATTCTCACAGGACGAAAGGTGAAAGAACGCATAGCCATGACCGGAGAAATCACCCTGAGGGGCAAAGTGCTCCCAGTAGGAGGCATCAAAGAGAAAATATTGGCTGCCAAACGAGCCGGCATAGACACAATCATACTTTCGGAAGCGAACCGCAAGGACATTGAGGAGATAAAGAACGAATATATCGAAGGTCTCCAGTTTGTCTACGTCAAAAACGTCAAGGAAGTCATCGACTACGCATTGATATAATATTAGACATCACACCCAGTCTCATATGAAAAAATACTGCTTAGATTTTAAGGTCGAGAAAAGCGAGCCAATACACAAGCTTTATTCCCTCCTTACACTCACCCCCGCCAATCCCAAGGTCAATCTGCCCGAAATGCTTCCCGGTCAGTTTGTGCAGGTAAGGATAGATAATGCTGAGACATTTTTGCGACGACCCATATCCATCAACGATGTGGATCGCGACCACCAGACACTAAGCCTTCTGGTCAGGAACGCAGGAGATGGCTCACGATGGCTCATGAACCGCAGTGAGGGCGATATCGTCAATCTCATGCTTCCTCTCGGCAACGGTTTTGCCTACATAGATGACTCAGACCGTCATCCGCTTCTCGTCGGTGGCGGTGTCGGCATAGCCCCGATGCTATATCTCGGCAAATGTATGAGTCTGCAACATGACATACGTCCGACATTTCTTGTCGGTGCCCGGAGTGCTGCCGATGTCCTCCAGTTGCAGTCTCTACAGCAATGGGGAGATGTCTTTGTGACCACTGAAGACGGCACTATGGGCGAAAAAGGATTAGTCACAGCGTCTACTGCATGGAATCAGGAGTGGACTTCAGTCTATTGCTGCGGTCCGGCTCCTATGATGAAAGCCATAGCCCAGATGTGCCACAGAGCAGGGCTACGGTGCAAAGTCTCACTGGAAAATATGATGGCGTGTGGTCTCGGAGCATGCCTGTGTTGTGTGGAAAAGACAGTCAAAGGCAATGTGTGCGTATGCACCGAAGGTCCAGTCTTTGATACTACAGAACTCACCTGGTAACCTTAAAAATCAGACAACGATGGCAAATCTTGATGTAAACATAGGAAATCTCAAACTCAAGAATCCAGTCCTGACAGCGTCCGGGACATTCGGTTACGGCGAAGAATTTCAGGACTTCATAGACCTTGAGAGGCTCGGAGGATTCATAGTCAAAGGCACTACGCTTAATCCGCGTGAAGGCAACGATTATCCGCGCATGGCTGAAACTCCATCAGGTATGTTAAATGCCGTAGGACTACAAAACAAAGGTGTGGACTATTTCATCGACCATATATATCCGCGCATCAAGGATCTTGACACTCAGGTAATGGTCAATGTATCTGGCGCGTCCGTAGCCGACTATGTGGCTGTGTGTGAGAAGCTGAAAGCCTGTGAGCATATTAATGCCATAGAGGTCAATATATCGTGTCCCAACGTGAAGCAGGGCGGTATGGCATTCGGCACCACATGCTCAGGAGCAGCCGAAGTCACCTCTGCAGTGCGCAAGGCTTGGGATAAAACATTGATAGTCAAGCTCTCTCCCAACGTCACTTCCATTACAGACATAGCTAAAGCAGTAGAAGCCGAGGGTGCAGACTCTGTATCTCTCATCAACACCATGCTTGGCATGGCAATAGATGTAGAACGCCGCCGCCCGATGCTGTCGACCATCACCGGCGGACTGTCAGGACCGGCTGTACGCCCTGTAGCTGTCAGAATGGTATGGCAGGTATGTAAGGCTGTAGACATCCCGGTCATAGGCCTTGGCGGTATCATGAACGGTCGCGACGCGTTGGAATTCATCATGGCTGGAGCATCGGCAATAGAGGTTGGCACTGCCAATTTCATTGACCCTGCCGTCACTGTTAAAATCATTGATGAAATCAACGATTACCTTGACCGCCATAATTTCCGAGACATAGCCGACATCAGAGGCATCATCTGATAAACCGACAATGACCGCATCATGCTGCGGTCATTGTCGGTTTAACAAGTGTATATTTCAATCAAAGAGTGAAGCAACCTGATCTCCTGATATAAGTGTCATGACAGTCAGTCCGTCGGGAGTCAGAGCCGGGGATTTTAATTTGAACAATTCGCTCAAAAGGTGTTCTATCTCCTTTTGAGTCATTTTATGTCCAGATCTTACAGCCGCAGCACGCGCCATTCCCATGGCGAGCAAGCGGTCAATATCCGTCTCAACACTTCCTTCGCTCTCAGATGCGTTGTCAAGAATCTTCCTTATCGACTCGACAGCGTTGACATTAGCAAGCATTGAGGGTACGGCATTTATGCTCCAAGTATTGTCGCCAAGAAAAGCCAGTCCGTAGCCCAATTCTGCCAGTTTGTCAATTATAGAGTCTAAAATCTGATTTTCAGAAGCGGACAATTCTATCGACTCTGGAAAAAGCAATGTCTGGGCTGAGACTTCACGGCTTTCAATCTCAGAAATATATTTATGATAGAGTACGTTGAGATGTGCTCTATGTTGATCCACGACCAGTATGCCCTCATGTGACGGCGTGACTATGAATCTGTTGCGAACCTGAAAAGCACCGGGAATAGATGTCTCCACCTCCATGTCAAGCGTATCTGCACCGTTTGATGCATCTCTATTAAGGGCGCTCTCCGTTACATGAGTTTCGGGTATTATTTCGGTATCTCCACCAGCATGATTGACATTAAAACTTTCATAGAGCTTCTCCCAGTCATTCATCACCTTGGGTCTGCCTCCATGTGGCGCGGAGGTCATACGCGACGGTACTGACAACGGTTGACGGGAAGCCGTGGGAGGTCTGTAACCATCATCGACCTCCGCAAAAGGATTATATGACGGATCAAAATCCACGTCATGATTGGCATCAGAGTCAGGAGTGAAAGCCGGAATATCAGGCACATCCGTTGACTCGAAATCGATAGCCGGGACTGCGTTAAATCGTCCGAGGGATTCTCTGATAGCAGCAATAACTATCTGACGTATTGCAAACTCATTGACAAACTTTATCTCCTTCTTAGTCGGATGTATATTGACATCTATGGTGGCAGGGGCGACTTCAAAATCCAGGAAGAAATTGGGCTTTGCATCGTGAGCGATAAGATTCTCATAGCATGTCTGCACCGCTTTCTGAAACAACGGATGGCGCATATTGCGACCGTTGACCGTAAGAAACTGCAATGCACCCTTCTTACGCGCATATTCAGGCATACAGATGAATCCCGACAGCTTGACCAATGGGGTTTCAGTGCTGACAGGTATGAGCTGCGTTGCCATCGACTTTCCGAAGAGGTCTATGATACGCTGCTTTATGGTTGTTGCTGCCAACCTATGCACAGTCACATCATTGTGTATGAGAGTGAGTTCGACAGATGGATTGACGAGAGCCAGTCGCTCAAATTCCTTGACAATATTACCGAACTCCACAGAGTCCTTTTTCAGGAATTTACGACGACCCGGCACATTGAAAAACAGATTTTTTACTGCGAGATTAGTTCCCTTAGGACATGCTATAGGTTCTGTCGCCGTGACCTTTGCCCCTGCAATCTCGATGCGTGTACCGATTTCATCGCCCTCGCGCCTCGTGCGCATATCTATTTGCGCCACAGCAGCAATTGAAGCGAGTGCCTCCCCACGAAAGCCCATGGTATGCAGAGAGAATAGATCGTCAGCCTTAGCAATCTTGGAGGTTGCATGCCGCTCGAAAGCCATTCGGGCATCGGTCTCGCTCATGCCCATGCCATCGTCAATCACCTGTATCAGTGTGCGCCCGGCATCTTTGATATATATGGTGATGTGTTTTGCCCCTGCATCTACTGAATTTTCCACCAGCTCCTTGATGGCTGACGAAGGCTGCTGCACAACCTCTCCAGCAGCAATCTGATTAGCTACCGAATCAGGTAAAAGATGTATTATGTCGCTCACTGTTCGCCCTCCTCTTCTGTTTTATCAGGCACGATAGCATCAGCTGCATCCTTAATCACAGTAGTCTCCTGCGGACGTGACTCGTTAGATGACTGCTCCAGTTGCAACGGTTCTGGACTATCAGGCTCAGGATGTGTGTCAGACGGCATTACAGACATTAGTGTATCCGATGCTGTATTGATAGCATCATGTGCTGTGCTGTCGCTGTTAGCGGGCTCTTTTGACTTAAGCAAAGCCCTCCAAGGTGCTTCAGTGGATATCGATGCCGATTTAGCAGTAGGAACTGGCTTAAGAAGTCCCTCCTTATCTTCAAGCCTTAAGAACACAGACTGTGGCGATGTCGGTTTAAACCGCTCAAGCCACTTGAATTTAGGGAGGAAATAGGAATTTTTCGCAGCAAGATACAGAGGCGTAATAGTGCCAGTAGTCTCAGGCCACATCCTGACTGTGTCAACCTGTCCATCCTTGAAATAGGCATCCATGAAGCTGGTCTCGGTAAACGCGAACTTGTTATATACCGAATCTTTTTCCATGGGGAACATGATGGTCTGCACACTACCCTCCACATACAGACGACGCAGAGTAGAGTCTGCCATCCACGCCGTCATCTTGTCACCCGACAGCTGATTGAAACAGTCCTCTCCTATCAGTTCAGCCATCATGCCAAAATCTGGCAGATGTGCACGATCAGCAGTGGAATCATTAAGATGCACTTCAATCAGATTGCCAAAAATCTGCCTTTCACCGCTCCATATCACGGGATTATAATACATACGCATTGTGGAATCGACATCAGCCATGCTCAATGAATCGCATATGCCCTGCAAGTCCGAGCGATAGAATCTCACATTATGAAACGCATTGGTCAGACGTACACTGTCGGGCAACACGAGATAAGCATTGATGGTGTCACCATGCAGATACAGCGTGTCTCTGTCATTCTTATACTCCTTAGCTAAAGCCCTGCCTGTCACAAAAGCACTGTCACGGAGTTCATCGTAATAACCATAATCGCCAAGCAGACTGCTCTTACGAGCCGAATCAGTCAGGATAACATTGCCGAATCCCTCACCGAAACCTTTCGCACGGTCATAAAATAGCGTATCACCGGTCAGAGTGTTGCCCTTGTTGGAATAAACCGTAGAGCGATGATAAAGGTCTCCCACTCCGCTATTGGTATTGTAATATCCCGAAGAAGTATTGATCCGTCCATCGCGATTAATAATCCGAGTCGGAGCCGAGATGGTGGCTATATGGGTATTGGTATTGTAGTGCAACACATCTGTATACATAAACAGTGTATCGCCCTGCCGAAGGCTTTTCAACTCAACATCATCATAGAAATCAGCATCCTTAGTATTTGGGTAATACTCGCCTCGCATTGACTCAAGGCGGTTCTGCTTATCGGTCAGCACACCGCCTACGTCATAGAAACCGTAGTTTTGTCCGAGGTCGTAATAGAATATATCCGTAACGAGCTTCACATCACGGTTGATCAGGCGCACAGGCCGCCCGGCTGACCCATAGAGGGTCGCAAATTCCTCAGGTCCGTTATAATTCAGTTCGTCACCATAGACAAACAAAGTGTCACCCTGCTCCATCCTCACATTAGAGAAAGCATCGAGGGAGTTTGTCTTGTCATAGAAATACGCGCTGTCACAATACATGAACATGTTGTCTTTGCGAAACACCACATTCCCCTTAAGTATCTGATATTCTCCACCACTCGCCTGCTCATCCATGTTGAGAACGTCTGCATGCTCCAAAAACACTCTTCCTGGTTGATGACGGTCAGCCGAAGGAATGGTAGGCTTGATCGGTGGCTGTGACGTGGCCCCTTGTCCGCGTCGGGCAAGTGCTTCTTTGGTCTGCTGCGACTTGGTGTTGACAGCAAGCGACGGGAGGCATAAAGCAAGTATTGCCGCAACGATCCACCAGGATGCGCTGCGGCTGGATTTTTTACTCATATCGCGTCTATGCCTTAAGGACATATACTATATCTATCGTGCTAAATATTCTAATACGTGGTACTCTGCTGAGTATTCTTCAGCCAGCCTTTATGCTCGAAGTCACAGTCGCGCCAGCCATCTTCAATCCTGATGTAGGTCGATGCAATCTTTTTGTCCAACCAGTCCTTGAGTATCTTGGTCTTCTGTGCACTCTCATACATGGATTTAATAGTCTGGAAATCATCCGCGATATTGGCTTTATGACCGGGGATACGGGCAGTAAGTTTCACCATAGCAATAATATCGCTGTTTTTGCGCGGATCCTTCATGATGAAAGGTTCCGACACATCACCGGGCTCCATAGTCGAAACTTTTCTGGAGACCTCCTGCGGAAGCTGCTGCATCTCAAAGCGGGCATTTCCGGTCTCTTCATTGACCATAATGCCGTTATTATTTCGCGTATCTTTATCTGAGGAAATATATCGGGCTGCCTCTTCAAAAGAGAATTTCTTGTTGTCAACCATGTCGGCGCGGATACTGTCCATGCGACCGAGCGCATCAATCAGTGACTGCTCTGAGACTTTAGGACGGAGCAGTATATGACGTGTGTTGACACGATCACCACGACGGTCTATCAGCTGGATGATATGGTAACCATACTGTGACTCCACAATCTTAGACACTCGTTTGGGGTCGCTCAGATTGAATGCGACAGCGGCATACGCAGGGTCAAGATTGGCACGTCCGAGATAACCGACTTCTCCGCCACGCACTGCGCTGCCCTGGTCCTCGCTATAAAGTATGGCGAGAGTCGAAAATTCACGCTCGCCTTTGTTGACCTGGTCGGCATACTCTCGCAGACGCGCCTTGACATCCTCTATCTCCTCACGCGGGATTACAGGATTGATCGTGATTATCTGCACCTCAACCTGTGTCGGCACATAGGGTATGCTATCCTCAGGAAGTTCATCAAAGTACTTGCGGACATCGCTGGGCGTAACCTTAAGATCGCTTGTCAGATTGTCCTGCACCTGACGTATGCGAGATGAGTTACGCATATTTTCAATCAGCTCCGCACGTATATCCGGAAGACTTTTACGGAAATACTGCTCCACCTTCTCACGTGTGCCGAGATTGGCAGTGAAATAGTTGATGCGAGACTCTACTTGGCTTGCGACCAGCGACTCCTGAATCTCTATAGTGTCAAGGTCAGCCTGATGGAGATATAATTTTTCCACCGCCAGACGCTCAGGGATGAAACAATACGGATTACCCTGCACTGAAGTGTTCTCGTATTTGTATTGGTCATAGGCTTCTTCAATCTGAGACCTCCATATCGGCTCGTCTCCCACAACCCATGCCACTTCCTCTAC
Organism: Bacteroidales bacterium M7; assembly: GCA_001689515.1. Taxonomy (GTDB): domain Bacteria; phylum Bacteroidota; class Bacteroidia; order Bacteroidales; family Muribaculaceae; genus Amulumruptor. The sequence goes on from LUJR01000039.1 coordinate 41,567, forward strand.
GACATTGTTTTCACGGGCATACGCAACAATACCGACCATGGCAACCACAGCCGGCATTATTGCTATTTTTTTCAGACTAAAACTGTATTTCACTTGTCTAAAAGATTATTTGATTTTTTCAAAAACCTTGGTGTCAACCACTACAGGATATTTTTCACGCAATTGCTTGATCCATTCCTGTTCAAGCACCTGCTGGTAATCAGTGCTCACAAGCCCCTTGACATCCTGAGCTGACTGAGGCTGCGAAAGGATAGTGCCTTCATAACTGAAATAGTCAGTCCAACGGCTCTTGGATGTATCAGGCCGCTCTCCGCCGAAAGCCACATTGTCAACTATCTGATTGTCACCTTCTGCAGCCAGCACTCGTTCTGCCTTGGCACGTCTGTCATATTTCTGGCGGATCAGAGCTGGGAGATTAGAAGCCGGTCCGTTATATGTGCTTAAAAATTCCTTGATTTCAGCAGTGACCGCGGGTCCGGTGGTAAATATTATGGTGCCTTTGTAATGTGGCTTGTCCCACTTGTATTCATCTTTATGAGCCTGGAAGTATTTTTCAAGACCCTCAGTATCACTGAGAGCTTTATCCCAGACATTGCGGTTGCTTACCTCAAAGAGCAGGATTCCGTCACGATATTCATTGAGGATATTCCTATAATCAGCATATTTTTCAGGGAGTTCTGCCATCATCATCTCGGTAGCCTTGCTGTCAAGCATGGATTTAGCGCGTTCTTCATACAGCGACATCCATTTATCCGTCGGCATGTTGCTGTCAGGAGCCAGAGTGGATGCTACTTCCGATGCGTAGATATGCTGCTTACCTATCTTAGCTACTGACACTTTAGTCATGGCAGCGACACGTGCATAAGCCACACTGTCCATGACGGAGTCTTTGCTTAATGTCTGATAGACTTTCTTTATGCCCTTTTCCTCTACCGATGCCTTGTTAGCTTTAAGATATGATGCAAGTTTGGCATTCTTAGCCATATCCCTACGGTCGTCACGCCACATGTTGCGCAATATGGCTTCACGCTCGTCATCAAGCGAAGGCAAGCCTCTGTGATCATGACGCATGATGATATGATAGCCGAACTGTGTAGCAAACGGCTCAGAAATCTCACCATCTTTGAGGGAAAAAGCCACTGTCTCAAATTCAGGTACCATTTCGCCCATGCCGAACCATGACAACTGTCCGCCATTCTGACGGCTTCCGGGATCCTCGCTCTCTATTTTTGCCACCTCAGCAAATTTTGCAGCGTCTGCACCCTTCACCACGCCATAGATAGAGTCAATCTGTGCTTTTTTCTGTGACTGAGCCACGCTGTCAAGACCAGCTGTCAGTTTGAGTATATGGCTCGCATTTACCTTGCCAGGATTAGCCTTAAAGCCGTGAACTTTTATTATATGGAAACCAAACGGGGTCTCCATGACCTGCGAGATTTCTCCTTCGGGAGTCGCATATGCCATATTCTCAAATGTATAGGGGTATGTATTGGCTTTCATCCAACCCATATGTCCTTTATTACGCTTGGCTTGGGGATCTATTGAGTATTTGAGAGCCATGTCCTCCAGCGTCTCCTTGCCTGTGACAATCAGTGTACGTATGCTGTCAAGCATATGCTTGACGCTGTCGTTCTGCTCAGGGGTGTTGCCCTTGCGAAGCATGACATGGCTGACATCGACCAGACGGTCCATATGTCCGTGAATGTCATTAATGAGAGCATTCTCCACATCCATGTCTTTAAGATAAGGCTTGGCAAGCTCCAGCCGGTGTTGCTCCAGCTCATCCTTAAATGCTTTGGTTGTGTCAATGCCGTTGGCTTCAGCATCCGCAACCTTGAGCTTATAGTTGATAAACATCTCAAGGTATTCCTCAGGTGTCTGTCGCTCTATCTGCTGATTGTTGTTTTTATTGTACAGGTACTCAAATTCACTGACAGGAACAGCTTTGCCGTTAACTGTCAGCAATGTCGCATCAGCATCTGCTTTTTGTTTAGCTGAAACAGCGATAGCAATAACTGCTATCGCTGCTACAGGAAGGAGATATTTTTTCATTTAATAGGTTACGATGTGTCTCATGGCAAAGTCAGAGCCATGAATTTACTGGTTTGCTTTACTATAATTAGGTGCTTCGCTGGTGATAGCCACGTCGTGGGGATGACTTTCAGCTACACCGGCATTGGTTATGCGTGTAAACTTGGCTTTGTGGAGAGCATCGATATCCTTTGCACCACAATATCCCATACCTGAGCGTAGACCGCCAAGCATCTGATATACCACCTCATAAAGAAGACCCTTATAAGGCACACGGGCAGCGATACCCTCTGGTACAAGCTTCTTAGCATCGGTCTCATTAGCCTGGAAGTAGCGGTCTTTGGAGCCCTTCTCCATAGCCTCGAGTGACCCCATGCCTCGGTAGCTCTTATATTTTCGACCGTTGAAGATGATTGTTTCACCAGGAGACTCCTCGACACCCGCAAGCATGCCACCGAGCATGACACTATTGCCACCGGCTGCCAAAGCCTTCACGATGTCACCGCTGTAGCGGATGCCGCCATCAGCAATGAGGGGTACACCAGTACCTTCAAGAGCCTTGGCAACGTCATAGACAGCAGAGAGCTGAGGTACGCCGACTCCGGCAATCACACGTGTAGTACAGATTGAACCCGGACCGATGCCTACCTTGACACCATCGGCGCCGTTCTCTACGAGATACTTCGCCGCATCACCTGTGGCTATATTTCCGACCACGACATCAAGATGAGGATACTTTTCCTTAACAGCCTTCAGGACACCGATTACACCTCTGGAATGCCCGTGAGCAGTGTCAATCACGATGGCATCCACGCCAGCCTCAACGAGAGCATCCACGCGATCCATAGAATCGGCTGTGACACCGACACCTGCAGCTACACGCAGACGGCCACGTTCATCCTTGCAGGCATAGGGCTTGTCCTTCGCCTTGGTGATATCCTTATAGGTAACAAGACCTACCAGATGACCATCATTGTCAACGACAGGGAGCTTCTCTATCTTATGCTCCTGAAGGATCTGGGCAGCCTCTTCAAGGTCAGTAGACTGATGTGTGACCACCAGATTATCTTTAGTCATGACCTCGTCTATCTTACGGTCAAGATTGCGCTCGAAACGTAAGTCACGGTTGGTGACAATACCGACGAGACGACCCTCATCATCCACAACGGGGATGCCGCCGATATGATACTCTTTCATCATGTTGAGAGCATCGCTGACAGTGCTGCCACGCTTGATGGTCACGGGATCATAGATCATGCCGTTTTCAGCGCGCTTGACTGCATGCACCTGACGAGCCTGCTCTGCAATAGGCATATTCTTGTGTATTACACCGATGCCGCCTTCGCGGGCAAGCGCGATAGCAAGCTGCGCTTCGGTAACCGTATCCATCGCTGCGGAAACGATAGGGACATTAAGCGTGATGTTACGTGAAAACTTGGTGCGGAGATCTACCTCGCGTGGCAATACTTCTGAATAAGCAGGGATAAGGAGGACATCATCAAATGTAAGTCCGTCCATCTTTACTCTATCGGCAATAAATGACATGATGACAGGTATTATTATGTTATCAGTACTTGGGATTGTTTTTTATTGCATGCAAAGATACTCATTTTTTGCCAAAACAATGGAGCTGTTAACTATTATTTAGAGGGCGTTTGGTAAACTCCCGGAAAAAATGTAATTTTGTCCATTGAAAAGGAGCTATGCGGCTCCTGAATGATGTCTCCGTAGTTCAATGGATAGAATATTGGATTCCGGTTCCAACGATTGGGGTTCGACTCCCCACGGGGATACAAAAGCCTCCGCAGCACACATGGGCAGCGGAGGCTTTTATTATAACTGCACGCGACACGTAATATTATCTACGAGTGGCAAAATATTTCCACAGAGGCGCTGCCATCAGTGCCTGCTTGATGCTGTCACTGTCAAGCAATGTCCGCACCTCGCCTTCCGACAGCAGCCTGACACCTATATCTTCGGTAGCATCCAGATGCTGGGAGCCAAGCAATTCCACATCAGTTGCCAGATAAGAATATGTAAGATTGTTCATGCTGCCCGGATTAGGTCCCAGCACGGTCAAAAGTTCCCACCTACCGCCACCGAAGCCAGTCTCCTCAGCAAGCTCCCTCTTGGCAGCATCCAATGGCGGTTCGCCATCTTCAACTACCCCGGCAACCAATTCTGTGAAAACATCACCCAAGCCGTGGCGATATTGTTCCACCATCACAAACTGCCCTTCTTTAGTTATGGCTATGACATTGATCCACGTAGGATATTCGAGCACATAATATTCATCTATCACAGCATCATTAGGCAGCCGCAGACAATCTTTGCGCACTGTCAGCCACGGACGCTTAAACAGATACTCGCTTTTAAGCACTTCCCATTTCTTCATATCACACAGATTGGAATAATATATATTGCAAATATAGGCAATATTTATTTTGCGTGGATTGAATAAAGATTGTAAATTTGCAGATAAAGTATATTCCATATGGAGTGTGCATTTGTAAACATCTAACAACTCTTTATAAATCACCAATTTATTAGACAACACTGATGATCCTGGATGTTATAACCTGCGCGATTTTCGATGCTTCGACCACCTTCCAGTGGGTAGTTGAAAATGCGTCATACCTCCTTGTGTTTTTGCTCATGGCTGTGGAAAGCTCATTCATACCCTTTCCGAGCGAGGTCGTAGTGCCTCCGGCTGCCTTTCTTGCTGCGCAGTCAGTGCGCCAGCTCCAATACCACGGCACCACCATACAGGTAGCAGACATGAACGTATATGTCATAATTCTTGTCGCGACAGCCGGTGCTATAGTCGGAGCATTGGTCAACTACGGACTATCAATATGGATAGGCCGTCCGCTCGTCTACAGATTCGCCGATTCGCGCATAGGACATGCCTGCCTGATAGACAAAGCTAAGGTCGTGAAAGCAGAGACTTATTTTGACAAACACGGTGCAGTCTCTACGTTTGTAGGCCGTCTTGTCCCTGCCGTTCGCCAGCTGATAAGCATCCCCGCCGGCATCGCAAGGATGAACATATGGAAGTTCATACTATATACGGGGCTTGGCGCTATGGTGTGGAACGCAGTGCTTGCCGGACTCGGCTATTGGTTAGGGCTGCATGTCAATATCGACGGGCTGTTTACTCAGGTGGAGAAATACAACGATTATCTCACATATGTCGGACTGGGTATCGGCGTGATCTGTGTAGGTATTATCTTATTCAATGCCTTCAAACCCAAGGCTAAAAACGAAGTGATCTAACACCTCCTTCTTATGGTCAAGATAGCCCCATCACTCCTGTCAGCTGATTTTGCCAATCTCGGCAGAGACGTTGAGATGCTCAACGAGAGCGAAACCGCATACATGCACCTTGATGTCATGGACGGTGTATTCGTCCCTAACATCAGCTTTGGATTTCCAGTGATGAAATCCATCGCCAAGTATGCCAAAAAGCCGCTGGATGTGCATCTTATGATAGTCAATCCGCAAAACTATATATCGCAGGTACGCGACCTCGGCGCCGAATTCATGAACGTCCATGTCGAGGCTTGCACGCATCTCCACCGCACCGTACAAGCCATCCGTGATGCCGGCATGCGTCCGGCAGTCACTCTCAATCCAGCCACTCCCGTGGTCATGCTTGAGGACATCATCAACGATGTAGATATGGTGCTTCTGATGTCGGTCAATCCGGGTTTCGGAGGACAAAAATTCATAGAAAACACCATTAATAAGCTTCATCGGCTCGTAGAACTGAGAGAGAGAACCGGTTCGAAAGCACTGATTGAAATTGACGGTGGCGTAAACCTCGAGACAGGACGGCGACTTGTAGATGCCGGAGCTGACATATTGGTCGCAGGCAGTTTTGTGTTTAATTCACCCGATCCCGTAGAGACAATCAGCCAACTGACCCGACTGTAGACAGAAAGTGGCATCTCCCTAATCATATCACTAACATCTTACCCCACAGGACTTATTAAATGTCAAGATTCAACTCCACGACAGGCAGTCTGGATTCACTGAGCGATATGGATCTCCCCACTTTTGACGGCGGCGATGATCCTATGGAATTATCATCATATGCCCAGCAATCCGAATCTGAGATTAGGGACGCAGCATCACCAGCCGGGTCTGAAGCCTCATATACCTCCCCCGATAGCTCAGCCACACGCAATCGTCGGAAGGTAACACAAACTGCGGCTGATAAATCGGACTCGAAGACGGCAGCTGTCAAACCTGCAAAATCACACGGGTTCACACGCCGTATATTTGCAGATGGCAGAGCCAGAATGTTTGTCGGCATTGTGTTGATAATCATTGCAGTATATCTTACGATATCGACCATAGGATATCTTACCACTGGCGCGGCAGACCAGAGTGCCGTTACCAACAATTCATTATCTGCACTCGCCCAACAGGATGGTAGCGTCAAAAACGCCGGAGGTCCCGTGGGAGCTTGGGCATCCAACGCCCTGTTCTCGTCTACTCTCGGCGTAGCAGGTTTCATAATGATATTCTACATCGGAGCTTTGGGTCTGACCCTGCTCAAGGTAATGAAATTCAAGTTCTGGAATCTGACCGCCAAGTGCCTTGTATCCACTATAGCGGTATCCATCATACTTGGATTAGCGACGTATGACCACGAAGGATTCATATATTGGGGCGGCAAACACGGGTATTATATCAACAAACTTCTGATAGCGTACTCAGGCATAGTCGGTGCAATATCCATAAGCGTGATCATGGGTGCGCTGATGTTGCTGATTTTCCTACCGTTCATACAGAACGCATGGAATTTCATCTACGTCCAGATCCAGAAACGCACTGCCCGCATCAAGGCTATGAAAGCCCGTCATGCAGCCCAGCATCCTAAGGCTGAGACACCATCCGCATCAAAACCGGCAGAGAATATTTCAAACGACAACGAAGTTGCAGCTTCCACGTCTACCCTTTCCGAGGCAGATTCGTATGCACAGGAGATGATTAGCGGAATAAATATACCCTCATACAATATAACTGATTATCCGCAGACATCCACCATCGATTCCGCAGGTGAAACAGAAGATATCAAGGACAACATTGACGCTCCCGATGTCGATGCTGACAACACCACGCTCACCGATGCTACATCGGAACTCCTTTCTGAAGAATTTGCACCTGCTGCCACACCTACGGAGACATTCAGCATAAGCACAGGTGAAATTGAAGTGGCAAAAACAGTGGAACAGGAACCTTATGATCCTACAGCCGACCTGCCCCGCTTCCGCTTTCCCTCAATCGACTGCCTGATTGACCGCAAAATCAAGGAAAACAATGTGGACCTCGCCGAACAGGAAGAAAACAAGGAACGCATCACCAAGACCCTCAATGATTACGGCATAGGCATCTCACACATAGAAGCCACAGTCGGTCCGACCGTCACACTGTATGAAATCATCCCTGCCGAAGGCGTACGCATCGCTAAAATCAAGCGACTGGAAGATGACATTGCCCTCAGTCTGGCGGCGCTCGGCATACGCATCATCGCACCCATACCCGGTCGTGGCACCATAGGCATAGAGGTGCCCAACAAAGAGCCACAGACAGTATCCATGCGCTCAATCATCACATCGCGTGACTATCAGGAGTGCACGATGGAGCTGCCCATGGCGATGGGTTCAACTATTTCAGGCGATGTATTCATCGCTGATCTCACTAAAATGCCACATCTGCTCGTTGCCGGTGCTACCGGCATGGGTAAATCCGTGGGACTTAATGCCATCATTGCGTCCCTGCTATATAAGAAGCATCCGGCTGAACTTAAATTTGTGCTGATTGACCCTAAGATGGTAGAATTCAGCCTCTACAGCCGCATTGAGAATCATTACCTTGCCAAACTTCCTGACGAGGATGAAGCCATCATTACTGATCCGTCAAAAGTAGTGACGACATTGAAGTCACTGTGCTTGCTCATGGATCAGCGATATGCCTTGCTCAAAGAGGCTAATCTCAGGAATATCAAGGAGTATAACGCCCGGTTCATACAGCGTCGGCTTAATCCCGAAAAGGGGCACCACTACATGCCCTACATAGTGGTCATAGTCGATGAGTTTGCCGACCTTATAATGACAGCAGGCAAGGAAGTCGAGACTCCTATCGCCCGCATTGCCCAGAAAGCCCGAGCCGTGGGTATGCACATGATTCTCGCCACCCAGCGTCCATCAACCAATGTCATCACAGGTATAATCAAAGCCAATTTCCCTGGACGTGTGGCATTCAGAGTGACACAGATGGTCGACTCTCGTACCATCCTTGACCGTCCAGGAGCCAACCAGCTCATTGGCAGAGGCGATATGCTTTTCTCGCGCGACGGAGAAATCTCACGTGTGCAATGCGCATTCATTGACACCCCCGAAGTAGAGTCGATATGCGAGGAGATCGATATGCAGGCAGGCTACGAACATGCGTTTTATCTTCCCGAATGTCTCCCCGATGAAAGTGAGACAATATCATCAGGCTCATTTGGCGAGCGGGATCCTCTGTTTGATGAGGCAGCCATGGCTGTGCTCAGCTCAGGTGTCGCGTCGACATCATCGCTCCAACGCCGTTTCTCTATCGGCTACAACCGTGCCGGAAAGATAATGGACCAGATGGAAGCTGCCGGTATCGTAGGACCATCACAAGGAGGCAAGCCGCGCCAGATTCTCATTGACCCGATGTCTTTGGATGCCATACTGTCACAGAAGTGACATCCGCTGGAGCCACCCGCATATATAACTTTTCACTTACAGAACTGTTAATACAACATGAACAAGTCATACAGCACCATATTGCGCATACTGACCATCATCATGTGTCTATGCGCCACGGACATCTATGCTGCCAATGATGCCACAAAACTGTTGGATCAATCCGCTGCAAAAATCAAGGGAGCTAAAAGCATCAGTGCCTCATATACACTCCACTCTGGAGGCAATGACATTAAAGGCTCTATATTGCTTGCAGGAAATAAATTCACGACTACCAACAATGCCATGACCACATGGTATGACGGCACTACACAGTGGACTTACGCACCATCCACTGGCGAAGTAAACATCATCGAGCCGACCGACGAAGAGCTTGCAGCCACTAATCCGCTTGCCATCCTCAGCGGGCTCAGGAAGCAGTACACATCTTCGGTCATCAAAAGTTCCCCGGGATTCCGTACCATCTTGCTGAAAGCGATAAGCAAGAACAATGACTGGTCCCAAATCACCATCACTCTCAAATCCTCTACCCTGCTGCCCACGGCTATCAATATCAAAGGACGCGATGGCAGCGAAACACGTATATCCATACCCACCTTGCAGATCCGAAACACCCCGGTAAGCGACAATACATTTCGCTTTGACCGCAAGAAATATCCTAAAGCTAAAATCGTGGATCTGAGATAAATCTGCTAAATCTATTAAAATATCAATCATGGAAACAAATAAAACACACTGCCTTATAATCGGATCCGGACCTGCCGGATACACGGCTGCCATATATGCCTCTCGTGCCAATCTCAGCCCTATAGTGTACGAGGGCAGTCAACCTGGAGGACAATTGACCACAACTTCAGAAGTAGAAAATTTCCCTGGATACCCTGAAGGAATCCAGGGACCGGAACTGATGGATGACCTGCGCAAACAGTCAGCCAAAGTAGGTGCAGATCTGAGATTTGGCGAAGTGGTAAAAGTCGATTTCTCTAAGCGCCCCTTTGAAGCCACGATATCTGACGGCCGCACCATCCTATCAGATACCGTCATAATAGCGACAGGCGCATCAGCCAAATATCTTGGACTTGAAGACGAGGAAAAATTCAAGGGACTCGGTGTATCAGCATGCGCCACATGTGACGGGTTCTTCTATCGCGGGCGAAAAGTGGCTGTGGTAGGCGGTGGCGACACAGCCTGTGAGGAGGCTTTGTATCTGTCTAATCTCGCATCAGAGGTATATCTGATTGTCCGCAAGAACTTCCTGAGGGCATCAAAAGCCATGCAGCAACGAGTCAACGACAAGAACAATATCCATATTCTCTATAATACCAACACCGTCGGCCTGTATGGTGAAGAGGTGCTTGAAGGTGCCACTTTGGTCGAACACAAAGGAGAAGAAAACGAACGCATCTATGAGCTGCCCATCGATGGATTTTTCCTCGCCATCGGACACCAGCCTAACACCGATCTGTTCAAAGAGATACTTGAGCTGGATGCCAATGGCTATATCATCACGTCAACCCCATCGACAGTCACCAGTGTCCCAGGTGTATTTGCGGCAGGCGATGTAGCCGATCCGCATTATCAGCAGGCAGTTGTAGCAGCAGCTTCAGGCTGCAAAGCGGCTCTTGATGCTGAGGAGTTTATCATGCTCAACGGCTCTGTAATACCATCATAAGTATGGATGACGTTACAGAAAAAAGATTTTACAAGACATCAGAAGTAGCCGGGATTCTTAATATCCCGGCTACTACATTACGATACTGGGAGTCGGAGTTTCCCAGACTGTCGCCACGCCGCACACGCTCAGGGCAGCGACTCTATACACCTGCCGACATCCGCAAGGTAGAGATGATCAACTATCTTCTCAAAGAGAAAGGGCTGAAAATCGAAGCCGCCAAAGCATACCTCAAAGACAATCCGACAGGACATACCAAAGAAGCAGAAGTAGTGATGCGACTGCGTGACATCAAAAACGCATTAGAATCACTCCTTGACAGCCTATGACAGCTGATATCAGCTTTTGAACTAATTATAGCAGCAAACGTTTTTAATGTATATTCGTTTCATCTATAATCATGTACAGATATGAAGAAGCTGATTTTATTTGCAACTGCTCTTCTGGCACTTGCCACCACAAGTTGCAGCCAGTTTTCTCTCGTCAACAGCGAGACATATAACAATGCCAACCTGGCGCAATACCATACTTTTCGCATAGTCACTCCTGCTGACGGACATATGATTCCAGGGATGCAGATGGTGACATACTACAACATCGCCGCTGCAATCCGCGAGCAGATGATCGAACGAGGTTTCATTGAGGATTCCACGAGCAATCTCCTTGTCAACATCGCCCTTACCGTAAAGAACGAAATCTCTACCGAACCTGTCCTACCACCCGCCTACATGCCATATGCCGGTCCGATGTACAACGGACTATACCCGTTCTACATGTATCCCTACGGCTACTGGAACAACTACTATTCAGCTTATTATAGCAATGCCCAGGTAATAACCGGCATATATAAAGAAGGCGTCCTGACCATGGATATGGTCAACATTAAAGACCAGCTGCCATTGTTTAGCGCTTCCGTAGCCACCATACTCAATCAGGGCAGCGGACAGTTCAGGAATCTAAACGAAATCAGCCAGGCTGTCTCCACTCTGTTCTCCAAATTCCCGGTGCCTCTGCTACCGCAGTATAAAAACAAATAATCACTTAAACGCTATTCCCCTACACCTCTATGCGACCAAACAGATTATTGGTTACATTGATTACGATTGCAGCCGCACAAATTCTGTGGCTGCAATCGGCATTTTCCCAGCAGGCATACCGCTCATGGGCACCTGATATATTAGGCGACGGTCTTGAGATGCATTATGTGAAGCATCCCAATGACTACGACGGTCATGTCCGCTCTACCATCATACGCAAACTCTGCATCAATGACACTGCCTCGCGTGGCGTACTGTATATCCACGGTTTTAATGACTACTTCTTCAATAGCGAGATGGCAGATGAATTTGTCAATCACGGATATGATTTCTATGCGGTGGATCTAAGAAAATACGGACGCTCGATTATCAAGGGACAACCCAAGTTTGACACACGCGACCTTAAGGAATACTTCCCCGATATAGATTCGGCTCTGGTCACGATGAAACAGTCCGGACTTAAGGAAATAGTCCTTATGGGACATAGCACCGGAGGTCTGATAGCATCATATTATCTTGCCTCTAAGTCCAATCCGGTGAGGATAAATGCACTGATACTCAACTCCCCTTTTCTTGACTGGAATCTCGGGAAAATCGAATGGCTTGTACCGGCTGTTTCGGCACTCGGCTATGTATTTCCCGGGACTCCCATACCACAAAGCAAATCCACAGCCTACGGCGAAAGCCTTCTGAAAGGATATAAGGGCGAATGGAATTACGACACCCAATGGAAACTCCTGCAAAGCCCGACAGTCACAGCCGGATGGGTACGTGCTGTTGACAAAGCCCAAAGCTACCTCCACTCGGGAGTGCATACTATCAGCATACCCATATTGCTCATGTATAGCGCGCGGAGTCTTACAGTAGATGACTGGACTCCTGAATGCCAGAATGCCGATATAGTGCTTGATGCCGGTGAAATCAAGCGATATGGACTGCTTTTGGGAAGCGATGTGACATGTGTGAAAGTCAATGGAGGTCTGCATGACCTGCTACTGTCAAAAAAAAGCTTAAGAATACCTCTGTATAATGAAATATTCTTTTGGTTAGACAAACACCTGTGAACTATACCTCTCTACTATATGTTTAATAGGTATAATGACTAAAACGAATAATCAACCATAAAAGCATCTGATTATGGATAAGAACAAAGAACCTAAAATACAGCCTGAGGATGAATACCGCGGAGTGACGGTAAATCAGGCAGATGATGAGAAGGTCACCCCCAAGATGGTCAAAGAGGATGTAAAGGAACTCAACAACAATCCTCATAGCGAAGGCCTCTAACCTGACATTTTCATTTTTCACAATATAACTTTAAGCCCTGTGGCGGATATTGACGGAGTATTCCCCAATATTTCCTCAGGGCTTTTTTATGTATCAGATTTAGAGCATGTGTCATGAATATTATCTAAATTTGCATCAGTGTTTCAATGGATGAAAATGGATAAGGTATCGGGTCATCACACTGCATTGCCGTTGGTCAGCGTAATCATCCCATCAGGTGATTCACACGCCACTATCAAGGCTGTTATTGACAGCGTGTTGGCTCAGTCCTATACCCCCATAGAAATCATAGTGGTGCTCAATGGAGAGGTCGGTATCACTCCCTCGATCATATCAGGCTACAAGGGTATCAAAACCTTCCGTCTTCCCGAAGCAAATGCTTATGAAGCACGTGCCTACGGAGCAGCAATGGCTAAGGGTCAATACCTGCTCTATCTTGATGCCGATGACTGTCTGCACAAAGATGCAGTCATGAAGGCTGTGACAACAGCGTTGGCAAATTCTGCCGACATAGTACAACTGCGGTTGGTGCAGTTCGCTCGAAAAGCAGGCATCAATTTCCGTTGGCGTTTTCCATGCCGCTATGATACCGCAGATGCCTTTAGAGGCATTGTCGCGGATCACACCATCTTTAACCCCGGCATCCCCGCCAAACTCTACCGCCGTAGCCTTATAACCACCTTTCCTGACATCAAATACAAAGGATTTTGGGGCGAAGACAGGTTATTCAATATGCTCGTTTTCTCAAGCTGTCCTAAAGTTATATATTCCCCTGAGTCCATCTATTACTACAGATATGGAGGAAGGAGCCGGGACCTGACACGTAAAGGACTTGCCGAAGAGATCCGCGAAGTCAAGAACATACAAATTGAATATCTACGCACCAACAACCTTCAATCATATATCACCGATGTAGAGCGCGAACATCGCTTCTTGCTGGAAGCTATCGAGCGATATAAATCGCCTGATATACTTCTCCGATTGAAACTGATGATTGCCAGATTATTGTCATAGACACATCATATAGATATGGACGATATAGATATGGACGAAAAAATCATGCTGTCGCTGCCTCATATGGGTGGCAATGAAATGAAATGGATCAACCGTGCATTTGCCGACAACTGGGTAGTGCCCTTAGGTCCTAATGTCGATGAATTCGAACAACGATTAGCCGAATATCTCGGACATGAACATGTCGTAGCATTATCATCCGGAACTGCAGCAATACACTTAGGGCTGGTGATGCTCGGAGTGTCTAAAGACGATGAGGTCATATGTCAATCGCTGACATTTTCAGCCAGTGCCAACCCTGTGGTCTATTGCGGTGCGACCCCCGTGTTCGTTGACAGCGAACCTTCTACGTGGAACATGGATGCATCCTTGATGGAGGAAGCCATCAAAGACCGCATAGCCCGAAAAGGCAAAGCCCCCAAAGCAATAATAGTAGTGCATCTCTACGGGATGCCTGCCAATATGGACGAAATATTATCTGTCGCCGATAAGTATGGCATATCAGTCCTTGAAGATGCAGCTGAAGGCCTCGGAAGCACCTACAAGAACAACAAAGCAGGCACACTGGGTACCTATGGGGCATTGAGTTTTAACGGCAACAAAATCATAACCACATCGGGAGGAGGGGCATTGATATGCCCGACTGCCGAAGCCGCTGCAAAAGTCAAATTCTATGCCACCCAATCACGCGAGAACCGTCCCTACTACTATCATAAGGAGCTGGGATATAACTACCGCATGAGCAATATCTGCGCCGGCATAGGATGCGGTCAGATGGAAGTGCTCCCTGACCGTGTGCGTCGTCGTCGTGAGATTCATGCGCTCTATGCATCTCTGCTGGGCGATATTGACGGCATCTCGATCCATGACAATCCGTCTGCGGCATATGATTCAAACTTCTGGCTGTCTACCATGCAAATCAGCCCAGCCACAGGCATAACGCCTGAAGACCTGCGCCAGCATCTATTGCATCATAATATCGAAGGGCGTCTGCTATGGCGTCCGATGCACATGCAGCCATTTTTCGCTGACGCACCTAACTACCAGAACGGTGTATCTGCCAATCTATTTGAACGCGGATTCTGTCTTCCGAGCGGTTCAATCCTGACATACGCTCAGATTCAACGCGTGGCATCAGAAATCCGTGCCCTGTTCACATCAAAGTGACCGTTTTAGTTTGCCAGTGGAGGTATATTCCAATGTCTTGCGGATGATCTCCTTTGGCACGTGATATTTAGGCAAAACAGCCTTCAACTCATCAATTCTGATGTCCGTGTCAACATCCTGGTCAATCACCAGCACCATACGGCGACCAAGGAGGGCATCAGGTACTGATGAAACAAAATACTTCCCGTCTGGCAACAGATGCGCAATAGCACGTTCTATCTGCTCGGGGTACAGTTTTATTCCGCCGCTGTTGATGACATTGTCATAGCGTGACAGCCATTGGAACGAGTTACCCTCATACAGTTCCACGACATCATTTGTCACAAGCTTTTGCCATGACATCCGACTGTTTTCTATGACCAGACACCCTCTGTCGTCCACAGAAAACTCATATCCGGGCAATCCGACAAAGAGAGCGTCATCACTGCCATTGATATTCCTCAATGCGACATGTGAGGCGGTCTCCGTCATCCCGTATGTCGCATATGCGCGAAATGGGGCACGCTTCAATATTTCCTCCTGCTGGCGTGACAACGGTGCGCCTCCCACTATGACATTGTCAATCTTGGAGAGGTGGGAAGATTTCATCAGTCCCTCAATCTGCATCGGCACAATAGCGACAAGCGACAGTCTGTCACATTGAAAATCCGCATCTGCCAACGGTGTTGATGTCGGCAGCTCGATCGAGAGCCGACAACCGCTGATGATACTGCGCACCACCATCATCTTGCCGGCTATATAATCCAGCGACAGAGGGAGATGCAGGTGCGATGCAGCATCAAGACGGAAAAAATCGGCAGTCATTCGCGCCGATTCCTCCATATCCGTTTTCTGCAAGTGTATCTCCTTGGGCTTGCCAGTAGAGCCAGACGTATGTGCGACTATATACGGAGTCTCAGACCTCCATTCTTTCAAAAACGCCGAAAGTTCCATATCATCTCACAGGACTGGAAAAGTCAAGGCAAGAGACATCCCACTCACCATCAGTATCGTAGTACAGACGTTCTCCTCTAAGCAGCAGCGGAGAGGGGACATTATTATGGTAAAGCATGCCGGTGCCGAGACCTTGCGGACGCTTGACATTGTGTTTGGGAGCCAGCTGTGCGATAGCGTTAAGACCGATGTTTGACTCCAGAGCAGATGTGAGCCACCAACCTATCTTGTGTTCCTTTGCTGACTCTATCCACTGATCTGTAGCATCAAGTCCTCCGCACAATGACGGTTTCAGAATAATATACGACGGTTTTATGATATTGAGCATGGTATCCCGTCGCACCTTGTCGCTCTCCCCTATCAGTTCCTCATCAAGAGCTACAGGTATAGGAGACTTACGACATATGTCAGCCATAGCAAACCATTGCCCGGCTCGTATGGGCTGCTCGATAGAGTGTATACAATACTTGCTGAGACGCTCCAGTTTTGCCAACGCATCCTTGGGAGCAAACGCACCGTTGGCATCTAACCGCAGTTCCAGGGTTTTGTAATCGAACCTGTTACGTATGGACTCCAACAACTTCAGCTCACGTTCGAAATCAATGCCGCCGATTTTCAGTTTAAGGCATTTGAACCCTTCTTCAAGTTTGCTGGCAATCCTTGCCGACATCTCCTCCTCGCTCCCCATCCATACGAGTCCGTTGGTGCGTATGCCATACTTCCCTTCAAGCCATCCCGAAGGGAATAGTATTCGCTTGCCACCATTGTTGAGGTCTCTGATTGCCGTTTCAAGTCCGAATGAGACAGACGAACTTAATTTTGGAAGTTTCTCACCTCTATTGATGATGTCGCACAATTTGCGCAACTTATGCTCATATTCAGGGGTGTCCTCCGCACTCAGACCACGAAACAACGCGCATTCACCGAGTCCGACCAGACCTGTATCCCGGTCAGTAAGACGTATGAAATAAGTCTCCTTCGTATCCATGCTCTGACGTGATGTCACAGCCTTGAACTTGAAGTCAAGGGAATATCGGCAATACTCTGCCCGTATATTATCTGCAAGCCGCATTATCCCGGGAATTTGGGGAACTGGTCAAAATCCGGGTCACGCTTCTCAAGAAAAGCGTTCTTGCCTTCCTGAGCCTCAGCCATCAGATAGTACATGAGAGTGGCATCTCCAGCAAACTCCATCATGCCACGCTGACCATCCAATTCGGCATTCAATGCTCTCTTTATCATACGTATGGCCATAGGGCTGCGCTTAAGTATCGTCTCGCACCACTCCACGGTCTCATCTTCGAGACGCTCGAAGGGAACGACCTTGTTGACCATGCCCATCTCCTCAGCCTCCTTGGCTGTGTATTGACGGCACAGAAACCATATCTCACGAGCCTTCTTCTGTCCAACACAGCGGGCAAGATAGCTTGAGCCGAAACCGGCATCAAAACTGCCTACTTTAGGACCGGTCTGTCCGAAGCGGGCATTTTCCGATGCAATCGTCAGGTCACAGACCACATGAAGCACATGACCGCCGCCTATGGCATATCCATTGACCATGGCTATCACTGGCTTGGGTATACTACGGATGGCTTTATGAAGATCAAGTACATTGAGACGAGGCGTGCCGTTTTCGTCTATATATCCGCCTATGCCTTTGACCTTCTGGTCACCGCCCGAACAAAAAGCCTTGTCACCGATACCGGTCAGTATCACGACCCCGATTTCAGGGCTTTCTCGGCAGTAAGCCATGGCGTCAAGCATCTCACGGTTAGTCTGCGGTCGGAAAGCATTATATACCTCCGGACGGTTGATGGTTATCTTGGCTATCCTGCCATACTTCTGAAAGAGTATATCGGTGTACTCTTTTATCGTTGTCCATTCTCTCATGATGTCAGTATATTTTTGATGATTTTATTCGGTAATATAGTCAAAATAATCCTTCCATACAGAGGCATCATACCTGCCGTCAGTTTTAACAACAAGCATACACGGCTTGTCACTATCAGACATAAATGTCTCCATAGCACTGTCAAAAGTGCTCTCATCATATGCCTCCATACATTCCCAACCCCAGTCACGGGCAAGTGCTCCGAAAGGAGTATTCATGCCGAGTTCCAGACATGTCTCCAACTCAGGGAGAGCCTCTGTGGATGGTATGCAGCGGAATATATTGCCCCCTCCATTGTCAAGCACTACTACGCGCATGAGGTTTGTCACCTGCGCAGTACCCAACGCGGTCAAATCATAAGTCTGGCTCATGTCACCGGTAATCAGAAGCGTCGCACCATGGCGGTATGCAAGCTGTGCGCCGACCGCAGTCGATGTGCTGCCGTCAATACCGCTGACACCTCTGTTGCAGCTCCAACGGTGTATATGCGGGGCATATATCTGCTGCGCAATTCTGATGCTCATGCCATTGCTGAGTTCCACATTCCATCTGGATGGAACAGCAGCGAGCAGCTTTGCCACAGCCTTGAATGATGACCATGCGATTTTGTCAAGATACTTATGTAACCGTGCGTTGATTTCATCATGAACTGCCCTCCATATATCCGCATATCCCGACTCTGCCCGATGAGGATACATGGCACTGGCAAGCTGCGGAAGAAACACATCCGGCTCCATGTCGATTCTCAATGTCAGCGACTGGAATGTGTCAATAACGTTGTCTTCCTTACCGACATACCAACACTGACACGGAGGATTCTTCCTCAGATATTTCTTCAATCTGCCTGAGACAATGCTGCCACCCATATATATGACAGTATCAGGCTTGTATGACTCGCTATCGCTCATACTCTCGACCTTCGCTATGACAGCATCAATCTGCGTGAGCACCCTGTCGGCATGTATATTGGCAAGGTTTTCAGCCAATACGACCACATTAGGCATGTTCGTGAGCTTCATTACCGCCTTGGTGACCCGCTGTGATGGCGGCATATTGCCTATAACTACCATGACTTTGTGGGGTGAAGCTATCCGGCGACCCAGTTCTCGAGCCGCACCTGTATCAAGCTTGCCCGATGGTCTGATAGAAGCTATCTTGGTTACATCCACACAGCCCTCATCAGTGAGCGCATTCAACGGCATGTCAAACTGCATATTGATATGCACCGGAGCCTTAGGACTATCGCAGCATATCGTCAGCGCATCATTGATGACCCTGTTGCACCACCATCGTTTCTGCATATCATCATGCGCAAAGTCAGGTATATCCACTGACCTCTTCACATACGGTTCAAGTCCGCAAGGCTGCACCAATGTCTGGGAGTCCTTCTGTCCTATCCATTCCGAAGGTCTGTCAGCGGTTATTACCACCAATGGAATATGCCTATGGTATGCTTCAGCCACAGCTGGCATATAGTTAAGCATCGCCGTTCCCGAAGTGCATAGCAACGCTACAGGTTCACCAGAAACGGCAGCATAGCCTAAAGCCATGAACGCGGCACTGCGCTCATCCACTACCATCTCGACTTTGATGTCCTCATTGCGAGTGAAAGCTATCAGCAACGGCACATTACGTGACCCTGGAGAAGCAAACACCATGCGGATACCATATTTCACCATCAAGGCAGTCAACATAAGAGCCGATGTTTTATCTGTAGTCATCATATGTCCAAAGTCTATGCTTTAGGTCCCGCAACAACTGTCAGGGCAGCCTCCGAATTGAAATATTTTGTAGCCATCTCACTTAACGTGGCTGGTGACAGAGCTTCCAAAGCATACATCTGCTGCTTGAAATAATCAGAAGGAATGTCAGCTATAAGTCCGCTCTCATAGAAATCCATGATACTGAAGGGTGACTCAAGTATACCTGAGAGAGATGTCATGTAAAACCGTTTCAACCGAGCCAGCTCGTCAGCAGAATAATCTCCCGACTTCATAGCATCCAACTCATGACGAATCTCTGATATCACAGTATCGACATACTGACTGTCACACTGGCATGATATGTTTATAGCACCATATCCGTCAATACCGATAATTGATGCACCTATGCCATAGGTCAGCCCCTTTGCCTCGCGTATATTGGCGTTCAACCGACTTCCGAAATACCCTCCAAGAGCGCAGACGGCTATCCTGAGCATTTCATAATCATCATGTTCACGTGATATGGCAGGAATTGTCATCCTGACTGCTGCCTGAGTAGTATTAGGGAGACTGACATATTTCACATCCGGAGTCCATATACCTTGAGGAAGTCTGACATCCAGCTGACAAGATTGTTTTTCAGAGCCTATGTTGCCAAACGTTTCCACAACGGCATCAACTGCCTTGGTATCAATCTTTCCGGTGAGGAACAGGGTAATATTTGAAGCATCACATCGGGAAGCATGGAAATTCCCGACATCCTCCACTTCTATATTACGTATGTCATCAGGCTGGTCAAACCGTGCCATCGGATGTCCCTGTCCCAGATATATGCGGTCTGACTCACGCATGGCTACAGTGGCGACCTTGCAAAGGTCAGTCTCCAACGCACGGGCTTTGTTCTCCCGGAATATATCAAATACCTCATCCGACATCTCAGGATGAAGCACCATATCTGCCACACCGGGCAACACTTTGCAAAACCTGTTATTGAGCGAGTAGATATGTACAGAGGTATAGTGCGAATGAGCCGATGTGTCAAGCCACGCCCCGTTACGCTCAAACAGATCTGCGAGCTCACTTCCCCGGTACGATTCTGATCCTTCACGCATCAATGAGGCAGCGAGTGAAGCAACAGACTGCTTGGAGCTCTCGGCAGAGCCACCACGCATGAATATGCCCAAACGGCATACGTCAGCATCGCCCCTATCAAGCATGTTGAGCATGATGCCGTTAGGCAGCTGGATACGCTTCACTGCGGGCAGCACAAGATCAGACAGTTCGCGTACCTGAGGTGCCTGCTGACGCCACGGTTCATCCATTATGATATGTATCTTTAAGGTAAGCTACTGCTTTGGCTAAATCGTCGGGGGTATCTATACCCACGGTCTCATAGTCAGTAACACCTGTCTTGATGCTGTAGCCAGCTTGTAGCCAACGCAACTGTTCAAGAGACTCAGCCAATTCAAGCGAGGACTGCGGCAGACGTGTAATCTCGCGCAACACATCCACACGATATGCGTACATGCCTACGTGTGTATAGTATTGATGGGATTGCTGCCACATATCGTGCTCTTTGCCCCAAAGATACGGTATGACAGAGCGGCTGAAATAGATAGCATTCATGTTATCATCGATCACCACCTTGGGCGAATTGGGATTGGCAAGACTTTCATAGCTGCCATCATGAGGAAATCGACGTATCAGGGTGGCTATAGTAACAGCATCATCAGTGTAGCACCGCTTAAGCTCCTCTATCTGCTCAGGGTGTATAAACGGTTCATCGCCCTGGATATTGATAATGACATCGGCATCATGACCGAATCTGTCATATGCCTCCAGACACCTGTCAGTGCCGCTGCGATGCGTGACAGATGTTATCACGGCATTGTAACCATACTTGACTACCTCATCATATATGCGATTGTCATCTGTCGCCACCACCACAGTGTCAAGCGCTTTCAATGCCTGACGCACCACACGTATGATCATGGGCACACCGTCAATGTCAGCCAATGGTTTGCCTGGAAATCGTGTCGAAGAATATCGTGCCGGTATTATACCTATAAATTTCATGATATAAAGATGATTATTAAGTTGTCTTCTTATTGCCACGCATCCGCATGCCCTGACGTATCCAACCAGGCACTATGCATGCTCCTATGACAAGATATATGTAATAACTTATTATGCGCCAGAAAAGAGCTATCACCACGGCAAGTCCGTAATCATTAAGCAGGTCGCCATAATATTCAGTGAACAGCCACTCGCTTACGCCGCTGCCTCCGGGCGTAGGACTGATGGTCAATACTATCCATACTACAAACTGACGTCCGAACACCACTAACTGGGAGGCATAAGGGGCGAACGCCAGAAACAGCATGTTGACCACAAGGTATCTTGATGACCAGGATAGCCCTGTTGCTGCAAATGCCTTTATCCACCAGCCAAGCGAACGATGCTTCAGATCCTTACCGGTAGCCTCCATATTGTCAGTCATCCTGACAGCCTTTTGCTGCCAACGCCGGAGAATGCGGATACGGAATATGGCGTTGATTACTTTTTTGATAACCGCCGGACGCGCGATGACACCAAAAAACAGGAATGCAGTCCACAGCACTATGCCGGCATAGACCAACCAGAACACAGTGCGCAATCCTGAAGTGAACGCATCGCTATTGAATCCGAATAATATCTCAGGCGATATTATCCACATCAATATCGGACAGAAGATGACAAAAAACGACTCATCAAGTATCAACGTGGTCATCATCAACGTCGTGGCACGTCCGAAAGGGATACCCTCACGATGCAGATATATCATGCCGAAGGTAGAACCGCCTACCGATGATGGGGTCACCGCAGATGTGAACTCACACAGCATGTTGACTCTGATTGCCTGCTTCCACTTCAGTTGACGGTCAGTTATAGCCCGGAAACGCCAACTGAGTCCGAAATCACGACCTATCATGCACAGCCATGCCAAGGCTATGCAGATTATGACATGAGAGTCAAAATGGATGCTGTCCCAGACCTCTGCACTAAACTCATCATGAAAAAGCCATGCTACGACACCTAACCCTATAAATACAGGAATAAGTATCTTATAGGACAGGTTACTTGACAGAAATTTCTTCCCATCGCTGAGTGTCTTTGCATCCGGCTCATTCATGGCAGCCTTGACAGGATCAACTGAACACTATGGTACGGTTATCGTATGTGAGTATCTTGCGCTGGATGTGCTTCTCCACAGCACGCGACAGCACGATTTTCTCAAGATCCCTGCCTTTCTTGACCAGATCAGGGATGGTGTCCTTATGGGAGATGCGCACCACCTCCTGCTCGATTATCGGTCCGGCATCCAGTTCGGTAGTGACATAGTGGCTGGTTGCGCCTATAAGCTTCACCCCTCTCTCATATGCCTGATGGTAAGGCTTTGCACCGACAAAAGCCGGGAGGAACGAGTGATGTATGTTTATGATACGATTGGGATAGCGGTTGATGAAGTTTTCCGACAGCACCTGCATGTATCGGGCGAGCACTATGAAATCCACATTATACTTGTCAAGTATGTCAAACTCTACCTGCTCCATCTCCTCCTTGTTGTCACGCGTCACGGGCACGACTTCAAACGGTATGCCAAACTGCTGACCAGCCATGGCGAGGTCAGGATGATTGCTTATGATGACCGGTATCTCCACATCCCACTCCCCTGCCACATAACGTGACAGCATGTCATACAGACAGTGTGACATCTTGCTGACAAATATAGCCATGCGCTGCACCCGGCTCGAGAAACTGAGCTTGTATGTGAGGCTGTAACGCTGCGCGTAGAGAGTGTTGAAGTAATCGTCGATTTTCTCACTCGGGATAAGGAATCGGTCAAGCTCCCACTCCACTCTCATGTAAAATACACCGTTCACTCTGTCAACATACTGATCAAGATATATGATATTACCCTGATTTTCTGTGATGAATTGCGTTATTACAGCGATGATGCCAGGCTGATCCGGGCAGTGCATGCGGAGTATTGCAGTCTTTTTGTGTTGTGGTTTCAACTCTTTGGTCTTTTATAGTTACAGTTCTTGACATCCGCAGCCTATCTTAGTGCAGGACTATCGTCACATGCGGATACCCGTTATACCTATTGTTGCCTATCCCATAGGATAGACATATGCAAATTTACAATTTTTTCTTTAACAACGACTTTATCAGACATTACTTAGAGCAGGTTTATGCCTCAAATATTTTTTTAAAATATATTTATGTCACAATATTCATATTTTAACACAATTTGTTTATAAAGTGTGAACTTTTATCCGTAACTTTATGTTGTTCAAATCAGAGAGTTTTTATTTACTTCATTTTTTCACATTTACAGGATATTGATTATGGATAAATTTTCTTATGCACATGATGCATTTTACGGCAGCTTAGTAGGCATACCAGCCTCACAACCTGTTGCTAAACCCTCATGCCACGAATTCATTGCCGAATGGCTCATAGCCTCTATGGCAGATGAATCCCTGACATCAGTTCATCCCATCTCAAAACCTAAGCGCGTCATGAACGATATCTGGCATTCATGAGCTCACCAGAAGGTTTCACGACCGATTAATCGTTAAGAAATCAGAGAGGCGCCAAATGGATATCCATTTGGCGCCTCTCTGATTGATGTATCAGTCACTTATCGCATTCTTGACTATTGTGCACCATTCGTCTATACGCGCCGGTGACATCTGCGACTCGTTAACATCATCAATAAGCAGACCTACCGCTTTACCGTCACGGACTGCCGTAGAATGGTCAAAACCATACCCGTCAGCATTAAAGGCTCCGATAAATTCCGCGCCTGTATCCTGGAGTTCATCATACAGAGTGCCGACTCCGTTACAGAACGTATCGCTCATGGTTTCATCACCGCAACCAAACAAAGCGATCTGCTTACCTGTCAGGTCTATGACTTTCAGACCGTTGACAAAATCAGCCCAATCGTCTTGTATATCACCGGATCCCCAAGTAGATGTCCCGAGAATCAGCACCTCGTAGTCTGCGACATCAGTAGGAGCACTGGTAGCCACATTGTGTATGTCGTTGGAATCTATGCCCAACAGTTCGGCTATCTGTTTTGCTACCGTCTCAGTGGTACCAGTGGTCGAACCATAAAATATGCCCGTCTTTTTCATAACTAATATCATTAATTTGATTTAGTTATAAAACGCCAGACCGATGGGCTTAGTTCATCTGCAAAGACATCAAATCGACACCGCGGAACTGATCATTATGCCACTGCCATCCACCTTGATGTCAGTCACCTCGGCAGCAATGAGACATGTACATCCAAATGCAAGGTCAAAATGTGTGCCGGGATAGTTGATTGACACCCCTCCTTCTATACATGTCAGTATCGTGAAACTGTCAAGTGGAAATTCAAGACTGCAAGTACCGTCGATATGATGCTTCCTGACAGTCGCCCAGTCCTTCATCAGCAATATCTGGTCGCTTGAATGCCTCCAATACGGACTCGGTATATAGCTGTCGTACTTGTCAAGCGACATCACCTGCCGGGCTTCCTCTGTATGGAGCTGTCGTTTTCGTCCGGACTTGTCTTTGCGGTCATAGTCATATACACGGTAAGTGATGCCGCTCGTCTGCTGAATCTCCATCAGAAAGTTCCCAGCACCTATCGCATGGATATTTCCTCCGGGCAGGTAGAAAGTGTCGCCCGAGCGGGAATTATGCGTGGATATGTAATCGAGTATGGACTTTGACTCTATAGCATGCTCATATTCCTCAGGAGTAAGCGCCCGCTTGAATCCCGCATATATCTTGGCTCCGCCCTGACTACGGATTATGTACCACAATTCGTTTTTACCACCGACCAGACCCGAGGCTTTAGCTGTAGAATCGTCGGGATGCACCTGGACCGACAGATCGCGCGCTGCATCAATAAACTTGACCAGGATAGGAAACCTCGTACCAAAACGGTCATATACGCGCTTACCCATCAGCCTGTCACCCAGACGCGCTATTAGTTGGGATATGCTCAGACCGTCGTATTCTCCGCCATCCACGATGGATTCATCTCCTTCCAGGCCTGAAATCTCCCAGCATTCGCCTATCGTCGCCCCTCCCGAATAAGTATCGAGCGACTTGAAGTATTTCATAAACGATCCGCCCCATATGACCGGTTTCAATATGGGATGAAATACTATGGGTGGGAGATATGACTGATTTGCAGGTTTATGGTCCATCAGATTATCAGGTTATAAGGCAGTTACAACGGAAATGTCAATACATTATCCATCAGATTCGTATTGTTGACATGGATTTTGATCGCATCTAACGATGGATGATCAGACAAATATCGACTCATATCAAACGAGATATAATATGCTCGATCAAACGTTGCTCCAGATTCTACCTGATGGGCGAGATAGAACACACTCTCATCTTCAGATGAAGGTACAAGAGCCAACACTCTCGGCGACTCACTGAAAGGAAGTTTGCAACGGATGTTGATATAGCTGCCCGAACGCCATGCGGACAAGAGATATACCCCGGACTCATCCCATTGAGGATAATGGGAGATGTCCTTTTCGCTGATACCAAGAGTCGTGACTGCTGCCAATGACACAGGCTCTATAAATCCAGATGCCAATTCATCGCCGTCAATAGGATAATATGTCATGACATATCTTTGTCCGGGAGTCGCCTCGCTGCCAATACTGACGGTCGTGCGAAGTATCACAGAGGGAGCATCATCAATGCTTATGTATTCAAAAACGGCACCGTCATCCATGCCGATATACGTGACCATGTTAGTGACCGTGGCATCACGGTACTCGGGATTATCATCCGTATCATTGCATGACATTACGGAAACAGCCATCACACATCCGACTAATACAGCCCATAATCTATAGAAAGGCTTAGTGTGCATATAACCTCCTGACATTGACTTCTATAGATTAAACATTAGTATCGATGCGCTCGACCACTCCGTCACGCAGATGCACAATCTTGTCGCAGTCTGCCGCAAGTGATTCATCATGGGTCACTATGGCAAATGAAGCACCCATATCGCGCCGTATGTCAAAAAACAAGCGGTGCAACTCCGCCCTGTTGTGGGAGTCAAGGCTTCCAGTAGGCTCATCGGCAAGAATGATAGACGGATTATTCATCAACGCCCTCGCGACAGCACCTCTCTGACATTCACCGCCTGAAAGTTGAGCCGGACGATGCGACAGACGATTGGAGATACCGAGATAGTCACATAGAGATTCTGCCCTGTGTGTAGCCTCTCTGACCGAGACCCCGCTTATAAGAGCGGGCATAATTATGTTTTCTATCAAAGAAAATTCCGGCAATAACTGATGGAACTGAAAGACGAAACCCACATGTCTGTTACGGAACGACGAGAGTTTTCTCTCTGACATTCCGAACACCGATGCTCCGTCATACTGCACATCTCCGCTATCCGGACGGTCAAGCGTCCCGATTATCTGTAGCAGGGTAGTCTTTCCAGCACCGCTGGGACCTACAATAGCCGTTATCTCCGAATCCGCCAATGATATGCTTACATCATCAAGCACACGGAGTGTCCCATAAGACTTGGATATGCCGATAGCTTCAATCATAATTAATGCAAATTTAGCTTTTTATTAGGAAAACATGCGATTCTTACACTTGAAAAAAAGCCGTCATTGATGGATTTTATCAAGGATAATGACTAAATTTGCATATATCAACCTTTAAAACTTTACAATAATGGCAGAAAACAAACAACAGGAAATCAAGATAGAGCTTACCCCCGAAGTAGCCAACGGACACTATGCCAATCTGGCAGTTATCTCCCACTCCGGCAATGAGTTTTTCATGGACTTCATCTCTGTAGCTCCCAACATGCCCCAGGCAAAGGTGCAGAGCCGCATCATAATGACGCCCGAAAACGCCAAGAACCTTATGTTTGCCCTTACCGACAACATCAAAAAATATGAGGCAAACTTCGGCGTAATCCAGCAGAAGAAACCTCTCAACGCTCCTCAAAACAACGGCGGCAACAACGGTGAAATCCCCAACCCGTTCATGATGGGCGGCAAAGCATAGTCCAGATGGAGCTGTATAACACACTCACCCGCACCAAGCAATTTTTCAAGCCGCTGCATGAGGGCCGTGTAGGCATGTATGTCTGCGGGCCCACTGTCTATGGCGACGGACATCTCGGTCATGCTCGCCCTGCCATCACATTTGACGTGCTGTTCCGCTACCTGCTCCATCAGGGCTACAAAGTGCGCTATGTGCGTAACATCACCGATGTAGGACATCTCGAGCATGATGCCGACGACGGCGAGGACAAGATAGCCAAGAAAGCCCGTCTGGATCAGTTGGAGCCGATGGAGGTCGTACAGCACTATCTCATCCGTTACCACAAGGCGATGGACAAGCTCAATGTGCTTCCCCCCTCCATCGAGCCTCATGCGTCAGGCCACATTATAGAGCAGATCGAGTATATCAAGAAAATCCTTGACAGCGGATATGCCTACGAAAGCAATGGGTCGGTGTATTTCGATGTGCCGAAATACAACAGCGAGCATCCTTACGGCAAACTGTCAGGACGTAACATAGACGAGCTGCTTGCCACGACACGCACACTTGACGGACAGGAAGAGAAACGCAACCCTGCTGACTTTGCTCTTTGGAAAAAAGCCTCACCCATGCACATCATGCACTGGCCGTCGCCTTGGAGCGAAGGATTCCCCGGATGGCATCTCGAGTGCTCTACTATGAGCGAGAAGTATCTCGGACAGCAGTTTGACATACACGGCGGAGGCATGGACCTTATGTTTCCGCATCATGAGTGCGAGATAGCCCAGTCTGTAGCCCACAACGGCAAGGACAGTGTGAAGTACTGGCTACACAACAACATGATTACCATCAACGGCAAGAAGATGGGCAAATCGCTCGGCAATTTCATAACCCTTGACGAGTTTTTCACTGGCAGCCATCCGCTTCTTACGCAGGCATACTCACCCATGACCATCCGCTTCTTCATACTTCAGGCGCATTACCGCGGCACAGTAGACTTCAGCAATGAAGCCTTGCAAGGAGCCGAGAAAGCTCTGCAACGCATGACTGAAGGATATAAGCGATTGATGTCTCTGAAACCGTCAGACACATCTACTGTGGACATATCCGGAATAAAAGCTGCTTGCTATGAGGCTATGGATGATGACCTAAACACACCCATGGTCATAGCCCAGCTCTTTGACCTTTGCAAAGTCATAAACCAGGTCAATGACGGAAATGCCAAAGCCACACAGGCTGACATCGACGAGATGAAGGCGATAATGGACACGTTCCTCGTTGAAATACTTGGCATCAAGCCTGACGGTGGTCTGTCGTCAGAAGCTGCAGAAGGTGACGGCAACAAGATGAAACCGTTTGAAGACGCTGTAGAGCTTCTGCTTGAAATGAGAGCCAAAGCCAAAGCCTCAAAGGATTGGGCTACAGCCGATGCTCTGCGTGACAAGATGAGCGAAATAGGATTCAATGTCAAAGACACCAAGGAAGGGTTTGAGTGGTCCTTGAAATAACGGACATTCCACATGATAAGCAATGGGCGCATCAGTCATGACTGATGCGCCCATTGCTTATATTCTATCACTCTGCCATCACGCGGTGCCTATGCCTGAATAGGCAAAACCGTTCTCACGGACTTCTGCGGCGTCATATATATTACGTCCGTCAATGACCACGTAGTCGTTCATGAGCTTGTGGAGAGCATTCCATGAGGGCATACGGAAAATCTTCCACTCCGTAAGCAACACTACTGCATCGGCATCAACCGCGGCATCATACATATCCGAAGCATATGACACATCAACAGTCTCGCCAAGACGACGCTTGCATTCATCCATAGCCACCGGATCATAGACAGATACATGACATCCGTCAGCAAGGAGTTTTCCTATGACTACAAGCGATGTGGCTTCACGCATATCATCGGTCTCAGGCTTAAATGCCAGACCCCATATGGCGATCTTCTTGCCTTTCAAATCATTATTAAACTGCTTGGCGAGCTTATCATACACGCGCAGCTTCTGTGACTCGTTAACTTCCTCGACAGCCTTAAGTACCTTCATCTCATAACCAAGGCTCTCAGCAGTCTTGACAAGCGCTTTCACATCTTTAGGGAAACAGCTGCCGCCGTAGCCACACCCAGGATAAAGGAACTTAGACCCTATGCGTGTATCTGACCCGATGCCCTTACGGACCATATTGACATCCGCGCCTACCATCTCACACAGATTGGCTATATCGTTCATAAACGATATGCGGGTAGCAAGCATGGAATTGGCGGCATACTTGATCATTTCCGCCGATGGGATGTCTGTAAAGATGACACGGAAGTTATTCAGAAGAAACGGGCGGTAGAGGCGTTCCATCATGCGTCGGGCATCTTCGCTCTCCACTCCTACTACAACACGATCGGGACTCATGAAATCCTTAATCGCATTGCCCTCCTTAAGAAATTCAGGATTGGATGCCACATCAAACGGCACATTGACACCTCGCTTAGTCAATTCTGCCTGTATGGCATCTTTGACTTTCTGAGCTGTTCCCACGGGTACAGTCGACTTTGTGACAAGCACCGTGTATTTATTGATGAGACTACCAAACTCCCGGGCGACAGCCAGTACATACTGCAAATCGGCAGATCCATCTTCATCAGGAGGAGTACCTACTGCACTGAACACCATAGAGACGTCCTCAATGCAAGAGGACAGTTCGGTGGTAAAATGCAAACGCCCCTCCTCCACATTACGCAGCACCATCTCTTTGAGACCCGGCTCGTATATGGGGATATTACCCTGCAAAAGATCCCGAATCTTTGCCTCATCAATGTCGACACAAGTGACATCGGCACCCATTTCAGCAAAACATGTGCCAGAGACCAAGCCGACATAACCAGTGCCAACGACTGCGATATTCATCTATACTTATAATTTAGAGACGGTTACACACTTAGATGGGCTTCATCAGAAGATGCCGAAGCGCTTCTTCTTAACATCATGGTCATAGCCGTATCCATAGCCATAACCAGTCTTGTTGTCCACACCATTGACCACAAGAACCATGTTAGGCAGACGACCGTCGGTGTGGATGCTGTTGGCATATCTGAGATCCCTTGAGAGGGTATAATCCACACGGCATACATATAGGGTGGCATCTGCAAGCTTTGCAAACGAGAACGAGTCACTCACAGCACCTACAGGAGCAGAATCGATCACTACATAATCATAATGAGCGCGAGCCCATGCTACCAACTCGGCAATCTTAGGTGACATCAGCAGTTCGGCTGGATTAGGAGGTATCGGACCTGCGGCAATGATGTCAAGGAACTCGTTATCAGGCTGATGGTTCACAAGCATATCAACAGTGATATCATCGCTGGCAATATACTGCGTCAGTCCCCACTTGGGCTGTAATCCGAAGTATTCTGCCAATTTGGGCTTACGGATATCAGCACCGATGATGAGCGTCTTTTTCTTAAGCAGCGCGAACGAGCATGCCAGATTGGTTGAGATGAAGCTCTTACCTTCGCCCGACTTCGATGAAGTCACGAGTATGACCTTCTTGTCAGCATCAGTCAAAACGAAATTGAGATTCGTGCGCATAAGACGGAACAACTCTGCCGAAGAACTTGAAGCATTACGTCCCACAACGATATGATTTCCTGACTTGCTCTGGCATATTTCGCCAATAATAGGCATCGCAGAGATTTTCTCAGCTTCTTCGCGGGTACTGAATCTCTGCTTCATCTGCATCATGAGGTATATCAGTCCTAAAGGCAGCAATATTCCTAATAAAAAGCCACCCATCAACGCCTTCTTCAAGCCTATTCCTATAGGCTCAGAATATACGAATGCATTATCCACAATCTCAGCACGGGAGATTGCATTAGAGATGTTCAGCTCGGTTTCCTCACGCAGCTGCAACAGATACATATACAGACCTTCCTGCACAGTCTGCTGACGCTTGATATTGACATATGTCCTCTCATCAGCGGGGAGCTGGCTAAGGCGTCCAGCCGTCATGTTGTTTTCATTGCGTAGATTTGACACAATGATTTTCTGGCTGTTGTAACTCTTGTTAAGCGAAAGGGAGATGTTGTCACGGAGAGCATCAAGCTGCTCCTCGATGTTACGCAGGGCGATATTGTTGCCCTTGGCATTATTAGTCAGAGTAACCCTCTTCAATACCAGCGCATTGTATTCCTGAATGCCTTTGTTGTCAATAGAACTGTTGGCATCATTGGAGCTGTTGATGAGCGGTATGAGGTTATATTTGTTATCAGGATCAGCAATAAAAGTCCTGGCAAGATTTATAATCTCCAACTGAGTCTCTGCCTCAAGCAGCTTCTTCTGCACCTCTCCCATCTTGTTGAGCGTGAATGTAGCGTCAGCTGCGAGGTCTGTAAGCTGGTTTTTCTGCTTGAACTTCTCTATATTGCTCTCACTTGAGGCAAGTTCATCATTGAGCATACGAAGTCGCTCATTGACAAACTCAAGTGTACGCTGCTGCTGGAGCCTCTTACGAGAAATTTCCTGAGACTGATACACATTAATAAGATTATCAAGTAATTGGCAACCGAATGCCGGATCAGCTGATTTATATGACAGGCGTATGTCATTGGACTTGCGGGAAGGGATGGAGATGCTTACATCCTTCTTCAGCTGTTCGGTAGTAGAGCTGTATGGTGCAAAAACAATGCTCTCCTTAAGCGACTTCTTAGGATTGTAGTTATCAGTCTTATCCAGAATGAACAAGCCGTAGGGTGTCTTTATGGATGTTGGCAACGACTTTGCCTCAAGTTCGCCTATGACAGTGTTATGTGTCAGTTCTCTAACTACAATGTCAATGTCAGAAGCACCCTTACCAACCTTCACTTTAAATAACAGAGCAGTAGATAATGTATCAGCCAAAGCAGGGTCAGCACCGAGTTTCAGTGGAGATGACAGGGGTTCAAACACAGTCTTAAGCAGATTCTTCTTGACGTAGTAGCTGATATTGAGCTGCATATCCTTCACTACCTGATTCATTACCGAATAAGAGGATATAAAAGCCAGTTCATCATCAACTTCCTGCGACTGAAGACTGCCTAATCCGAGGTCAAATGACGAAGCGATGCTGCCAAGAGAACTTTTCTCCGGGCGTACCATCACATTTGCTTCGACCACAAACAGAGGCGACTTACGGTAAGCATAGAGAGCACCGACTGCCGTGCAAAACAGAATCGAAATCACAAACCACCACCAATGGTTGCGGCACTGGGTCAATATAGCTTCGTAGTCAAAAAAATTAGATGACTTGCGGACACTTTCCATGAATATGGATATTTAAGCGTGTGTATATTTTATTGTCAGATTTAACGAGTAAGGGCTATCACAAGCGATGCGACTACTGAGACCGCACTAACCACTGTAGAAATCACAGAAATCTTATAAGAACTGTACTGATTATAACGTGCGTTCTCCTTGCGGATTGAGTTGGGCTCCACATACACCACATCATTCTGCTGAAGATAGAAGTAAGGCGATGAAAGAGTTGCCACGTCGTTGAGATTGATGGTATGATAGGTGCGCTTACCGTTTTCCTCACGGATAAGGAGCACATTGCTTCGCTCACCATAGGGAGTAAGGTCACCTGCATCTGCGATTGCATCAAGTATGGAGAAGCGTTCACGGCTTATCTTCTGGCTGCCAGGACGCGCCACTTCGCCAAGCACATTGATTCTGAAGTTGACAAGCTCAACTTTTACGAGGGCATCCGCCACATCCTTCCCCACTTCCTTCTGTATCAAGGCTGCCAGCTGGGTGGTCTCAAGGCCTGCCACATGCAGTGTGCCGATGACGGGCAGAGTGATATCGCCATTTTCATTAACGATATAAGTGGCTATCTTAGGCTGTGTCGACATTTCAAGCGACCCGAGCATACCGGGATTGCTCAACGGGAGGTTATATGGAGCCGTTGCATCAGGTATCAAAGAAGTTATGGTTATGAACAGCTCATCGCCCGGCTCGATTTTCACCATGTAATTTTCGGTAGGTATAACGGGGGCGGTAATAGTGTCTCTGTTTGTAAAATAAGTGAGAGTTGTCCGTTTCTTGCTGCTGCATCCAGTAAGAACAGCAAGCATGACGAGCATACTGAGTGTAGAGAATAAATGTCTTTTAAAATTCATACCGTGCATTTAGAGCATCAATCACTGAGTGACGAATAGCTGTATAGAAGTTTGATTATTTATTAATGTGTGCAAAATTAGTTAAATAATGGGGCGTACACAAGTTTGTAACGTGATTTTATATGCCTTTATTGCATGACGTATCCAAAAACTTTTCCACATCGCCAAGATATCGCAAATACATGTATAATAGCTCCCGTTTCATGGATTTTCACTAAATTTGCAGTCCAATTAAGCCGACAGAAGTTCTGTTATAATCGTAAAGGCTTATATATCACAACCATAAATGTTTTCATTAGATTTTAACATAGTTGTATATATCCTGGCTGCCGTATCTACGGCGAGTGCCATATTGTTCGCAGTGCTGACATTCGGCAAGCTCAAGCGGGTTATGCGCCGTTCGCTCACCGATGGCAAGTTATCGATGCCAAAGGACAGTGAATTTCCGTCGGTATCC
Source organism: Bacteroidales bacterium M7 (assembly GCA_001689515.1). Classification (GTDB taxonomy): domain Bacteria; phylum Bacteroidota; class Bacteroidia; order Bacteroidales; family Muribaculaceae; genus Amulumruptor. Next base: position 75,750 of record LUJR01000039.1, read on the forward strand.
ATAATAGTCCATGATGATGCGCGAGCCTGGAACCTGATAGAACTTCTGCCACGCCTCCTTGAACAGGATTATCCCGCAGAGACCGAGGTGATAGTGGTCAATGACGGCTCAAAGAGTGCCGCAGAAGATGTCATAGCGCGCCTCGAAGGGCGTTTTTCCAACCTTTACATGACATTCCTGCCTGAGCAGTCGCGCAATCTCAGCCGACGCAAACTGGCTGTCATGCTGGGAGTGAAGGCAGCAAGATATGATATGGTCATACTTATAGGAGGCAATTGCATGGTCGACTCGCCAATGTGGCTAAGAGCCATGATGCGACATGCCACCCGAGGCAAGCAGCTCATAATCGGCTGGGCATATCCCTCATTGACCCCTAATCCACAGAATACGCGCACATCAGGCAGCCGTTGCCGGTCATTTGACATAATCCGCACGGCTGTGCAGTATCTCGCCTGGGCTGCCGCCCGTCACCCATGGAGAGCCAACGCCAACAACCTCGCCTTCTCTCGGGAGCTGTTCTACAACAATAGAGGATACGCCTCCACACTCAATCTGATGCGTGGCGACGATGATATCTGGGTCAAAGAGGTAGCCACAAAAGACAATTGCGCCGTAGAGCTGTCACCTGAGTCGATGGTGGCAGTCATGGATGATGACCAGGTGACCACCCACCAGCTTGACAAACTAAGCCATGAGTTCACATCCCGACGTCCTGGACGTGCGGCACGATGGACCTCGGCTATTGCATCATGGGCATGGTGGGGATGGATCGGCTGCGGAGCCGCATGCATCATCTGCGGACTTCCCTCTCTCATCCCGCCGATATTCATAGGAGTACTTGCCATGGTGCTCTGCATCCCCTACATGGTGAGGTGGCGCAGGGTTTCATCACGCCTGCATGGACGCAAGCTATTCCTGCTCGTACCATGGTTCACCACGTGGCATCCGCTGTATTCGCTGCTATATAAGATGCGCGGCATGGCTCGCCGCCGACAGAATTATACCGCAGGACGTCTTTAACGGAACAAGGAAAAGTCTCGGAAACTATCTCGGACTAATCACCCGTTCACCCATGAATACGGCAAACTGCTTACGCAATCCTATGATTTCAGCTGCCTGCTGCAGCAGTGATGCCAGTTGCGAATTATAATCAGCGGCATGGGTGTCAAGGCTGCCTATGCGGGCTTTCAGTTCGTCAAGACGGCATCCCAATATCGCATCTTTCCACTCGGCAATGGCGCGGGGAATGATTTCGCCGAGACGGTCTTCATCTTTTTCTACAGTGGCATATTTGGTGTGTACCTTGCTCAGTACATATTTATCCGGTACAAGTTCGTTGGATATGCGACGCACCACATCGTCAGCCGATGACAGCAGCCGCTTCTGGAGATAATGCTTTTTAAAATCCTTGATGTACTCATCCCTGATGTCCTCGGCTTTCTCTTTTAGCACCAACTCATTAGCCTGGATAGTAGCCATATCGGCAGCATTGCGGGATATCTCCTCATGACCAGACTGAAGCGTCTGGTTATATAACGCCTCGGCTTCATCAGAGGCAGCCGCCAAGGCTTGTTCAAATCCGTCACGCGACAATGCGAGACAAACATCATAGGCATGCTCAAGCCCCTGATCGGAAAACCGTATGTCATCCACAGCCATTTCATTGGAAATGACCTCAATGACAGGAATAGCGAATACGTTGCCGTCAGCATCTACTGCATTAAAGTCCATCATGCCATATTTCATCAGGTAACGCATCACCTGACTCTCAAATGACCGCAATTTGCGTAGTTGCAACCCGCTGACACTGCCGCCCTTATCCAACGATTGTTGCGCGATGCCGACTACATCTGATGATATGTCATCCTTAGAATCGGCATCCTCGGTATGCTCAACCGCATCAGTCTCTCGAAGCGAGGCGAGTTCTGCCCTGTTTTTGGCTTTGATGCGTTCTTTTGCCTCATTTTCTATCCTCTGTCCGATGAATTTTGCCACCTGAAGATTGAGCACGTTTTCGCTTACGCCGAGTATGCGTCCGCATTCACGGATATAAGCATCACGTGCCACATTATCGGGGATGACAGAGATGGAAGTCACAACATCGTTGATGACTCTGGCACGCGCCATAGGGTCATTGCCAGTACCTTCAAGGAGTATCTTGGTTTTGAATGTGATAAAGTCTGTCTCATGCTCCGCTATATAGCTCTCCACCTCAGATGCCGAGTGGTTTTGTGCGAAACTGTCCGGATCATCCCCCTCAGGCAGCAGAAGCACCTTTATGTCCAGACCCTCGGCGAGTAGCATGTCAATGCCCCTGAGAGAGGCTTTGATACCGGCAGGGTCAGAGTCATAGACCACGGTGACATTGTCGGTAAAACGGTGTATCAGACGTATCTGTCCTTCGGTCAATGAAGTTCCCGATGAAGCCACCACATTTTCGATGCCGCTCTGATGCATGGAAATGACATCCATGTAGCCCTCCACAAGTATACACTTGTTGTGCTTGGCTATAGCCTGCTTTGCCTGATAGAGGCCATAGAGTTGGAGATTTTTCTTATATATGAGGCTCTCTGGCGAATTGACATATTTTGCTACTGTCTTGTCGGAGCGCAGAGTGCGGCCTCCGAAAGCCACAATCTTTCCCGACACAGTCTGCACTGGATAGATGACACGGCCTTTGAATCGGTCATAGACATCCCCCCTGTCATTACGTATGCACAGACCTGTGTCTATGAGATACTTTTCATTGAAACCGCGCCGCAATGCAGTCATGCAGAGATCATTGCGGTTTTCAAGGGCGTAACCGAGGTTGAAACGCTTGATCATGCGCTCGCTGATGCCTCGCTGCTTGAAATACGACAAGCCTATGGCTCGTCCGTCATCGGTATCGAGGAGATTGTGGGAGAAGTGTTTGGCGGCGAACTCATTGATGGCAAACATGGCACCACGGTCATTTTCAGCCTGCTGCTCCTCCTCGGTCATCTCGGTCTCGGGAATCTCGATGTTGTATTTGTTTGCCAGATATCTGAGGGCCTCGCCGAAACTCAGCTGCTCTATCTCCATTATGAAATTGACAGGACTGCCTCCTTTGCCGCAACTGAAACATTTGCAGATGCCCTTGGCTGGAGATACCGAAAACGACGGGGTGCGTTCGTTGTGAAACGGACATAGACCTATATACCCCGAGCCTCTGCGCTTGAGAGTCACAAAGTCACTCACCACGTCCACTATCTGGGCGGTGTCAAGTATTCGCTGTACGGTTTCGTGGTCAATTTTCTTCATTGCATTAGCAAAGTTAATAAAAATTGGGCGAATTTATGTACCTTTGTCTCTGTTACGAACACACACTTTCAACAATAAAACCGATCATGAAAACATCGCTGTTTATCACATTATCATTGCTGTCAATTTCTTCCGCAGCCTATGGAGCGGATGATGACAAAATAGTCAATCCCGACAGCACTGGATTCAAATTCACTGACATCATCAGCATCAAAACCACTCCGGTCAAAGACCAGAACAAGAGCGGTACATGCTGGAGCTTCTCAGGCATATCGTTTTTGGAAGACGAGATTCTCAACAAGACAGGCAAAGAGGTGGATCTCAGTGAGATGTTCGTAGTGAGAAACTGCTACGATGCCAAAGCCAACCGTCTCGTCAGACTGCAAGGTTCCGTCCCGGCAGCAGCTGGCGGCAGTTTTGAGGACGTGATATACACCTGGCGTGAATACGGCATGATGCCCGAAGAAGCATATACCGGTCTGCAATACGGCGAAGACAAGCATGTGCACGGCGAACTCGACGAAGGTCTCAACGGGTACATCAAAGCGGTGGCGCAGCTTCCTAACAAACGCCTGTCGACTTCATGGCGCAAGGCTGTCAACGGCATTCTTGACGCATATCTCGGAGAAGTGCCGCAGACTTTCACTGTAGATGGCAAGACATACACGCCACGCAGCTATGCTGACCAGTTAGGACTTGACATGAACGATTATGTGCCAGTGACATCGTGGTCACACCATCCGTTCTACAAGACATTCATACTTGAAGTGCCTGACAACTGGCTCTATGCACAGTATTACAATGTGCCACTTGACGAGATGAAAGCCATCGTTGACAATTCCCTCGCCAAAGGACACTCCGTAGCATGGGCAGCCGATGTAAGCGAAGGCGGCTTCAAGTGGCGTAAGGGCTACGCAGTGCTTCCCAAAGGCAAGGACGAAAAAGACATGGAGGGTACCGAACTGTCACGTTGGGTGCAACTCAGCGACAAAGACCGTCAGGACGAGAAATATGACATCAACGGACCTGTAGAGGAAGAAACCGTCACCCAGGAATCGCGTCAGGAAGGCTTTGACCGTCAGGAGACTACCGATGACCATGGCATGGTAATCGTAGGTACTGCCACTGACCAGAAAGGCAACAAATACTACAAGGTCAAGAACTCATGGGATACCAACCAGGTGTACAACGGCTACTTCTACGTGTCTGAACCCTATTTCCTCGCCAAAACCATCAGCCTGATGGTCAACAAAAACACCATCCCCGCCGAAACCCGCAAGAAACTCGGCATATAATTAATACCTACAAAACGTAGGGACGCGGCGTGCCGCGTCATCGTATCAGACAGTGGGTAATACCTTTGTTGACGCGGCACGCCGCGTCCCTACGTTCATATGTACGATTTGTATGACTCACGCTATCAGTAGCGATTTTGACTGGCACCATCCCTGGGAACAATTTCGGATTTTGACCACCACGATACCTGCCAAATCGGCAACCTTTGTGCGGATTGCTTTGAGTATTTCCGACATCGAAGTGATGCCACTGATATTGAGATTAAATATTTCTTTGCCGCCTTGCACGACGGAGGCATGCATGATATCATCTTGTGAAATCTGATGTGCTGACGCAGGCTGGAAATAACGTATTGCTGCCATAATATAGAGAGATTTGATTAGTGTAATGCAAAGTTAAATCCGCACATGGGCAATAATACTACCCATGCAAGCAAAATAATGTTATCCCACATAGAGAGCCTCCATGGTTTTCATATGTGGGATTTTTTCAATAAATTTGTATTCATCAACTAATCAATGAAAGTATTTAATAGAAACATACATATCGGGCTGCTCCCACGTGTCATAATCGCGATGGCAGTGGGTATCGGCGTAGGTCTCATAAGTCCTGAGTGGCTTGCGAGGCTGATGGTGACATTCAACGGTATATTCTCAGCCTATCTCGGCTTCCTGATACCTCTGATCATAATCGGCTTCGTAACCCCAGCCATTATAGATATCGGTAACCGCGCAGGACGCATGCTGCTTGCGACCGCCTTGCTGGCATATTTAGCCACAATCCTGTCAGGACTGTTCAGCTACGCCTGTGGCACAGCCGTTTTCCCGTCATTGATTACGGAGACATTACCGTTGAGCGCGGTTGAGAACGCCACCATCGCTCCATGGTTTACGTTGGAAATCAGTCCGCTATGCACGGTCACAACAGCATTGGTGCTGTCATTTCTTATAGGCATATGTGGAGCATCGCTCAAAGCAGACATCATCGGACGTGGTTTCAAAGAGTTCAGAGACATAATGGAGATGGGCATAAAGAAGTCGGTCATCCCCCTCCTCCCTATCTACATTTTCGGTATCTTCCTGAATATGACCGTCGAGGGTCAAGTAGCCATCATGCTCCGTACCTTCTTCAGCATCATCCTGATCATATTCGGCATCCATATTGCAGTGCTTGTATTGCAATATCTGATAGCTTCAATATTTGCCCGACGCAATCCGTTCAGGATGCTCTGGACCATGATGCCCGCATATTTCACCGCTCTCGGCACCCAGTCATCGGCTGCGACCATCCCGGTCACTCTGCGTCAGGCTGTCAAGATGGGGGTCAGTGAGGATGTAGCCGGATTCGTCATACCTCTCTGCGCCACCATACATCTATCCGGCAGCACATTGAAGATTGTGGCATGCGCCCTGGCACTGATGATCATGCAAGGGATGCCCCACGATTTCAGTCTGTTTCTTGGCTTCATCTGCATGCTCGGAGTGACCATGGTGGCAGCCCCTGGAATCCCCGGCGGAGCCATAATGGCAGCGTTGGGCGTATTGTCGGGGATATTGGGTTTCACGGAGCAGCAATGCGCACTGATGATTGCGCTATATATCGCTATGGACAGCTTTGGCACAGCATGCAACGTCACTGGTGACGGTGCCCTCGCTGCAATTATTGATAGATTTTTCGGTAAGAAGAATGGACGTAAAGATAGATCCCTCGTGGCATGAACTTCTCAAAGATGAGTGGGACAAGCCTTATTTTGGCCAATTGGCATCTTGGGTAAGAAACGAGTATGCGACCCATACGGTGTTCCCTCCGGCTGGCAAAATTTTTGCGGCATTTGACAGCTGCCCTGTCGATGACGTAAAGGTGGTCATACTCGGGCAAGATCCATACCACGACTATAACCAGGCAAATGGTCTCTGCTTCTCGGTATGCGACGGTGTGCCGTTTCCGCCGTCGTTGATAAACATATTCAAGGAGGTGCATGACGATACCGGGGCACCGATGCCCCAGAGCGGAGACCTGCAGCGATGGGCACGTCAGGGAGTACTGCTACTCAACGCCACTCTCACGGTCGAAGCTCACAAAGCCGGATCACACCAGGGCAAAGGCTGGGAGGAACTGACCGACCGAGCCATCCGCCTGTTGGCAGAGAAACGTGACGGCATAGTATTCATGCTCTGGGGGTCGTGGGCGCAACGCAAAGGCGACTTCATCGACCGCAACCGCCATCTTGTGTTGACTTCACCCCACCCCTCTCCGCTGAGTGCCTACCGGGGCTTCTTCGGCAACCATCACTTTTCCCGAGCCAATGCCTACCTCTCTGCCCACGGTAAAACACCCATCAACTGGTAACACAATGTATATATAATTGTAGGGACGCGGCGTGCCGCGTCAACGTATCTGGCGGTGGGTATCGCCTTTGATGACGCGGCACGCCGCGTCCCTACAAGCTAACATAATGATCATTTCCAATACGCAATATCCAATCAATATGCAATACACCGTAGAACAACGACAGCAGCGAGCCGAAGAGCTCCATAATCAAGGATACAACTGCGCCCAGTGCGTCATGATGGTATTTGACGATGTGACTGGACTTGACGAAAGCATTGTCACACGCATGCTAGCTGGATTTGGAGCCGGTATGGGCAAGACCAAGGAGGTATGCGGCACTCTTACGGCGGCTGCATCACTGCGTGGAATGCTCTATTACAAGAGTCCCGCCGATAAAATCAATATCTACAAGATGACTGCCGCTTTCAATGATAAATTTGCCGACCTTAACGGCTCCACCCGATGCGGTGAACTCAAACGTGGCGGCAAACCGTGCATGCAGCTCATCAAGGACGTTGTCGAGATGATGGCAACTGAAATCAAAGGTTGACAAATCAGGCGTAAATTGCGGACAAAGAGACACATATCATTTCTGGTTGCCATTGCCGTAACAGTGGGCTGCGGCACTGCACGTGTCAATGCCGCAGGTATAGATACCTCCCAGCGGATTTTTGCTCCGTCATTTTCAGCATTGCAGGTCGAGGTAGACGGTGCACCGCTCGTGCCGCCCATCATATATCTCAACACCAACGACCGTATCACCATCAAATTTGACGAAAGAGCCGATGACATACGCTACATGCGCTATGAAATCATAGCGTGTGACAGCGACTGGTGCCCATCACAATTGATAGAATCGGAGTACATCGACGGCTTCAATGACGGACACGTGACCGATTACAAGCTGTCATCGCTCACGCCCACCAATTATGTGCACTATGTCATACGCGTCCCCAACGATGAGATACGTATCATACGCCCCGGCAACTATCTTCTGAGGGTATTTGATGAAGATGACCGCGACACAACGCTCCTCCAGGCTCGGTTTTATGTGGTAAGCCAAGAGGTCGGCATAGGTGCCGAGGTCACCTCACGCACTGACATCGACACCAACAATGCCCACCAGCAGCTCATAGTCAATGTCAACACTGACAAGGTCAAGGGTGTGGAAAACTACTTTAACGAATTCAAGCTCGTAGCGATACAAAACGGACGCACTGACAACTCCGTCACCCTGTCACGCCCCTCACGCATTGACGGTCATACGATCGTCTACGACCATGCGCGATCGCTCATCTTCCCCGCCGGTAACGAATACCGACGCTTTGAGACCGTAGCCGACAAGTATCCCGGCATGGGAGTGGACCATATCGTATGGGAAGACCCTTATCCGCATTATGTACTCTATGCCGATGGCTCTCGTCGCTATGACCCCTACCTATACGACCAGACCCAATTCGGGCGCTATGTGGTCAGGAACGATGCTGTATTGGACTCTGATTCGCAAGCCAAATACACCATCGTGCATTTCACTCTTAAAGAGCCACAACGGATTGACGGCGACTATTACATCGAAGGTGACCTCACCGACCGCCGTTTCAGCCCCGACAACCGTATGGTGTTCAATCCTGATACCCAGGCATATGAAGCTGCATTGCTGCTCAAACAAGGCTCATATAACTATCAATATCTGTTTGTGCCGACAGGCACACAGAAGGGGTTGACCCAAACAGTCGAGGGCGACAAATACGAGACTGTCAACCAATACACCATACTCGTCTACCACCGAGGTCCGATGGACCGTGCCGACTCGCTAATAGGCGCAGCCACCGTCACATCAGGACTCTGACAAAATATCCATCCACTAATGACCGAAAGCCACGAAGAAATCATGCTTGACATACAAAACGTACTCGTAAGTCTTGATCTCGCCGAGAGATTTTTCTGCTGCGACCTCGACAGCTGCCACGGCGAATGCTGCATAGAAGGCGATGCCGGAGCACCTATAACCAAGGTGGAATACGAACGGCTCAAACGGCTGACGCACCAGGTCTGGGACAAACTGCTGCCACAGGCACAGGCCGAGATAGACCGCAGCGGCGTAGGATACATCGACGAGGAGGGCGACCTTGTGACAAGTATCGTAGATGGCAAAAACTGCGTTTTCACCTGTTACGGACCTGACGGCATGTGCCAGTGTGCATTGGAAAAAGCATACCGCGAAGGCAAAACTGACTTTCGTAAACCTATCTCCTGTTACCTCTACCCTGTCCGTATTACCGAATACCCCAAATTTACAGCTGTCAACTACCACCGCTGGAAAATATGCCGCCCTGCCGAAAAACTCGGCCGTAAACTCGGCATACGCCTCTACCAGTTCCTCAAAGAGCCCCTCACCGCCCGCTTCGGAGAAGAATGGTACGCCGAACTCGCCGAGGCCTGCGAAGCCTACCTCGCCGACCGATAGCTACGGCTACATATAATTCTGAGGCACAAATATCTCCCAGTCTGATGTATCTCTGGTACCGGTTGCTGGATCAAGACGGCTTGTGGGATAGACCCAGTTACCGAAGCCATCCTTTATGATTATGCCACCATGCAGACGTTTGCACAGATTCTCAGGCTTATTGATATAGTCAATAAGCGCGTTATGCTTATACGGTGCTTCTTTATCGCTTTCTTTGGTCTTAGTATCAAAAAGAAACACATCGCCGTTTTTCATCTTGACGATAAAATCCACATAAAACAATGCTTTTTCGCCATATGAATTGACATATCCGATTGCATAATGTGCCTTGCCGCTGTCTCCGTTTTTATACCACCACTCTATAGAATCTCTGTTTCCATTTAAGAAATCAGAAAATTCTTTTTCAGGCGTTGATTTTCCATCAGACATGTAAGGCTGTAGGGCATGCGTCTCCATATCCTTTATCTCAGCAAATCTGTCTGAGGGATAACTGCGTTCATCCGGGACAAACCAGTCACAGTGTTTGAAAGCACGTAGTTTTGCCTCAGCTTGCCGCAATCGCAGCCTGTCGGTGTATTTCTGAATGGATTTGGCTATAAGACGTTCGAATTTAGGGCGGTTGTGATGCACATTATCATTGGAGAGGATAATCTTCATAGCATCATACTCAACCACCTCAAAGAGTTCTTCCATAACTTCTTTAAGCGCACCGCCCAGCGTCTTGACACTTCGTCGCTCGTAATCGTTTCCGAGCAAGCGATTGCAGAAAGCGAGATACATGGAAGTGAGGTCAGCCACATTGTTTATATATGTAGCCTTGCTCTCGATTATCCGGGTGCCGACCTCGCCGGTCATTTCAAGGTCGCGGACAATATCCGTTCCTATATATTTCACATCAAAGCGGATATTGGGATTTGACATCGCAGCCTGTCTGTTTCGGTAGGCCACGCTTGTCACATCAGCATATTCTTCGGCATGTCCGCCGTCGCCGAAAAGCATATCTTCGGTGAAAAGCGACAACTGACCGCTCTCCAATCCCCACTCGGAGATGAATGTGTCTTTAAGGACTTGCTTAAAGTCAGTGCCGAGACGGTTTCGGTCTGTCGAAAGTCGCTCGCTGTATTCCGAATCAAGGACGATATTAGTGATTCCGTCGCGGCGTTTGGCTACTATGTTTGAAGCGAGATAATCCATATCGTCCTTGACGATTTCGATTATGTCTTTTGAGAGGTTCGTATAGACGTAACCTTGATTGAGCCGTTGGTCGGTGTAATACTTCTGCTCCGGCATTCGCAGTATGCGGCCTACGGTCTGAGCCGAGAACTGGAAGCTCTCAATCTTGCGGAAGATAAGGAGCACCGCCGCACGGGGACAGTCCCATCCGAGGGCGATAGCTTGCTTGAAAAGCAACACTTCGGTAGGGTCGTTCGGACGGTCTATCATATCGAGGTTGTCGGATTTCTCTCCCGACAGCCATATGCCGAGCTTGCCGTTGGCGGTGCTGACACCGTAGGCATCGAGGGTGGCTATAATCTCGTCCTTGACTTTAGTATCGTCAGCGGTGAGGTTTTCGCTCGTATCGTTGGGGAGCTGAATCAGCAACAGCGGATTTATGTCAACGCCAAGATCCTTATAGGCTTTGGCAAGCTCCTCACGCTTTTGCATGGCGAGCCAGATTAGATGCTGATTAAGCGAGCCGTGAGGATCTGTGAAATTGAGAGCCGGATTCAGGACGATGTTCTCCTTAATCATCTCTTCTTCAATGACATTTTCGCGAGGCACCTCAACACGCTGTCCTTCTCTCGGTAGAGGAGTCGCTGACACACGGATTTCAACTTTTGGCTGAATAGTGGCGAGCACCTTTTCCGACTTCTTGGCGTTCTTGCCGCCAAACATATGTTCCTCGTCAATCACAAGCACGATAGGTATGCCGTTATCGTCTTGTGTACGGCGAGTAATATCATAGAGCGAGGAAGAGTTCTCGGTTTCGCGCACCATCAGGTTCTTATCCTTGTTGATGCTCTCCCAGTTGACAAAGAGAATCTCGCCCGGCTTGATGAATCCGTCGGCGGAGTGGTCGAGTTCATCATAAATAACAGGACGCAGGGCGCAGCTCTCTGTGAAGTAGTTCTTCATCTTGAAGTAGCTTTGCTCATGCAGTTTGTTTGGGGCAATCCAAATATATGCTACTTCTGTGTATGGAGCATCGGGGCGCTCGGTCAATTCCTGATTAAGCCGCATAAGCATCTCCGATGCCATCACGGTTTTGCCGGAGCCGGTGGGCGACTTGAAAACGAGGGTGTGGCGGTTTCCACGCAGACCGAGCAGGTCAATGGTCTTGTTGACAAGCTCGTCTACGGCTTTTTGCTGATAGCGTATCTGTTTCATTCGTCGCCTCCTTTCTCATTGTCAAAATCCCAAAGACCTGCGGTTTCTTGCTGTTCATTTTCCACGATTTCTTCCACCAAATCATCAACGAGGAATTTGGGTTTGCGCTTCGGCAGCACTTTTTGGTAAGCATCGTATATGGCTTGCGGCAGAGCGCACAGCGTCACGCGGTCGGCCACATCTGCAAATTCATCGTCATAGGCGTAGCTGCCATGCGAGAAAACATATACCTTGATTTTCTCGCTCTCCGGCATTGTCTTGATAATGTCGGCAATGAACGGTATCGCCCTTTCTTCATAGACTACAAGCATACGCCGTCCGGCATTCTCGAAGTAACGGGCATACTTAGGATTCATCTTGCGGACACCAAACGGTGCTTCCGTATAGAGGTCGTTCTTGATGCAGAGCAGACCCGTTGAAGCCTTAACAAGTTCGCGCATATTTTTCACTGAGCGTTCGCGAGGCAAAAATTCGGTCCGATAGTAACGCAGATTGTTATCGGCAAGTCCTGCTACTTTGCCATATCCATTTATAGCGTTTACAAGTCTGGGATATGTTATATCTTCACATATTTTATTCTCATTGCTTGTTGCAATGATGGCTATTCGTTTACCTCCGTCAGATTCATTGAGAGCCATAACGGCGTGTGCAGTTGAGCCTGACCCGGCAAAGAAGTCAAGTATAACACAATCGTCAGATGGGCACATCTCAATAATTCTCCGAATTAGGGCGATTGGTTTTTTACCAGCTGGGAATGGCACAGCACCTTCCTTTGAAACAGAAGACCAGCTTAAATCGCTCCATAACGTTCCAATTTTTTCAAGTTTGAATACACCGTGAGGCGTAATTTGGCAAGTGTGTTTAAGATAACTTACAAGCCGTTTTGTGCTTCCTATGAAACCGACTTCTATTAACTTGCCTTTATTACGGCCACTTACAGGCCTATACTCTGCTATATACAAACCATCTCCATCGACAGCGTCTGCAACTCGTGTTCGTATTGAAGTCTGTGCATTTTCCGTTGTAAATATACGGTCAATATATTCAGTGTAAATTTCTTTTTCGCTTTTATTTTGTTTTTTAGCCAAAGCACTAACGCTCTGAATCTCGAAATCAGAAACTTCATAAATATTTATATCATCGCCATTGCCTGCCTTAATGGTGGTAATATAATGTTTAGTGCCAGGCTTCGTCATTACGTTAGTATAAGACCATGTAATGCCCTTTTCTCGTTTTTCTTCAATATATTCCATAAGTGGAGTTGAAGAAACCGGGAAAACAATATCTGCTTGACTAAGATTATTTGAGTAAATCAGAAGATACTCAATATTCTTTTTCAATTTTTTATCTTCACCACCGCCGGAAGCACCAGAAGAAGCTTTTGCCTTGATAGACACGCAGTTTAAGAAATTATTTGAACCAAATATTTCATCGCATAACATTCTTAAAGCTGACTGTTCATTATCATCAATAGAGATGAAAATTAAGCCATTAGGCGTGAGCAATGATTTAGCAATTTTCAGACGTTTAGACATGAAACATAGCCACTTTGAATGTCTGAACTCATCGTCTAAATCTACATATTTATCGTTGTAGATAAAGTCCTTGTTGCCAGTGTTGTAAGGAGGGTCGATATAGATTACATCAATTTTGCCAGCGTGGGTATATGACAGTTCGGTGAGGGCGGCGAGGTTGTCGCCTTCGATTATGAGGTGGTTGGGTGCATCGGGATTATCAGAGATAATCGGATGCACTTTATCGTCGTTGCGTTCGACGAGTACGGGCAGGTCTTCCCGAAGGCGTTCCTCGATGTCTTCGGGCTTGTCTTCCCATACAAGGCCGTATTTTTTATGGCCGCGTATCAATTCGAGCAGCGCGGTTTTTTCCTCGTTGCTCAAACCGTCAAGGGCTTGTATCTTTCGAGCAAGTTCTGTCTTGTTCATGGCGACTTGCCAAATCGTCGCCAATACCCCTATGCGACGTATTAATAAAAAAGGAGTGGGTATCTGTACCGTTGCTCATTCAGGCTCTGAGGTTGTGGCGACCTAATCCATTGAATGAGTGTCACAGAGACCCACGCCTATGCAGATACCTCAAACTCACTCCATGCCGGTTAAGGCACAGAATGAGCCGGATAGGTAAATACATACCCGTGGGCGTCTATCACTACTTCATTCTTGATGGATTATAAAAATTGCCACATTTCAGAACCCAAGAATAAAGCGCGAGTAAACGCCTTTTATTTAAAATAGCCTCCCGCCTCGCTTCCTCTCTTGGAAGACGCACGGCGTGAGTCTTGATGCAAATTTATAGATTTTTATTAAAAAGTAAACCGCCAAATAGACTTATTTTGCAATTATCGTTAATTTTGTGACAAATCCAATCACAATAGATGAATCGTAGCTATCATAGGAAACTTATAGGGGACAGTCTGTGGCTTTATGCGCGGATGGGGGTCCTGATGGTGCTCAATCTGTGGACGGTGCGTCTGCTGGTTGAGGCTATGGGAGTTGACGGCTATGGGGCATGGAGTCTGGTGGTGAGCGTGGTGCTGGTGTGGTCGTTTCTCTGCGATATTGTCGGAGATGCCATCATGCGCTATGTCAGCGTGGCTTTGGGACGCGGAGACGGCGAGAAACGGCTGTCATCTATATTTAAGGTGTTCACGAGGCTATATATATCAGCTGACCTGATTATGGTGATTATGGCATCTACCATAGGATATCTGTGGCTGGCATATGAGGCTGATATAGCCACGGAGGACAAGACCGTGGTCATGCAGACATTTTTCATTGTCATCGCGATGCAGATGGTCAAGGCTCTTAATGTGCCGTTTTTGTCATATCTTGTTGCCAAGGAGAAATTTCGCAAATATGTCCTGCTGTCGCTTGCCGAAGGGATTGGCACCTTTGGTACAGCATGGGTGCTGACATACATGCCTCAATCTTCCGCACTTATCAACTATGCGTGGATGCTGGTAGTGGTGGAAGCTGCCATATTAATCACATATATTATATGTTGCCGCAGCGAGATCGCCTTCCGATTATCGTGGCGGCTTGACGATGATGACCTCCGACTGATGCACGAAAGCGTCAGATACATAGTATGGCTGATTATCGGAGGGGCAGCCGTCATCGTGTGGACGCAGGGGATGAACATTGCCGTCAACAGCATGTATGGTATCGAAGCCACAGCGGCATGCGCCATTGCAATGGGACTTCTGACGCGACTACGCGGGTTTTGTGCCAACGTCCAGCGTGCCGTGCAACCACGGCTGATGAAACTCTATAGTTCAGGGAACAAAAGGGCTCTGACGACATTGCTTCGTGACTATCTCATCATATCGTTTGCAATAATCTCAGCGATATGCGTGCCACTATATATCTATGCCCCAGAGTTGTTGAGCTTATGGTTGACAACCGTACCACCGATGACAGTAGCTATGACACGAGTTGTCATCCTGTCGGCATGGATTGTTATTTTTGAAGTGCCACTCAACGCCATAATCCACGCATCGGGTCGCATAAAGAAGTTCGAGATAGCCGAGGGCAGTGTCTTACTGATGATAGTGCCCATCTTTTGCCTGACATCCATACTGACAGGAGCAGACGCAGTGACAGCCTTTGCCTCACAGTTAGCCGTAATAGCCATTGCATTAGCCATCCGCGCCACCGTAGCAAGCAGATTCATTCACACTCTGAGATGAAGCAAAACCATTTTGGCATGTGGTTTGTTAGTTTTTCAGTAACAAGTCACACTCTTCATCATGAATTTCAACAATTTTACCATTAAGTCTCAGGAGGCAATCCAGAAGGCTGTCGACATCGCCAAAGGCAACGGACAGCAGTCTATCGAACCCGTCCACCTGCTTAAGGGAGTAATGACCGAGGGAGACTCCCTGATAAAGTTCCTGTTTCAGAAAGTAGGAGCCAACCTGTCACTCTTATCTGACAGGGTTGACAATGCTATCGCATCTCTGCCAAAGGTCAGCGGAGGTGAGCCCTATCTGAGCCGCGAGTCTAACGATGTGCTCCAGAAAGCACTCGATGTATCCAAGAAACTTGGCGACCAGTATGTCACACTCGAAGCCCTGTTGACTGCCATCTATCAGGTCAGCAGTCCGGCATCGACCATTCTCAAGGACATGGGTCTCAACGAAAAAGAGCTTGAGGCCGCCATCAATGAGCTCCGTAAGGGCAAAAAAGCCACCGACCAGAGCGCAGAGGACACTTACAATGCACTCAGCAAGTACGCCATCAACCTCAACGAACGCGCCCGCTCGGGCAAACTCGATCCTGTCATCGGGCGTGACGAGGAGATACGTCGCGTGCTCCAGATTCTTAGCCGACGCACCAAAAACAACCCGATGCTCATAGGCGAACCCGGTACCGGTAAGACCGCCATCGCCGAGGGACTTGCTCAGCGAATAGTACGCGGTGACGTTCCCGAAAACCTCCGCACCAAGCAGATTTTCTCGCTTGACATGGGTGCCCTCGTGGCCGGTGCAAAATATAAAGGCGAATTTGAGGAACGACTCAAAGCCATCGTCAACGAAGTAACACAGAGCGATGGCGAAATCATCCTCTTCATCGACGAAATACACACCCTCGTAGGTGCCGGAAAGGGCGAAGGCGCCATGGATGCCGCAAACATCCTCAAACCGGCCCTGGCACGTGGCGAGCTCCGCAGCATAGGTGCCACCACCCTTGACGAGTACCAGAAATATTTTGAAAAGGACAAGGCACTCGAACGCCGATTCCAGAAAGTTATGGTCAACGAGCCTGACGAAGCAAGCGCCATCGCCATACTCCGCGGCCTGAAAGAGCGTTACGAGAACCACCACAAAGTCCGCATCCGTGACGAGGCGATTATCGCAGCCGTGACCCTCTCGGAGCGTTATATCACCGACCGTTTCCTCCCCGACAAGGCCATCGACCTCATAGATGAGGCAGCGTCTAAGCTGCGTCTGGAAACCGACTCCGTGCCCCAGGCCATTGATGACATCACACGTCAGATAGCACAGAAGGAGATAGAACGCGAGGCCATCAAGCGCGAGGGCGACGAGGCCAAGGTCAAGGAGATAGAAAAAGAACTTGCCGCTATGCGCGAGGAAGAATCGGAATACACTGCCAAGTGGAAAGCCGAAAAAGACCTCATCAACCGCATACAGCAGAACAAGATAGACATAGAGCAGCTCAACTTCGAGGCTGACAAGGCCGAACGTGACGGCGACTATGCACGAGTAGCCGAAATCCGTTACAGCCAGATTCAGCAGAAGGAGAAGGAAATCACCGAAATCCAGGAACAGCTGAAAATGATGCAGGGCGACAAAGCTCTCATCAAAGAGGAAGTGGATTCGGAAGATATTGCCGACGTGGTATCTCGCTGGACAGGAATCCCTGTCAACAAGATGGTACAGAGCGAGAAGGAAAAACTGCTCCATCTTGAGGCCGAACTCCACAACCGTGTAGTAGGCCAGGACGAAGCCATAGCAGCCATAGCTGATGCCGTTCGCCGCAGCCGCGCAGGCCTGAATGACCCACGCCGCCCTATCGGCTCGTTCATCTTCCTCGGCACTACAGGTGTCGGCAAGACTGAGCTTGCCAAGGCGTTGGCCGAGTACCTGTTTGACGACGAGAACATGATGACCCGTATCGACATGAGCGAGTATCAGGAGAAACACGCTGTGAGCCGACTCGTCGGAGCGCCTCCCGGATACGTCGGTTATGACGAGGGAGGCCAGCTGACCGAGGCCGTGCGTCGCAAACCATACTCCGTGGTGCTGTTTGATGAAATCGAGAAAGCACATCCCGATGTATTCAATATCCTCTTGCAGGTGCTTGACGATGGCCGTCTGACCGACAACAAGGGCCGTCTGGTCAACTTCAAGAACACCATCATAATCATGACCTCCAACATGGGGTCAAACGTAATCCGCGAGAATCTCGCCGGTCTTACACCCGAGAATCGTGAGGAGAAGATTGAAGGCACCAAAGAGCAGGTACTGGAGATGCTTAAACAGACCATCCGTCCCGAGTTCCTCAACCGTATCGACGAAATCATCATGTTCACTCCGCTTAACGAGGCTGAAATCGAAGAAATCGTCGGGCTACAGATTCAGAGCATCAAGAAGATGCTTGCCAACAACGGCGTGACACTCAAGGTCACCCCCGAGGCTGTCAAGCTCCTCGCACGCGAAGGCTATGATCCCGAGTTCGGTGCCCGTCCTGTCAAGCGAGTAATCCACCGTCAGGTCCTCAACCGCCTCTCCAAGGACATCCTCGCCCAGAAAGTCGACAAGGACAAACCCATAGTCATCGACGTAGACACCGACGACAACCTCGTCTTCACCAACTGATCCCCCACTCCATAAAAAAGCGTTGGCAGCCCTCTAAGAGCTGCCAACGCTTTTTTCATCCCCACATGTGCTATGGGAAGTTTACTCTTTCTGTTTCTTGGTGGCGTACATGGTGAGATAAAGACCCACGGCGGTAGATGAAAGTATCATCGGCAGGTTGGTATTGTCATAGAAAATCGCCTGTATCAACCAATACACGCCGCATAGAGCCGATATTATCCCGGCGACCAAACAAATTGATTTGCCAGTTACAACGATGCGACTGTTTTTCCTGATTTCCATAACGGCAGTTTTGAATTATTCAGCATTGGGACATGCCATGGCATGTCCCAATGCTGTTGTATTAGACAATGATATGGAAAGATACGTCGGAGACGTATCCGTCGTGCATAACCCCATGCACGGAGCGTCAGCGAACGTTCATGGGGCTTCATGATACACCCAAAGAATCAACCTCGGAGAGGTTGGGACACGCTTTCGCTCCTGCAATGTCTTTATCAAATTTTGCAATAAATCAATGATTTAGAAGCATGATCATGTGTGCCACAACCTCTCCGAGGTTGATTTGACTGATGCATTCTATACCCCATGAACGTTCGCTAACGCTCCGTGCATGGGGTTATGCACGACGGATACGTCTCCGACGTGCCTCTACTATTGGATTCATTGTACATATCTGATTCAACAGCATTGTGGCATGTCCCTACAATCTGACAATCAGTCGGTGGTGTCATAGAGGTGGGTGAGGATGTCGATGTCGGGCTGGGTGAGGGTGACGTGGCGGCGCGACATGACTATGCGGGCGGTGTCAATGAGGTCGTCAAGGTTACACTTGGTCATCTTTATCGGAGAGCCGAAACTGAACGACGGAATGTAGGTGCGTGGGAAGCCTGCGCCGAAGAAGTTGACACCTACGCCTACGGTGGTGGCTGTGTTGAGCGAGGTATTGATGGCAAGCTTGGAATAATCACCCATGATAAGACCACAGAACTGCTCGTCGGTCTTGACAAACCCGTTTTTCTGATAGCTCCACACCTTGATTTTGGCGTAATTGTTTTTGAGGTTTGACGAGGTGGCGGCAGCCCCGATATTGCACCACTCCCCTACCACGGCGTTGAGAAGCACACCATCGTGAGCCTTATTGGTATAACCTTGGATGACAGCATTAGCCAATTCACCAGCCACACGGCACTGCGGACCTACGGTAGTGTCCTCGTAGATCATCGTATTCATCTTGACCTTGGAATCAGCCATGATGGCAATCGGACCGCGCAGACGTGAGCCTTCCATGATTTCTACGCCTTTGCCGATATATATGGGTCCATGCTTGACATTAAACGATGCGCACTCTATCTCGCACCCCTCCTCTATGAAGAGCTGCGAGCGGTCACCGATGACCACGTTAGTGTCGCTTAGCTGAGCACTCGTTGCTCCATCGGTCAAGATACGGAAATCATTGCGTATCTCATCACCATTGAGTTTGAATATGTCAATGACCGTAGATATTGACTTCACATCTATAGGTGCAGTCTGTTTCGAACCTTTCTTGAAATCGTCAAGTGACCCACGGAACGCTATCACCGAATCATCCTTGGCATCAGTCAAAGCCTGTCCCTCCTCAAGCATAGGAATCATCGCCACCAGACGAGGATCCGGAAACACATCGCCAGCGATAAACAGATTGTTGCTGTCAGACCGATTGGTGATACCATACTTGACAGCAAGATAGTCCTGAGTCAGCCAGCTGTATGTGCCGTGGAGCATACGCTCCCACTTCTGGCGCATGGTAAGCGCGCCTACGCGGATGTCGCCTACAGGGCGTGTGAATGTCAACGGAAGCAGCCCTGTACGAGCCGGTTCACGGTCAAATAGAATGACGTTTTCCATGAATCAATATTTTAAAGGTTTATTAATCAATGTGTTTAGTCTTCATCTTCGTCGTCCACTGTCTTAGGCAAAGTCATATGCAGAAGCAGAAAACCAAGTATGCCTGCAAGGAAAGACCCTACAACGATACCGATTTTGGCATGGTTTAGCAAATCAACACTGGCGGCATCTGCCCCCGGGAAACTAAGATTGGCAATAAAGAGACTTACGGTAAAACCGATACCTCCAAGGACTGCCACAGAAGCCATCATCTTCCAATTGGAACGCGAAGGCATCGGAGCCCATCCGAGTTTGACCGTAAGCCATGAGAAAGCGAAAATGCCGAGGAACTTGCCCAATACAAGTCCGCATATGATGGCGAGCGAGATGCCCTCGATGATGGTGACAGGGGCAATATTGAGAAGGAATATACCAGCATTGGCAAATGCGAACACTGGTATGATGATATATGTGACTACAGGATGCAAAGAGTCCTCAAGGTCCTGAAGCGGCGATATAACCTTGTCCGAAGCATGCTCCACCTGCTTGAGCCAAGCCATCTGCTCATGGTTGAGAATGGTCTTCTGGGTGAGTTGCTCGTCAGCCTCATCCTTGAAATTGGATATTGCCGTGCGTATCATCTGGATATATTTCTTAGGCTCAAACACCGGCGTGGCTGGCACACAGAATGCCACAAGGACACCGGCAATAGTAGGATGTATGCCCGAATTGAGGAACAGGAACCATACCACGCCACCTATGCCTATATAGAAAATCTTGCTCTGGATGTGCATCTTCGAACCTAACAGAAGCAGCACAAGCAGTCCGACGGCATAGAGCAGCAACATCGCATCAATATGTCCGCTATAGAACACCGCGATGACTATGATGCCACCTATATCATCCACCACAGCAAGTGTAGTCAGAAATATTTTAAGTGAAAGCGGCACTCGTTTTCCAAGCATGGCAAGCACACCAAGCGAAAACGCGATGTCCGTAGCCATCGGTATAGCCGCTCCACCTGCATAGGGAGTCCCATGAGCAAACAGGAAGAAAATCAATACCGGGGCTATCATACCGCCTATGGCACCCATGATAGGAAGAAATGCCTGACGGAACGATGACAGTTCACCGACCAGCACCTCTCGCTTGATTTCGAGTCCTATAGAGAAGAAAAACACAGCCATGAGCGCATCATTGATAAAAGCAAGCATGCTCATGGGCTGTCCGTGGTGGCTGAAGAGATTGAAGTCTCCTACTTGCAGCCGCACCTCTTGGGTCCAGAATTCATTGTAATATTCATTTATGCCGGGAATATTTGCTACAATCAAGGCAAGACCTGTGGCAAAAAGCAGCACGTTACCAGCTGTAGCATGACGACGCAGCGCCTGACGTGTGGAGTAGAACACCTTGTGTGTCAGTGTAGCCGAAGCATCGCGCAATAAGTTTGAATTAATGGTCATCTGTGTGATTTTAGTTGATAATCAGGATAATTCATATCTCAGGTTATCACAATCCCGAGACATAGTCAAGTTTTGTATTAATGACAGCAATTGCCATCAATTTGGTTATACTTCGTAAATTTATGACAAAGGTACTAAAAAAGCATGACGTTTTTTGCGTATCTTTGTGGAAACCTTTACCAAAGGGTTATAATGATACCTGAAAACGGAGCATGAACGAAGAAACATTAAACCAATTATATCTTAAAGATACAGCTTTTCAGGACCTGATGCAGCGGCGCATATTCAATGTGCTGCTGATAGCGTCGCCATATGATGCTTTCATGATGGAAGACGACGGCAGAGTCGAGGAACAGCTGTTTTTCGAATACGTCTCGCTCAACCTGTCAAGTCCGCCGCGTGTCACCAAAGCCCGCTCCAACGCGGAAGCCATGGAGAAACTCTCCCAGAACAAATTTGACATGGTTATAACCATGCCGGGTGTCGACATATCCGAGACATTCACCGGCGCACGAGCCATCAAAGC
Source organism: Bacteroidales bacterium M7 (assembly GCA_001689515.1). GTDB lineage: Bacteria > Bacteroidota > Bacteroidia > Bacteroidales > Muribaculaceae > Amulumruptor. The sequence continues at coordinate 97,727 of LUJR01000039.1, forward strand.
ACTTTATCCCGACCTTCCCATCGTGGTGCTTACACCGTTCAGCAAAGAAGTATCGCGCCGTCTCGCCAACGAGGATCTCAGCTGCGTGGACTATGTGTTTTCATGGCTCGGCAACGTAGATCTTCTCCTCGCCATCATCAAGCTGATGGAGGATAAAGCCAATGCCGAAAACGATGTTAACAATGTCGGCGTACAGATGATAATGCTCGTCGAGGACTCCGTGAGATTCTATTCGTCAGCTCTGCCACACCTATATAAATTCCTGTTCAAGCAGTCACGCCTCTTTGCCACCGAAGCGCTCAACGAGCATGAGCAGATGCTTCGCATGCGCGGCAGACCCAAAGTGATGCTGGCGCGTAACTACGAGGAAGCAGTGGAACTATATGAGAAATATGGCCACAACATGCTTGGAGTCATCAGCGACATATCCTTCAAGCGCGATGGCATCAAAGACACGCATGCCGGCATCAGACTCACGGAGTACCTGAGGGAGAAAGACCCTATGCTCCCTGTCATTCTTGAATCAAGCGACAGCGAGAACAAGGACATCGTCAAAAATCTCGGGCATCAGTTTATCGACAAGAACAGCAAGAAATTCCCGGTAGACCTCGGAGATGCCATCATGACCACCTTCGGCTTCGGCGATTTCATACTACGCAACCCTGCCACAGGCGAGGAGATCATGCGCATTACATCGCTTAAAGATATGCAGTACAATATCTTTAAGATACCCGACGAGACGCTATTCTACCACTCCCGCCACAATGACATATCCCGCTGGCTCTACAGCCGCGCCCTCTTTCCCATCGCCGATATAATCAAGGAGCACCGTTTTCAGGACCTCAGCGAAGCCCCTGCTGTCAAGCAGCTCTTTTTTGACCTCATAGTCAAGTACCGCAAGATGAAAAACCGTGGCGTAGTGGCTGTGTTCAAAAAAGGACGGTTTGACAAATACAGCAATTTCGCCCGTATCGGACAAGGCTCTCTCGGAGGCAAAGGCCGCGGTCTGGCATTCATCGACTCGATAATAAAGCGTAATCCGGTCTGCGACGATTTCGACGGCATCACCATCAGCATCCCGCGCACGGTCGTGCTCTGCACCGACGTGTTCGACGAGTTCATGACGAGCAACAACCTCTACCCTCTCGCCCTGAGCGATGCACCCGATGCCGAGATACTGCACCACTTCCTGCAGGCGCGTCTGCCCGAATACCTGATTGAGGATTTCTTCGCCCTGTTTGAGGTGATTGACAAGCCTCTTGCCATTCGCAGTTCCAGTCTGCTTGAAGACTCTCATTACCAGCCGTTTGCAGGCATATACTCCACCTACATGATACCCCATGTGCATGACAAGTACGAGATGCTGCGTCTGCTCAGCTGCGCCATCAAGGGAGTATACGCCTCGGTGTATTTCGCCGACAGCAAGGCTTACATGACTGCCACGAGCAATGTCATCGACCAGGAGAAGATGGCTGTGATTATACAGGAGGTAATCGGAAAGGATGTCGAGGGCATGTATTTCCCTTCATTCTCAGGTGTCGGACGGTCGCTCAACTACTATCCCATCAACGACGAGAAACCAGAGGACGGCGTAGCAGAGATAGCCGTAGGTTTGGGCAAATATATCGTGGACGGAGGCGCCGGACTGAGATTTTCGCCGCTTCACCCCGAGAAGGTACTCCAGACATCAGAGCTTGACCTCGCTCTCCGCGACACCCAACGCCGCATGAACGCCCTTGACATGGCGAACGTGGACGCTGACTTCAATGTGGACGACGGTTTCAACCTCCTCAACCTAAAAGTGCAGGACATAGCCGAGAAAGGCGCACTGAAATACCTCGTCTCCACATATGACCACAACAACGCCATGCTGCGTGACACCGATGCCGGTACTGGCCGCAAGGTGGTTACATTCAACAACGTCTTGAAACACGGTGTATTCCCCCTTGCCAAAGCCGTCGACTTCATGCTCACCAAAGGGAGCCAGGAGATGGCACGCCCGGTAGAAATAGAGTTTGCCGGAATAGTGGAGCCTGACGCATCCACCAAGGAACGTCACAAAGGACAACTGTTTTGGCTACAGATACGCCCTATAGTCGACCGCAAAGAGCTTGTAGATGACTCCATGATGGCAGCCAAGGATGAAGATGTGCTGCTGCGCAGCCACACCGCTCTCGGACATGGCAATGTCGAGGGAGTTCGCACAGTGGTGTACATACGCCCCGAACAGTTCTCATCAAGCCGCAACGATTTCATAGCCCGCGAAGTCGCCAAAATAAATCAGGAAATGGTAGAGCGTGGCGAAGGCTATATACTCATAGGTCCGGGTCGCTGGGGTTCAAGCGACACAGCCCTCGGCATACCTGTAAAATGGCCACATATAGCCGGAGCGAAACTGATAGTAGAGTCATCGCTGCCCGGCTACCGCATAGAACCGAGTCAAGGCACACATTTCTTCCAGAACCTCACATCATTCGGAGTAGGATATTTTACAATAGACACACGCCGAGAGACAGGTTTTGTAGACTATGACCTGCTCAATTTGATGCCAGCCGCCTATGAGAGCGACAACATACGCATCGTCAGATTCGACTCCGCACTTCCTATAGGCATCAACGGCATGAAGGGCGAAGGCGTTGTGCTTAAACCTGTCACAAATCATTAAAACAGAAAGAAACTAATGGCACTGATATACTTTGTGAAGCGCGCTCTCGGATTTGACAACACCGATGACGAGACAGAAGATGAAATTGACAATCCGTTTATCAAGGCTACCAAGACATCAGATGAAACAGCCGAACGTGCACTACTCCCGACACAGGCATCCACTTCTGCGATGAAGGCTGACGATGATGACCGGTCTGAATCCGAGATGCCTCTTGTCGACGCTTCCCTCCCGGGCTGTATATTTGACTCGGTCATCAGACTGTTTAACCGTACGATGCCAGATTTTGTCAGAGAATGCCTCGACACCGACAGCCAGCGGCAATATCTCTACCATGCGATAGAGAGTGACGTGCGCCGTCAGATGATACGCGTCGTGGAAGAAGTCAAGCTCCATGCCGTCAAATCATCCGATGCTTCTAAGGAGACTTTGCCCGATACTATTGCAACTGACAACTACAAACGGCAACTCCGCACGTCATACAACAACTTCCGCCGCGAAAAAGAAGCCTTGGAGCGACGCATCATAGAGCTGGAAAACTCGCTGCATACTGCCAATGACGAAAACTCCCGTCTGCAAAACGAGATAACCATGCTCAACCGACGCATACGCCGTTCGAAGAGCAAGTCTCCTATCGACGATGACTTGCAGCCATCATTGTTCTGATATACACGTAAATACCGCAGTCAGGCAATATACTGATTCATTGTTACTCATTAAATTTGCCCGCTGCATATTGAACAATCATATCATCAAATACATTTAAGCATCAAAGCGGCGTGACTGCCGTCTCAAAAGGTTATATTAATATGAAGCTAAATTCCCGCCATAGGCTATACGCTCTGATAGCCGGCTCACTGATATGTGCCGCCTCTGCCTCCGAGGTATCTGCTATTGATCTGTCTGATTGCGTATATCCTGGCAATCTGCCTGCATATTCAGCTCCTGACATACAGTTTCTCCCTGATGGTGCATCATATGCCATGCTTAGTGCCGACGGCAAACGCATCATCAAATATGACTGCAAGACAGCCACTGAAACAGGTGTCATATTGGATATCGACAATACCCGCGAAAACACCATCGGACGCATCGAAGCCTACACCATCAGTCCTGACGGCTCAAAGGTCCTTGTCAAAACCGACAGCCGCCCCATCTACCGCCGAAGCTCGTCAGGAAAATATTTCTTCTATGAAATCAGAAGCCGCCTTCTGAAAAAGCTGTCAGACAATCATGAGCGTCAGCAGTCACCCGTCTTTTCACCTGACGGACGCATGGTGGCTTTTGTCGATTCCAATAATATATACATCAAAAAACTTGATTATGGCACGGAAGTAGCTGTAACCACTGACGGACTTAAAAACAGCATCATCAACGGCGTCCCCGACTGGACTTACGAAGAAGAGTTCGGCGAAACATGCTCGATGGTATGGACGGCTGACAACTCGACCCTCTGCTACCTGAAGTACGACGAAACAGATGTGCCGCTATATAATCTGCCCATATACGAAGGTGCATGCTCTCCGCGCAAGGAATACAGCCTCTATCCCGGTACTCTCAGTTACAAATATCCCGTTGCAGGTCAGCCTAACTCGCGTCTGACTCTGCATAGTTATGACATCGAGACACGCAAGAACAAGTCCATAGCCCTCGGCAACGGCTCATACGAATATATTCCGCGCATCTATTCAACCCCTGAGGCTGACAAGATTCTTGCTGTGACCCTCAACCGTGACCAGAATCGCATGGAAATCTATTCCGTCAATCCCAAGTCGACTCTCAGCAGTTCAATTTACGTAGACCAGACACAAAATGCCTGGATAGAGCCTGATGCCTACGAAGCACTACGCATAATGCCTCAGTCGTTTATCTTGAGTTCGTCACGCTCAGGCTACCGGCACTATTACGAATACAGCTACTCAGGAGCACTGATCAAGCAGATTACATCGGGAGACTACGATGTCACAGCCCTGTTGGGATATGATTCTGACAGTCAGACATATTACATGCAGTCATGCCGTAATGGTGCAGTCAACCGCACCATCAGCTCCATAGACCGCAAAGGTCAGATTAAAGACATGTCGCCGGTCAAAGGCTGCGCGTCAGCCGTATTCTCTCCCGATGCCAAATATTATCTTGAGAGCTACAGCAGTCTGTCACAAGCACCATCATACGTCCTCAAATCATCAAAAGGCAAGGAAATCAAGACATTCGGCGATAACTCATCATACGCTCAGAGATACTCGTCGCTTCCTCGTCAGGATATCGCCACCATCGATGTCAACGGCATCACACTCAATGCCCTCATAGTCAAACCGTCAGATATGATGTCTGGCAAGAGATATCCCCTGATTATCAACCAATACAGTGGTCCTGGCTCTCAGGAAGTCCTTGACCGCTGGACAGCGGACTGGACCCGCTACTTCGCATCACGAGGATACGTCATAGCCACCATAGACCCGCGTGGCACCGGAGGACGTGGCAGAGCATTCATGGACGCGGTGTACTGCAAACTCGGCATCACAGAAGCCTCAGACCTGATTGCAGCCGCAAAATCACTGTCAAACATGGACTATATAGATGCAAACCGCATAGGCATATACGGATGGAGCTATGGCGGTTATGAAGCACTCATGTGCGCCACCGCCCCGCAGTCACCCTTCAAAGCCACTGTAGCCGTGGCACCGGTCACTGACTGGAGATACTATGACACGGCATATACCGAACGATACATGCGTACTCCCCAGCAGAACGAGACCGGATACGACACATCAGCACCTCTCAACCGCATAGACAATCTAAATGGTAATCTGCTCATGATGTGGGGCACTCTTGATGACAACGTACACCCTGCCAACAGTCTGGAGTTCATATCCCGCATGCAGATGCATGGGAAGTATCCTCAGATACTGGTTTTCCCTAATCAGAACCATTCTATCAACGGCTGCGAACTTCGGGAAGTCGTATATAGCCGCATGCTTGATTTCTTTGACTCCAACATGTAATCCACTTATTAAAGCCTGCACTACCACCAACAAGTCATGATAGAGATAAGCAAGAGAAAACGCAACTTGGACATGGGCATAATCACCCTGTGGCTACATTGGGCACTCGCTACATGTGCTCTTGCGCTGCCCATACTTCTGGGGTATTTTATGCCATTGAAATGGTTGCCGATGGTTATTTTTATGGAAGTAATCGGTCTGTATTACTACATACGATCATCAGCAGAAGCAGCCCCGCGATGTTATCTGATCATGAACATCTGTGCCCGCGCCCTCATATGTTCCGGGGTAATCATGCTTATAATCAATATAGCATTCTCAACTGGAGCCATACATGCTCTATATGAGGCAGACACTCTTAATCGTGAGATTCCATTTATTCCCACGCTCATCATCTCCCCCGCAGCTTGTTTCTTCGCGACAATCGCATCCCTCAGAAAATCCAGGCAGTCATTTTGTCAGAATTGCATAATACGATACGGCAGTGCAGCCGAACGCGGATTCATCGGTGCGATATACAAGCAGGAAGGAAACCGCCAGTCAGAATTGCTGGCGTGGCTGACAGGACTGATAACCCTGTTTGATTGGGGTTACTACCTGACATGCTATATTAATGTTAATTTTAACCGCCCCGATACTTTTTTCCTTGTTGTCATTCCCGTCGGTTTCTACGTTCTGACCCTTATCTACACAGCACTCCGCTACTCCGGACTTCTTGCCTACTATAGCAAAGAAGCAATCGGAGCCGCACGTGCCCGAGGGTCTATCACCCAGCTTCGTTTTCTGGTCGTATATGACAATTCCATATTTCTTGGTCCTGATGACCCTGAACAGTCATCACCACGCCTTGACACTCCATATACGCTGACCATACACTACTGCAAGGATATACCCATTGAGTTAGTCAAAGACTATTTCTGCAACCTCGCACAAGCTCAGGACGCAACCATCAAGTACATATACACATCCGAGTCAGGCAACCTTGACGGCACAATCCGGCACTACATCGCCACCATAGCCAACAAAGACGACATCGACTATTCCCTCCATCCCGACGGGGAGTGGTACACTTTTTACCAGCTCAAGCAAATGATCAACGCTCGCAAACTTGCTCCGCTGCTCAGAGCCGAGATAGTCAGGATATACACCACCGTCATGACATGGAAAACATATGACGAAAAAGGAAGACGACTATACAAAATCAAAAATTACCGCCCTACTTTCCACTTACAGCAGCTCCCTGACTGGAATGTGGATTTCAATGACAACCGCTGGCTGTTCATAGCTGCCAACAATGAAGATGTGCGCTTCTTTAAGCTCAGAAGACTGGTAAAACGTATCTTATTCGGGCGAAAAATCTGATTAATCCTGACCAAAATGGCATCAGACAACACCCTGCAACTACTTGTTGTCACCGGACCTACCGCATCTGGCAAGACATACCGTGCCGTAAGTCTTGCAAAGCAGCTTGACGGCGAAATCATAAGTGCCGATTCACGCCAGATATACCGCAACATGGATATAGGCACAGGCAAGGATCTGCATGAATACGGCTCCGTCCCCTACCATATGATTGACATATGCCCTGCCGGTTATAAGTATAATCTATACGAGTACCTTCGGGATGCCGACAATGCCATTGCCACTGTCAAGGGCAACGGACACCTACCTATAATTTGCGGGGGCACAGGACTTTATATCGAAAGCATCCTCAAAGGTATAAGATTGCCGGAAGTGCCTGAAAATAGGGAGCTTCGGGATGCCTTGGCTGGCAAATCTCTTGAAGAACTCACCGCGCAGTTGTCACAGATGAAGACATTGCATAATGTGACCGATGTCGACACATGCCAGAGGGCGATACGCGCCATAGAGATTGCGACTTATTATCAGCAACATCCCCAGCAGGCTATACTCACCGTCCCGCATCCGATAAGCAATGCGCTGATAGTGGGTGTCGACATTGACCGTGACAACCGCCGCCACAGGATTTCAGACCGACTTGACGCACGTCTCAGGGAGGGTATGATCGATGAAGTGGACTCTCTTCTTAAAAGCGGCATACCAGCCGATGACCTTATCTATTACGGACTGGAATACAAATTCCTGACACTGTATCTGACCGGCAAACTCACATATCAGGAGATGTATTCAGATCTGGAAACAGCCATACACCAGTTTGCAAAGCGGCAGATGACATGGTTCAGAGGCATGGAACGGCGCGGATTCCATATCCACTGGCTTCCGTATGACATGCCTGACAGCGACTTTAACGAAGCAGTCCAGACCCTCATAGATAAATTCCACACCAACTAAAATGGCATTTCACAATGAAGTAGGCAGATGGGGCGAACAAGCGGCATGCGATTATCTCGTCACACAAGGATACACGCTCATGGAGCGCAACTGCAAGATACATCGTATAGAGATAGACATAATCGCATGTAAAGCCGATACGATATGCTTCATCGAGGTAAAGACACGCAGCTCTGATGAGATAGACCCTGTCTATGCCATCGATGACCGCAAGATGAAGCGTATGTGCAGAGCAGCAAATGATTATGTCAACGCCCACGACCTCCATCTCAACCCTCAGATTGACATAATCACCGTCATCGGTAATCCTGTGTCAGGAATCCTGCGCATCGAACATTATCCCGATTGCTACCTGCCGTCACCTGTGACTGCTAAGATTGGTTAATTAACTCCATTACACGCAGAAAATAACATATCTTTGTACTCCAAACCACATAAACAGCCTATTACAAGATGCTAAATAACGGTCGAAGTTCATTCCTGAGCAACATACCCCCTGTAACCAAAAATCTCCTGATCATCAATTTCATCATCTGGCTGGCGATGCTCATTGTACCGTCAAAACTTGGATTTGATGCCATCGCTTATGGAGGGTTACATTACTTTTCAGCCCCGGACTTCAATCCCGTGCAGTTGCTGACCTACATGTTCATGCACAGTACCGACACGTTTGCCCATCTGTTTTTCAACATGTTCACCCTGTGGATGTTCGGCATCACCCTCGAGCGCGTGCTTGGATCTCAGAGATACCTGTTTTTCTACATAACAGTAGGCATCGGAGCCGGACTGTTTCAGGAACTCGTATGGGGGCTGACATGGGAAGGTCCGTTTTTTGACTGGGTCAGCAGCTCCACCGGCTATCCGGTAGAGGCAGTCAAGTCAGCTTATGCCGCCGGAGAGCTGTCGCAATGGCAGAGCTTCTATCTTAACCACATGGTCACTATAGGCGCATCAGGTGCCATCTACGGCATCCTCCTCGCCTTCGGCATGCTATTCCCCAACCGTCCGCTATTCCTGATGTTCATCCCTGTGCCTATCAAAGCCAAATATATGGTGATAGGATACGGTGTCATAGAGATACTGCTCGGAGTCGGTGGCAATGACGGCATAGCACACTTCGCCCACCTCGGAGGCATGATTTTCGGATTCCTTATGATATACTACTGGAAAAAGAAGGGCATTGTACATGGCGACTTTTTCTAAGAAACGCATCCAGAAGGTATCGGTAGTACTCAATATCATCGCAGCTGCATGCTCGATGCTCATAGGTATACCATGGCTTATACGGCATAACCGCGATGACCATCCTATGCATCCGAAATCAATCTCTGACACAAATACGACACTGTTACGACACACCCTCACCAAGTTACAGAATTCCGGCTATTCAAGCCTGACTGCTGACGAAAGAGAGCTGATAGCCGACAGCATGAAAAGCAACAAGTAAACAACACTGCCCCTGTGGATTTACGCCCTCACATAAAACCGTTTCTCATATCCTCGGTCAAGGACATATGGCCTGACTCGACCGGGCAGAGATGTCTTGTGGTTATGACTGCCATATTCTGCCTGCTGACCATTTTTGCAGCCTATGCAGGATATATCGCTCCCGCCCATACATTCTTCGGTACAGTGGCACCTCTGGCAGTCATGGCATTCCCTTCATTATTATACTTGCTGTTTGCTGTCCTGATAATATGTATCATATTCTGGATCAGAGGTGCCCGCATGCTGTTTGTGACACTGCTGCTGATAATCCCATCAGCCATCAAGCTCGTGCCGCTTCACGTCACTCCATACCTGGTGGATCGCTCCAAGGGCGAAAAGACTTTCTCGTTGCTGACCTACAACGTAATGAGCTTTTTTGACTTTGAGGGTCCATTTAAAGAAGGTGTCCCCAATCGTACCGTCCAGTACATACTTGACTCGAATCCTGACATCGTATGCCTACAGGAAACCCTGCGTGCCGCCTATATCAACACACTCAACATCACCATGAGTCAACGCAATCTCAGGGATTTGAGATACCCCTATCAGATGCACTGGCATGACGGAGGCATCGCGATGTATTCAAAATACCCAATCAAAGAAATATATATAGGCGACCGCCCCGATATGCCCTATCCCCACTACAAGGCTGCCAGGGTATATCTCTACGATGATTCCATCACCATCATCAATTGCCATCTGCAATCCATAGGGCTTGATGTGTCTGACCGCAATATCTACCATGAAGTCACTGACGGAGATATCGACTTCAAGACCATAGACACTGCTGGCTCCAAAATACTTGACAAACTGACAGACGCGTTTATCGTAAGAGCAAAACAGGCAGAATTCATCCGCTCGGTATTGGATTCAATTCCGGGTAACGTCATAGTATGTGGAGACTTCAATGATGTACCCCTGAGTTTCGCTTCACGTCAGGTGCAGGGCGATGACATGCATGATGCTTTTGCGACCACATCGCTCGGCCCACGCATCACCTTTCATGACAACAGATTTTATTTCCGTATAGATCATGTATTCTATCGCGGCAACATCGGAGCCTACCGCAGCACGTCTCCTAATATTCCCAGCTCTGACCACTATCCTCTGCTTGTGAGATTTAAAATGAAATCCAGCAAATAGCAGCCATTAAAGCCACGCCCCTATGACACCACGCCACGCCAATAGAAGCAAAACGGTCATCTCCTCCTGGCTACGACTTGCCATGTGGATTGTTATGGGCATGTTGTGCCTCCTGACCATCTACAGTGCATATGGGGGATATATACAACCGTCCCTATCCTTTGTAGGAAAGACCGCTCCGCTCGCCGTCATGGCGTTTCCCGCACTGGTCATAATAGTCGTAGTGCTTGGCGTGATACTCGGTCTGTGCAGGTCAAAATCGGCATACATAGCCGTAGCCACACTGTGTATCTGTGCACCATCCATATGGAACATTTGTCCTGTCAATCTGATCAAAGATCCGGTGCTCGAACAGCATGAGTATAAAGCATTCAAACTGTTGACATTCAATGTCATGAACATGTGGGATTATGAGGAATCTCACAGCCACGATGCCGACAACCGCATACTCAGCTTTATCATCCACACCGATGCTGACATCGTATCGCTTCAAGAAATCATCTATTTTCCTAAAGTCGAGCAGAACAGCAACGTCACGGCACAGATTGATACCATACATCAGATGTATCCTTATATCGGCAAAGCTACCGATGGAGCTCTGATGGTACTGTCGAAATATCCCATCAAACGTATCAATATCCCCAAACCATTTGTCAACAAGTATCTGCCTTATGCCGCCTATTCCATAGATTTGCCACAAGGTCCTATTACTCTGTTTGACTGCCATATGGAAAGCATCGGATTGACCGACTCCGACAAAGCCAGCTATCAGGATATCACACGTGGCAAAGCCGGCAAAGCTGATATCAAGGACATGAAAAACAGCGCGCTACACAAGCTAAACGAAGCCTATCGTTCACGCTCTATACAAGTCAACCAACTCAGAGAGGTTGCCGACAGCATAGGCGGCAATATCATCATCGCCGGAGACTTCAACGATGTGCCCCTGTCCTACACTATAAGGTGTCTGCAAGAGGCAGGGTTTAAAGAAGTATATCCCTCTCTCGCCCTGGGTCCCGGTTTCACCTACCACGCTGACCGCCTGTACTTCCGCATAGATCATATGCTCTATCGCGGGACACTTAAACCTCTGAGTCTCGAGATTCCTAAAGTCAATCTGAGCGACCATTATCCTATGATTGCCACTTTTTTGGAGTAAAGAGATGTGGGGATTTCAAAAATTATAGCTAACTTGCAGAATAAATGTAATTTAATATCATCACAATACCAATTTTTTCACATATGACTATCAGGAATCTTGCCACATTGACCTTTGCCGCCGCCATAGTAGGCTACGGCTCGACAGGTTGCAGCAAATCCAAGGCTGCCGATGAAAAAGACAACCCTTTCTTCACTCAATGGGATACTCCTTACGGCATTCCGCCATTTGAGGATATAAAAGTCGAGCATTATAAGCCTGCTTTTGAGGAAGGCATGAAGCAGCAGCGTCAGGAAATAGCCGACATCACCAGTAACCCCGACGCTCCGACCTATGACAATACAATCGTCCCCCTTGAATACAGCGGCAAATTCCTTAATCGTGTAGCTCACGTGTTTTTCGCGCTTAACGAGTGCATGAACACCCCCGAAATGCAGGACGCCGCTGCTGAAATCATGCCCATGTACTCGTCATTCAGCGATGAAATAATGATGAACGACAGCCTGTTTCAGCGCATCAACACACTTTATCAGCAGCGTGACAGCCTCAATCTGACAGTAGCCCAGAAAAGAGCACTTGAAGAACACTACAAGAACTTCACCCTCAACGGCGCATTGCTCAATGCCGACCAGAAGAAAGAGCTGTCTGACATAAACACTCAGCTGTCAAACCTCTACCTCAAGTTTAACAAGAACCTCCTCACTGCCACCAATGCCTTCACCATCACTGTAGATGATGAGTCCAGACTCTCGGGCCTTCCTGACAATGTCAAGGCGACAGCCAAAGAGGAGGCTGAGAAGCGGGGCATGAAAGACAAGTGGGTATTCACGCTACATGCACCTTCACGACTGCCGGTGCTGCAGTTTGCTGATGACCGCGACCTGCGCCGACAGATGTGGGAAGGATACACCACACTGGCATCTCAAGGCGAAAACGACAACAACCCCGTCATCAAGGATATCGTCACACTGCGCACCAAGAAAGCACAACTTCTCGGTTTCCCCGACTACGCCTCGCTCGCCACAGCCCCCTACATGGCAAAGACACCTGCCGCAGCAAAAGAATTGCTGATGAAGATATGGAAGCCTGCCGTAGCCAAAGTAAAACGCGAGGTAGCAGACATGCAGAAGATAGCCGACGAAGAGAACAAGGGTATCAAGATCGAACCCTGGGACTATTACTACTATGCTGAAAAAGACCGTGTGCGCAAATACGGTCTTGACGAGAATGTCATCAAGGAATATTTTGCAGTAGACAGCGTACGCAAAGGCATCTTCACGATGGCTAACAAGCTCTATGGCATCACATTCACACCTATGGATTCTGCTCCAAAATACCATCCGGAGGTAAATGTATATGAAGTCAAGGATGCCGACGGAAAGCATCTCGCCGTGTTCATGACTGACTACTTCCCCCGCGACACCAAGCGTCAGGGAGCATGGATGGATGCCCTTGAACCGGGCGAAGTGACCCCCGACGGCAAGGAGACCCGTCCTGTCATCTACAATGTCGGCAACCTGTCACGTCCTACTGCCGATGCCCCGGCATTGATGACCATCGACAATGTGGAGACCATGTTCCATGAATTCGGACATGCACTCCACGGTATGTTGACACGCGCCACCATCCCCTCTCAGATGGGTACCTCCGTTGACCGTGATTTCGTGGAAATGCCGTCGCAGATCCACGAACACTGGGCGTTTGAACCGGAACTGCTCAAAGAATATGCCCGCCACTACAAGACAGGTGAAATCATTCCCGATTCTCTGGTAACAAAACTCAAAGCCGCATCACACCATAATCAGGGATTCATCATGACCGAACTTGTCGGAGCCGCTCTGCTTGACTTCTACTGGGGCGAACTCATACCTGACCAGAATACCGACATCAAAGCTTTTGAAACAAAAGTAGCCAATGAAATAGGCATGCCGGCAGAACTGACCTTCCGCTACCGCAGTCCTTATTTCAAGCATATATTCGGTGATGAGGGTTATGCCTCTGGTTACTATACCTACCTGTGGGCAGCTGTTCTCGAATGCGACGGCTACGACCTGTTTAAGGAAGAAGGAGTATTCAACCCCGAAGCAGCAGCCCGCTTCAAGCATATGCTTGAAATGGGAGGCAGCGAAGACCCGATGAAGCTCTACGTGGACTTCCGCGGCCACAAGCCCGATGTCTCTGCCCTGATCAACGCCCGCGGTCTCAACGAATAAATCTAATATAAATACTATACCAACAATGTCATTACAAACGCGAATTGCCTCTCGGATGCTATTATGCACATCGGCGGCAATATCAGCCTTCTCCATCACAGCGACAGCTGATGATGCCGGACAAATCAAAGCTTCGCTGCCCGATGGCAGCACGGTCATTGTGACAGCGATAAACCCCAATGTAATCAAAGTATCCAATCTGTCATCGGGAGAGACAGTGCCGCAATCTCGTGCCACTGTAGCCCCCGTGACACGCTTTGACGGCTCAATCAATCATGGCGAGTCAACTACCACCCTCACTACCTCCAACGGTGTCAAAGCCATACTCAACACCAAGACCGGAGCTGTCAGCATATCTGCTGGTCCTGGCAGAGGGATAAGTGACACCGGTGAGCGCACACTTGCTGACGGCAAACGCGAACTGATGCTGACCACCGACGGTACAGGTTCATTTTACGGAGGCGGCGAGCGAGGTCACAAAATCAATCTCGCCGGTGACACCCTCACCATGTACAACAAGCAGAACTACGGCTACGTAAAGGGCGAAAGCCGCATCAGCCAGATGAACATAACCATGCCGTTGTTCTTGTCATCAAATGGATATGCACTGCTCTTTGATGACTATGCAGCATCTCAGATCATCCTCGGCAATCCCATCAAATACATCTCAGAAAGCCCTGCGCCCATAAGCTACTATTACATCTATGGCGACGGCACTATGAAGGGACTGACACAAGCAGTCAGCCAGCTGACAGGCCGTCAGGATATGCCTCCGTTCTGGGCTATGGGATACACGACTTCCAAGTACGGCTACAAGACCGAAGCCGAGACACGCGGTGTGATTGACACGCTGAAAATGAACAAATATCCTGTCGACGGCATCGTGCTCGACCTTTATTGGTACGGTAAGGAACAAGACATGGGACGCCTGGCATGGGATGCTGACCAATGGCCCACCCACAAGCAGATGCTTGCCGACCTCAAAGCCAAAGGAGTCAATACAATCATCATCTCCCAGCCCTATGTGCTCCGCAACAGCCGCGGTATCGACAACTACAATATGGGAGTCGAAAAAGGTCTCTTCGTCAAAGATGCCACTGACTCGCTCCGTGGACCACAGGAAGTGCAGATATGGGTAGGCGAAGGCGGCATGTGGGATGTCAGCAATCCCGACACTCGCAAGTGGCTCGCCAACCGTTACAAGGAGCTGACACTCGAAGGCGTAGGCGGTTGGTGGGGAGACCTCGGCGAACCGGAAGTACACCCCGAAACAGGCATCCACCACAACGGACTGACTGCTCGCCAGTACCACAACCAGTATGGCAACGACTGGTCTGAGATCATATATGACCTCTTCAAAGAAGAATTTCCCAATACACGTCTGATGACGATGATGCGCGGCGGTACCACAGGTCTGCAACGCTACAGCGTCTACCCATGGTCCACCGATGTATCCCGCTCATGGGGCGGTCTGCAGCCTCAGGTAACCATCATGCTTGGCTCAGGACTAAGCGGACTTGGCTATATGAGCCACGATGTGGGCGGATTCGCCCTCGACGAAAAAGTACCCTACGACCCTGAGCTCTATGTACGCTGGCTTCAGCTCGGCACATTCTCCCCTATCCTCCGTACTCATGCACAAGGCACAGCCGAGCCTTACCGCTATCCTGACCAGCAGCACATCATACTCCCTCTCATAAAGGAGAGATACCGCTGGCTTCCATACAACTACACATTGGCATATGAAAACCATGCATACGGCACTCCGCTTGTTCGTTCTATCGGCTTCTACGAACCAGGCGAAACCAAGTATGACAACATCGACGATGAATATCTATGGGGTAAGGATGTGCTCATCGCTCCTGTGATGACACAGGGAGCTACATCGCGCACCGTCACCTTCCCCGCTGGCACATGGGTCGATTATACAAATCCCTCCAAGACATATGCCGGAGGCACCACTGTCACATACAATGCACCTCTGGAAGTATTACCTATGTTCGTGCGTGGAGGCGCTATAATCCCGACAGCCGACTATGACATGGAAAACACCGGTGACTACAAGGATAACGTATATACTCTCAATGTATATCCGGTAGAAGGTTGCAACGGGTCATACACTCTATTTGAAGATGACCGCACATCTACCTCCACGGTCGAAAAAGGCAAGTATGCTCTGTTGACATTCACCGACTCCATGACCAAATCCGATCTGGACATCACACTCAGCAAGGACGCCACTTCACCGTTGACTCCCTCTGAAAAGGACATCAGACTGCTCATCAACAACATTGCCAAAACTCCAAAATCAGTCAGCGTAGATGGAAAGCGTCTCAGCAAACGCGACTACACTTATGACAAGCAGACAAAGACACTGACCATGAGCGGCAAATGGAATCCATCAGATGCCCGCACAATCAATGTCCGCCTCTGACCTGACTTCCATAGTCCTATAGCAACACACACTAAACAAACAACGGGCTGCTGCCGAATCTGGCAGCAGCCCGTTGCTACATACGTACACTTAGCGGCTATAGAATCCAATGAAAAGCAGTTGTAGGGTCGCTACTACTGGGCAATCTTTGGTTGGTCATGTAAGATGAATCGTAAACGTGTAGGGACATGCCGTGGCATGTCCGCTTTCAGCAGCAATTGCAAATGCAACGCCTGATGGGCGGGCATGCCACGGCATGTCCCTACAAGAGTTACACAGTGTTTAGCATAGTAAATCGAGACAATCTCATCTCGTCAGCCACATGTCGCAAAATATTGACCAGTAGTAGGTCGCAACTCTACTATGCCTAAGATACTATATCTAATCCTCAGGATTCACCAGCATCCGTGAAGCTATTACGCCAAATCCACTGGATTGATTATTTACAGTCCCCTCTTGTCCTGCCACTTCGGCAAGGTGAAGATAAACTCCAGACCACCTGTCGACTGGTTCCTGACTGAAATGGCACCACCAAGCACCATTATCACATTACGCACAATCGGCAGTCCGAGACCAGACCCACCCGCTTTGCGCGACCGCCCCGTATCAACCCTGTAGAAACGCTCAAACAGATGCGGCAGACTTTCCTGAGGCACACCGGTGCCATTGTCCGAAAACGAGAAAGTATAGAATTTCGGACTCTCACTCAGCAATTTCAGTGACATCGCCGTGCCACGTGAGTGCATCACGGCATTGCGTATGAGATTGGTCAGTAAAGAGGTCAGCACATTGGTATTTCCCTTGACCTTGCATCCTAACGGGATGTCATATGTAAACTTCATGTTGCCGCCCGAATTTGACTGCTTGTAGTCGCTGTGGAGCTGGAACACCAGATCATGGAAATCCACCTCCGACGAGGGTATCTTCTCCTGTCCTTCCTCCAGACGGGTCATAGTCGAGACATCGTTGAGCAAACCGCAAAGACGGTTGACATTAGCCTGAGCCCTCTCCAAAAATTTTGTTTTCGTCGGTTCGGGCATATCAGGCTCTGACAAGATCGTGTCAAGATAACCCTTTATGATTCCTATAGGAGTCTTAAGTTCGTGATTGATATTGTTGGTAAGCTGACTTTTGATACGGGCTTTCTCTTCGACGGCATGGAGCGCTATGTCATGCTCACGGCTTGACTCCGATACGGCTTCAAGACGTGACCGGTACAGACTTACTATCTGCCGGGATATGTCACCGAGTTCGTCATGAGGGAAGTCATATAGATGCTCTATCTCATTACCCGAGGCGGCACGGCTCGCAAAATCATGAAGCAACATGATATTCCGCGACAGCATGCGTGTCGCCAGATATACAAGCACCGTGCAGAAAACGCCCAGACACAGGATGAAAATCCAAAGCCCGCTCGCCGATGAAATCGCATCCGCTATTGTCACATTATAAGGCATACCAGTGCGCACATACAGCATGCCGTCGCTGCTTTTGGTAGCCTTGTAATAAAACAGCTGGTTCTTCTTGTTATTGGCATCTGCATCTGGATCATACCCTAATTCCTGTTCATCCTCTCTTATCTCCGTAATGGGGTCTTCCCCATTGAATTCCTTGGGTATGGGACGTCCTATATAATAAAGGAGATCTCCAGTGGCGTTATAGATGCTGACACGTATCTCGTTAAACATGGTGTTCTCGAAATACTGGTCAAGAAAACCCATCATACGCTCCAGATCCGCTTCACGCTCGTAACTGTCAACGATGTAACGGTTGATGATACGAAGCTGCGAATTGATGTTTTCCGTATGATAGTTTACCTCCCTGTTGTATTGATACACCAATATCCCGGCCATGAGTAGCCATACCATGGCTACGGTCGGGATAAATATGCGCCACATATATGACAGGCGCCTTTTTCCTGAACGTAATTTCAGTTTCTTGCCAAGCTTAGTCGGTCTCTTTGAATCCATAACCGAAGCCCATACGTGTGACGATGCTATTACCGTAGCGGCCTAACTTCTTACGGAGTCGTGCGATGTTGGTATCGATGGCTCTGGTAGTGACAATCACATCGTCAGGCCATATCTTCTTGATGATTTCATCGCGCGAATATATGCGGTTACGATGCTGGAGGAAGAACGTGATCAGTTCAAGCTCGGTTTTGGTCAGATTGAGATCTTCGCCGTCAAGGGTGCATATCTTATCATCAAGATCCACAGTGATGCCTTCAAACGAAACAGTCTTTGCCGGTTGCTGGACCTCCCTTGATTTCTCTTTGGCGATATTCATAGCCATCGACCGACGCAATACGGCACGCACTCGCGCTATGACCTCGGAAATCACAAACGGCTTGGTGATATAGTCATCACCACCGATATTAAGCCCCATCACTGTATCATCCTCCCCGTTAAGAGCCGAGCAGAATATCAACGGCAGATTGGCAGTCTCGGGATTCTTCCTCACCGCTTTGGCAAAGTCATATCCGCTCAGACGTTCCATCATTATATCCACGAGACATAGCGAATACTGGCGCAGATCAAGCTCTAAAGCCTCTTCTGCGCTGTATGCGCAATCCACTTCGTAGCCCTCTTTCTCGAGGTTGTATTTCAATATCTCACAGATGGGTTCTTCGTCATCGATGAGCAGTATTTTCACATTCATCTTATGTCAAGATATATTTTGGATGATTATCCGCAACGAATCACTTCACAGGCGTGGGATCCAGAGGCACCTGGCGTCTGAACACCTCCTTGAACGAGATGATGGTCTCGGTGCGCGCCAGACCTAACGGCTGGAAATAGTGGTGGATCAGATAGAGCAAATGGTCATTGTTGTAAGCATAAAGCTTGATGAACAGGTCATACTTTCCTGTGGTGAAGTGGCACTCCACGACCTCGGGAATCTTTTTGAGTTCCTCAACCACCTCGTCAAATTTGCTGGGATCCTTAAGATACAGACCCACATAAGCACATGTCTCATATCCGAGCGATGACGGATTAAGCACTGATTCAAAGCCTCTGATGACGCCAGCCGAAATCAGTTTCTGTATGCGCTGATGCACTGCAGCACCGCTGACATTGCTCTCGCGGGCGATTTCAAGAAACGGTTTGCGTGCATTGTCCGAAAGTGTCCGGAGTATGTTGCTGTCCAGAGTATCAAAGTTGGTTTTAGACATGGCTGTGTTATTTTGCTGGTTAAGTATGATATATAATGCGATAATGTTGTTAAGCATCACAAATATAGTTATAAGTTTAAAATCACGCAAAAAAAGAAAAAAGATTTCAAACAAAACATCTAATTTTGGGGTTAAAAATATAACTAAATTGACCGGCATCTATCAACTGATGCCGATTATTTAAGATCAAAGGTAAAAGATATTACAAATTCATCCCATAGTGCAAGGTGGCAAAAGTCGCAGCATCCAAAATAATTAAAATCTCCGCCTGGGTAATCGGTATAATCATAGGGTTACCCCTCATCGTAGCCGTAATGCTATATATACCTCCGGTGCAAAACTGGGCAGTGGATTTCGCATGCCGTCAGATTGGCAAATCCACCGGCATGACTATCGACATAGGTTATCTAAGACTCAAATTCCCGCTAAAACTATCAGTTGACGATGTACTCGTCATTGAGAGCAATGGAGATACCATGGCTACTGCCGGCAATGCAGAGCTTCGTGTAGCGATGCTGCCGCTACTCCGGGGCGACATCGCTCTTGAAGGCTTCTCGGCGAAATCGGTCTTTTATCAGCTCGGCAACTCCGACAGCATAATGTGGCTCAGAGCCAATATCGACAAGGCGGATATAGACAACGGCAACATGAACTTCAGCCGTGGTTCCATAGATGTCGGAAATGCTCTTGTAGATGGCGGTCGTGTCACACTCATAATGAAGGACTCAACGGATGTCACGCCTAAAGACACGACAGCCATGCAACCCCTGACCATACGTGCCACACAGATCCGTCTCGCCAACATAGACTATCGGATGTGCATGCCGCCTACGATTGACACCCTCTCTGCCCATATCGGTGATGCGACATTGAAATCAGGATTGGTGGATATCGCCAACCGCCGCATCAAAGCCGCAATGCTGTCAGTCAGCGGTGTCAACGCCATGTATCTTACAGCTCCTGCATCATCTAATGACACCATCAGTAGTACACCAACTGATTCAATCCCACTATCAGATGATGAAATGTGGACAATAACCGCTGATTCCGTGCGGCTTCAAGCCGATAATGCACTTTATGCGACCACTGGCTCACATCCTATGCCAGGCCTTGACTTCAACTATCTCCAGGCAAAGGATATTGAAATCGCTGTAGCGGATTTCTATAACAAAGGGACTTCAATACGGGTACCATTGACAACCCTACGCGCCACAGAACGATGCGGGCTTGAACTACGAGCCTCTGGCACATTCGCCATGGACGGCAAAACCATGGAGGCATCAGATTTCCACATAGCCACCCAACGCTCCGACATCAGACTTGATGCCCGTATGGGCATAGGAGACATGACTTCAGACCCCGATCTGCCCCTGGGCGTCAAACTTAAAGGTATATTATCGGCTAATGATGCCTCAATGGCATTCCCGATATACGCACCGATGATAAAGGCTCTGCCCCAGCCTCGTGACATAAATATAAGAGTGGATGCTGACGGATCTCCGGCACGCATGAAAGTCAAAGAGGTGAAAATCCAATTGCCTCGTGTGCTTAACCTTGCAGGTAACGGCGAAGTCAAAAACATCACCGACTTTAACCGCATGGGTGGCAAAATCAATTTCGAGGGAGCTGTCACAGACCCTAAAGCCGTGAAGGCAACACTCGCCGCTCTTAAGATGGACTCCACCATAACCATCCCTGCGCTTAAGCTCAAAGGCTCAGCCGACTACAATCCAGGCAATATCTCAGGCAATCTCAATCTGACCACGGGCTCAGGAAAATTACTTGCTGACGGACGCTGGGTAGCTCGTAAGGAAGCATACAAAGCAGACATAGATCTCACCTCATTTCCTGTGGATGCATTCATGCCCTCCTTGGGTATAGGCGACATATCCGCCACCGTACATCTGGATGGTGCTGGCTACAACCCCATGTCACCAAAAACTTCGCTCGCTGCCGATATCATGGTGGATAAAGTCATATATAACGGCAAGCCGTACACCAATGCCCATCTGAAGGCTGATGCCAAGAATGGAGATATGAACGCATTCCTGCAGTCAGCTAATCCCGACGCGAATCTTGACCTGAGTGCACACGCCCGCATAGATTCAGGCATCATAAAGGGCTCGCTCAACGGAGAGATACGTGACCTTGACCTGCATGCTCTCGGTCTGATGTCAACGCCATGCCGCGGCCACATAGATATCGCAGGCAAGGGTCAGTACAATCCACGCGCCGAAAGCATCATAGCGGATGTCAACATCTCCGATTTTGACTGGCTGATGGATACGACACGCTACTACACGCCATCATTGACACTGCATGCATCAGCTGACAAACAGCTGACCACCCTCGATGTGGTGACCGAGGACCTCGTGCTCCGCAGTGCGATAAAGGAGCGGTGGGACAGCATCATGCCGGCAATCGACCGCATCACCAAAGTCATAGACAGCCAGATCAAAGCCAAACGCTCCGACGTGTTGCAACTACAGCGCGCCATACCGCCATTAGACATAGACCTGTCTATGGGATCTGACAACATAGCCGGAAGAGTCCTCGCCCAGAGCGGCATCACATTGGGCAATATGAACATGACCATGCGCAATGATTCGCTACTGCATCTCAACGGTGCGGTCAGCCGCCTCGCCATGGGCACTAATGTCATCGATTCCATAGCCCTGCATGTCAACCAGCACAACAAATATCTCGTCTACAACGCAAAGATGAACAACGGACCCGGTCCGTTGGCAGAATGGGCTGATGTGACAGTCAACGGTTTCCTCGCCGACGACAAACTCGCACTGTTTGCCGACCAGCACAATCTCCAAGGCAAGCAGGGCTATCGTCTCGGTGTCGTATCCACTATGGCAGACTCGGTCCTCACGTTGAAATTCGTCCCCAAAGCCCCTGTAATCGCTTATAAGAACTGGACGCTCAACACCGACAACTTCCTCTCATATAATTTCTATACCAAGCAGATAGAGGCAGACCTCCTGCTGCAAAATCTGCCAAGCTCCCTTCATATCTTCACACGACCTGTACCCAATCCCGAAGAAGGTTCATCCCCAAAAGAGCTCGTCCTCTCCGCCAAGGAAATAAAGATAGAGGACTGGATAGGAATCTCGCCGTTTGCTCCGCCGATGTCGGGCACAGCCTCTGCCAATCTTAAGATACATCGTGTCAACAATGAACTTGTAGGTACTCTCGTCGTAGGACTTGACGACTTCATGTATGACCGCCAGAAGGTGGGCAAGTTCGGACTGGCGCTCAAGGTCGCCAACAATCCCAAGAGTAAATCGCTCTGGGCTGACGGCATAGTCTGGGTCAACGACAAAAAGACCATCACTCTCAACGGTGCCCTCAATGACAGCACACGCACAAGCCCATTCATGCTTGACATGTCTATGATACAATTCCCTCTCAGCGTGGCAAATCCGTTCCTCCCCGCCGGCACTGCAAAACTTGAGGGCAATCTCAACGGCACCATGAAACTGACAGGATCTCCAGCCAAACCCGTCATGGACGGATATCTGCAATTTGACAGTGCCGCAGTCAAAGTCAACATGATAGGCTCGACATACCGCTTCTCCGAGGTAAAAATCCCGGTGGACAGCAACATCGTACGATTTAACAATTTCGCTATAAATACGCTCAACGACAATCCGCTGACCATCAACGGCATCGCCGACATCAATGACCTTGCCGACGTGCGCATGAACCTTCATCTTGAAGGCAACGACATGCTGATGGTCAACAGCAACCGTCCCAGAGGTGCCGATATCTACGGCAAAGGTTACATTGGCATAAATGCCGATGTCAAGGGCTCGATGTCTAACCTCTACTGCAATGCCGATGTCGCTCTGCTGTCAGGGTCGGATGTGACTTACGTGATGACCTCCTCTCAGTCGGCACTGACCACACAGAGCACAGGCGACATGGTTTCGTTCGTCAACTTCTCCGACACCACCCAAGTAGCTGACGATTCGAAACAGGCTCCTACGAGCAGCATGACATTGGCTGCAACACTCCGAGTGATGCCTAACACCACTATTAATGTAGACATCTCGACCGACGGCAAAAACCATGCTTCCATCAGCGGGCAAGGAGAGTTGACCTACACCATGTCACCTCAGAATTCCGGACGACTCATCGGCCGCTACACCATCAATGAAGGTGAAGTCCAGTACACGCCGCCTCTGATGTCTGAAAAGGATTTCAAATTCAAAGACGGAAGTTTTGTCAACTTTACAGGCGACATGATGAATCCCGGCTTCAACATATCGGCTACCGACCGAATGAAAGCCAATGTCACTCCCGATGGCGGCAACTCGCGCCTTGTATACTTCGATGTGACAATCAATGTTACAGGCACGCTTGAAAACATGAAGGTGGTATTTGATCTCGCATGTGACGATGACATCACCATACAAAATGAACTGTCATCCATGTCGCCCGAACAGCGAGCTAACCAGGCGATGAACCTGCTCCTGTATGGTGTCTACACCGGACCAGGCACAAAGGCAAATGCCGGGCTCAGCGGCAACCCGCTCTATTCGTTCCTGGCATCGCAGCTCAACACCCTTGCCTCGAATGTCAAGTTTGTCGACATCAGTTTCGGCATCGACCAGTATAACTCCACCGTGCAGGGCAACACCTCCACTGCCACCAACTATAGCTACCAGATATCCAAAAATCTGCTCAATAACCGCATACGCATCGTTGTAGGCGGCAGCTATACCACCGACCCGCAGGCTGATGAAAACTTTGCCGAAAACCTCGTCAACAACATCTCGTTTGAATATCTCCTCAACCGTTCGGGATCGATGTACATCAAGCTCTTCCGCCACACAGGTTACGAAATCATCGAGGGCGAGATAATATCCACCGGTGTAGGCTTCGTCTACAAGCGTAATCTCAACTCGCTCCGTGACATGTTCAAGTTCCGCAAACCCAAGGAACAAAATCTTTCTCTCCCTGCGACATCCGACAGCACTAATTAACACACCGACGCATGAAACGATATTCTTCGATATATATCATACTGGCGTTGCTCACAGCCGTCATGACCCTTTCGTCAGGATGCTCCACCACAAGCCGTCTGCAAGAGGGAGAGATACTCTACACCGGTGCCAAACCGCTGAAAATCCAGACACCCGAAGGCGTCAAGGAAGCCCCTGGACTCAACAGCCAGGTCAAGACTGCCATCAATGTGCCACCAAACAACTGCCTCATTTCCCCCTATTACCGCTATCCCTTCCCTATCGGACTGTGGGTCTATAACCACTGGAACGAACCCAAAGGAGGTCTCGGCAAATGGATTTACGAGAAGCTGGTGCAGCAGCCCGTACTCATCAGCGATGTCCGCCCCGAAGTGCGCACCAAGATGATTGACGAGATTCTTGACAACAACGGCTACTTCCAGGGCACATCGTCATACGAACTCGTACAGGGTAAAAACAAGAAGAAAGCCTCCATACGCTATAACATATCCACCGGTCCGGTGTATAAGATGGATTCCATAATCCTGCTGCCTGACACCTGCCACCTCAATCACATGATTGATTCCATAGCCCTCCGCAGCACATACCTCAAAGCCGGACAACGCTACTGCACCGACTCGCTTGCCACCGAACGGGTGCGCATCACCAATTCGCTCCGTAACCGCGGCTACTACTTCTTCAAACCTGAATACATAAAGTATCTCGCCGACAGCACCATGACACGTGGCTCCATAGCCATGAAGATGATACTTGACTCCAACATACCCGATTATGCGCTGCAGCGGTATGTGACCGGCAAAATCCAGACCGTGGTCAACCGTCATCTCGGCGGTGGAACTCCCGACACCACATACACCAATCGCGGAATGCTCATACAGATGCAGCCATCCAAACTGCGCAAGCAGATTATACCTGAAAACGTCACTTTCCGTCCGGGTAAAATGTTTAGCGTCCGTGACATGAACCGCACGCAGACCTATCTGTCTCGCCTCGGCATTTTCAACGCCATCGACATCGAAGCGGTCAGAGATACCACCGCATCAGTCCCGACGCTTGACGTGTATATCGGCTGTACGTTCGATACCCCGTGGCAAGCCAACTTCGAGGTCAACGTCACATCTAAATCCAACAGCTACCTCGGTCCGGGCGCAAGCATCGGCGTGACCAACCGCAACCTCTGGGGCGGCGGCGAGCAGCTCAACATACAGCTACGCGGCACCTACGAGTGGGAGACGGGCAAGAGCAAAAACCGTTCGGTGTTCAACTCCTACGAAGTCGGGCTCACCTCATCGCTCGCATTCCCACGCCTGATAGCCCCGAGATTCATCCCGCGCCGCCGCCACTCCATGAACTGGACGCGCATCACCCTCTCGGGCAGCTTCCTCAACCGCCCCCACTACTTCATGCTCGGACAGCTCGACGGAGCTTTCAGCTATGACTGGCAGTCGTCACGCCACGTCAGCCACACGCTCAACCTCTTCAAGCTGACCTATACCAACCTGCTCCGCTCCACTCATGAGTTCGACTCAATCATGGCGCAGAATCCGGCTATAGCCCTCAGTTTCCAGAGCCAGTTTATCCCACAGATTTCCTACACATATAATTATAGCCGCAATTTCAGCAACCGCAACACTGTTGACTTCACATTTACAGTGCAGGAAGCCGGCAACATCATGTGGGGACTGTGGAAAGCATTCGGCAGCAAGACCGGCGAGATGAAACTGCTCAACACCCCCTTCAGCCAGTTTGTCAAAGGCTCTACCCAGCTCGTCTACGGACACCGTCTCGGTCTCCGCGACATATGGCTCGTATCACGCATAGGCATCGGAGCCGAACATGCCTACGGCAACTCAGCCGTAGTGCCCTACAGCGAGCAGTTCTATATCGGCGGAGCCAACTCCATACGCGCTTTCACCGTCCGCAGCCTCGGTCCTGGCAGCTACCGTCCGCCCGAAGCCGAGACCAACGGCTACTTTGACCAGACAGGTACCTTCAAGCTCGAGCTCAACACCGAACTGCGTTTCCCCATCATCGGTCCGCTCCATGGCGCACTCTTCCTCGATGCCGGTAACATCTGGCTGCTCAAAGACGATCCCGACCGCCCCGGCGGCACATTGAAAGCCTCCACCTTCCTCAACGACATAGCACTCGGCACAGGCGTAGGACTCCGCTTTGATCTCGGCATGATGGTCATCCGCGGCGACCTCGGCTACGCCCTCCACGCCCCCTACGACACCGGCAAGCGCGGCTACTTCAACATGCCCTCCTTCGGCAAATCCCTCGCCTTCCACCTCGCCATCGGCTACCCCTTCTAACCTCCCCGACTGAAGGTCTGCCTAATAATAATAGTCATCGCCATTGACTACCTATTCCAATTGCTTATATATAAAATCAATTCATACGTAGTGATAATATCCGAACAGATTCGGATATTATCACTATTTTTGTAAAAATAAAACCGAAACCACAATCATATATACAACCGTCAACCATACACACAAGGGTAAACAGGAATCATTTTGAAGCAAAATATTTCATCATACGGCAAAGATTTTGTACATTTGCTTCGTAAAAAACCGCCTTATAAGCTATTACAAGGTTCACAACGCATTTTATCAATTAACACACACCATGGCAGAAAGCAAAGAAAAATTATTTGAACAATTTCCTCCTATTTCTACCGCCGAATGGAAAGCTAAAGTCGAGACTGACCTTAAGGGCGCTCCGTTTGACAAGAAACTGGTATGGCGCACCAACGAGGGCTTCAATCTCCAGCCCATGTACCGCGCAGAGGACATTGCCGACCTCAAAACCACCGATGTACTCCCCGGTGAATTCCCCTACATCCGCGGCATACGCAACACCAACGACTGGCTCACCCGTCAGGAAATCATAGCTGACGATGCCGCCGCAGCTAACGCCAAAGCAGCCGAAGTGCTCACCAAGGGTGTCACTTCGCTCGGTTTCTCTGTCAAAGAACCTGCTGACGTTGCCATCCTCCTCAAGGGCATCGACCTCAAGAAAGTGGAAATCAACCTTACCTGCTGCCCCCGCAAGGCTGTAGCAGTTGCCACCGAGCTGGTTTCACTCATAAAGAAAGAAAACGCTGCTGACGAGTTCCGCGGCTCTATCAACTTCAACCCTCTCCGCCGTCCTCTCAACCACGGCACAGCTTTCCCTGGCGACATCGTCAAGGAAGCATCCGCCCTCATGGATGCTGTCAAAGATGTCCCCGCGCTCAAGGTGCTCGCCGTCAACTCTGACATGCTCAGCAATGCCGGCGCATACATCTACCAGGAACTCGGCTATGCTCTCTCTTGGGGCGCAATGTGGATGACCATGATGACCGATGCCGGCTACAGCGCCGACGAGGTGGCTCGCCGCATCAAATTCAACATGGGCGTAAGCTCCAATTACTTCATGGAACTTGCAAAATTCCGTGCCGCCCGCATGCTCTGGGCACAGATTGTGGCACAGTACGGTGCAAGCGAGGAAGCAGCCAAGATGCACGTCCACGCCACTACCTCAAAATTCAACCAGACAATATATGATGCGCACGTCAACCTCCTCCGCAGCCAGACCGAAGCCATGTCAGCAGCACTTGCAGGTGTCGACTCCATCACATCTACTCCGTTTGATACCCCATACAAGACCCCCGATGACTTCTCGGAGCGCATAGCCCGCAACCAGCAGTTCCTCCTCAAGGAAGAAAGCCATCTCGACAAGGTGGTAGACCCTGCCGGAGGTTCATATTATGTGGAGCACTTGACCGTAGCCATCGCCGAAGAGGCATGGAAACTGTTCCTGTCTGTTGACGAAAAGGGCGGATTCCTCAAGATGGTCAACGAAGGCGAAATCCAGAAAGCCGTCAACGAGTCAAATGCCAAGCGTCACACCGATGTGGCTCGCCGCAAGGAGATACTTCTCGGCACTAACCAGTTCCCCAACATCAACGAGACTGCCGCTCAGAAAATTGAAAACAGCGGATGCTCATGCGGCTGCCACCACGACGATGCCGCAGAAGCCGGCGAAGGTCTAAACAAGAGCCGTGCCGCCAGTGACTTCGAGCAGCTTCGTCTCTCTACCGAAGCCTCCTCACACCGTCCCAAGGTATTTATGCTCACCATCGGCAACCTCGCCATGCGTCTTGCCCGCGCCCAGTTCTCCACCAACTTCTTCGGTTGTGCAGGCTACGAAATCATCGATAACCTCGGTTTTGATACCATCGAGGCTGGCGTTGACGCTGCCATGGAAAAGGGTGCCGACGTAGTGGTACTCTGCTCAAGCGATGACGAATATGCCGAGCTGGCTCCCAAGGCGTTCAAGTATCTTGACGGCAGAGCCGAGTTTGTAGTGGCAGGCGCACCTGCTTGCATGGAACAGCTTCAGGCAGAGGGCATCAAGGACTTCATCCATGTGCGCTGCAACGTGCTTGACACTCTCCGTGACTTCAATTCCCGTCTTCTTAAGTAATAGCCTCTTTCCACTCAATTTATATATAGATGAAACCCGATTTTAAAAATATAAATATCACACAAGACGCTTTCGCCGCCCAGCATGCCGCCGTGGCAGCAAGCGCAGGTGAAGACTGGCTTACTCCGGAACTCATCCCTGTCAAGCCCGTATATACCAAGAAAGACCTCGAGGGTCTCGAACACCTCAACTATGTGTCTGGTCTGCCCCCCTTCCTTCGTGGACCGTACAGTGCGATGTATCCTCTGCGTCCCTGGACCATCCGTCAGTACGCCGGATTCTCCACAGCAGCCGAGAGTAACGCATTCTACCGCCGTAACCTCGCCGCAGGTCAGAAGGGTCTGTCAGTGGCATTTGACCTTGCAACACACCGCGGCTACGATGCCGACCACCAGCGTGTGGTAGGCGATGTCGGCAAGGCAGGTGTGTCAATCTGCTCGCTTGAGGATATGAAGGTGCTCTTTGACGGCATCCCCCTCAACAAGATGTCAGTGTCAATGACCATGAACGGTGCAGTGCTCCCCGTGCTTGCCTTCTATATCAACGCAGGTCTTGAGCAGGGTGCCAAACTCGATGAGATGGCTGGTACCATCCAGAACGACATCCTCAAGGAGTTCATGGTGCGTAACACCTACATATATCCCCCCGAATTCTCGATGCGCATCATCGCTGACATATTCGAGTACACCTCTCAGAATATGCCCAAATTCAACTCCATCTCCATCTCCGGCTACCACATGCAAGAGGCAGGTGCCACATGCGACATCGAGCTGGCTTACACCCTTGCCGACGGTCTTGAATACCTCCGCGCAGGTGTCAATGCAGGCATGGATATCGACGCGTTCGCTCCCCGTCTGTCGTTCTTCTGGGCTATCGGCATGAACTTCTTCATGGAGGTTGCCAAGATGCGCGCCGCCCGTATGCTTTGGGCTAAGATTGTCAAGCAGTTCAACCCCAAGAACCCCAAATCGCTCGCTCTGCGCACACACTCGCAGACATCAGGATGGTCACTCACCGAGCAGGATCCATTCAACAACGTCGGTCGTACATGTATCGAGGCTATGGGCGCCGCCCTCGGTCACACCCAGTCGCTCCACACCAACGCGCTCGACGAGGCTATCGCCCTCCCCACCGACTTCTCGGCACGTATCGCACGTAACACCCAGATCTACATCCAGGAGGAGACCATGATCACCAAGCAGGTTGATCCCTGGGCTGGATCATACTACGTGGAAGCCCTCACCAACGAGATAGCTCACCGCGCATGGGAACACATCCAGGAAATCGAGAAACTCGGCGGCATGGCAAAAGCTATCGAGACAGGTCTGCCCAAGCTCCGCATCGAGGAGGCTGCAGCCCGCACACAGGCTCGCATCGACTCAGGCAAGCAGACCATCGTTGGCATCAACAAGTATCGTCTTGACCATGAAGACCCCATCGACATCCTCGAAATCGACAACACCCAGGTGCGCACCGAGCAGATCGAGCGTCTCAACGATGTCAAGGCTCACCGTGACGAGGAAGCTGTCAAGAAAGCCCTTGCCGACATCACAGAGTGTGTCCGTACCAAGAAGGGCAATCTCCTTGATCTCGCCGTCAAGGCTGCCGGACTACGCGCCACCCTCGGAGAGATTTCAGATGCCTGCGAAGAGGTCGTAGGCCGTTATAAAGCAGTAATCAGAACTATTTCAGGCGTGTACTCAGCAGAAACCAAGTCTGACCCTGACTTTGTGAAGGCTCAGCAGATGTGTGAAGATTTCGCCAAGCGCGAAGGTCGTCAACCCCGTATCATGATCGCAAAGATGGGTCAGGACGGACATGACCGCGGTGCAAAGGTAGTAGCGACAGGCTACGCCGACTGCGGATTTGACGTGGATATGGGTCCCCTGTTCCAGACCCCTGCCGAAGCAGCCCGTCAGGCTGTCGAAAACGACGTGCATATCCTCGGCGTGTCATCACTTGCCGCAGGTCACAAGACTCTCATACCCCAGGTAATCGAAGAGCTTAAGAAACTCGGCAGAGAGGACATCCTCGTGACTGCCGGAGGCGTAATCCCCGCTCAGGACTACGATTTCCTATACAAAGCCGGCGTAGCAGCCATCTTCGGTCCTGGCACACGCATCCCCGCAAGTGCCATCAAGATGCTCGAAATCCTCAACAACGAGGAATAATCCGAGCCATCCCGTATAATACTACCCAGCGAGGGCAGCCTTGGCGGCTGCCCTCGTTTTTTTTATCCTCGTGCTCACCACTTGTGGCGAGAATCACTAACTTTGCCCCCATGAACACCCACCGCAACGACCGCATAGCCATAGTCAAAGGCATCGCCATCATTCTCATGGTCATAGGCCACGCCGAAGCCTACAGCATCATCACCAATTTCATCTACCTGTTCCATATGCCGGTATTCTTCATCGCAGCAGGATATTTCTTCAAGGAAGCAAATCTCACCGACCCATACGGTTATGTCAAACGCCGCGCCAAAGGGCTTTATCTGCCGTTCGTCAAGTGGGCATTGTTCTTCCTCGTAATTCATAACCTGATGTTTTCGCTCGGCATCCTCAACGAGGAGTACGGCAACGTGCAAGGAGGAGTCACCCATCCCTACACCCTCTCGCAATTCGTCCAACGGTTCTTCCTCATCATATTTTCCATGGGTGGATATGACGAATTTCTGGCAGGGGCATTCTGGTTCTTCAGGGCACTCCTCATCGTATCCGTGCTCTATATGGTATTGGTGAAATTCATCAGACATTTCTTCCCGCGCCTGTCATTAGCATGGGTGTCTGCCATCATCGGAGCTGCCGCGCTATCCTTCGCCTTGATTAAAATCAGTACAGGGCTGCGCATACCCACCGTGGTCCAGGGTGGCATACGTGAGACATGGGGACTGTTTTTCTTCAGTATGGGTCCAGTCATCCACAGTCTATTGTCCCGCTATTCACTCAAGGCATGGCAAATTGCCATACTCATCGGATTCCTGTGCATAGGTGCGCACCTCCACTGGAAAGGCATGAATCTCACGCCTCAGATGATTGATGTGCTCACCCTACCCCTCACAGGCTTGGCTGGATTCATCGTACTTGACCGCATAGCCCTCTGGCTGACCAACACCGACTGCATCGCCCGACGCTTCCTCACCTACTGTGGAGCCATGACCCTCTACATCTACGTATTCCACATCATAGCCTTCAAAGCCGTAAGCCTCGTAAAAATATGGTGGTTTTCCCTCGACCCCGCACAGATAGGCTGCCATATGGTCATCCACGATTACGCCCCTGACGACTGCTTCTGGATTCTCTACAGCATCGCTGGCGTCGCCCTCCCCCTCGCTGGCATCTACAGCTACAACAAAATCCGCGACTACATCCACACATCAGCCATACCCTCCGCCACCGAAACCACCTAACCCCCAGACCAGACACGATTTTTCGCAGAAAAATCAAAAATTTCTCATTGAAAATTTGGATTATATCCAAAAATCCTCTACCTTTGCACACGCAAACCACAAGCAAGGAGAGATGGCAGAGTGGTCGATTGCGGCGGTCTTGAAAACCGTTGAGGGTCACACCTCCGGGGGTTCGAATCCCTCTCTCTCCGCCAACAGCCGCCTAACTTGTTCATTATAAGCAAGTTAGGCGGTTTTTCTGAGTAAGCACTCAGACGAAATACAGACGGTCGGAGGACTGATGATTAACGTTTGCATTTTTAGCCTTGGGACACCTCGCGTTAAAAATGTAAAAAAATGTTGCCAGACAAGAACTCGCTCGCCCGCGTAATGGGCTACACGGTGCCGGTGCTCCACCGTGGCAAAACATGGTATGTGGATTTCTATGCCTTTGATCCTGCCACAGGAGAGATGCGCCGCAAGAAGTACCACATAGACAGCATCAAGGGGATTACAGCCAAGAAACAGCGCGGTGCAGAGATATGCGCCGCGCTGATGCAGAAACTCCGTGGCGGATGGAATCCGTGGGCACAGGAGGGTTGCAGCCGCAGCTATGCGCGGTTTGCCGATGTGGTAGACCGCTACCTCCAGTCTATTGAGAAGACTTCACGCCGCAAAACCTACCTGTCATATTCATCACGCGCCAACATGCTCATCCGCTACATTGAGACGATGACCGTCCCGATCATGTATGCCTACCAGTTTGACTCGGCTCTGATTGTGGATTTCTTGGACTGGCTCTACCTTGACCGCGAGGTGACGGCACGGACACGCAACAACTATCGCGGATGGTGCTCGTCACTCGGAGCATGGATGGCGCAGCGCAAATACGTACAGTCCAATCCCGCCGAGGGGATCGCCAACATATCCGAGACAGCCAAGATACGCACAGACCTCACCGCCGGGCAGCTTCGACAGATGAAGGATGAGCTTGAGGCTGACGAGCCCCACTACCTGCTGGCGTGTATGATGGAATACTACACCTTCATCCGCCCCACCGAGCTTAGCCACCTCAGAATCCAGGACATAGATGTGAAAAACATGCGCATATTCGTCCCTGCTGCCGTCAGCAAAAACAAGCGTGACGGATATGTGGCGATGAACCGCATACTGCTCGGCTTGATGCTGCGCCTCAAGATATTCAGCCATCCGTCACACTATTATCTGTTTTCCGAAAATTTCCACCCCGGGGAGGTGCGGAGGGGTCCGGACGTGTTTAACAAACGCTGGAAGAAACTGCGCAAGGCTCTCAAGTGGCCCGACTCGCTGCAATTCTACTCGCTCAAGGACTCGGGCATACGCGACCTTGCCAACGCCGAGGGCATAGTGACCGCCCGTGACCAGGCGCGGCATACCGACGTAGCCACCACAAACAAGTATCTCACCCACGGAGGCATCCACGTGCATCAGGAGGTCAAGGCATTTGAGGGGGCGTTTGGAGCAGAAGAAAGCCGGGAATCCTCACGGACACCCGGCTCGCCAA
This sequence comes from Bacteroidales bacterium M7, assembly GCA_001689515.1. Taxonomy (GTDB): domain Bacteria; phylum Bacteroidota; class Bacteroidia; order Bacteroidales; family Muribaculaceae; genus Amulumruptor. The sequence goes on from LUJR01000039.1 coordinate 131,723, forward strand.
TGTAAAATAAAATGTTGTGTACGTTTAGCTCTGGGGAGTGTCATCTACCAGTCGCGGACTCATGGCGATAATGAGATTTCCGAGAGTTGCGAGAGAGTCTTTCAGAGTTTCAAACCCGATCTCGTCCAATTCTTCCATCAAGTTGCAGTATAGATAGACAAGTGCTTCACGCACCTGTGCCGGCTCCATTGCGTGCTTCTCGAGGTCAATGACATTGTCGTATTCGGCTCTCATAGCTTGCCTCCTTTCGCGCTGTCGGCGGGTTCGGGGATGTGGATGGTGACCGTGCCGCCGTAGATGTTGAAGATGATGTGGCCGTCGGCGCGTACCGTCGTTGCCACCGTGTCCATTTCCTCGCGGATGGTCTCGCCCAGCTCTATCATCAGGGCTGCCACCTTCGCCGAGGAACAGGAGCGCGTACGCTCCGCTGCGTTGTTGTTTGTGTCTTGCATATCGCTTGAGTGTTTGGCTTATAGACAGAAAAACGGCTGTCATATCCCGTTCGCCAAAACACTCAAGCGTCGCTCCGTGGAGCAAGTATTGATTGGATATAACAGCCGTATTGGCTTGTATGTAATCAGGGCATAAAAATAGCCCGAAACATTGGATGTCCGAGCAATTGACCGATGCCCGACGGAAGCGTTAGACGCTCAGAGTATTTTGGCAATGGCAAAAGTAATGGAAATATTTGAGAAGCAAAATATTTTTATTGATTTTAACAAAATAATTGCATGAATATTTTGTGGATAATGATTTTATTCGTATCTTTGTAGTGTAAGAAATCACTAACCCATTAAAGCAGAAAGGAGGTAAATATGAGAGACAGAATTAGAACGGTGGTTGCACTGATAGGACGATACTTGGACATAATCGAGACCCAGCGCAACCACCGTGTAGTAGCCGAAATCAGAGGCTTGCTAAATGAGTTGCTTAATCTTTAACAAAAGCCCCCGGGTGACAGCCGGGGGCAAATTTACCAAATATATCCGATATGTACTTAGGAACACGCGAAATTTACGATGCAGAGGGCAGCGAAGCCCGCAGAAAAGAATTGATCGCCACAAAGTGGGGCGCAGTTTCAAATGCCTTCATTGAGCTTGAGGGTTTGATCAACAAGACACAGCTCGCCGATCAGTATTTCAACAAAAGCCAGGCGTGGCTCTCTCAGAGACTAAATGCCTGCATCTCACATAACAAAAAGACGACATTCACCAAGGAGCAGTATCACCAGTTGGCGGAAGCTTTCCGCCACATAGCAAAGCGTCTTGAGGCACATGCCGACGAGATAGACGCGGCAGCCCCCGACGGCTCAACAGACGACTGACCGCGCCCCATCAGCGCGGACACATCAACGCCCTGCCTCCCGACACACCGCGGATGCAGGGCGTTTTGCATCATTCCGCCATTTCGGGCACTGCTGCCATATGTTCCGCTTCGGCGGCGAGGCGTTGCTGCTCCAGCCAGTCGGCGACGGCTGCATCGGTGACCTCGGAATAGTTGTCGGGCGAGTCGCCCTTGCCGAGGTAGGCGGTGGAGGTGGCTGTGGAAAGGTCGCCGTCGTAGACGATTTTATGTCCGGAGTCGGCAGTGAGCTTGCACATGCTGTTGGGAGTGATTGTCTGCTGCATGATGTGTATGGGGTTAAGGGGTTATGACAATGTATAGTTTTTGGCGGTGGCTACGGCTATCTCGTCCTCGGTTAGCTGGGCGAGGTTGTCCGCGCCCATCTGTAGGCGGAGAGTAGTACTCCCCGTGTTGTCGCCGAGGTTGGCTATGAGATTGCGGAGATTGTCAACCGAGAGCACTGAGCTTTTGAAGTCGATGCTGCCGGTGAAGCCTGGCTCGATGGTTATGGCTGTAACTGCGGTGCTATTGAGGTAAAATGAGACACCAATCTGAGCCCCGAAATGCAATCTCACGTCCTTATTGGGCCAGTTAAGTCCAGTAGAGAAAGTAACTACCTTTGGAAGATACACATCTATGTTGGTTGCATTTCGCAGCAAACCGCCGTTGCCCGATATGGTAACTGCTGACGGAAGCCTTAATTCACGGAGATTAGGCATGTTCATCGTGAAAAAGCCGTTACCAAAGAATATTGTTTCTACCGAGGGCAAGGTCAGGCTTTCGATTTTAGGCAGTTTGAAACTTATGCTGCTAATCCACAACGCTTTGAGTTTTGGGAGCGACAAATAGACCAGATTTTCAAGCAGTCCAAACACATCTGCCGCCGGTGCTTCCACCAGGACAGGAAGCGAGAGCCGCTTCAAGGCTGGGCAAGCAGCCGCTATAACGCCGGTGGCAGACTCGAGACTCGGGAGGGACAACTCAGACAGAAGAGGCAGATTTGATGCAATTGCCCCAGAGGCTCGTTTCAGTTCCAGCAGTGTCAACTGCCGGAGAGTTGCACAGTTGGATGCTATAGCACGTCTGCATGACTCGAGGTCGGGCATCTCCAGCACCTGTACGTTTCCGCCCGACACTATGGCAGATCCCGACGGCAGCTCCGATACGCCTCCAATGACCACGGACGCACCGTATGCGCCTACGGAGAAGTCGTGACCGTCATAGCTGGCGGGGGCAGAGTCGATGAACAGGTTGACGAACGGACGCGCTGTGGAGGCGGAGAACGTGGGATGTGAGCCGAGACAGGCTATGTCAAGCACCTCCACGCCATCGGGCCACGGCATCGCAAAGAAGTCCTCACGGAAGTAGCATACTGCGTAGTGGGCGGCTTCGCCGTCGGTGAACGTATGCTCCGCGCCGCTTTCGGCGATCCATGTGCCGTCAGACAGCACACAGGCATCGGCAGCCCCGAGCTTCACGGTGTCGCCTGTGAACGAGAAGCCTATGCAGTGGGGATAGTCGGCGCGGCGGTGTCGGTTGACCTCAGCGACCATGTCGTAGCGCGAATAAGCACCCCTCGCGGTCACATGCTCACGCGCTCCGACAGCGGTATCCGGGATCTGGTAGAGCGTCCTGACTGACTGCGCCATCTCCGCCATGGGCGCATCCGCTGCGGTGGGTATGCCCTGATCGGTGAGGGCTTGGGCTATCTCGCGCTTGCCCTGTCGGAGATCGCTGATGGTGGCAGCCAGATCAGGCAGCATACCTACGGAAGTCATATATTCCTCCCGTGTGCCTTGGTAACCCACATGCACTGCCATGTCATAGGCATCAAGGAGTGCATAGGGCGCAAGCATCTCCATCACCGCACCGTCAGGAAGCGGCATGTAAGTGCCGCCCTCTGCCACAAGTTCCAAAGGAAGCTCAAGGCTGACATCGCATCTGCGCCTCCCCGTCTCAAACAGCTCGGAGGGCACATATGCCGACAGCCGCAGACGAAGCTGACCCGGTGCGAGTCCGTGAGCCTCATGGAACAGACGCAGACCGCCGTCAACTTCGCAACAGTTGACGCATGCGCCGTCCACACGGCTCGAGACACACGCCCGCGCCTCGCTTTCGGTCCATATCCGGACGTGGATGTCCCCTATCATCGGCAATATGTTCCCGTCCCTGTCAGTCAGCTTGACAATGAAATCAAGGTCGGAGCGATAGTTTATGTGCGTTATTTTATCTTTTTGTGTCATAAAATCGGCATATATGATTGTTGTTTAGAGAATTATGCGTATATTTGTATCTGAAGATCGTCCGCAGCCGATTCCGATTGCTATTGCTATCGTGAGAGCTGGCGGACGATTCTGATTTTATACGAGGGGAACAAGACCGAGACCACGTTTGTAGCTGAAATACAGCCAATCAGATTTGACCGCACCATGTACATAGAGCGGAGCAACGCGCCTCACTCTGAATACGCCGCAGCGCGGAGCGATGAAAAGCGCGGCACCTCCTATCGGCTGACGTTTAATTTTTGGATGGTATTTTTTCCATACCGATTTGCGCCGTGCATATTTTATCCTCTTTCCGTCAACGCCACGAGGCGCGTTGCCGCCGCTACGCTTGTTGACCCTTTTGCGCACCTGTATCTCCACATGCTTGTCTTTGACAAGCTCCTCAAGGCGGAAACGCCCTGAATCTGTGTTACTCTCCGGGACTGACAGCCTCCTATGAGGCTGTTGCATTGTTTTGTTGAAGCTGTTGGCAAAACTAAGCCTCCCATCGTGGTCTATATAGACATATTGCGGATATTCCTCACCATCATCCGGGATGGGCATGGGAAGATATAAACGAGGATGCCACTCTTTACCAACCATAGAGGAGGTACATTGTGACAGGTCAAACCTGATAACATCCTGATCAAACACTCCGATAGTGCCAATTCCACCAGTGCTGAAATCGTCATCATTGGGAACCTGGAACTTATCAAACAGACGTGAAATCTTTGTATCAACAGCTTGCCCGAAACTATGCGGCACACGGATCTCGGCGCAATAGCGGTCTCCCCCATAAATATCCGACTTGCGATAGCGGCATTTATAAACCACCCCGGGACGCGATCCAAGACTGATGGTGCCACGCTGTATGTCGGGACGGATATACGAAGTCAACCTGTCGGTCTCGTGCGCCACATAATCTGCCATACGCTGCGCCTCATTTGCCGCATCATAGGCTTCCTGTGCCTTGGTCTGATTACCTATCTCGACAAGCTCCGATGATTCCGCGTCATAGCGGTAGAGATGTCCGTCACAACGAAACACCCTACCGGTCAAAGGTCGGAGCGGAGTGCCTATGTCATCAGTCTCATTATATCCATTGGTAGGCTCAGCCCTGCCTCCGCCCATGGATGTGTAAAACAGACGGTGGACGGTATCGAATACGATGCTTCCGCTCTTCACGCCAGCAAAAGCCCCCGAAGTGACATCGCCGAAAAATGTATCAAACGGTAATATGCCGATATCTCCTCTCAGATTGTCAACAGCATTTTCTATCAAACTGCCTACAGACGAATAATCCGGGCATTTAGCGATACGGCTGTTAAGCTCGGCAAGCATAGCCATCAGAGTCGCATCATCCTTAATGCCTGAGAGAAATGCAAACAGTTCCTTAAGATTGTCGATGCTGTCCGACAGGTCTCCGGTGCGTATAGCGTTGCACACTGACTCCAAGGCTGCCACACGGTTTCCGAGTGCCGACAATGTAGCCTTGGCATCCTCCACTCCTGATGAGCCTGATTTAACCTTTTCATTGAGCCAGCGGAGCACGGTAGCCACTATGACATTAGTAATCTGACCTTTGGCTGTGGCATTTTCCACCTGCTGTATCAGGGTGTCAATGCGCGCCTGATCTGTGGTGAAATTTGAAAGTAAAGTATCCATATCAATTAAATTTTTCGTCAAATTCGTCCGAGAAAAGCCGTGGGGGCAATCCTGTCTCTCCGTCTGCCATCGGAGGCAGCATTGCCATCTCCGATGCGCTGACTCTGAATGTCAACGTGAAGCTCTGAGGAGCATTGCCGTTGAGCGATATATCCAGTTCGTCAGCCCCGGGGACAGCCTTGACCAGCGACGGTCCCAGCCCGTACAGATCCACAGATGAAGCCCCGAGCATGTCAAGCAGCAGCGGCAGCCGCCCGGCGGGTATCGGATCTGTCTCTATAGTGATCGTCGCCGACATGGCTGCCCGGTTACGCACCCGCTCGAAGTCTGCCACTGCTGCATCCCAGCGCATAAAGGCGCCATCGGTATCGTCGCTGTCATCATCTCCAAACGCCGGTGTACACGATATTTTGCCTGAAAGGCATATCACTTCCGGGACTTCAAAGGAGTTAAGGAAGCGGGCTGACAATTTATATCTGTACGATTTCGGGCATCCCTCGGTGATAATGATCCGGGCAACCGTCTTATCATTCAGCGTCATCTCATAGAGGTTAGACAGCGCATAATGGTTGTCAAAAATCTCCCGTCGGGCAGCATCGACATCAAGCGCATAGATTCCCCTGGTGTCAATCTCAGTCTCCATGACCGCGCCATATAGCAATTCGCGGAGCTTCAGACGGGCTGGACTGTCAGAGGTGGCATCAGGTACACAGAAATACAACGGCATCAGTTCGTCCTCGGGTATCTTGAGCAGCCATCCGTTAGATCGCGTTGTCAGGAAAGGTGCGCTTATCCCTATCAGCGGCACCGGGCGTGAGGCACGGAGATGTTGCTTAGACATCCGCCCTGGGAGGGCATACGCCGTCATGGTGTCATAACCAGACGGGGACACATCTACCTGATATGAGGTAAATGTAAGCTGCGTGCCAGCACCCGGCACCACCGTTTTCAGCCATCCGTCACCATCGGGTGCAGGATACGGCGGTATGAAATCCGACACCACATCCGACACATCGACTTCCACGGTCTGCCCGTCATCAAGGCTCACCTTGCCTGTATAAATGTCGTTGTGTTCCAGGAGCACGGAATACTCGCAGACGGCAGGGAATCCGCCGTTGTTAGTGCATTTAAGCAACATCGGATTGCCAGCCAGCACTACAGGTGAGTCATCAGGGCTGAATTTCATAGCACTATGGTTATGGCATTGACATCCCCGTAACGCGCCGTGCGCTTGCCAGCCATCGCCAGCAGCCGCTCGCGCTCGGGAGACGGGGTGGTGATAAATCGGTAAAAATCGCTGTTGCAGCCCATGAAATGCTCACGCCACAGGTCACGCAGAGACATTGTGGTATCTTCATCCGGAAGCATCGGGGCGGTATTCAAAGCTGTACTATCCATATGCCACAAAAGTAATAGCTCGCATCAATCTGTCATAGGACATCACGACTGCTTGTAACGTGCCTTGAGTTCCACTGTATATTTCGCGATGATTTTGACATCTCCGAGATGCTCCTGAAGCTCCGGGGGATTAACGCGGTCAGGATCCATGTAATACTCTCCGATATGGTAGCCGATCCATACGCGGTATTTGTCGCGCTTGGTTTGCGATATGCCCTCAGGAGCGACGAGCGATGTGTCCGTCTCCCAAGTAGGCTCCATCTTCGCATGCCAGTAGTAATCGGCACGGACATCGGTATCATACGGCGGCACATAATCGGGATTGCGCTCCTTCCAGGATTTCACAGCAGCGTCACGGCAGACCTGTGATTGTATGACCGTATCGATGTCATCGCGGTAGAAGTACCACACAAGCTCACGCCCTCCGGGCTCGAACGTCGGGACACCCTGCTCAGCCACGATGTCATACGTGCCCAGCGGGGTCAACGACCGCATGGTCATATCCACGACATCAACCGGCATCAGAGGCAGCGAGTATGTAAACGTGTCGGGGATGCACTTCAACCCCCTCACGGTGACAGGATCAAACGGATGCACCTCCGGCAGCTGTGACGGACTGAAGCTGACTGGCAGCTCCACTGTCCGCGCCCCATGGCGGAGCAGCTCGTCATACTGCCGCCAGTAGCGGTCAAACAGTCCGCCCTTGAACTGGAACAGCAGCGACAACCGATGCTCCTTGCCTCCGAACCTGATGCGCTTGCCGTCAACTGTCTCGGGACAGAACATCCCTACTGTACCGCTGCGTCCAAGATACACGGCATCATGATTGTCAGGATTGGTAAAGGCAAACATAAACGCCAGCGGTGTCTCTGTGACATCTTCATCTTCCGAACCTTTGATGTAAGTGTGGAAGTGCCTGGAGCCAGCGAGATACATGGGAGCATATCCGAGAAAAGAAGCCATATGGGCTTCTCCTGAGAAACTATAGCGGACAAGCTCTATCGGCACACACTCGTCATCACCCGACAGCTCCAACGCTTCCATGCCCGATGGTGACGGATCCCAGTTGAAGAAGCTCGTTGAACTTTCCACCGGCTGTCCGTTGTCACGGTCAAGTTTATGCCACATACATGTCCCCACCTCGTATGCCAGGATGTTACGCTCCTTGCGTGTAGCCCCTGACGATGCTTTGGCGGCGGTTCTCCCGGCTTCACCGCGGTCATCCCCACGGTCATCAACTTCATCATCCCAGTCTCCGCGCGGATCATCCCACGGGTCATCAGGCTCGGGCCAGTCTCCCGGGTCATCAGGATCCACCTCCGGGTCATCCTCATATGTGGGCCACTCGGAGTCAAAATCGCCGGTATCGGCGTTGAGCTTCCACTTGACGATCTCACGTCCATAATACAGACCGTCAAGCGTCAGTCCCTTCATGAAGTCCTCAAACCGTTCGCATGCCGGGGCTGCTCCCTCAAGACTCGTCTTGGCAGAGAGTTTCAGATAGCGCGGTTCCTCGAAATTGACCATAGGATAATTAGCCATCCTGTCACCCCACTCTGCCACAGGAGCTTTGGCAAGTATTTCGCTCAGAAGCTCAAGGCGCACAGTCCGCGCATCAGAGTCAACGGCATAGACCAGACCGAAGCGCACCCACAGGGCGTTAAGAAACTGCGTGACGGTCACATCCGGCAGCAGTTCCTTGTAACGGATAGTTGAAGTGACGAGCGCATCGGCGGCATTGTTGAGCACTACTAAGCGCGAAAGTTCAAGTGATTCTTTAAAAGGGTTACTTGAAAGCTCCACCCCTAAATCTGCAAATATCAGCTCTATAACGCGCCATACCCTTACGAACGGAGAAAGACCGTAGTTTGTAGGCACATTGACCTCGGTGTATTCATTGCCTATCATGCGCCACACTTTCTGAGGCTGCTGCATTGACTCAAGATGCGGGGCATTGAGCATCTCGTAGGCATAGTGTACCTGACCGAATTCGTCCTCGCTGACCTTGGGCGCGGCAAGCACCACCGGAAACACCGCCAGATCCTCATATTCGCCATGCCTGTAATCGCCGGCATAGATACGTGTCATGGTTTCATGCACCACATCTTCCCTTATGTCCCGGTCATACAGCTTTATCTCTGGGAGACCTGACAGGTCGGACAGCTTGCGGTTTTGCCACGCCTCGTAAGCCACGGAGTTGTCAAAACCTATATTGAGGGTTATACCCTCCTTGACTGAGGCGGAGACTATGTTGACCGTGCCGGAGCGAGCCAGTGCGCCGCTGATGACCATGCACTTCCGCGCCTCCTGGCGCGGGTCGGCGCAGGCATCAAGGCGCGTGGGGAAGCCGAGCAGACGGAGATTGCGCGGAGTGGCTGGCACAGTCGCAGGGAGTGACTGTGTGCCTGTCTCGTTGAATATCGGATTTGTGACCTCCATATCGAGAGTGAACGCAGCAGGGAGGTCAAGAGCTTCGTTGTTGATTTCTATACGTACCATGGTGATAAGTCATCATTTTCTGGTGAACGGACTGCGGGCTTTGTCAAGCGTGGATCCGGCGCGCTGGATGTCTTTGTAGACCACGTAAGCCCGCATCTTGCGCATGGATCTGACTGTGGAGCGGAGGTCGGTCAGCGTGTCGCGCAGGGCTGCGACTTCCTCTGTCGACACGCTGGCAGCTGTGGGTGATGATGTAAATCCGCCATCGGCATATCCCTGATGGGCGGAGACAGCCGGAGCAAGACGGTTACGGCGTATAGACTCTATGGTGCCCACGGCATCCACCACATATGGGTGTGTCATTATAGGCTTGGGGATTACATACTCGCCGCGGTGCACCACTCCGGCTACCTCGTAGCGTCCGCCGTTGCCGGTGTAACCGCCATCGGAGTAGCCGGTAAGCTGACGAGTGACGGCGGGTGTGGATGTGTCGGACTTCTTCGCCGTGCGCTTAGGCTGTAGGTTCTTGATGCGCTCACGCTCGGCATTGGCTGTGGCTACCTGTATCGCACCTGTGGCTGCAATCAATGCTATTGCCGGGGCAGCAAATGCACCCAGCTGCGAGTATGCGGTCATAATCGCTACCGCCGTGTTGGCTATGATTTCGGCGACCTTGACGGCGAAATTAGCATCGGCATATTTCTTCTGAATATCCAGCTTGGCATTCTCCTTCTCCTCCTCGAGGGCGGCGGTGTCCTGACCGTTGTTTTCAGCCTGACGGATCAATTCGTCATACTTGGCATCGGAGGCGGCGATTTCATACTCCTGCATCGCCCCTACGGTGCTGGCGGCGAGGCTTTGGAAATAGGAGTAGTATTTCATCGCGTTTTTCATCTGGAGCTGGAGCTTCTTCTGCTGATACTGCTTTTCTTTCAGGAGACCTTGGGCGTGCTGCTGGTCAAGCAGAGCCATCTCGGCGGCGTATTCGTCAGCCCATGAGCCTGACACCTGAGCCTGGTGGTCGGTAAGCTGCACGAGTCTCTCGGCATCGAGCTGCGCCAGTGCGCGGTTCTTGGCTTCCTGAAGGGCTATGGTCTGGTCGGCGGTGAGCCCTTCCTGAGCGAGCATGCCGTCATACATGGCGATTACGGCAGCGCGGCGCACGTCCCACTGCTGCTCCATCGACTCCACGCTGTGGTCGTTGGCTATCAGTTCGCGGTACTTCGCCATGAAGTTGCCTGTGTCGGTCAGTATCTCGTTCTGCTTCGTCCGGATGGCTGCTGCCACCTTCGCCTCCGCCTTCTCGCGGTCATCAGCAGACTCGTAAGTAAGCCCCTTGACCGTCTTGAGATAGCTTTGCAGCTCGGCAAGTTCCTGAGCATGGGCTTGCTTGCGGTAGACCATCAGCTCCATGTCGGCGACCTCCTGGGTCTTGGTGCCGTCGATGACTGCCTGCTGCTGGGTACGCTCCTTCTCCTTGAGGTTGTCAGCAAACTGGGTCATGCGCTCCTCATGCCCCTTCTGTTCCTCGGCGATGATTGACTTGTTGATTTCGCCCTGTGCCTTGGTCAGAGTGCCTTTCCAGAGTATCAGCTGCATGTCTATCTCGTCAAGGGTCTGGTCATGCGACTCACTGGTAGATTCTCGCAGCTTTTTCAGAGCATCGATGGTCTCTTGGGCATAACGTTTCGTTTCCTCGGCAGTGGCGAGGGCATATGCGCCGGCTGTCATGGACGGTTTCTTATCGTCAATCTTCTGTTGACGCTCAAGGTGCTCGTTCTTGATGGGCGCGGTGACCTTCTTTAGCGAGTCATCCTGATACGTGCCCGGAGTATGCTTCTCAGCCTGAGTGCCGAGAAGTTCCTTCCTCTGGTTTTGCAGCTCCTTGAGTCTGGCAGACAGAGCCTTTATGTCGGTGCCGGGCTTGGCATCCTTGAGCTGCTTCTGCAAGCCCTTGATCTCCGTGTTGAGCTTCTTGAGCTTGGTAGCGGCATCATCGGCAGTATTAGCTACGACACCGAGCGGTTTACCCAAATCATTCTCGACATCAAATTTTGAAGTGTCAATATCACCATACATTTTCTCTAATTGGTCATTGACAGGTTTAATAGCCTCATAATTTGTTTTCTTCTCGTTATATGGGGCAATAAGTGATCGCAATTCGTCTCTCATAGCGTCACGTTCAGACTTCAATTGCTCGATGACAGGATCCAAATCTCTACGACCGAAGCTATGATCCCTCTTCCATTCGTATTCAGAAATTTGCAGGTTCTTCTTCTTTATTTGATCCTGCAAGTCTGTTATTTTATCATATTCCAATCCCAGTTCGATTCCAAGTCTGAGCATCTCTTTTTCATTTTCCTTCATCAACTCCTGTGCTGCTTTGGCTTTGGCAACTTCACGGATGTTTTTAGCAAGACGGGCATACTGAATGCACGCCTTACCTACCATGATTTCTTCCGTTGACATATTGGCAAAATATGCGGGGTATAGACGTTGCAATTCTTTTGCCGCTGCTATACGCCTATTTGTAGATTTATACTGATTGGTCGCGGCATTGTAGAGCTTGTCAAGATTGGCAAGCTCCTCAGTAGCATATTTTTTTGTCCCGGCACTTAGATCGCTGATGCTTTTGCGGAACTCTTCAGTTCGTTTCTTAGCTTCTTCAAGTTTTTGTGCCGATTCATCAGCCTTGTCACCGAACAGGTCAAATGCCACGATGACAGCCGAGATGACCGAGAGCAGCAACCCGAGAGGATTCAGTTTTACTATCAGGTTAAAAGCTCTCATACATGCTCCAGCTCTCGTCACATTTGTAGCAAACAGGGCTTTGGCGGCATTGACGAGCAGCAATAAACCCTTGTAAGCGGTCAGGAGTACGGATTGCCCTTTGATGGCTGCTGTCTCAAGCAATGTGGCTTTGGTGGAGCGTGTGATCCACAGGTAATAGGCTTTTTTCACCACGGTGGTCAGTATCAGACCTGCGCGGTAAGCAGCCCATGCGCCGGCTGCTGTGATAATCAGCCCTGACATGCGGCCTATAAGCTCTATCAGAGTGCCTATCCATGACACCACTGCCGACATGGCATCAATAATGGCTTTAAGCGGTCCCTTTGCCTCGTAGAATTTCAGCACAACACCCTCCACGGTCGACTCCAATATAGCCAATGCGCCTGACACATTGTCGCCCATCTCCTCGCTCATGGCGTTAAACTGGTCGGTACAGCCGGAGACCGAGGCTTGCAGATTGGTCAGCGTGTCGGCATTGGCGAGGAAGCTTGAGAAAGCGGAGACGGAGCGTTTGTCGGTAAGCTCGAGCACGGCATTAAGGTCTATCCCCTCGGCGGTGAGTTTCTTGAGACCTGCCACTAAGTCACCGAGGTTGGTAACAGGCTGCCCGATAGCCTGAGCCAGCTTGCCGTTGCTGTCGGCAAGATTGAGCAGTATGTTGCGAGTGGCAGTGGCTGCCGTGGAGGCATCAAAACCGGCATTGGCGAGCGCACCGAGCAGAGCGGTCGTTTCTTCCACGGTGAAACCAAACGAGGCAGCCACAGGACCCACGGTACTCATAGCGTTCTGCAAGAAACTGAAATCAAGTGCGCTCTTGGTTGTGCCTATAGCCAGCGTGGCAAGCATCTCGTCAACCTCCGAGGCTTCTTTGCCGAATATGCGCATGGATGCTCCGGCAAAAGCGGCAGCCGAGCCGAGATCCGTGTCTACAGCCTTGGCGAATTTCAGCACCGCCGGAGTCATGTCTTTAATTTGGTCCTTGGCAAAACCGAGTTTGGCAAGCTCTATCTGAAGGCTCGTCACCTGGGCAGCCGTGTATGATGTCGTAGCACCGAGCCTACGCGCTTCATCGGTCAGATCCTTAATATCCTTCTTGGTAGAACCCAGCACAGCAGCCAGCTTACTGTTGGCTTTCTCAAACTCTATGATGGTCGATATGGCTTGACGGAAACCGTTGACCACATAGCTCAATAAGAAAGCACCAATGGCGTATAAGGCACCTTTGACGATTTCCTCTACCTTGGAGAAACCAAGGAAGCTACGCTTAGTCTTTTCGCTCTCTCCTGTCATCTGAGACATCGCAGTTTTGGTCTCGTCGATGCGGCGGCGCAGGTCTGCAAACCGTTCGGGCTCCGTTGCCTTGGATGTATTGTTGAGTTCGCTTCTTAACTCCTTGAGACGCTTGTTGAGCTGGGCGATTGTCAGGACTGACGGATCAATGGTCTGTCGGATAGCTCTCATCTTGGAATCATTTTCCGACAGTCGGGCATTAATGCCTTTCAGCTCTTTTTGAAGGTCAACATACGATTTCGAACCCTTGAGATTGGCTTTCTCAAGCTCAAGCAGAGATTTTTTCAATTCCCTTTGACGGGAGGTAAGTTCACGGCTGGACTTCTCCAGCTTGTGCATTTCCCTCTGAGCTTCAGAGGTATTGAGCGATATCGCCCATTTGATATGGTCTTCGCTGATTTTCCTTGCCATAGAAAAAGGTAGATTTGCGTTTTGTGGCAAATCTACCTTTTCAATATCTGGTTTTAAAGGACGTTAACCGCCGCCAATTCCACCGCCGATTCCTGAACCAATCCCTATACCAGGCACCCAGGCTCCACCAGTGTCCTTCGGCATCGGCTTATTGAACTCGTAGCCATCACAAAGCCCCTCTTTATAACCGTCCCTCCGACCAGCTTTGTAACCTTTCTTGTAGGCATCAAAGTAGTCATCAGGCAGATTGTCGGGAAATTCAGTACCGACAATCTCAAGGCGTAACCGCTCTATTTCGCTGTCTATTTTCTCAGCACTCATGCCGTCTCCGAGCAGAAATGTGTCATCTGCTTTCTCTCGCCCCTTATCGTAGCCGTCATCGTAGCCTTCGTCATAGCCACTCTTATAGCCACTTTCTTCCTCGGTATGCTCGTCATCGCGGTCCCAGTAGGGTATCTCCGGGGGTGTGGGCTTGTCTGCCGGGATGTCAAACGTGGCTTTGCGTCCAGAGGGCGTAAAGATGCACCAATAGAGCCAAAACAGAGCCATATAGCAGCCGAAAGCCGCGCCGCAGAGCTTCACGCCCTGCCACAGACCGTCATGTGCCAGCCCGTACCAGATGCAGCCGCCGAACACCGCGCACCACACATAGGGCATCCACCATACGCCTCCGTCGTTTTTCTTCTTACGTGCCATAGCTGTTAACCGTTTTCTCAAATATAGCGAAAATAATTGTCTTTTCCAAGCAAAAGCCGGGGAATCCTCACGGACTCCCCTCTTTGGCTCAAACGAAAATGTAAAAAAAATGTATGTTGTATGTCTTATTGGATGTCTGGCTCTATGAAACCTTCGGGGTCAGCATCGCGTAGTGCCTTGATCAGCTCACCCGTAATGGCAAGCTCCATGCGGATACGTTCAAATTCTTCGGGCTCCACGTTGTCGATACAGGAGCAATATACCGTCATCAACGCTTCGCGTGTCTGCATGCGTGTATATCCGCTGCGGACAGTAATGGAGTGGTCGGTGCTGTGGGTCATCTCTCACCTCCTTTCTCTATCATGGGGCGGTAGGCCCCCACGGTCTGTACATGGCGGTGGCACTCCTTGCAGATGACACGCACATTAGCCACAGAGTGACGGCGCGGATGCGCCGGAGGGAGCAGATGGTAGAGGGTGCAGCCCGAAGTTACGGGCAAGCCGCACAGCTCGCACCGTCCACCGGCATACGCCATCCGTGCGGCTCTGACATCCTTGTTGCTACGGTCGGGAGTATTGCGCCTGTTGCGCTTGGCCCGGCGTGATATATAGATATGCACCCCGAGCACCTTGATATGCAGATTCATCACTTGCCTCCTTTCATTCATTTCCAGTCGAGACGGGATACGGCGCGGTATTCTTTACAATTCAAAAACATCGCGTACACATTTGAGTTAAACAGTTCACCATTGATGTGGACATACGAGATGACAAACACATAGCTGCCGTTACAATTTGATTCAGGTTTCACGCATATGCACCCAGAATCTGGAGAAATTTCCAGTTTCAGTGGGTTCCTTTTAAAGACTCGGTTGGCAACATCAACAGCTCTCTCAAGTTCCGAATATAACATAGCCAAAGCTTTTTCGTTGGCGAGTATGCAGTGCTCGAACTGCTTTGCCACAGCCTGTAGCATGGCACCTCGTTTTGTCTTGCCGGCGGTGGCGTAGGTGGTCACATTTGATATGAAGTATCTCATGCCCGACCTCCTTTCTGTGCTGCGCGGTTGACGATAAGACGGAAGTAGAGGAGTGTGGCTGCGATGGAGGCGAGTGCGCCGTCAGCTGCCATCACTGCCGCGCCACGGCTGGGACTGTCGGCGAGAGCCATCACGCCGAGCATGGCGGTCATCATGCCGAGGGCTGCGACTGCCACGAGGGCGCGCTCAAGTGTCACGCCTCGGAGGGCGGCGCGGACAATGCGCCGGGCGGTCTGCGCCGCCGTAAGGGGTTGGGGAACTAAGGAGATGCCTGTCATCACTCTAATAGGGCTCTCCGGGCGGCCTGTGGCCGGAAGTGTCAATGCTTTCATATGCGTCAATTTGGTTAGCGAGGCAGACAAAGAAACGGCTGCCGTTCCGTTGCTAACCAAATTGACGCAGTCTCTCGCGAGCGCATAAATTTGCGGAAAGGCAGCCGTTATAGGCTGGAGCATGAGGCTATAAAAATAGCCCGCATATGATACCGGGCATTGACCGCGCCCTGCGAGACAGAAACTTCTGTCAATTTGGTTAGCGTCACAAAAGTAGCTGTTTCCTGTGACATGTGCAACAGCGGATGTAAGTTTTTTCATAATTTCTATGATTAAAATATCAGACATCGCGGAGCGGCGCACGGAAAAAGACGGCCGGCGGCACTCCGTTGCAAACACCTCGAACAAATACGAAGTCGGAATACCGCCGGCCGTGTAATACGGTAATATCTCCCGGCATCTCTATGCACGGGGATTCGTATTTGTTCAATAGTGTTTGCACTGGCAAATGTCGGCACTTAAAAGTTAATGACAAAAAAAAAACGTTAATTATTTTTAATAGCTTGCTGCATATATTTTCCTTACAGTCTCAAACAAAAGCGCGGACAGCCAACGTGTGGCCATCCGCGCCGGAAACTTCAGCAATATGTAGATAGATAGAAGACGAAAAGAAACTACATATTGTCTGAAAGTATCTGCAACTCGTATGCTATCGTGTCAAGGGCATCTTTGAGCTTTTCACGCTCCTCTGGCGTAAAATCATCAGGCTTGCCGTTTTTCATATCGTGGTTGAGCTTATGGCATATCCATGAGCGCGAACGTCCGAAGAAACGCTCTGCGATATACGACATCTTGAGCACTTTAACTATGTCTTGCTCCTTCAGGTCCAGCACCCTCTGAGAGGGTGGCAGATTTCGACCGCGCTCCAAAGCTGCTTCGGCGAGCTTTTGCCCTTCCTCCGACTCGGCACGAGCCATTATTTCTTTTATAAATTCATCATTTTCCATAATCAGTCATATAAAAGCCACTCCCCTTTCGGGGAGGGCTTGTTAGCTTGAGGGGTCAGAGCCTTGTGAGTTCCTTGACAATCGCCCGAGCTTTATCTCGGATGATTCGCTTGTCGCTCTTGTCGGTTGTCATCCTGAACAGCCTTATCAGCGCGACCGCCTCAATGATTCTCAGTTTGAATTTTTCGTCTTCCATCTTGAAAATCTTTAGGGTTAAACATGTTAATTATCTCTTGTTCCTTTGAACAATACAAAGTTAGTCAACTTTTGTTGGCTTTGCAAATTTTTCAGCAAGAAAATTCACTCAAAACGCATTTTTAACATTTTCCGAAACGAAAGCGCGGACAGCCGTAATGGCCATCCGCGCCGGACGGTATGGAGGTTGACACAAGAAGAAATATTTAAACTTCTACCCCCATGCCGTCCTTGATTTCCTTAGAACGTCACGGCTGCGTAGTCATGAGCGAGGGCATGGATGCCGTCAAGTATGACTTTTTCTCTGTCTTTTGACGGCTTCTTAAAGCCGTTGATATAGTTGCGCAGAAGTGTCGCGTCTATGCCTATCCTCCGTGCAAATTCCGACACCTTTATTTCCTTATGAGTAAGGAAGAAGCGTTGCATAGCAGTAGGCTCTGCATCGTCATAGGCAAAACTGTCAAAACTTATGTCTTCGTCAAGCCCCCTCCAGTGGATACCACGAAAACCAAACTTATAATCCAAGCGTTCGGAAGCGGTGGCATTCCTGAGATTAGGATACCAGAGTAAAGACTGGCGATATTCCTTACCGCTCTCATCCACTCCGTAGATGTAGTCAGCGTCAAACCAAATCTGGGTAATCTTCATATCTCTACTGATTAAAATGTTCGTTCCATTTATCAAAAATCTCCTGCTTCCTATCGGCAATCGCTTTTCTGATTTTGCGTAAATCGCCAGCCTTGATGTTATAACATTCGCGCTCTACGAATGTTTCTGTTTCCTTGTCCCAGTCAAAGGTCGCATAACCGTCAGCACCTTCTACATGTACATGGATAGGCTCGTGTTCCTTGCTCCAAAAGAAAAAGCTGTAGCCGTATAGGTTGAAAATTTCTGGCATAGTATTCAATGCTTGTGCATGCAAATATAGGTATTATTTTTAATACCTCAAAATACTATGACCTAATTTTACGACGCCCGACCTAACGAAAGCGCGGACAGCCATAATGGCCATCCGCGCCGTAACTCTGAGACATGAAACGTAATTGTTTGCAGTCAATAATCAATCATTCCTCAGAGGTTGTCTGCTGTTTAGTGTCAAATTAAACAAGCAACTTATAGAGTGTCGGCTGCTCGGCGTATGCGGTCGGACAGGTCGCACAGTGCGCCCTTTAGCTGCATGGCTTCTTCGGGGGTAAAACCGCCCATGCCTCCGTTACCGTCTATACCGTCCATCTTGTGATAGAGCCACGACGCGGACTTGCCGAAGTAGGTGCGGGCGATGTCACGCCAGGAGACAGCCACGAGGATATCTGACATTTTATGTTTTACGTCCGGGATAAGCGTTTTAACTTGCATGATAGTTTCCATAGGAAGTCGTTTTTAAGCCTCCCCTCTTGTGAGAGGGAGGCGGGGTTTCAGGGGAGGTCGATGAGTTCTGCCAGAAGCTGCTCGATGTAGTAAATCATCTGCGGATATCCGTTAGGGTAGCTCTTTCGGTAGTTGCGGATAGCAGTTATCAGTTCTTCCTCTTTTTCAGTAAGTTTGATTGCCTCTTTGCGTTTACGATTTTGTGGTTTCATTGTGTTGTTGGATGTTTAATTTGACAACACAAATATACTACGAATTTTCGTATTAAACAACCTTTCAAGCCGAAAAGATTATAGAAAATGTAGATTTAACATTTGCCGTCCCAAAGTGACGGAAAAATTTGGCGGAAACTCAGTCAATTATTCCGTCACTTGCCGTAACCGCCCTCGGCGAGCATCTTGCCTATATGCTCCTTGACAAAATCATAGTATTCGTACTTTATATCCTTGAGGGTCTGGCGGTAGAGGATGCCGTAGAGGGGGCGGTTGTAGATCTGATAATTGCCGTTGCGCTTCATGTCGAGGAAACGCATGTAGATAGGGATGTCCACGCTGATGGAGGCGGACGATCCCGATGCCGACACCGAAAACCGTGCCGCCGTCAGAGTGCGGAGCAGATGGAACGTACGCCGCCCCTGCTCCGCATCGGGCGATTTATAGATGCGCTCTATGGCGCGTGACCTCTGCTCGGCAAACACGTCACGCACTCCGCGTGTGAGCTGCTGCTTGAGATACTGCGCCTTGAGTGTGGAGGGCTCCTGCATCATGGTCATATGGCTGTGAACGACATGGACCAGCCCACATACGAGCGATAAAACGAAGTCTCGGGCATGATGGATATGGTCTGAGGCTCAATCCGCATGACATGGCAGCCGGCAAAGCGGTCGGCAAGCAGACAGTCACGCACTTTCAGCAACGCCCTCTGCGTACGGGCAAGCACGTCCATCACCCCCTCGCGCTGCACATCAGCGTCAGCCATCACGAATATCAGACACACATTGCGGTCAAGGCATGTATCAACGCCGCCGCTCATTTCCGCCGAGGGAGGGAGAAAAAACAGCTGGATGCCACGCGACACCTGCCGGTCTATCTCCTTGCCCATATTCTCATCTACCGTGATACCCACAGCCTTGGCTATGTCATCGACACGCTCCGCCATCTGCTCCCAGTAGCGGGCAAATTCGTCAATGCTTATCATAGCCGTTGAGATATATGTCCGCTTCTGCCTTGCGGCGTGTCACTAATCCGGGCACCACGCTCCCCTTGGCGCGGGTCCATCGGCTGAACTCATAGGGTATGGATGGGTCGGACGCATCGGCTTTGACCTTGCGGAGCAATGCGGACTTCTTGAGGGCACCGACACCGACATTGTATGCGAAACTCAGAAGCGCATCATACTGATGCTGCTTGAGTCCTTGGGGCAACACTGGATCAAGGCTGCGGGCAAACGTCTCGATATCACGCTCAAACAGTTCGACAGCCTTTGCATGGGATATCACCATACCGGAGCGGACATCAGGTCCCGTGTGGCCGTAGCCGATGGTCAATACACCGGCGGGGCACAGGTAGGCTGCGAGCTTGCACCCCTCGAAGCCCTTGATTAATTCCTTGATTTTGTCTGACGGTCTCATTTCATGTTGGTTTTATCGTGTAAATACTCAAATTTCATCTTGTACAGGTAGAGCAGCACATCCAGATAAGGAGCTTCATCAACATCCTTGACGGTGCCGAATACACCGGCGGCAGCCACTTCAAACGTCACTCCAGCCCAACCGGTATGATCATCGGCTCTCTTGGATCCGCCAGCAGGTTTGAATATTATGCCAAGGTCAACCGGCTCGCCGTTGAGCTGTACCGGCGCGGAAACAATAGCCTCCCAGACTGCCGAGAACAACGTCACCGAGTGCAACACCAGCTCAGGCGGAGGCGTAGATCCGTCAGGGATATGGTATAGTACACGCGCCATCTCTACGGCTGCATCACTGTCGCCACCGCCCACCTCTCGGAGCAGATTGAGGCAGCGGACAAACTCGCCAAACTTTACTCCATGTAGAAAATCACCGGGACCTTGCCACTCGGAGAACACCGGCATCAGATTGCATACGGTATCAAGCCTGGCAATATCGCGTCCGTCATGTGTCCTGGTTACAAAGGCAGCCATAGCCGGCATGAACCGCTCCGTCTCGGTGCGGTACTGCTCCACAAGATCGGTGTAGAGATAATTGCGTAGACCAAGCAGCCATGACAGCCAGCTGACCATGAAATCACGCACTGTCAACGCCCCGTAGTTAAGAAGCATAGCCAGCTTGAGCAATCGGCGGTATTGCTCATGGGTCAGCTCGTCCACATGCTCGGGAACTGCGACCTCCTTGCCTTTGAATATCCCTTTAATCATATCAGTAACTTATACCTTTGGAGTGGATGTGGGGACCCTCGGGCATCTCCACGTGAACGTCATCGCCGTCCATCTCCTCGATCATATTCTGCAATGTCACCATATACCGCGCCGCGTCATCGCCGAGAGACTGTGCTACAGCCTGTCGTGCCTCACGCTCAGCTTTCATACGCTGAGTGACTGATGCGCTCTGCTGGATCTGCACGATACCTTCAGGTAATACTTCCACCGGCAGACGCTCCACAGCCTTCTTGATGGTAAGCAGAGCCGTGATGGTGCGGGCGCATTCGCCCAATGCCGACACTTCGGGCTTCCCTGCCATTATGTCAGAGAAATATGCCGCGCCGATGACCGGTAAGATCTGCGTGGTCTGCACCTCGCGTATCATCGGCATAAGGGTCAGAAACAGTCTCGACGATGATATGACATAATAGCGGTCAAACTCAGCCTTGGAACGCAACAGCAGCGCGGAGCGTGAAGAATATGCCGTTGATGACTCCCAGAAGTCAGGCAATGAGCCGTCAAGCATATCGATAAGCATATCGACAGCCTCATAAGCCATACGGCGTATATTTGCCTCGTCCTTGAATGCCTCAAGTGCCGTCAATCTGTCCTCATTCTCCCCTACCCGTCTGGCGCGCCCTGTAGTGTCATGCTGGGCATCAAGCGTAGGTATGATGCGCGTCCATGCAAACAGTGCCACAGCCTTCTGCAACACTGCCACCAGCGCATCCATCGTGTCATCAATCCGTTGTGACATATAGTGACGGCTGAGAACCGCGACAACATCAGCTCCGACAATTGCACTGACATCCCTGACTCCGAACGGCAGCACTGGGCGCCACTTGTCAAATGCCAGCCGTGAGGACACAAGCCCCACCGCAGCCACTATCTCCTCCGCGCCGTCAGCGCGTACATCGAATAACTCAAACTGCATCACGTTTCAAAATATAAGGGGTCCAACCATCAAAATCATTATTGAACGACTGGATTTCATCAAACACAATTTCTTTATAAAAGCGAGCCAATCCTGTATCAACAGTTATGACAGCACACTCTGAGCGAGGATTGGTATTTACATTGGCACTGCTCTCTATGCAAAAGTCAAAGCTATCGCCGAAACCAGCCATAACCTTAGAGTGATTTCTGAATATGGCAACACGTCCTCCGAATCCTTTAACCAGCTCCCGTAGTTTCAAGTAGACAGGCATATAACTTGCCTGGAATATTTCACCGACATAGAAGTCTATATGTCCCAGAACGCCCCGTGCAAGCCATTTTTCTATTTCGTCAACATCGGTAAGAGCCATGCACCAGGTAGAAATAAGCACGTATTCCACCCGTTGCTGTTTTATGATGACACGTAAATAAGTAAGCGCATCGACATCTCCAAACGAGAAGCAGTGATATGCAGCCCCTTGTTCAAAGTGCCAAGGCAAAGATTCCTCCAAATGAAGTTCGGATTTAACTCGTCTCTCAAAATACCGTCCATTAGTACGGAACACGACTACATGACGGTCTTTGTTAGGGTCATCAGGCCTATCCGCGCCTTCATCTTTGCCTCTTACACTACTTGTATTGTTGACAAAAAGCTTACGCATTGGCTTTCATGCGGTTTTGAGGATTGACATTTTTCTCGGCATCCACCACAGGACGGTAGAAGCCCACTCTAAGATCTGTGCCAGGCAATGCGGAGCGTAGCAGCTCGTTCCACGGAGCAGACAGCACCATGTCGGGCAATGCGGTCTCGGAGGCGTTGTAGACCTTGAGACTATATAACTTTTCAGAGCCAGAGCCGAGTTTGGTGTCAAGTATAAGATTGGAGAGAGCCGGGTCAAGCCCGAAGCCGCTTGTAGCAGCTGAATCGGCTTTGCGTCCGATTGCCACCTGAGCATCTATGTAATCCTTGATTTTCTTGTCTACAGGGGTGATTTTCCAGCCCTCGAACTCATTAGCTCCGGCGTTGTAATAGTGTGTAGTGTGCATGAATTTCCCGGCATTCTTGCGCCCTGTCATGGTGGAGGCAAACGCTTCCATAGCTTCATCCTTGAAATCCTCAAGCATCTTCTCCGTGTAAGTCTGCCCTGTAGTACGGCAATAATCCTGTATGCGCTCACGGGCTGCGTCCCAGTAGGATTGCGGAGATTCGATGTGGAGACTTATCGCCGAGGCATTTTCATTGTAGGCAGCCAATACACCTGCCAGCGATCCGGCAAGTTCAAGCCACTCAAAAGCACCTACAAAACGCGGTACGCTATAATAGTCATGGGCGAAGCTATACAGGTTGTAATACGCCAATGATTCGGGATATTTCACCGGGTCAGTAGGATCAAACAGCGGCAGAATCCTTGTCTTGCGTGATGTGGGATAAGGGAAATCAGCAATCATGGCGTGTGTCGGCAGCGACTTGTCATCACCGGGATAGAGGTACCGCACTTTGGTAGCCGGCACATGCTCCACTCTCAGCAACCGGGAATTGCGTCCGATTCTCGAGCCTCGATTACGGGTGTACTTCACCCAAAATCCCTCAAGGTGCATCATGTCTACTAAGCAACGGTGCATCTGCCGTTTCCAATCTGAGGATGCAAGTATAGACAGAGCTGCATCATCATTGACCCAGTGGCGGTAAGGTGTCACGCCGTCATCCCCCAGAGCATCCTTATAGAGACGCGGGCCTTCACCCCATTGCAGTCCGACTTTCTTGCCCATGATACCCTCTCCGGCGTAAAACCGCTCAAGAGTCCGGCATACATAACCAGGCAAATCGTTGTCATCACCATAAGGTATGATCCTTACACCGTTGACCGAGGTGTAATTATTAGGAGTATCAGCTCCAGCAATATACGAAGCCGAGGAGAGAGACCCAAGGGAGCGACCGCCCATTGAGAAACTGTATATTGATCCGTCTCCGGCATCTATGAAACCGAAATTTCCGGCTCTGCGTATAATCATATCTCCCATAATGTCAGCTTAAGATTGTAGCCATACCGTTAAACTCAACTATCAATGGCTGCCAGCACACAAGATTTTCCCCTGTATCTACGTCACGAAAAAACAGTTTGTGCGAGGCATCCGCCACGTCATCATCACCAGCTTTCGGACGCAGAACCGCGCGGCACACGCGCCTAAGATCGCCACCGCGTCTGCGTTGTCGGTCCCACTTGCGAAACGCAAAACTGAACGGCTCGCCAGCTGCCGTGGATGCTTTCATACGCTCCACCGCCTCAAAAACCCCTATGGTCATTTTGTCTTGTATCGTTTCCATAAGTCGTAAATCAATGTCGGTACAATCAACAGCAACAAGGCTGCCAGCATGAACACTCCGATCAGCTCCTCTACTGAGAGCCGTGCCTTGACTGTCGTAGTCTTTTTGGTATCTGTTTTTTTATCCTCCGATACAGAACTTGTCACTCCTGATGCAGCAGACGCGGAATTGTTTGCGTACCCGGATCTTTTATTATGCGCTTGATGCTCTCGCGTCTTACTCCGCTCAGTCCCCGAGAGCTTTCGGAGCTGGCCGGCAGCGTCCCATTCAAATGTCAACGTCCAGTCAGATTCATGCTCCACGGTCGTATCTATGCTGTCACTGTCCGATATGCTGACATCTGACGAAGCCGTAGCCGTTACGCCCACGGAATCTGTGGTCTCAGTCCTATGCACTTTATTTTCGGACACTGACGAACGGGACGCTTTGCATCCCGCCCAAAGCAGCAGTGACGGAATCAGCATACAAACTGCAACCAATATCGCGGCTAAAGATCTTTCATGCTTTCTTCTCATCTTCATTCTCTGATTTGATTGCATCCATGGCAGCCTTGGCAATAGCTTTGCCGAGGTCATCATAATTGTCAAGTATGATACCCATGGTTTTCTCAGCCTTGCGTATCTCCGCCTTCTCATGTGTACTCTCAAATATCGACTTCCACTCACAAAATATGTTGAACGAAGCCATTGCCAAAGTCAACACCGGGAGCGGCACCAGACTGCACACGAGCATATCCACCAACGACAGGCATACCATCGGCGGAAAATACTTGGCAGCTTTGGCGCAGGTCATCTTATAACCTTTGGAGGTTGTGGCGATACGGGCCTTGCGGGCTTTCCGCACACCGCACACAAAATCCACAGCCATCGCCACAACTGTAGCTACATAGGCGATAAACATCCAGGCTGCATGAGCCTGAAATGGCGTAAAATCAAAATTGCCGAATATCGGATCTAAAAATTCCATTGCGAAACGGTTTATAATGCAAAAATACACCACACGCACCGCCGAGCATAGGACAATCAAACCGTCAGAAAATCCATAAAATCCATTTTGCTCTAAAATTTGCAATACATCTGTTTTCCAGCCATTTATCATCTTGCAAAAATAAAAATCCAAAATCCGACACTATGCGCAGAGTGCGACACACTCTGAATCGCGCCAGTGCGCACCGGTAGCCAAATGGTGAAATATGAGTAACCGGCAGCCGTCATCACGACGGCCACTGGCTCCAACAACCAAACTAAAAGTAACAAATGGCTAATAGCTTTCAGCGACTCTTGCCTTCAAGCCAGGAGTCTACCGCCACCGCCACACCAGGCACGGCAGACACAGACTCTGGACGTGAGGCTGCGATCCAGTCAGTACGCATCATAAGGTATTTGAAGGCATCGGAGAAATTGGTCGACAGTCGTGGCAGCTTCTTAGGCTCAAGTTTCTCAGTGCGCTTGACCTTTGCCACTATTTTCTGCGCACCCCGGTATTTGATTTCAGCACGTGCGCCCTCGATACTGCTGACCATCTCGGCGCAATTGACAGCATCCACCAACAGCCGGGGCAGACGGTTGTTATGTCCGTCCATAAGCTCATACATGAAATTATACTCTGCATTCTGCTTGATTACAGCCTGGTCTCGGCTTTTGAGATTGACAGTCCAGCCAGTACGCGATCCGTCAGCTCTGCGCTCTACCATCTGCTTGAACTTGCCAGCCATATCCTCTCCCTGCTTGGCATAGTTATTGCCGGCACGGTCATAATAGAGATTAAGCACCTTATGGCGGTGTGGGTTGAAGAACTCTACGAACTGGTCGGCAAGTTCCCTTAGCCAAGCCGGGGGCAGCGCATAGAAGTTGCAATGCACCCGGTATGATGTCCCGCCATCCTGACCTATGACCAATGACATCATATTGCCGAAGTCCATGCCGCCATCTATGGCACAGTCAGGATCAAGATAACGTAAATCGCGTGATGTAGCAGCAGGCAGACCGTTTGCCGTGCCGTCAAAATATTTATGTCTCTGATCAAACAGAGTGTAGAAACGCATTTCCCGTTTAAGCGACGGGCGCATGCCCACGACACTTTTAAGGAACTCAGGCCGCTCGAGAGCTCCGTTATACAGTCGTTCGATATAACCAGGAGTCAATATGTCTATATTGGCAAAACTCGAGAGATTTACGAAATAGGTCTGCCCTTTGCGCAGCTTCACCAGAGCTTTGTCATAATATGCCAGATCATTCTCAAGCGATGCGATAACTGACGGAGCTGCCGGCTCATCCATATGCTGCATGGCGGCATATCGTTTCAGCAGCTCATTGCGCACGGAGGCTGCCTGTACTATACGTAATATCCGTTGCGGATCCATCTCCCCGGCATAGCGGAAAAACCAGTCATATTCACCCTCCGTCACATCAGGCATATCGGTTGTGATAGTGACACCACCATAGAGGTGACAACCGCCGTATGCTATGGCATTGCCACGAAGTACAGGCATCACCC
The DNA here is from genome assembly GCA_001689515.1 of Bacteroidales bacterium M7. Taxonomy (GTDB): domain Bacteria; phylum Bacteroidota; class Bacteroidia; order Bacteroidales; family Muribaculaceae; genus Amulumruptor. The sequence goes on from LUJR01000039.1 coordinate 158,055, forward strand.
GGGCTGCACGAGCATCAGAGGCATATTTAGCTTCGTCAAAAAACAGATGCACCACACTCTTGCCAGCCATCAGCGACGGATTATCCAGAGAGCCAAGAAACAACACCGCTCCGTTGTAGAACGAGTAACAGTATTTATAGTCGTCAACAATCACGGAACAACGCCTGACCCATTCATCCGGCGGACGTTTACCCTTTATATAATGCACACCTTCAATCCATCCCTGTAGCTTCCAACCGTTTTGGACGGCTGGCATTATATTGTTAATCAGGTTGGAGTAGGTATTTGCCACTATGGCAAGTGGCGCACCCGGCATAAGCTCCACGCTCCTGCGGGATCTGCGCGATATAATCACTGTGGATTTGGCAGTACCACGTCCGGCGACAGCCACAAGATTAGTCGTGTCAATCCAGTCGAGCGTCATCATGGCAGCAGAGCCATACATCAGGGCGGTGCGGTCATTATTCTTCGGATTCGGCAAACTCTTTTGCATCGGCGAGCATCTTATCAAGCAGGTTTCGTTTCAATATGCCGGCATCCTCCTTTGCCTGTCGGCGCACATTATCCGGCACATCCGGTATGGAGTCGATGAAAGCCTCAAGCTCCTTACGGTCTACATCCGGCGCACCCATGGATGCGGCATCAGTGGTGTATATGACCATGGTGGCAGGATTCAGCAGCTCATCGGGGATTGACGGAGCTACTGCATCATAGCATCCTCTGAGTTTGGCAGCCTCTTTATAGAATCCTCTGGCATCCTTGAAATGCCCGGTAGCAGCTGCCATATCGGCAAGTTTCTCAAGACGGTCGGCATAAAAATTGCTCCATGCACGGGGAGTAACGTCATCCTGAGAATAAAAAAAGTTAAGAGAATCAGCATATACCTTACGTGCCATCCAATCAGACAACCCATAGGCATCGGACTTGAGCAGCTTTATAATCCCGGCTTTGGTTACAATCTTTTGCCCTCCCGCATGGGTCATTCTGGCACGCAAACCGCGCACCAGTTCCATCAGGGAGTAATATTCCCGTTCGGCAGGTGTCAGGGCATCAAGCGTATGCGTAGACAGGATCCGCTCGATACCGGCTCGTGTCACCCCATCAAAATCAATTCTTGATGGGCGAGGTTTAGAGGGAAAGTTCATCATCATCGGCAGCTGCTATCATTTCACGGAAACGGTTTCGGTCTTGATATTTCATCAATGTCTGTAAAGCCTGCAAGTTTCCTCCCTCAGCTGATTCAAATGCCGTCAACTGAGGCTTTGCAAGCCCGTAAGCACGACCTTCTGCCATAAGCCGTCCTATGCGTGACAACGGTTTACGAGCCATTTCCACAAACAGGTCTATGTCTTTTTGTGGAAGTTCAAGGGCACGGGCTATGTCCTGAGGAGACAGCCCTGTAGCGGCAAGTTTTCGCAGATCGTCAAGCTGCTCATCTGCGAAAACTATACCGTCATACAGCTGCGGAGTCCTTATGTCATCTACTCTGTCAGACATGTAAATCGTTTTTCAAGTTCTGCTATAACAACGGCTATACGGCGCATCTGATAACCGGCTTCGGATCGGTCACACGGCTTGCATCCCGGGCGGGACAGATATGACATCATCCGAAAGCGATATTTCCGCTGCCGGGCAATCTCGGCTAATATTTTTTTTTACGATTCTCCATCTCCGATTTCAACCTGTAAAGGCGATCGGTCCAAGAAGCAACGCGCATGTCTGCGCTGTCTTTTTCCTCAGAAGTCCCAGCAGACTCTGACGCTTTCTGAGCCTTGCGCAGATTAGTCCGTGCCGAGTGTATTTTTTTCTGAAGCTCGAGGTCAGAGAGCGTGGATGGATCCTCAGCAGACATAGCCTCCTTGATTTTGTCAAGTTCACCCAGAAGCTGTCCTGTAGACCTGTAATGCTCGAGCTCACGCCATGCCATGCGGTTAAACAGGTAGTCATCAATGACGGCTTTGGATTCTACAGTCATCAGATCCCCGTCACCGGCAGCTACGAGTTTCCGATGATTCTCCCTGTAACGATCCAGGGCAGAAAACATATCATTGACCAGCACTTTCAACACGTCCGGACAGTCAGGCTCGGAAAGGAAAGGGAAACGCTCTCTGAAACGCAACTTTTTCTGCACATCAGGAGCTACAGGCTGCAACGGGACATGATGACCTGTTAAAACCAAACATCTATAGTCTGATGCAGCTGTCATAACACTTTTGCCAGAGGCAGCAGCCATACGAGGCAGCCCGGCGAACTCGGACATCGTAAGCCCGGCGAGCTTACGCAGTTCCTCATTGAGAATATCACGATTGCTCTGTGATTCATCCAGAGCAAAACGCCTCGCCAGCATCCTGTTCGTGCCATATCGGGCATACAATGCCACTCCGTCACGGTAGAGGCGTGGACCTTTCAGGTAATCTGTAATTTCTTGCTTCATATGTCAGAAATCTGTATGTCACAAAGATAATCCACACATTTACGCCGCCATAGGACACAAAAAAATGCGCCCGGCTTCACAACCGGGCGCATTCCATTCCTATAAATCCAATAATCAACTATGAAAAACTCCTAAACTATGCAGTAATTTCAAGCGGGATTGTAGCGGTCGGTCTCGATCCACACGACACTGTCGGCAGATGTCGCAAAGGCACGGAGTGTCAGCTGTGCACCGTTCTCACCGACGAATGTCTTGCCGTCACGGAGCATCAGCGAGCCTCCTGACACTACTGTAGGGGCACTGGATGCTCCACCGGTGCCGAGCAAGGTCACGACAGAGCCGTGCTGACCGCCCTCTATGACGGATATGGCAGCCGAGCCTGACAACTGGTAGCAACCGTCGGCGGTGTAAACCACCTTGGTGGCATCTGCTTCCACCACGCCCACGGCTTCTTCGCGGGGCAGTGTGCCCTCGTAGATACCGATGTCGTCACCACGGCTGATCTGGGCGAAAGTTATCTCATTGATGGTGCTTTCGCCGTTGGCTGTCAGCGAGGGTGTCAGCACACACGGATTGCAGGGCGAACCGATTATATCGGCTGGGCGGCCGTTGCAGTAGCGCATCACCACGATAACCTTGCGGTTAAGGTAGTTGGCTTTGAACTCGCGCACCTCTATGCTGTTACCGGGATGGTTGCCCTTGAGCTGCGGTTTGAAACCTACCTGGTCGGTGTCGCCCTCGGCAGCTGATGTAACCTCGGCAGTGCCGGGTGTGACATACAGGCTGATGGCATAACGGTCAGGGAGCAATACGATGTCTCCGGCAAGTTTCACGCCGCCGGCATCGCGTGGAGGAAAATATGCGATGTCCTCCACATCGATAATATCTATCTCATCGCGCATCTGCAATGCTATGCCCGGACTGCCGGGCGCACGATGCACTGAAACTTTGCAGTAATCCATATTGGTGGTTTTTAAAGATTAGAAAAACAGGGAGGGGCTACATGCCCCTCCCCGAGGCTTATGAGCGTGAAACTTCGTGTATGGTCTCGGCATTACCCTTGACGAGCTTGATCGATGCACCGTCTTTGAGGCTGATGTCTGCTGTAAGCGCAAACTTGTCACCCTTCTTGATAGTGGTTACATTCGCGCCCTTGCCGTTACCATATAGGGTATAGACCACTCCGGGAGTCATACCCGCTATGTCTGTAATCTCGGTGGGCTGGGTGTTGACACCACACACAAACTCGTTGGAGCCGGTGAAGTCAAGGGCTGTCGCATCAGGTGCAATCTGGAGCGCGGGTCCTGATGCTGTAGCGCGTCCCAGCTCGATAAACTTACCGTCGGCACGTTTCATCAGGGTGATGGTGTCCCCTACTCCAGGCTGCCATGCGGCCGACAGCAGCGAGAACACCCCGGCTACGGAAATCTTGACACCATGACCGCCGGCAGCACCGCAACGGAGACTGACAACTTCTCCCACCTTGGCATCAGCTATGTCAGTAATCTCGAACTCGGATGTGTTGCGCACCGTCGATACTGAGCGGTGGAGAAGCACCGAGGGGTTTTTATCCGGCTCGGCAGCGATATAGTCGGTCATGCCGCGGTCGTACTCGTTGGTCCAGATGAGCTGACGAGAACCGTCCATCTCCTCTTTGCTCTCGTATTTGAAGCCCACGACCTACGCCTGTAGGCTCTCTTTCCATAGACTCCACACCTTGAGCGTCCAGTCCTGTTGCTCAAGCTGGAACTTGAGCATCTCGCCGGCTGCCTGCTCATAGGTCTTGAGGTTGCCGTCAAACGTCCAGATGAGACGGTGGTGGCTGTCGGCGTTTGGCACAGAAACGATTTTGACGTTGGGATATTCCCATACATACATCACGCCGGCTTTATAGTCCATGTTTTTACCGTTGTGGGTCTCAAGCCACTTATGGTACCATGGGATCATGTGGGAGGGCATGTAGAGCACGATACGTCCAGTGTCGCGCCACTCGGCGGGGATCATTGAGGTGCCTCGGTAGAGCACTTCGCCGATATTGCCGGGTGTGATTTCACCCAGTTCGAAAGGCTTGATCTGATACACGGTGCGCCCTGTATGTCCGCCGTCGGGAGTGAAATCGATATAACCTTCTATGCGCTTGCGGATGTATTCGTAGAGACCATCGGCAGCTTCGTTGGCACGTCCGGGAATGCCGGGCGTGGGATTCTTGCGCACACCGTTTACGCGGCGCTGTTCACGCTCGTTGTGGAGCTTCTCTGCAACACGTGCAAGCAGGTATTCGATAAACGACCACTTGATAGCACCGGACCCCTCGCGGTTGAGCGAACCGATCCAGCTGCGCTCGAGAGTCTTCATGTCGGTAAACAGATGCGTGAACTGCACTCCGTACATGAGCAGGGTTTCGGTATCAAACTCGAATTTACCCTTTACGAGCTGCGAGAACTGCGAGCCTACGGTGTTTTCGGGCTGCGACATCTCACCGAGCCATATGGATGTCAAGGTATCCATGTGCTGATGACCGCTCTCGAGCGGGAACAGCTTCTCAAGCGACGGCAGCGTGGCGATATACGACTGTAAGCGATCACGCCACGGAGTGCGGTAGAAGGCACCGAGGTCATCGTTGAGACGCCTGTAGTCGATAGAGCTTTCAAGCGGAGCAGCGACGACCATCACACCCTGCTGGGCGAGCATGGCGGCGCGGGCACGGGCATTGTACGGACGGTCAAGGGCAAACATATCGCCCTTGAGTCCCATCAGCTGTTTGGTGTCGTTGACATCTACAGCATCAGCTGGCGCTTTGACTCCGGCGGTAAAGTCCGGAAGCTCCGACAGTGCGGCGATTTTGTCCGTGAGGGTCTTGATACGTGTTTCAGCCTCGCCAAGCAGTTTGGCATCAGCAGCCTTGCTCTCCTTGAGAGCAGCCACTTCGGCGGTCTTTGCGTCAAGATTGGCGGTCAGCTCTGACAGCAGCCCAGACATGAGGGCTATGCGTTTGTCATCCGGATCATCGGCGGCACGGCCTTCCGTGTCTGTCTCCTTGAGGGCTGCCACCACTCTGTCTACGAAAGGTTGACCAAACCCGTAGCCGAGCAGAAGCTGCTTTTCTTCGGCGGTGAGGAATTCATTACCGTCATCACCTTTGCTGAAGGCATCAATGTGGAGTATCGCCTTGATAGCAGGGAAAAAATTCTTTATATCCATGTGTAAAGAAAAATAATGAGTGTTTATTATGGTTGGTTAAACTCTTCTTCTATCTGGGACTTTATACTCTCGGCAAGAATCCATGTGACAGCGTCATCCAGTCCACCCTTCTGATCCACTATGCCCATGCGCAGAGCTTCGTCAGCGTAGAAAGTGGCACCACGATAAAGGGGCGATGATTCGTCATATTCTATGCCCGTATTAGCAGCAACGCTTTCACAGAATATCCGTTGGATTCTCTCAAGCTTCTCCTTTATCAGCGTTTCGTCCCCTTTCTCCCACAGCTGGCGGTAGGCTACATTTTTGAGATCGGACGTGTCGGGATATATATCGCGGTAATCTATGCCGTTGGTCTCATAGAATTTCTTGAGACCGAAAAATGACATCATCGTGCCGACACTGCCGACTTCGGCAAGCTTGGAATCTACAAAAACACGGGATGCTGCCGTTCCGATCCAGAAATGGGCAGAACACATCGACCCTTCGCACACTGTAGCAACAGGCTTGGGTGCCGTTGCTATCATGGAAGCCAGACGGTCAACATGCGATGCCATACCACCGGGTCCGTCTATGCGGAGAATAATCCCTATAATCTTGGGATTGCTAAAAGCCGCCTCCAGAGCATCGATGACATGTAACGTCACCCATGAGTAAAGGAAGCCTTCAAGTCTGATGACGGCAACTGTATTGTCTGGAAGAGCCAGATCGTCAAGATGCCATGAGCTGCTGCATGTATTGGCAGCAGTGGCGTTAATAACACTCGTGGGCAGATCCGCACCCTGGAGCATGCGGTCCACGACATCAAGGCGACCGCTCGTCACTGCCGGAAGGATCACGCCCATCAAGTGGGCATATTCACGGGCGCGTACACAACACGCCCCATTTATGAGAGACTGTAGTCTTTCCACTGCGATAAATCTTTTTATCGCAAATTAAGTCTCTATAATATGATGTCACAAGGACGTTACGGCTTCAATATCAGATTGGGATGCGTGTCAACCCCTGTAAGCGATAGCGAGATATAACCGTTGCAAATTTCACATGTCAAATTAAGAGGATGCTCAGGAGAACCGCACACACGGGCTATCCCTCTGCCGTCCCTGAACACTGCCACACAATCTGTCAGAGACATAACTCTCAACCGTTGCATCATATGCACCCCTGTATCTGCCACATTAGCTGCAACGGTTTTCTTGTAGCCTTCGGAGCTGCTTTCATCACGGAAAGTCAGGGAGCCCGGGACTATGGGAATTTCCATCACATCCCCTGCCAGGCTGATGTCAGCAGTACGGTATGACTCTGCAAACCAGCATATGCTGCTCAACGGCAACAAAGCAAGCTCACATGGTACGGTCAACGCCATCGACATGTTTATTTCATTATTCATAACAGTTTGATTTTTAGCGACATCCTCATTTTTTCCGCGAAATATCCCTTCGGGAGGACAAATCAAGGCACTCGGTGAGTAATATTTTTGTGGCGATTTAAATGTTTTTAACTCCTCGCTTTAAACCTGTACCCGCGCTTGGCACTGCGGCGCTCCCGGCACTTCCACCTCTGATAGTGCTTGAACATCGCTTCCTCGCTCAGAGCCTCTATGCCGTAGCGGTGGCGGAAGATGCAGATCGAGTCTATGTAATTGATGCCGCGCAGATGTTTCTGCTCGTCAAGAAACGCATGCAGCTCAGCCCACATCAGCACACGCAGACGGTCAGCAAGCACCTTGGATGCCCGCCCGGACAACCAGTTGTAACGCCGCGGATCCTTGCCTCCGCCTGCCCTTCCGTCCCTGCGGTCAGGCAATGCAATCGTAAGATTGCCGGCATCCACGGGCTTGGCATTTTCAGGGCGCAGACTCAGCAGGTCATAAAGCAGCACATAGATGTCCGAACTGTCAGGGAAACGGACGGCTCCCGCTTCATCATCATGGTATTTGCCCCGGGCATACTGTGCCAGTACCTCCGGGACTTCAATCCTCGTAGTAATCATCATAGCAAGAAATTAAGACAGACGCGAATTTATAAAATTTCTTAAAGTATATGAAATCCGCAGCGTTAATGTTTCATAAGGGAATTTTCGCCAGGAAAGTGTAATTTTTGCTGACGGTGGAGATATTTCGTACAAAAAAGTGTAGATTCTGTAACAGCACCTATTAAAACCGTAACTCGCTGCTAATCAATACATACATTCATCAACGATGTTACATGACATAATTGTAACCGTGTGTAACAGCAACTGTAACACCAAAACCCTCTCCAAGACTGTCTAATTACCTCTTATTTTGTTACACTTTTTACACTTCTCTATATAAAGTTACAAAAACAAAAGTGTAACAATAATAATGCCTCTCGCGCTCTGATTTTGGGATTTTTCGCCTGAAACCAATTGTGTTACACATTTACACTTTTTTGTACCAAAAATGGGGTGTGGGGCGAAATCACCGAGAGCCGTCAGAGGCAAGATTGCCACTCCAGGCGCAAATGTTAACGAAATGCCGATTTAATTCAGGTCCAAATGTTAAGATTGGCTAAAATAGCACACTGCCAGACATAATACTTTTATTTATTTCAACAATAAAAGAAGAAATGTATCTTTGGACATATCAACATATACGTGGGAAGCGAAAAAACAAACAGGTGGCAAATCTTCTTGATTTTCCACCTGTCATGGCAATGTAAAATGCCTACCGGATATTCCTATGATTCTTTGGCTGATGATAAATATCGTTTGACATTTGACGGACTCAGAGCTTGCAGCAATGCACCGACATCGCGCAACTCTTCCTGATATGCACTAAAAGCCGTCTCATCCCTCAGACCGATAGTATAAGCATAGACCATGACCAAAGATTCATATGCCTTGTCCATGGAATCAAAATATGGCATCACGGCAGGGATGACTGCCGTGGCGGGAATACCTCGTTTCATGCCTGACCTCCTTTCGCGCTGTCGGCGGGGTCGGTGATGTGGATGGTGACCGTACCGCCGTAGATGTTGAAGATGATGTGGCCGTCGGCGCGTACCGTCGTAGCCACCGTGTCCATTTCCTCGCGGATGGTCTCGCCCAGCTCTATCATCAGGGCTGCCACCTTTGCCGAGGAACATGAGCGCGTGCGCTCCGCTGCATTGTTGTTTGTGTCTTGCATGTGCTTGTTGGTTTTAGCTTATAGACAGAAAAACGGCTGTCATATCCCGTTCGCTAAAACCAACAAGCACCGCTCCGAAGAGCAATAATTGTATGCGGATATGGCAGCCGTATAGGCTTGTATGTAATCAGGGCATAAAAATAGCCCGTGACTTGTGATGTCCGAGCAATTGACCGATGCCCGACGGAAGCGGATTACCGCTTGTTAGTTTTAGCAATGGCAAAAGTAAGGGAAATTTCGGAAACTGCAAAATTTTTTCAAAAAAATACATTTACAATTTTGTTATTTACAAAATTATTACTACCTTTGTAGTGTAAGATTAACCCAAACAAGAAAGGAGGTGTATATGACATGACACACAAAAAATGGTTGATTTCCCGAATACTCGACCTACTTGCAATGATAGAGAATAAGAGAAATCAACCGACAGTCAACCAAATCAGAGCTCTGCTCTACATCTTAGCAGATGATTAACAAAGGACCCCGGGTGACAGACGGGGGCAAATTTAATAAATTTCCTTATAACATGGCAGACAAGAAGATTACATTTGAAGAATTATGCGACCCCGAAATCAGACGCGCCCAGCATGTGACCATCAAATCAGGGGCGGTGTGGGTCGCGTTCCTTGAACTTAAGGGATTGCTCAACAAATCACAGCTCGCACGTCAGTATTTCCACAAGACGCATGCGTGGCTCTCTCAGAAGCTCAACAGCAACATGGTGCTCAACCGCCAGAAAGGATTTACACAAGAGGAATACCACCAGTTAGCGGAAGCCTTCAGGGACATAGCGCGCCGACTCGAGGCGCATGCCGACGAGATAGACGCGGCTGCCCCCGACGGCTCAACAGACGACTGACCGCGCCCAATCAGAGCACACACATCAACGCCCTGCCTCCAGCCACATCGCGGAGGCAGGGCGTTTCGTGCCATATATATGTCGCTGTATGTCATATCAACATATGTTTTATGCGAAAAATCCCCCGCGCCATCACGGCGCAGGGGAAACCAACTTGCATTATCAATAACATTCCGAATAGAAATGCTCATATTATATCTTTGTCATTTTCCTTGCTTCCGTCTGATGGTGCATCTCCTGTCATGGCACTTTGCAGCTTGAGTGTTTCGGATGCCAGATAGAATATCTTTCGGAATGGCTCGGAGCTTACTGCTTCGGTAGCCACCGCAGCAGCCACAACTTCAGCGAGACCCACCACACTTCCGCCGACATTACGGCTATCTGTGACGACTAAGAATGCTCCACGGTTTTGCTCATCCATGGAGACCCAGCGCGATAACTTTTTGAATATATCCCTCGACAGGTCTTCCGTGCTGCAATCAGCTACCACAGCACTTGAGGATTCTTTTACAATATTTTCTTGAGACATAGTAATATAGTGTTAAATGGTTGATGGTTTCAGGAATCAGAAAAGCAAATGCTCACATTATATCTTTGTCATTTTCTTTGCTTCCGTCTGATATCGTGAGCGAGGGCTATGGTGTTTTGCTGCTTGGCTGCTTCGGCTTCTGCCTCACGTATAATCTCCCGAATTGGCGAACGTGCCATCAAATGCCGTGTCATCGTCTCAACCAAGACGCGATGACGACCAACCGGAGCACCATATACACCGACTTCATCGGCGGTGATTAAGATCGCGCCTCGGTTCTGATCATCAAGACGTGCCCAAGCCTCAATCTTGTCGGCAAGCTGGAGCATCAAATCTTGAGCACTGCAATCAGCTTCCACAGCACTTGAGGATTCATTTACAATATTTTCTTGAGACATAGTTATATCGAGTTAAATGGTTGACAGTTTCAGGAATCAGAAAAGCGAGGGCTGTGGGTCGGTGCGTTCCTTGGCGAGTGCCGTAAGTTTCTCGTCTATCTCGCGTATCTCTGATTTGATCACGCGCGACTGCTCGAGCAGCTGACCGCGTTCGCGCAGCAGGTCAGCCTCGAGGCGCGACCGCTCGGCAGCCTTAAGCGCCGCACCGACAAAATGCTGCCACAATACATCGTAGCACTCGCGACGATACGCGATGACAGACGCACGGCTTTCCTCGTTTACGTTTTTCGGGTTGATCGAAAACAACCATCCGAACACGTAACGAATAGGGATACAAAACATCTCATACTTCTTGCCATCGGCACCAGCCGAGGGGCTGAGCACCCCGACTGGTGCCAAAAATTCATCATTCTGGATTTTGTCGCGCTGCGCCTTAGCATCTATGCCGATAGCATTGCAGATAGGAGTGACAGGCAGATAAGTCTCGCCGTCCTTTTCAACGGTCACGATGTCGATGCCGTTGATCCTGGTGATTGGGTTGGGATTCATGTGTGTTGATATTATAGGGTGGATATATTCGCAGGGGTTAGCGACAGTATGCGTATATAGCCGAGCTGCTCTATGGCGCGGAGGTCGGGCAGATCAGCCTCGGCGACGGGAAAACGGCTGTGCCAGTTAACGGTGATGCCCTCTATGCCGAAGCGTTGCTTAATGCGAGCCACCTTGCCGCCGTAGCCTCCCAGGATAGCACGTCGTTGCCATTCTATCCACACACTGTATTTTGTGGCCTCTCCGGGAGTCGAACCCGGGCGAAGGCTTGCCGCGTCCGCGCCGTTGAGGCCATGATGTGCAGCCGGAACCTTCACAGGCTCACGGCTGCATTTGGCAGAAAAGCCATCAGTCATCACAGTAATTAAACTACTCATATATCGTCAAAATGGAAGGTCATCCTCAGGGCGGTCATCATCGCTAAACAATTTCGATGATGGTTGTGCTGCCTGTTTATCAGCCATATCTTCGGTCTCGGCTTTACATAAATCCGGGACACTCTTTATATAATAGTGTTCTACTATTACCGTGCGGTTAGGATTGAAACGGTCTGCTACCCGTCGGGTGATGCGTCCATCAGTATGGGATATTGACGGTGGATTGAACTCGGCTATCCATGGGCATATAGAGCAGAATGCTTTTAGGGACTTTGTGAAGGCATGCGGTGAAACCTTCTTTGCACTTGCCTGTGTCTCATAATCAGACATAACCTGGTCTTTTCGCAACTCAGTATCAAGATTATTTGACTCTCTGGAGAAGTAGACATTAGCCCACTCCTCAAATCCAGCAAGCATCATCTGCTTCTTGGACCTTACCATGATATTCTCCATGTCAGGCTCGAGCTTCATATTGAGCGGAGCCACAGACAAATAAAACCTCAAGCACTGCATCCAGAAATTAAGATCGGCATTCCACAAGTTCTCAGGATAGTCGTTGGTAAGCAGCTGTCCAGGATAGCCGAGATCGTCAGCAATATTGCGCGATTCGCGGTAGTCGTTGCCCTCACTTTGGGCATGGTAGTAGTCGGAATTGCTGACAAACAGTATTCGCCGGCGTGTAGATCCTGAAAAGTCAGGCAGAGCATAATTCGTTGCCAGCACGAATTTAGGACTTGAGCTGAAATCCATTTCATAGGCGTTCTCCTGCTTGCGGTTGACATTGAGTGATCCTGTAATCAGATTATAGAGCCGGTCCACAGGGAAACGAGGAATTATATCGTCAACGAAAACAAGGCGTGTCTCGTCATTTATCATCGAGAAAGCGAAATCGCCGTCCAATACCTTGTAGTTTCGACCGTCCATCTCCACCTTGGGAAGTATGCGCGAAATGGCATTTATCAGAAACGACTTGCCACTACCACCATTGGCAACTCCCTGATCAGAGATAGTGTTATCCATAAGGAATGGAGCCCATGGGCGCGTCAATGACTTAAATCTATGCAACAGATAACCTATCGCGAATATCTTGTTAATAAGGCTCTTTTTCTGGATGCGTATTTCATCCTCAGTCAGCATAGGACCGGCAATGTCGAAGTGATGTGCCTCCCGATATTTAGCCGCTTCTTCAGGCGGCAAAGCGTCCATGCTCTCCTCTAATTCCTTGCGCCAGTATATGCGAGAGGCGTTAACTAAATACCTGAAATAGTATGAAGGCATCGCTTTGATTTCAATGTCATAACTGTCGGGGTTGCGCGGATCTGTCGATGTTATATCAAACATATCAGGCAGCGGTGAGAATTTATGCCGTATCAATGATTTCTCCCGCACATAACGGCCGTTGAGCACCTTGCGGATGTCAAGTTTCTCTATGCCGTCGGCTGTCACTTCCACTGAGCAACCGTCAAAATAGAAGGTCTGTGATGTAGATGTGCTGTCTGAAAAATCAAGCCTGACAGGTGACAGCAGATCCGATCCTTTGGAGCCAAGCAACTCAGTGGTCATGATGGCTCGACGCAGACGGTCGGGACGACCTGTCTCCAAAGCCCATCGCTTCACGAACTCCCTTGCCGAGCGCATAGATACGGTCTTTACCACGTTGGCATCAATCCTGATTATCTCATCAGTAGGCTCTCCTCTTTCATCAGCCAGCAGATGAAATCCGCTCAAACGCAGAAATTCAGCCAAAGCCTCCGCGTTGATGTTGTAGACATCGCCTTTCTTTTTCTCCCATGTCTTGGTCCAGAATATGGCAGGGGTAGCCGTCGCCAGCAGCTCCTTGAAATCGCTCCTATAGGGGCGCAACTCGTTCCAATCTCTGAAGTCCTTACGTGGCTTTCCTCGGTTATCAAGATAGGTGGTCAGCCATTCAGGCAGCCATATCGTGCGTATGTCTATGAATTTAAGAGCAAGCTCGGCACCGCGTCTACGCCCTGTCTGATCCAGATCAGGTATGTTGTAGAGTACATCCACATATTTCATCAGCTCGGTATATTCATCAACCGACAGATTGTAAGTTTCCGAATTGAACCACAACGGATAATATCCCATTGACTTAACACACAGGCTGTCACGTTCGCCCGAGCATATGATTGCCTCAGGAATTTTCTTCGGTCTGTACTTGGCATTTTCATTGCCAGGATCCGTCCTGAACCGCTTCTCCTCCTCGTCATTGAGAGCTTTATACGCGGCTATCAGCTCGTGAAGCCCGTTAGTGTATTCTCTCGGTTTCTTACCTGCCGGTCTATACGAAAACCGCCATTGCTTGTCAGGATTGAGCGGTTCGTAGACTTTATAAAACACATCCTCATTATCACCCTTGTCCGTAAACCGACATTCTCGCATAAATATCGGAAAATTTCCGGTGGAATACCTATAAGTTATTTCGCCGTTCTTCACCGTAGCGACATACTGACATGAGTGCCAGTTGAGCGCATCGCAATCGCCCTGCGTGACGGAAGGACCCATCACTTTCAGCTCTTCGTCTGTAAATGCTTCCTTGAACTCCCAAAAACAGTCACCGTCTTTACGATCTCCAGCAGGTGTCTTGCGGATGTCGGGTTTATTTACCGATTTGTCAAGGCTGTCAGTAACGCCGAATTTCTGTGCCAGATCCAAAATAGCCTCACCGAAGCGAAGCCCGGTCTCACGCATGTGTACCGTCAGAGGGTCTACACCCTTTCCATCGTCACCAAAATCAGCAAGAATCCACACACGGTATTGGTTGCGGTTATATAGCTTCACACGTGCAGAAGGTGTGCGCTCTCCTGGACGTGCCTTGAATGGCATGTTCTTTACTGCTGCTCCCTTACATCAGGATAATGCAGCGCAAGAATATCCAGACCGCTATCCGTTGCCTCATATAATTTTTGTACTGGTATCATTGGCTTCGATTCTGTGATGTGATGTCAAATTTAGAGTCAGTTTCTCATGGTACAAAGGTCACCCATCCCTTTTCGCAATAATGAGTGGTTCGGGACCAGATCTGTCGATATGAGTCGATATGCACAGGCCTCGCAACTTTAATCTTGTCGCTCCTGATCGGATGGCATCATAAAAAGGAGCTGGCAGTTCTACGGTTTCACCGATATCCAGCGAGCGCAACGTCCCGAAAATGTTGATTTCAGTTGAACAACCTCGACCAAGCGTGGTTTGGTTACGGTAGATGATTGGCATATTCTAACTCAGATTTTATTGTATATTTGTATTTTATTTATTTCAACAACGCAAATATACTATATTAGTATTGCATTACTACTATATATGTAGTATTTTAACAATATTTATATTATGCAAAACAGCGTATCGTCAATACATCTTGGACGACTTATTGAAAAAATTCTTGAGGAAAAGCATTTGAGTCGTGCTTATTTAGCAAGGCAACTCAATATGAGTCCGCAAAATATCAGAAAAAATATTCTCGAAAAGGAGTCTCTATCAACGGACAAGATACAACGAATAAATGCTATCTTAGATTGCAATCTGTTTGACTATTTCACCACTCCGTCAGATAGAAGTATCACGATAAAGGATTGCGACAGCTCACAAATTGCAGCTCACGACTTCTACAACCAATCTGGAGCAAACGAAATAGCCGGGTTAAAAAAGCAGATAGAAATTCTTGAGGCACGTTTGGCTGACAAAGATACTATGATTGAGTGGCTCAAAAAATCACTTGAAAAATACAGTAGAGAATAATAAACACCATCTTAATCCAAAGACACACACTGTGTTATATGTTTCCAAACATACACAGTCTATAGACGAATTTCAGACGCAAGCCCTACAATCAGAAAAAAATGCAAACGTCTAACATTCTGAATACAAGCAATATCCCATATCGCATCTTTACTAAAACATGCGATATGGATCCCTCTCTCTCCGCCTGGAACAATCCCAATCCCTTGTAAATCGCTGATTTACAAGGGATTTCCTTTTGGGTGTAATGCCAAGATTTGACACTGTTAGGCCATTGTTAGGGCGCATGGTAAAAAGGGGTCAGTAGC